>NZ_KV804792.1:0-97003 GCF_001811455.1 Rothia sp. HMSC065G12
GGGCTTCGTCTATTTCGAGTCCAGTCGGGGGAGCATTTAAAAGCCTCGGAGTTTCACTCTGAGGCTTTTCTTATAAGGTGACTGGACTTTGCCAGTAACCCACTCCATATTTTCTCAACGCTGGGGGTCTCTAAATACCCTCGCCCAAGAACCCTCTCGCGCATCAAACATCGCTGTCTCGAACCACTATATGAATGCATACGCACAAAAGTTTTCGAGAAATTACACAGCACACGGTAGAATGCGAAAGATACCCTACACACCATAAAACCGTATACTGCCGCCTTCTGAAGATTCGATGGGAGCAGAAAAATCATACGGTTTGGCCGGTGTGATCGCTGGGGCGGTTGTGTAACAACACACCTGCGGTAAGAATAGAGCTAGAATAATAACCGTGGGGTGCCAAACAGAAGCTCCACACAGAACAATCACGGAGAGGTGGGCATGACCACAAACACTAATCCCCAAGGCATACGAGCAGGCATTGCAGGGATTAAGTCAAGTATCGCGGGTCTCTTTGATGCCGCTAAGGTACTTAAAACCCTAGGTATTAACCAGGTCAAAGACGAAGTCCAGATTGCAAAGCACGAGCTTAAGACCAAAGGCGTCGCTCTTGGCAAAGGTGCAGCATTTCTCGCCGTCGCAGCTGTTTTTGCGTGCTTCATGGTCATCGCTATTATCGGTCTGCTTATCTTCCTCCTTGGACAGCTTGTACCTTTATGGGCCTCAGCGCTGATTTGGGCAGGCGTCTTCCTTATTATTCTCGCCATTTTAGGGCTTATCGGATATAAAAAAGTTAAAGCCCAGCTGCCCTTTGCTCCCGAATCGGCAATCTTCGGCGTTCTCTTCGATCTCGGCGTGCTTCGTGAAGGCAGCGCAATGACAGCCTCCCGTTTGAAACAAGAGCAGGCTGAACGTGCAGCGCGCAAGCAGGCAGAGCGTGAGGCCGCTGCAGAGAAGGCACGCCAAGAAGCTGAGGAGCGTAAGGCACGCGGCGAAGAAGAGCCCAAGCCGCTCACCATTGAGCAGATTCAGCAGCGCACTAAAGAACGTCGCGCACACCTTGCAGCTTTGCGCGATGATATGCAGAAGTACGCACAGAATGCTCAATCCTTCACCCAATCAACCGTAGACTCCGCAAAGACCGGTGTACAGAACGCACCCAGCAGCGCGGCTACCGTTGGGCGCAACATGGTCAGCAACGCATCCAAGCCTGAGGTTGTTAAGGCTCGGTGGAAGTCCTTCGCAGCTCTGGGCGCATCGCTCTCTGCAGTCGTACTCTTCCTCCGAAAGATTGTGCGACGCTAACGCAAGTACCTGCACCACAGACTCCGTATATTGGCCCGTCACCTCCGCGGTGGCGGGCCATTTTTGAGTGCATATAGAGGCGACTCTCAGAGAACTCCAAGGCCTGTTTATGCTGAGGAACGCGATAACACCCGATAAAATAATGAAGAACACCCCATACACCTGAGAAGTCAGACCAAGGAGAACAGGCGATGCAGCAGGCAAAGAAGATCCTGATCGGTGCTGAGACCTATCCCCCCGATGTGAACGGCGCGGCACAATTTGGGCACCGCCTAGCGACCTCTATGCTCAAGCGCGGGCACGAAGTACACGTGGTTGCCGCAAATCCCAGCCGTGGACCTAGCTACCGAACCGTAGTAGAGGGCGGCATCGTCGAGCACCGTCTGCGTTCGCATCTGCCCCCCACTCATGAAACCAACCGCATCTGTATTCCCTGGGAAATCCACGCCGAGGTGGGTCGTATCCTTGATGAAGTTAAGCCGGATGTTATTCATGTGCAGTGCCACTACATTATCGGGCGCGCATTACTGAAGCAGGCACATAAGCGTGGAATTCGAGTTATCGCCACCAACCACTTTATGCCCGCAAATTTAGATCCATTCCTGCCGTTCCCGGAACCCATCAAAAAGGTGTATGCGCATATTACCTGGGCGGATATGCGCCGTCTTTTCAAATATGCGGCGGTGGTGACAACTCCGACTCAGATCGGCGCCGATGCGATGCGAGATCTTGGAAGATTTACTCGCCCCGTTATGCCCGTTTCTAACGGCATTGAAATCAGCGACTACGAACTTGCTGAGGGCGCAGATTTGGGCAAAGCACCCGGCGAACTGCGTGTAACCTTCGTGGGTCGTCTTGCTGAAGAGAAGCACGTAGATGTGCTTATTGAGGCGCTCTCTCTTCTCCCTGAAGACCTTGACCACGTTCGCCTTGATATCGCCGGAGGCGGCGAGCTTCGTGAAACCCTCGAACAGAAGGCACGCGAATGCGGTGTTGAAAACCGAGTGACGTTCCGTGGGTTTGTTCCGGACGAAGAACTGCCGGGTGTTTACCAGAGGGCGGATATTTTCTGTCAGCCTGGGACCGCAGAGCTGCAGTCGCTTGTCTCCTTGGAGGCTATGAGCGCATCCACTCCCGTAGTCTTGGCAAACGCCCTAGCGCTTCCACATCTCGTGGAAGAAGGCGTTAACGGATACCTCTTTGAACCTAATAATCCGCAGGATTTGGCAGATAAACTTACAGCAATTCTTCGTCTACCTGCCGCTGAACGCGAGCAGATGGGGCGTGAGAGCCGCCGTATTGTGGAATTCCACAGTGCGGAGAATACCTGGCGCACTTTTGAGGAATTATATGTATCGGATGCCCCCTATGAGCGCTTTCTTGCTCAACGTTCTGAAAAATAAGATGTGTCTAAGATTCGCCAAAACTGTACCCCTCAGGTACTCTAGAGACGTGGCTTACGCGCTAAGCCTCTAGGGGAGTTAGCTCAGCCGGTTAGAGCAGAGGACTCATAATCCTTTGGTCGTGGGTTCAAGTCCCACACTCCCTACAGACCCCGCTCGGTATGACTCATTTATTACATGTCGCCGAGCGGGGTCTTTTCGCTTTATATCGGGGTTCGAGTTACGCGAGTTAGAACAGAGAGCATAAACACGCTACATTAGATACGAACATTTGAGAGATAAAGCGTTTGCCAGCTACTTTTGAAAAGCACCATTTTCTCTCGGAACCCCTGTTAGAGACTCCGGCTCACTCAAAATGAGGAATAATGACCACCGATAAATCCTGCATGAGAGCGCTACAAGGTTTATATGAGCGTCGCTTTCTGCGTTTTGCCACCGCGTTTACCCTCGCCTCTGTTCTTGGCGTAGCGGCACCCGTTCTTGCGCCGGTGCCTACACACGATCATGGCTCGGCCTTCCTGACAGCGGCTCGCGCAGATCAGCAGGATGTTCCTTCGCCCCATGTTCGCAATCTTATTTTTGTGCTTCAGCTCAAGGAAGACGGTACCTTTGAGGGGCACTTGCTTCTCGGAGATTTTAAAGGTGAGATTGGGCAAAGCGAGCTTCAAGACCTAGATACCTATCTGGAGGCCGTCAAAGTTGATAACCAAAAGGTAGAGTCCGATATTCATTCGTATCAGCCGTATTTTGTGGGTAAAGATGCTCTTATCCCGAAAGAAGCACAGGGTCGGCACGTAACATTTACTGCGAATAGCATCGACCAGGTTAATAGAGACCTCGAACAGCTTCTCGGAACCAAGAATAATTCCATCTCTTTCAGCGAGTCCACAGGAGAAAATCAAGAGCTTTTATCAACCGCAAATGTGCATATTGATTGTGCCGGTATTTGTGATGCGAGCATGTCATCCCCGCCATTGGGGCTTGTAGCAGCGCCCGCATCCTGGGGTAAGAGCGGCGACGAAGCTCTATACAGCGTCAACGAGGCAGCAAAATACGATTCTGGTACATCCTCGGTTGTTAGCTATACGATGAGCCGCCGAGTGGTTCCTGAGAAATTTTCAAGCACTTTCTACATCAGCTCCGAGTCTTCTTTGAGTGCGAGCTTCCAATATACCTTTAGCCCGCTCGACGCAATGCTTTTTAGCCGGAGTATTAATGAGATCTTTGGTGCCTCCAATACAAAGACCGGTGAACATAATATGGAGCGTAATGAGCAGGGTATAGGGCGTACCTTTACTACCCGGATCAGCAATATCAAAGTTCAAGATTTCCAACGTTTGCTCAACAACTATATGCCCGGCAGCGAGGTAAGTCTTGAGAAGGGTGAGAACGATCAGCTGACGTTGCGTGCCAAGCTCGTTGCGGATGCTAAAGTCACCGATAGATTCAGTGGCGACAGTGAATATATTGTGGTGGCGCCGGACGGTATGGCAGTTGTAAATCCTCCTGCTAATACTGTTGTAGATCAGTCCGATGGGGCAATTCATGTGCGCGCCAAGGGTATTAACACCGCCACAATGGAAATTCATATGCAGAAGGCCCCCCGCAACTATAGGCCAATTATGATTGCTGGGATTGTCGTAGCATCCCTGCTCATCGTAGTGCTGATCTCTATCCCCATCGTGGTGACTCGTCGCGTGAAGAAATTAGAAGAAGAATAAATACCTTATTTTCTGAAGATATGACGAATTATCGTGAGTAAAGGCGAGATTTAAGGTAGGGTAAAAAGTAACCTCGCATGCACACGCGAGACATCGCCGATAAACACACGGAGTACTGTTGCTCCAGCGCCTTCTTCCTGGAATAAGGCTTAGCCACGAGATCTTCAGACTTATCTGGTTTCTTGAAGCAACGTCCCGAGTGTATATCGGCTTGTTGCATAGGAAAATCCGAGATAAGGATCAGATGATGAGTGAGAATATTCCGCAGTCCGGTCAAGGTCAGCCACAACATCCTCAAGGCTATGGCAATGACGGGTACCAGAATCCCAACCCCGCTCAACCGTATGGGAACCCTAATATGCACCAGTCTGTACCTCCCCAGGAGCAGGGCGGACAATACCAGCAGGATCCTAATCAGTTTGGAAACCCGGTTCCGGGTGCTCCGAACCAGCAGATTCCCCAGCCGAACGGGTTTAACCCGCAAAACCCTGCACAGCCTCAGGGAGACCCACATGCTGGTTTCGCCCAGCCAGCAGCACCGGCAGTGCCAAACCCTTTCGCTGAAGCTCTCAAGAATGTTTGGGGCAGCTTCCTTGATGTCTTTAAGAGCCAGCCGGGCGACGCACATAAAAGACTGCAGGACAGCCAACCTTGGGGATGGATTATCGCTGTAGCAGCACAGTCCTTCGCAGGCTCTTTGGTCATTACGCAGCTGGTCAGCGGTCTTCTTGGGCTTTTCTACATGTTCCGCGGATCATTCTACGGCAGCCGGGGGAGCTCCTCTCAGGGAGGAAACTTTGGGCAGACCGTCATGATTTTTCTGATTTTCTTTGTCGCAATTTTTGCGATTCACGTTCTGCGCGGCTTGCAGCTCATGCTGACCGCTCGTATCGGAAAAGTTCAGTCGAGTTTCAACGACTGCATGAGCGCGGCAGGTGTTGCGGCTCTTCCCTTGGTTGGCTCCTATCTTCTGCTCTACCTCTTTGTTCTTCTCACGATGGGTACAAATGGGAAGAACTTTGCAGAGAACCCCATCCTGACGATATATCTTCTGGTAG
Organism: Rothia sp. HMSC065G12; assembly: GCF_001811455.1. Lineage (NCBI taxonomy): Bacteria > Bacillati > Actinomycetota > Actinomycetes > Micrococcales > Micrococcaceae > Rothia > Rothia sp. HMSC065G12. The sequence continues at coordinate 5,491 of NZ_KV804792.1, forward strand.
CAATCTTTGCGTTCTCGATTGTGATCGGTGAGTCTCTTATCTACCTAGGGCTGAATCGCCTAGGCCGTTTTGAGAAATCGCCTGTGTTAATGCACGCTCTTCTTACAACTGCATGGGTTATTGTGGCCATCATCGTATACAATATTGCGTTCCAGATGATGCCTAACCCCATGGCATCAAGCTTCTAGGAGCATTGTAAGATGAGCCAGCTACTACAGCAGCGCTCGTCAAGACGGCAAGGAAGACTTGGATTCCTTGCCGTCTTTCTGACGGTTCTAGCGCTCATTATGTCTGCCTGTGGTGCAAAAGTTGAGACAAATCTTGGGCTTGAAAATTCCGAGAAAGGCTCCCGCACCATTACAGTGTCTTTCAGCTTGAAAGATAATAAAGATTACCTCAAAGGCGACGTTAACGCTCTTGACGCTTCGATTAAGAAACACAAACCTCAAGAACTTGATTATGAGGGCATTCGAACCGAAGGCGATAATGCTCAGGCCACCTTCAAAGTGAATTTTAATAGCGTAGATGAGTATCGTACTAAAGTCTCCGCTATCTTGAAGGCTTCAAGCTTTGATAAAGAACCCAGAATTCTGATTAGCGACAGCAAAGACGGTTTGGTTCAGGGCGTTGAAGTCTCTGAAAACTTCACCTCGCAGGACCTTATCAAGTGGCTTCCCGAAGCGCTTGTAACAGACGGCTTGGTCGAAGCAAAACGCAAAGACAATGTCCTGCAGTCAAGTGGGAAAAACAGCGTTACCTTTGAAGGTCGCGAAATTAAAACAACAGAGTCCTCCAATGAGGTTCAAGCTAAAGACCTCAAAGATAATGGGTTTGATGAAGTTGTGATTGCGGTCGATAAGAAGGACGGTAAATATAACGCCAAGATTGTCTTTCTCGCAAAAGAGATCATGGTACCTGACCGGGTAAGTGCTGTAGACACTTATCTTAACTCGGTGAAACCTGAGGGAGCTGAGCTTACCAAGGGTATTGACGAAGAAATCGCCAAAAAGTCTTACCGGAGTTTACCGTCCACGCAATCTGGTAAAGATGAAAGCGGTCGCAACCTAAAATTTACTGCCGATTCTTTCGAGGATCTCAATGCTAAACTTCAGAAAATTCTGGGTACTCAAGAGACCGCGTTAGAAAGTTCCCAAGAAGTTAAAACTGATTCTTCTGGGGCGAAGATCATTGAGCATGTAACAGGTTCAGTTGATTGCAGCCGTGTGTGTTCACCGGGAACCAACTACGGGGTGAAGTTTAGCTTCTCTGACGACGGTAAAAATTTTGACCAGGACTACGGTTCGTCGAATAGCTCAAGCTCAAGCGCATCCGCGTCGGATAGGGTAATAAAAGTCAACCTAAAGAATTCGCGCACGATTCAGCCTGAAAGCCTAAACGTGACTTCTGCGCTGGGTATGGACGGTTCTGTTGAAGCGAAGTTTGAACTTGCCTTTAAGAGTTCTGATGTCGCGCAGGCTGGGGATGCCCTTAAGTCTTTCGTTCAAGGGTCTGATGAGGCTCAAGCGACATTTGAGGAACGTACTGACGGCGATAATACGATATATTCAGCAAAGATACGAGGCAAAGATTCTGCGGAATTCAATACCCGTATTGGTGCTTACCTACCCGGTTCTGAAATGACGATTCATCATCCTGGCGGGGTTAATCTCTTCGGAGCAGACTATACGGTTTCGCCCAAGTTTAACCTGCAGGAGCGTTTTGGCCAGCTACAGCCCAAAAACTACGATTTCAAGTTTGAACTCCCCATCATGAGCTCGGTTAAAACCGATGCTCTGCAGGGAAGTAACTCTATGTTTGGTCGCCAAGATTCACATCTCTCTGGCGACGGGCGTAACGTTACGGTTAATAGCTCGGAGGGTTATGTCAATACCTCATCCCTCACCATTCCAGCGCATGGGTTTACCATGACGGACTTTGTGGTGGATGCTATTTTGCTCGGTCTGCTTCTGCTGATTCTGTTGGTGCTCTTCATCTTCCGCAAGCGCATTCGTCGCGCAAGCCAGAAGGCACGCGAACGCCGAGCTGCACAGCAAGCGGTGCAGCCGACAGCAGCCTACACAGCTTCAGACTCGGATGTTCTCAATTACGGCGACGATTCGCCGACCGTTGCGTTCTCGTCCGGAAGCTCCTATGCGGCTGAAACGGACGGTACTATCCCGCTGCCCGCCCAACAGGCTCCTACCCCGAAGCACGCTGCAAAGTCACAGCAGAAACCCGTTTCGGGTGATAGTGATCAGGACTTTTTGCAGTAGTGCCGTGCCATAACGTATAGCAAAGCAGAGACCGGTTGGTCAGGCACACAGTGAGCCCCGCATCGTACACGATGCGGGGCTCACGACATATAGGTAATATTTCAGGCTTTGAAACTCTCGTCAACGGGAAGTAGTATAGTCGGTTCTGCTGGTCCCAACAGAAGCATAGGGTTAATATATTCTGCGTTTTTGCCGCTTCCGTTCTTGTGGTCGCCGCCGCGCCGAACGCTCCAGTAAAGGCATGTGGTAGAGCACCGAGGTTTTGCGGGATGCGCATCCACCCGAGCGATAACCTGCCCCGCCTGAACGTGAGTACCGACTGGCAGAGGATCGGTGACAGGCTCGAAACTCGACCTATACCCGTTCGGATGCTCAATGACTACTACCTGTCGATCGACGACAGTTCCCGAGAAAACTATGGTTCCAGGCGCCGGAGCGCGTACTTGGTCCTGTTCTGTTGCCTCAAGATCGACTCCGCGATGCCCTGCCGACCACCGCTGACTGGGCTTGATAAAGGCATGAATGACATGAGGTTTTCCAGATATAGGTGAAATCCATGAACGCGCAGAAGTGTGCATGATCTGTAGGGGACCGTGTCGGTACTTTATACCGCTGACGTGTGGCCCGAAGCCTAAAGATAATGCCACGGTAAGGACTATGATCTGGATCGTTAAAACCCGCAAGAATATTGGAGAAGGCACCCAGACTTTTATAGGATGCCCTGAGCGCCAGCATGCTAGAAGAAACAGGGGAGTACGCCACAGTGCAGATATAAAGTGTTGTCTGGACATCGTAAAAATACGTGCCTGTGCCGCCAGACCCGCGCGGTGCATCCACGCCCCCAACCAATCACATATCATTCTTCGAGCACACCACAGTCGAAGACGCATAAAGATATGTACAAGGCTGTACTGTGGAAAACTTACCCTTTCGGGACATTTTTATTCGATATCCACAGACGGTAATTAGCGTTTTCGTGAAAAACAGGTGAGACGACTTAGCGTTTTTCACAAACCTCCAAAATATGAAGACTCGTGATTCTATGGATTCAAGTGAGGTAGTAGCAACAATTTTTATAAAAAACCACGCTTATCCGGGCGAAAAGCTCACGGTACTAAAGACTTAAGACCCAAATATCAGGTACAATTTTCTATTGCAGTGTGCCTAGCCTGGTAACGGAAAGGCTCGCTGACGACGCGTGGCGTGAGCACCTGGAACCTAAATAACAGGTGATAAAAGACCTTCGGTCCGCTTAGAACAAGCGGTCAGGGCTTGAGACACGGGGCAACCCGAATGTCTAATCGCCACTAGGATAAACCGATAACTACTATGCGCGCGTGTGGCTAGCCCGAGATGGGAGGTCAGCGCGGCACCCTGATATAAAGGAGACGACATGCCCGTCGTAACTATGCGTGAGATGCTGGATTCCGGCGTTCACTTCGGTCACCAGACCCGCCGTTGGAACCCCAAGATGAAGCGTTTCATCCTCACCGAACGCAACGGCATTTACATCATCGACCTGCAGCAGTCCCTCGAATTCATTGATAAGGCTTTTGAGGCTGTTAAATCCACCGTTGCACACGGCGGCAACATTCTGTTTGTGGGTACCAAGAAGCAGGCACAGGAAGTTATTGCTGAGCAGGCTACCCGCGTGAATATGCCTTACGTTAACCACCGCTGGCTTGGTGGTATGCTCACCAACTTCTCCACCATCGCTAAGAGCATTGAGCGTATGAAGGAACTTGAGCAGATCGACTTTGACGATGTCGCAGGGTCTCGTTACACCAAGAAGGAACTGCTCTTGATGCGCCGCGAGTTTGAGAAGCTCGAAAAGACCCTGGGCGGTATCCGTAACCTGAGCAAGGTTCCCTCCCTCGTCTGGGTTGTTGATACCAAGAAGGAGCACCTGGCGGTTAACGAGGCTCAGAAGCTGGGCATCCCCGTGGTAGCTATTCTTGACACCAACTGTGACCCTGACGAAGTTGCATTCCCCATCCCTGGTAACGACGATGCGATCCGTTCCGTCAACCTGCTCACCCGTGTGGTGGCAGACGCTGTTGCTGCAGGTCTCATTGAGCGTAATGCTAAGAAGACCGGTAAGGCAGAGGCTGCTGAAGAGCCTATGGCTGCGTGGGAGCGCGAACTGCTAGAGCAGCACGAGGCAGCTCAGGCGGCTGAAGCTAAGTAGGCTTTAGCTTTTCCACGATGGGAAAAGCAGTACGGACGGTACCTACCCTGTGGCGGGGAAGGTGCCGTCCGCTCATAGCTCATGGGCGTTATCACGCCTACATCTTAAATTAAGGAAAAAGAGGAGTTCACATGGCGAACTACACTGCAGCAGACATCAAGGCACTGCGTGAGAAGACCGGCGCAGGTATGCTCGACGTCAAGAAAGCTCTCGATGAGGCTAACGGCGACCAGCAGAAAGCAATGGAGATTATCCGTGTGAAGGGTCTGAAGGGCGTCACCAAGCGTGAAGGTCGTGCAACCGCTGAAGGTTTGGTTGCAGCTCGCGTAGAAAACGGCGTTGGTTACATGGTTGAGGTCAATTCTGAAACCGACTTCGTGGCTAAGTCCGAACCCTTCATCACCTTCGGGCGTAACGTGCTGGAGGCTGCTATCGCGGCTAACGCATCCACTCTGGAAGAGCTGCAGGCCGCATCCTTCGAGGGTAAGACCGTTGAAGAGCTCACCACCGATGCTGCCGCCCTGCTGGGTGAGAAGGTCGTGGTGCGCCGCGTAGCACGCGTTGAAGGCGAGAACGTGGCAGTTTACCTGCACAAGACCTCTAAGGACCTGCCCGCACAGGTTGGTGTTCTGCTTGCTGTTTCCGGTAATAACGTTGATGAAATTGCGCATGACGTCGCAGTCCACATCGCAGCGATGAGCCCCAAGTACCTGGACTCTGAATCTATCCCGGCTGACCAGGTTGAAGCTGAGAAGCGTGTTGCACGTGAGACCGCAATCGCTGAGGGCAAGCCCGAGAAGATTCTGGATAAGATCGTTGAGGGTCGTCTCAAGGGCTTCTTCAAAGAGAACACCCTGCTTGACCAGGACTTCGCAAAAGACACCAAGAAGTCTGTGGCACAGGCACTCTCTGAGGCTGGCGCAACCGCTACCGGTTTCGCACGTTTCCGCGTTGGTGCCTAGTTTCTAGGAGCTTTCCTCAAGCAGACAGCCTTTACTGAGGTTATATGCTAAAGTCGGATGCTTGCCCTGTGAAGGGTGAGCATCCGACTTTTTGTATAAATATTGTGCAGGTTGCGCACCTAGCGCAAAGAAAGTTCCAGAACCTATTTTCTGTATAGATTATCTTGCAGATACAGTGTTGACCTGAGGTTTTATAGGGTTTTATATGCCCGGAGCATTTAGTCTCTTAAACTCTACGCCTTCTGGCATGTCGAATGAGAGAGAAAAATATCGAAGGGTGTACCACAAGACAGTGTTTCCGTAGCGTATCCTTGATAAGGACTATTGAGTGTTCACCCCGTTATCAGCATAAGTTTTATCCGTTGGAGGGTATTTATGACCGACTCACACACGCACCCAATCCATCGAGACGACACCGGTCGTCGCCGTGTTCTACTCAAGCTCTCAGGCGAAGTTTTCGGCGGGGGAGAAGTTGGTATTTCGACCGGGGTTGTGCGTAATATTGCACAGCAGATTGCAGCAACTGTGGGTAAGGTAGAGACCTCCATCGTGATTGGCGGCGGTAACTTCTTCCGTGGCGCCGAGCTTTCACAGGCAGGTATGGATCGTTCCCGCGCAGACTATATGGGCATGCTCGGTACCGTGATGAACTCTCTGGCTCTTCAGGATTTCTTGGAGCAAGAAGGTATTGATACCCGCGTACAGTCTGCTATTACTATGCCGCAGGTTGCAGAAACCTACATTCCTCGCCGCGCTATTCGCCATATGCAGAAAGACCGTGTGGTTATTTTCGGCGCCGGTGCCGGTCTGCCCTATTTTTCGACCGATACCGTAGCTGCCCAGCGAGCCTTGGAAATTCACGCTGACGAAGTTCTGGTAGCAAAGAATGGTGTGGACGGCATCTACACTGCCGATCCGAATAAAGACCCTCAGGCTGAGCGCCTGTATAACCTCACCTACGATGAAGCTATGCAACGCAACATTCGTGTGTTGGATCAGACCGCATTCTCCCTATGTCGCGATAATAACGTGACGATGCGCGTCTTCGGCATGCAGGGCGAAGGTAACGTAACCCGCGCTATTCTGGGGGAGAAGATGGGTACTCTTGTAACCCGCTAAAGAAACGTTATGCCGTTATACTCCTTGCATTAGAAGCCGTTCAACGGCTTAGCCATAAGGAAAAAACGGTGAGAAGTCGCCCGAGATAGTCTCGGGCGACTAAACTATAACTAGGTCGCGGTTTGCACCGTTTGGTGTTTCCCGTAGCCGTAGCTACCAAAATCGGCATGAGCCGACTTCCCCTATAAAGGAGATTCCGTCGTGATCGAAGAAACCCTTGCCGAAGCCGGCGAGAAGATGGATAAGACCATTGAAGCTATCAAAACAGAATTCGCCAAAGTCCGCACCGGACGTGTGAACCCTGCGATTTTTAGCTCTATTACCGCAGACTACTACGGCGCGCCGACTCCATTGCAGCAGCTGGTGTCGTTCAACGTTGAAGATGCCCGTACGGTTAAGATTGTTCCATTTGATGTGAGCGCTTTAGCTGCTATCGAAAAAGCAGTGCGTGACTCTGACTTGGGTGTAAACCCCAGCAACGACGGTGCCGCTATCCGCGTGGTTATGCCCGAGATGACCTCTGAGCGTCGTAAAGAATACATAAAATTGGTCAACCACAAAGCCGAGGAAGCTCGCGTTTCGGTACGTAATGTGCGCCGCCATGCTAAAACCGTCATTGATAAGCTTGTGAAAGACGGCGAGATCGGTGAGGACGACGGTGCCCGTGCCGAAAAAGAGCTTGATGCCCTCACTAAGAAACATGTAGATACTATCGATGAGCTCTACAAGCACAAGGAATCTGAGCTGCTTGAGGTTTAAGGCTCAGAGATGAACACACGAGAAGATACGGGGGATAAGAAGAGCGAAACAGCCCCCGCCCCAGGGAAAACAGCATCCCGAGCGGGGCGCAACTTACCCGCCGCTATCGGCGTAGGCGTAGCATTCGGCGCGGTGCTGACTACAGGGCTTTTCTTTCCTCCGTTTCTTGTGCTTCTCTGCGCGATCTCTACCGGGCTGGGAAGCTGGGAGCTTGCCTCCGCACTCAACAAAAAACGCGACTACAATTTACCCCTGACACTGGTGACGGTGCTGGCTCCGATCCCCACAGTCTCAGCGTATATTTGGGGATTCACTGGTTTGGGGATCTCCTGCGTTGCTGTCGCCCTAGTACTTGCTTGTATCACCTTGGTGGTACCCAGGAAACGTACAGCCTCACGGTATAAAGTTTTGAGGGGTCTCATTCTAATTTTGGGATGGGTACCCTTGACCCTCGGAATTTCGATGGTGTACTTTAGCACCGAGCGCGGTTGGGCAGGCATCCTGATGATCCTTCTCATGGCAGTCAGCAACGATACTTTCGGGTATATTGCCGGTGTTATATGGGGTAAACATCCTATAGCACCTACCATTTCTCCAAAGAAGAGCTGGGAGGGCTTTGCCGGTTCCTATCTTGGGTCTGCCGTGGTAGCGTGTATTGCTCTAAGTATTTTGGGGCAGAAATGGTACTGGGGAATACCGCTCGCTGCGGTCATGGTTATCGCCTCTACGGCGGGTGATCTTGTAGAATCTGTTTTTAAACGTCGAATAGGCATCAAGGATATGTCAAATATCCTGCCTGGGCACGGCGGCATGATGGATCGTCTGGACTCGGTACTTTTTGCGGCCGCGGTTGGGTGTTTGATTTTTACCTTTGTGCTTCCTCTCTAGAGCGGAACACAGGATAGCGAAAACTTTATGCGTAGGGTACGCACACGAGCTGCTCACGTCGTGTGCCCTGCCTGATGATAAGGAGAATCCTTGGCAACGAATACTAGTCGTACAGATAACGGCTTCGGCCGTGCGGCAGAACTCGAACCTGGTTATAAACGAACCGAGGTCGATCGTCTCTTTGCTCGACTAGCCGAGGATTACGAACAGCTAAGCGGCGCTGTACAGCAGCACGCTAATATTTACACGTCGCGGCTTATTCGCCAGGTTGTTTTTCGTACCGAGCCCGGCGGCTATGCGGTAGGGGACGTCGATCGCGCCCTAGAGCGTATAGAAGAACGTTTTGCCAAACTGGAACGCAGCCGTTATATAGAACAGTACGGTTTAAGCAATTGGGAGCTATCCCTCGTAGACGCGGGTGAGCTGCTGGCACAGCGACTAGAGCGGCCGGATGGTGAACGCTTCCGCCGTCCCTCTAAACGCAAGCACGCCGGGTATTTTGTGGGTGATGTTGATAAGGTATGCCATCATATCTATGCTCAACTCAATAGCGAAGAACCGCTTGATACATCCGTTATTCGTAACGCTGTCTTTAGGTCTGCGACCGGCTCGGTGAGCTATGAAGAAACCCAGGTTGATGCCTTTATGGATCGCTGTATCGAGCTTATCCAAGATCTGACCTAAGACGTTGCTGGCAGCCGCAGGACCTTCTGAGACCGTGCTGGCAGCATGCGATACTAGTAAACATGAAGTTTGGTTCCTCTACCCGGGTTGGGGGCTTCCGCGAAACCCTCACTGATGCTCTTAAACATGGACTTTGCGATGCTCGAAGGGTTACTTTACTCGGTTCCACCGGGTCTATTGGCACCCAAGCAGTACAGGTTATAGAGCATCTTGCGCGTCTTGCGGGCACCACCGTCGATGCTGAGGATGCACCGCTGAAGGTTGCAGCTCTTAGCGCCGGTTCACGCTCCCTCGAATTATTAGCACAGCAGGCGGTTCGGGTACGTGCCGAGCTTGTTGCCACCAGCGGCACGACGCAGGATGCACAACGGTTGCAAGAATACCTTGATGCGGCCGCCCGCAGTGTGGGCATTAGCGGGTACAGTCCGCGCATCGTCTGGGGAGAACGTGCCAGCGTTGAGGCGGCGGCGCATCCGGCGGATGTGGTACTCAACGGCATTACCGGATCTATCGGTTTAGAACCCACACTGACCGCCCTCAAAGCGGGGTACCGGGTTGCCCTTGCGAATAAAGAATCTTTGATCGCGGGTGGACCGCTTGTGCGTGCTGCCGTCGATGCCTCACCGTTAGAAACCCCGATGGTTCCCGTGGATTCGGAACATTCGGCTCTTGCCCAAGCGTTAGCCAGCGGCACCGACGCCGAGATAGACCGGCTGATTCTCACGGCCTCAGGAGGACCTTTTCGAGGATATACCCGTGACATGCTTTATGACGTTACCCCACGGCAGGCGCTGGCGCATCCTACCTGGGATATGGGGCTGGTGGTCACAACCAATTCGGCAACGATGGTGAATAAGGCCCTTGAGGTATTAGAGGCACACCATCTTTTTGGGGTTGATCTTGACCGCATTGATGTTGCGGTGCACCCGCAGTCGATTGTGCATTCGATGGTTCAGTTCGTAGACGGCGCGACTATCGCCCAGGCGTCCCCGCCGACCATGCTTCTGCCTATTGCTCTGGGACTGACGTGGCCGCATCGCATTCCGCAGGTAGCGGCTCCCTGTGATTGGACTCAGGCGCAAACATGGACTTTTGAGCCGCTTGATTCGACGGCTTTCCCTGCTGTGCAGATGATTAAAGAGGCGGGCAAGCGGGGCGGAACCTTTCCCACCGTTTTTAACGCCGCTAATGAGGAAGCGGTTAGCGCTTTCCACGCCGGTAAAATTCGGTTTACCGATATTGTGGATTCCGTGGCGCGTGTTTTGGAGGCGCACGCCGCCAGTAGCGAGGTTACGGCTGAAGCCGACATGAGCTTAGAGGCTGTTCTGAACGCCGAAGCTTGGGCACGCGCATACGCTCGTGAGTTCTACGCCACGAAGATGCCGTCATAACCATCACGAAGGTTTTCCCTACGCGGCGCATAACCTGAGCGCCACGTACCCTATAATTTCACAGCTTAGGGGAGTACCCTAGAGACTTCGCGGGAAACCGCTTGAGAACCCGTACCTTTTGTTGCGAAGGAGAAATGTGGAGATTCTGCTCTACGCCGCAGGCGTCATCATTATGGCGATAGCTATTGCGCTGTCTATTGCTCTGCATGAGGTGGGACACCTGGTACCTGCGAAACTCTTTAAGGTGCGTGTACCGCAATATATGATTGGTTTCGGCAAAACTATTTTTTCGTTCCGCCGCGGTGAAACTGAGTACGGGTTTAAAGCTATTCCTTTAGGCGGATATATTTCTATGATTGGCATGTATCCGCCTGCGCCCGAACACGAGGAGCGCGTGAAACGGGCGATGGAGCATCCCACAGAGGGGAACGCCGAGGGTACCACTGGCGTTGAGGAAGAACACGAACCCGAGCTCGAAACTCTTCGCGCCGGAACTACCAGTCCTTTTGGGTCTTTGGCGAATGCGGCCCGTGAGGCTGACTTAGAGCGCCTGAAACCCGGAGATGAAAATCGTCTGTTTTATAAACTTCCCGTGTATAAACGCATGATTATCATGCTGGGCGGGCCTAGCATGAACTTGCTCATCGGGATCGTATGCACCGCCATTCTCATCTGTGGTTTTGGAACCCTGTCTGCAACTAATAAAGTGGCATCGGTTTCCGACTGCGTGCCAAAAGCAACGATCACCGAAGACCGTATCTCATATTCCGAATGTACTGACTCGTCGGCACCGTCTCCCGCGAAAGCGGCAGGACTGCGTAAAGATGACCGTATAGTTGCTATCAACGGCAACCGCACGAGCACCTGGGAACAGGTTTCTTCTAACATCCGTCAGGCAGGGAATAATACCGTAACCGTCACCATTGAACGCGATGGTTCTGAGCAGCAGCTCACCATGACCCCGGCGCTTTTGGAGCGTCCGGTCGTGGATGAAAAGACCCGAGAATATGTGCGTAACGACGATGGGTCATTCAAGATGATGACCGGCGGCTTTATCGGTATCTCACCAACTTCGGAGATGGTTCCAGGCTCGTTGGGCGATGTTATGCCCAATGTGGGCGACACGCTGGGACGTATTGCACATTCCATGTGGTCGCTGCCGCAGCGCGTATGGGAGCTGGGAGTAAATCTCTTCTCTAATCAGGAACGCGATGCGAACTCCCCGGTATCCGTAGTGGGGGTAAGCCGGATTGCCGGTGAAGTGGCCTCGACAGACCGTATCGATCTGAAAGCAAAAACTGCGACCTTAGTCTCGCTGATAGCCGGAATGAACCTGATGCTTTTCGCCTTCAACCTACTTCCGCTTCTTCCCCTGGACGGAGGGCATGTTTTTGGTGCTCTGTGGGAGGCAATTCGACGTGGCTTCGCCAAGCTTACCCGCCGTGCCGATCCCGGTCCGTTTGACCCGGTCAAACTTCTGCCGCTTACCTATGTTGTAGCGGGTGCTTTCATTCTGATGTCCATTGTGATTATTGCCGCCGACTTTATTAAACCCCTGCGGCTGTTCTAAATGGCGGAGCAAGCTATGCACCGCATAGCGTCTAGTGAGGATCGTGTACGCAAACGAATTGTGAGCGGGACTACCGCTTTTTCATCTCATCGTGATATTGCTCGCGGTTAGGGTATCCGTATTAGTGGTTCTGCGCGCGACGGTGGCACAATAGGAAGCTGAGCGGCGCATCCCGCGCCCCAATTTTATGACATTTGGAGGATTGCCTTGTCGGTTAGCCTTGGTATGCCGAAGCCTGCACCTGCGGTTCTTGCACCCCGCCGCAAGACCCGTCAATTCAAGGTAGGTACAGTGGGCATCGGTTCCGAATCTCCCATTTCGGTACAGTCTATGACGACCACCAAGACCCACGATATCGGTTCAACTTTGCAGCAAATTGCCGAGCTAACCGCCGCCGGATGCGATATCGTGCGCGTGGCATGCCCGACCGATAAAGACGCTGAGGCACTACCTATCATCGCAAAGCAGTCTAATATTCCGGTGATCGCGGATATTCACTTTCAGCCCAAGTACGTGTATGCGGCTATTAAAGCCGGATGCGGCGCGGTGCGTGTGAATCCCGGTAACATTCGTAAATTCGATGACCAGGTAAAAGAGATCGCCGAGATGGCTTCAGATCACGGTACCTCTATCCGCATCGGTGTGAATGCTGGTTCACTCGATAAACGTCTGCTCGAAAAATATGGCCACGCCACCCCGGAGGCACTGGTTGAATCCGCTGTGTGGGAAGCCTCTCTCTTTGAAGAGCACGGGTTCCGCGATTTCAAGATTTCCGTTAAACATAACGATCCGGTGGTTATGGTTGAGGCATACCGGCAGCTTGCCGCACGCGGCGATTGGCCTTTGCACTTAGGCGTAACAGAAGCAGGTCCCGCGTTCCAGGGAACCATCAAGAGTTCGGTAGCATTCGGCACCCTCCTCTCTCAAGGGATTGGCGATACGATCCGTGTTTCGCTTTCGGCCCCTCCGGTGGAAGAAGTCAAGGTGGGAACCAAGATTCTGGAATCCCTTAACCTGCGCCCGCGCAAGCTCGACATTGTTTCGTGCCCCTCATGCGGTCGCGCCCAGGTGAATGTGTGGGAGCTCGCCGAAAACGTGACCAAGGGCTTGGAGCATATGAAGGTTCCGCTTCGCGTCGCCGTGATGGGATGCGTGGTGAACGGTCCCGGCGAGGCACGTGAAGCAGACTTAGGAGTGGCATCCGGTAACGGTAAGGGACAGATCTTTGTGAAAGGGGAAGTTATTAAAACCGTTCCCGAAGATCAGATCGTGGAAACCCTTCTTGAAGAGGCAACCCGTATTGCTGCCGAGATGGAAGCCTCGGGGGAGTACGTGCCCGAAGGCGCCCCCGCTGTTACCGTCAAATAGTACGGCTGTACCTCGTCCGTAGCGTTGAATATAAACGCGACGAGTCTGAAATCTCTAAGCGCCTCGCCTTCAACGGACGCGGGGCGCTTAGCTGTGACACATTCAAAACCGCGATAGCTCTCTCGTTAGATAGAATCGAAAGCGTGCTCAAAAAGTTTTTCTCCTCATCTGCCCCCCAGGTGGTGGCTCTCGATCGGCGCGATGCAGATGCCCTCGAAGAGCTTCTCTATGCGGATACGCTGGGGAACCTCTACGCTATTGAGCATTACGATATTTACGGGCTGCCGCCAGCATCGGCATCCGGAGCACGCATGACGGGGAATAAGCTGCCAGCACAGTATCGCGGGTTCGTGGGGATTTACGAAGATAACATCTTGCTGAGCGCGCTGTTACTGGGCAGCAATACCGTTCCCATCTGGTTACCCGACGACGATCGAATGCGCTCACATGCCGAGGTTCTTGCTCACCTCATTTACCATTCTCGGGGCAGCATTGAGTCTCTTTTTGGACCCAGTGAATGTGTGCTTCCAATCTGGGAGTACTTGAGGAAACGCCTCGCGAGTCCTTTCTCTGTTCGGACGGTACAGCCGCTACTGTACCTGCCCCCAGAAAAAAATCTATTCTCACTCTATTCGGCCTCTCTGCCTGAACTGCCCGGCTATCTACCCTCGTTACAGTCGGTTCCAGAGAACCCTGGAGGATATGTGCGCTGTACTGTTCTGTCAGATTACGATGATGTTCTGCCTGCCGCAGCCGCTATGTTCCATGAGGAAGTCGGTATTGAACCCATCGCACGGTACGGCAGCAACTACAGAAACCGTGTACGGTCGATGGTATCCGAAGGCAAAAACGTGATTGTCACTAACGATCTCGGCGTGGTGGTTTTCAAAGCTGATCTGGGTATATCGCATCTGGACGCTGCGCAGATACAGGGCGTTTGGGTGCACCCTGACTATCGCGGTCTGGGGCTTGCGGCTCCGTTTCTTGCTGCGGCCTGTGAGCTTTTCCGAGAGAGGCACCCGCATCTGAGCCTCTACGTTAATAACTACAACGATCGGGCACTTTCTCTCTATCAGCGCACCGGATGGGAAGATATTGGGCAATATTCGACCATTATCCTTACTCGTTAGCGTCTGAAAATATACACGTTGGTTTTTTATACCAACTATGCTTCGCCTGTGAGCGCGGAAACCTATAGACTTGTTATATTATTCATCGACGTTCGCCGCCGCTTTCGGGTTAAGGAATGTGGGATGCGGTGAAGGTCTAGCATCAAATCCAAGGAGAACACACATGGTACTTCGCTTGTCCAACCTCTTCGTGCGGACCCTGCGTGAAGATCCTGTAGACGCTGAGGTAGCAAGCCATAAGCTTTTAGTGCGCGCAGGTTATATTCGTCGTGCCGCTCCTGGCGTGTATACCTGGCTGCCCTTGGGTTTGAAAGTTCTGCGCAAGGTAGAAAATATCGTGCGTGAAGAAATGAACGCAATTGGAGCCCAAGAAGTTCTCTTCCCGGCATTGTTGCCGCGAGAACCCTATGAGGCAACTAACCGGTGGGAAGAATACGGTGATAATCTCTTCCGCCTTCAGGACCGCAAGGGCGCCGATATGCTGCTGGCGCCCACCCATGAGGAAATGTTCACCCTGTTGGTGAAAGACCTTTATTCCTCCTACAAGGATCTGCCGCTGTATATTTACCAGATCCAGAATAAGTACCGTGACGAGGCTCGACCCCGCGCTGGTTTGTTGCGTGGGCGCGAATTTGTCATGAAGGATTCCTACTCTTTTACTGTGGACGACGAAGGCTTGAATGAAGCTTACGAGGCCCACCGCGCCGCTTACCAGCGTATTTTTAACCGCTTGGGATTAGACACCGTCATAGTGACCGCGCAATCGGGTGCTATGGGTGGTTCACGCAGTGAAGAATTCCTGCATCCGACCCCTGTAGGTGAAGACACTTTTGTGCGTTCCGCCGGTGGCTACGCCGCAAATGTGGAGGCAGTCACCACCGTTGTGCCTGCAGATATTGATTTCACGGATACACCCGCAGCTATCGTGCTCGATACCCCCGAATCTCCCACGATTGAAACTCTTGTAACCCAGATGAACGACCTGCACCCGCAGGTGACCGGCGGTGAACTCACCGCTGAACAGACGCTTAAATGTTTTGTGGGCGCAGCCATTACCCCCGCCGGGGAGCGTAAACTCTTTGCCGTGGGTGTACCTGGTGATCGCGAAGTCGATCTGGGACGCGTCGAGGTTAACATTGGTGCGCTCATGGGTATCGGTGGCGAGATCGAGGTTGAGGCTGCTTCTGAGGAGGATCTAAAGAAATTCCCGCAGCTCGTCAAGGGCTATATTGGCCCGGGTCTTACTCTCGATCAGCCCATGTTGGGTGAGAATACCGAAGAGCGTCAAACTGCTACCGGTATTCCGTTTTTCGTTGATCCGCGCGTGGTTCGCGGAACCTCGTGGGTTACTGGCGCTAACGAGCACGGCAAACACGTGGCAAATCTCGTTTACGGGCGGGACTTTAATGCAGACGGTACTTTGGAAGCGTGTGAAGTACGCGAAGGCGACCCAGCACCGGATGG
Source organism: Rothia sp. HMSC065G12 (assembly GCF_001811455.1). NCBI lineage: Bacteria > Bacillati > Actinomycetota > Actinomycetes > Micrococcales > Micrococcaceae > Rothia > Rothia sp. HMSC065G12. The sequence continues at coordinate 21,287 of NZ_KV804792.1, forward strand.
TTCTGGACCGCTTATTGCTGCACGCGGTGTTGAGATGGGACATATCTTCCAGCTTGGCCGTAAATACGCCGAGGCACTGGGACTGAAAGTACTCGATCAGAACGGTAAACTCCAGACCGTGACGATGGGATCTTACGGTATTGGCGTAACCCGTGCGCTTGCCGCAATCGCTGAGGGCAATCATGACGAGAAGGGTCTGATCTGGCCGCGTAACTTGGCACCCGCCGATGTGCACATCGTCATCACGAATAAAGACGCTCAATCCCACGAGTACGCAGAAACCTTGAGCACGGAGCTTGAAGGTGCCGGGGTGCAGGTGCTTTTGGACGACCGTCTGAAAACCAGCCCGGGCGTTAAATTCGGCGATGCAGAGCTTCTGGGCGTACCCACCATCTTAGTGATTGGCCGCGGGTTCAAAGACGGTACTTTGGAACTCAAAGACCGGCGAAACGGAGAGGCACGCGATATTGCCGTATCGGATGCGGTGCGCGAAATCCTCGCCGAGATCCGCTCTTAGGTCCTATTCCCAGGCATAGACGCGTTCATCATCCTTGGCAAGATTATCGAGAAGAGAAGGAAGATATGGCGTATAAACCTAAACGGTCCGGTAAGAAAGACGGCGCCCCCAATGCTCGCTCCCGGCGTGCCGCATCACGAACCGCCAGGGGTGTAACTCGTCCCTTCGAATCCGCAGGGTCGGAAAAACCGGCACCGGCAAAAATTGGGACACGCTCCCTACATGAGGACGAGGTAAACGAAGCTATCAAACCTGTGCTCAGTGAGTTTTCGCTCGTGCTTGAAAGGATTAAGATCAGCGGTCCGGCAGCTAACCGAACGGTAGAAATTACCGTAGACTATACGGAAGATCGGACAGATTCCCTTTCTCTGGACAGCCTTGCGGAAATCTCGGGGGCTATCTCACAGGCTCTGGATAAAGCTGATAAGCACGATGAGTTCTTCCCCTACATGTTGGAGGTTTCCTCTCCTGGAGCTACCCGAGAACTTACTGAGCGCCGCCATTGGAAACGTGCTCGCGCCCGACTTGTAGCAGTGACACAGACAGATGGCACGGAATACGTGGCTCGTCTTGACGAGATTACGGACGAAGGCCCTGTGCTTCGGCGTAAGAAACAGACTAAGAAAGGGCAGAAGCAGACATACCATGACGCTGTGATTGTGCCCTGGGAAAATATTGGGCACGCTAATGTTGAAATTGATTTCAATTCTACTCAAGAGACTGTAGAATAGGTACAAAATAGGCTTTCTGTTTGTTTTTTCACACTCAACAAACATAAAGCAAACCGTTCGGGAGCCGGGGCGCAGAAAAAGCGTCCCGGCGCCGTGCTACAGGGAAAGGCTGAAGAGCGTGGACAACAATATGACGATCGACTTAGGCGTTCTGCATGCACTTGCAAAGCAACGAGGTCTCGTTTTGGAGGAACTGTTCTCGCTGGTTGAAAATGCTCTGGTGCTTGCCTATATGAAGCAGCCCGGCGCCATTAAAGGCTCCCGAGCCGTCATCGATCGAACCACCGGCGACTTCGCTATTCTTGCGCCGGAACTTGACGATGACAACCAGAAAATCGATGAGTTCGATGATACGCCCAATAACTTTGGGCGCATTGCTGCGGCGACGGTGCGTCAGGTTTTATCGCAGCGTCTGCGCGATGCCGAAGATGCATCCGTGCTTGGTGAATTTAAAGACCGAGAAGGAACCTTAGCATCCGGCGTTATTCAGCAGGGGAATAACCCCCGTATGGTTCAAGTCGATTTGGGAACTATTGAGGCTGTACTTCCCGCGAACGAGCAGGTTCCCGGAGAACAATATCCCCACGGAACCCGTATTCGTGCATATCTCTTAGAGGCGCGCCGTGGGCAGAAGGGTCCCTCGATTGTGCTCTCGCGGTCGCATCCGAACTTGGTGCTTCGCCTATTTGAGCATGAGGTTCCAGAGATCGCCGACGGATCGGTCAAGATTAACTCCATTGCTCGCGAGGCAGGACATCGCTCGAAGATAGCGGTAAGCGCAACGAACCCCAGTATCAACGCTAAGGGTGCCTGCATCGGTGATATGGGCGCTCGCGTGCGTGCTGTTGCCGCCGAACTTAATGACGAGAAGATCGACATTGTTGATTACTCGACGGATCCTGCGGAGTTTATTACGGCTGCGCTCTCGCCCGCTAAGGTGACCGAAGTTATTATTGCGGACCCCCGCGAATATTCTGCTCGTGCGATTGTCCCCGATGAGCAGCTTTCGTTGGCAATCGGGCGGGAAGGCCAGAACGCGCGCCTTGCAGCGAAACTAACCGGCTGGCGTATTGATATCTTGGCGGAATCAAAATATGCTCAGATTCGAGCCGAAGAAGAGGTGGCTGAGCGAGTAGCCCGCAGCCTTGATTTAGACGAAAACGAGTAGTAACCGGTATTCTAGTAGGAGTACCCTGTAGCCCCTAGAGGGTCTTTCTGCATTCACGAAACCGAATACGGACGTGACCCAGATGAGGGGCTACACTTAAGATGTGCGTTTGGCGCGTGCACCCCAGTGGCGTGCCTAAACGACTGTGACAGTTTTGATGGGGAAGAGGGGAGAGCAATGAGTGAACCTCTCCGTACCTGTATTGGCTGTCGCCTCCGCGATAATCCGCGGAATATGCTCCGTATCGTCCGTTTCGGCGGCGACGGAGAACGGATGCGCATCCTTCCGGATGTGCACTGTACCTTGCCCGGTCGCGGTGCGTGGCTACATATGCGTGAATCCTGCCAGCAACAGGCTTTTCGTAAAAATGCTTTCGCCCGCGCCTTTAAAGTTTCAATTGCTCGCGCAGACCTTATGGTTTTGACCGAATACTTCGCTCAGCGCAAGCCCGAAACTACGGGCTATGAGTGAAACTCACATCCCTATAAGTCAACGAGTTTGACGACTTCTTGCAGATTACGAAAGCGAGTCAGAAAACTGATGGATATCTAATGAGTGCCGCGACATGAGTACCCATCTGTGCTCACACCCCGGCAAATTTATGCCCACGCGTGTGTTAGGCGTAACCGAGAGCCTAGTGCGCGCATACACACATCATTAGTGTTCGCACCGTCCTGGTGCGAGCCAGGACAGGAGAAAATTTGGCTAAGCCTCGCGTACACGAGATTGCTAAAGAACTTGGTGTAACGTCAAAAGAAGTTATTGCAAAACTAGCCGAACAAGGCGAATTCGTAAAGGGCGCATCCTCGACCCTTAACCCGCTCGTGGTTAAGAAACTGCGTGAAGCGTTCCCCGCCCCCGCTCAGGCACCTGAAAAAGCTGAAAAACCAACTAAAGCGTCAGGGAAGTCTGCAGCTTCCACAGCTAAAACTGCTAGTGCTAAGCCCGCCGCTCCAAAGAAGCCGGCGGACGCGAAATCTGCTGCTAAACCTGCGGCACCGAAACCTGCCCCTAAACCGGGTGCAAAACCTGCAGCTAAATCTGCGGCTCCCAAACCCGGTGCCAAGGGCACCGCTAAATCTTCTTCGGGTCCTCGTCCTGGCAACAACCCCTTCTCCTCACAGCAGGGAATGGCTCGTCCAGAGGCTCCGAAGCCTGCTGCTCCAAAGCCCGCACCGAAACCTGGTGCATCGGCTCCAAAACCGGGCCCGAAGCCTGGTCCTCGTCCGGGTAACAACCCCTTCTCCTCACAGCAGGGAATGAAACGACCCGAACGCGGCGAACAGCGTTCTGGCGGTCCTCGTCCACCCCGCGGTCAGCGTTCAGGCAATAATGCCCCTCGTCCCGGCGGTGGGGGCAACGGTCCCCGTTCCGCATCGGGGTCGCGCTCGCACACGCCTCGTTCCGGCGGCGGCAACCGTCCTAGCCCGTCCATTATGCCGTCCAAGGTCTCGAACGTCGGTTCCGGTCCCGGTGCACCCAGTGGTGGTGGCGGAGGCGGTAACCGTCGTGGCGGAGGCGGCTATAACCGCGGTCCTTCGCGTCCGGGTCCCGGTGGCCGTGGAAATGCACAGGGTGCTTTCGGCCGTGGCGGTTCCAAGCGTAAGAACCGTAAGTCGAAGGCAGCCCGCCGCAATGAAGTCGAGCAGATGAATGCACCCGCACCCGGTGGTGTGGTAGTACCTCGCGGAGATGGCTCGACTGAGGTCCGCCTGCGTCGCGGCGCATCCATTATGGATTTTGCCGAGAAGATTGGCGCTAACCCGGCTTCGCTGATTACCGTGCTCTTCCACTTAGGCGAAATGGCTACTCAAACCCAGTCGCTCGATGAAGAAACCTTCGAGCTATTGGGCGCTGAGTTGGGGTACGTCGTAAAGATCGTGTCTCCTGAGGACGAAGAACGCGAGCTCTTGGAATCCTTTGACATCGACCTTGAAGCCGAAGCAGAGGCGGAAGGCGATGACGTTCTTGAAGTGCGTCCTCCGGTTGTGACTGTGATGGGTCACGTTGACCATGGTAAAACTCGACTGCTGGACGCTATTCGGAATACCAACGTCATTGAGGGTGAAGCTGGCGGTATTACCCAGCATATTGGTGCGTATCAGGTACACACCACCGTCGAAGGTGAAGACCGTGCGATTACCTTTATCGATACCCCCGGTCACGAGGCGTTTACCGCTATGCGTGCCCGCGGCGCGAAAGTTACCGACGTTGCTATTCTGGTGGTCGCTGCGGATGACGGCGTGATGCCGCAGACCGTTGAAGCGCTGAACCACGCTCAGGCGGCTGATGTGCCGATCGTCGTGGCTATCAACAAGATCGATAAGGAAGGTGCATCGCCCGATAAGGTCAAGGGCCAGCTGACCGAGTACGGTCTGGTACCTGAAGATTACGGTGGAGACACCATGTTTGTGAACGTTTCGGCTCGGAATGGCACAAACATTACCGAGCTGCTTGAAGCCGTAACCTTGACTGCCGACGTTCTGGAACTGCGCGCTAATCCGAATAAGGAAGCTCGTGGCGTTGCCATTGAAGCGAACCTGGATAAGGGCCGCGGTGCGGTCTCCACCGTCTTGGTGCAGTCCGGTACTCTGCATGTGGGCGATGCGATTGTCGCCGGTGTGGCACACGGTCGCGTGCGCGCAATGTTCGACGAGAACGGTCATGCAGTGAAAGAAGCCGGTCCATCCCGTCCCGTTCAGGTTCTGGGTCTTTCGACCGTGCCCCGTGCGGGAGATACCTTCCTCTCGACCGAAGAAGAACGCACCGCACGCCAGATTGCTGAGAAGCGTGAGGCCGCAGACCGTAACGCACAGCTCGCGAAGCGTCGTAAGCGCGTAACCCTTGAATCCTTCGATGCCGCTGTGGCTGAGGGCAAGATGGATACCCTCAACCTGATTATTAAGGGTGACGTCTCCGGTGCTGTTGAAGCTCTGGAAGAGTCGCTCATGAAGATTGATGTGGGCGGCGACGAAGTTCAGCTGCGCGTCATCCACCGCGGTGTGGGTGCTATTACTCAGAACGATGTGAACCTGGCAACCGTGGACAACGCGGTGATCATTGGCTTCAACGTTCGTCCTGCAGAGCGTGTCTCTGAGCTTGCAGACCGCGAGGGCGTCGAGATGAAGTTCTACTCGGTCATCTACCGCGCGATTGAGGAAATTGAGCAGGCTGTCAAGGGCATGCTCAAACCCGAATACGAAGAGGTCGAACTCGGCTCGGCGGAGATCCGCGAAGTGTTCCGTTCCTCCAAGTGGGGTAACATCGCAGGTTCGATGGTCAAGAACGGCATTATCAAGCGTAATTCCAAGGCACGCCTGGTACGTGACGGTGTTGTGGTGTCAGAAGACCTCACCATCGAGTCGTTGCGTCGTTTCAAGGACGATGCTACCGAAGTACGTGAAGGCTTCGAGTGCGGTATTGGACTCGGCTCCTTCAACGACATCAAGGAAGGCGACGTCATCGAAACCTGGGAGATGCGCGAGAAGCCGCGCGTCTAAGACCCGCAGAAACGCGCCCGTTCCTCGTATCTCGCTTCGTTCCGGTTTTGTACCGGAAGGTGCGGGATGCGGGGCGGGCGCTTCCCTATCTGTACTTGACCACAAGGAGAAAACTATGGCTGATGCAGCACGTGCAGCCCGTCTCGCCGACCGTATTAAGGTGATTGTGGCGCAGGCGCTTGAACGCCGAGTCAAAGACCCCCGCCTCGGTTTTGTGACGGTTACCGATGCCCGGGTCACGAATGACCTGCAGCACGCAACCCTGTACTACACCGTATACGGTTCTGAAGAAGAACAAGAAAACACAAAAAAGGCGTTGGAATCCGCTAAGGGCATTTTGCGCTCTGAGGTGGGAAAAAATATTACCGCGCGTCTGACGCCAACCCTCACCTTCGTACCAGACGAAGTACCGGTTAACGCTTACCACCTCGAAGACCTCTTAAAGAAAACCCGTGAGCGCGATGCTGAACTTGCTGCCGCATCCGCAGGGGCCCAGTACGCGGGCGAGGCAGACCCATACAAGAAACCTGAGCAGGCCGAAGTAGAGGAAGACTAATACAGTGGCGAAAGCTCGGGAACGTGGACCGTCAGGTCTACTGGTGGTGGATAAACCCGCTGGCATGACGAGCCATGATGTAGTCTTGAAGATCCGCTGGATTGCCGGTACGCGGCGTGTTGGTCATGCAGGTACTCTTGATCCGGCGGCGACCGGCGTGTTGGTTTTAGGCTTGAATAAAGCGACAAAGCTTTTGACGTATTTAGTTGGTCAGGATAAAACTTATGAGGCTCGCCTGGTGTTAGGGGCCACAACTCTGACAGAGGACGCTGAGGGAGAGCTCACCGGGATTGCTCGCGCGGAGGCTGTGAGGGCTCTGACTCGGGAGAAGATTGAAAACGCCGTACGATCTTTGACGGGCGATATTATGCAGGTTCCCTCCGCCGTTTCGGCGATTAAGGTTAAGGGCGTGCGTTCTTATGCTCGGGTTCGTGACGGCGAGGATATTGAACTTCCCGCCCGAAAGGTCACGATTCATGAGGCCGCTATTCATGAGGTGCGCGATAGCAAACTTGATACTCGACTATATACTGTTGCCGAGGGGCTTGATGCTCCCGCGTGTGTACCAGTTGTTGAGGTAGATATTACGGTTTCCTGCTCTTCTGGAACCTATATTCGTGCTTTTGCTCGTGATGTGGGTAAAGCCCTGGGCGTTGGGGGCCATCTGAGTGCTTTGAACCGTATACGTGTAGGGAATGTGTATCAGCGTGAGGCGTTTGATTTAGCTGAACTCATGAAGGAACACGAGAACGCTGATGGGCCGCTAGACTTACCTGTACTTTCTCTTGAGGAGGCGGCACGTCGTCTGTTCAACGTTCGGCAGCTTACGACGCAAGAGGCGACCGATATTTCATTTGGTCGGCGCATTACAGTCAGTGAGGAAGGCTCAGATGCTCTTGTCTTAGGCACACAAAGCCCGGAATCTCAGCATGCCAATACCGAGGGGATAACTGCCGCATTTGCGCCGGACGGAACACTAGTGGCTCTTATAGAGAATGTGAAGTTTCGGGGAACCCGATGCGCGGCACCCGTGCTCGTATTTGAAGCAGGAATTGACTTCTCGCGGGAAGCGGGGGAGCGGCTATGATCGCTGGTTTGGACTGGTGGTTCTGGATTACTGTGGTACTCGGTACGTTATCGTGTCTGGCTTCTTTGGTACAGTATTTCCGTGGTTATGAACCCGATGACTATTCACAAGGTCCGATGCTTGTTCTTGAAGCGTTTTTAGTGGTGTACCTGGTAGGGTCGATCATCATGCAGGCTGTGGGACCGGGACCTCGTGGTGACTGGCTGGAGTATTACGGGTACCTCGTGACTGCCATGCTTATTCCCGCCGGCGCGTTCTTCTATTCTCTCAGCGAGCGTACGCGATGGGCGACTCTGCTACTGGCGGTTCCAGGGCCCGTGCTTATCGTGATGGTTCACCGAATGAATATGCTGTGGTATTACTATTAGACACAGGTTTTACTCCACATAGCTGGGGCACAGAGCCTGAATTATAGAGCAAGTACGCAAGCATCTAGAGACACCTTCTGCGCACACACCTTGGGAAGGACACGATGTGCATAATACTTTGAACCCTTGGGGTTCCCGCACCACAAAAGGCAATTCTAAATCCGATGCTGTTTCCTCAGCTGGCCATGCCTCCGGTCCGGGTAAAGTTATCGCTGTGGTGTACGGGATTTTTACATTGTCGGCGGGCGCTCGCGCGTGTTATCAGCTGATTCGTAAATTTGATGAGGCGCCTTTGGCGATTCTGCTTTCGCTTCTTTCCGCAATTATTTATGCTATTGCTGCTGTTTCTTTAGCAAAGCGTGGAGAACGTGCTAGGCAGCTTGCGGTTATCACCATCGTAGTGGAGCTTCTTGGCGTCCTTGGCATAGGAGTTTTCTCGTATGCCGCTCCGCAGTTTTTCCCTTTAGCATCCGTGTGGTCGCATTTCGGGCAGGGATATGGGTATATCCCCTTGGTACTGCCGGTGGTGGGGTTGTGGTGGCTGTACCGGGCAGCGCATCGCACTACGAACAGGTCGCAGAATTCTCGGTGAGGATAGCGAAAACTAAAAGGAGAGAACTATGACTCGTGATAAGAACTCGCAGAAGGCCGAGAAAAAACCACTTTCAACCTCTGAACCGGTAACTCAGCCGCAGCCGGTGATTTCAGCGCAGTCGGAGTATCCGCAGAAAGCGCGCACTGCGTCGGCTCAACAGCCTGCACAGAAAATCGGATCTGAATCCAGTGCTCAGAAATCTGCTCGCGGATCAAAAAATACTGCCCCTGCAGCATCGCAGAAAACGACGGCCGTGCGTACGGTGGAGGACGTCGCCAAGCCTCAGAACCAAGGGGTTTTTCGCGCTGTGACCGCACTTTATGGTGCTTTGGTTATGCTCTATGCGGGGTGGCAGATCTTCTCTGGCGCCCGTGCTGTGCCAGAGAATGATGCTCTGGCGGCAAATGCTTCTCTGGAATCAAATTATGCGTTTTTCGCCGCAATATACTTCGGTTTGGGGCTCTCATTCCTCGTTATCGCCGTGAAGTTCAAGTGGGTCAATATGCTGGTGATATCCTGTTTGGTGGTTTTCTTAGGCGGCGTGGGACGTATTATGTCGTGGGCTACCCACGGTACCCCGCATTGGTCGCTGATCGTGCTGATGGTGACTGAGCTGGTCATTCCTCCATGCCTGTTGATTTGGTACGCCTGGATTAATAAGTCCAATAAGATTCGGCAGGATATGCTTCAAGCTTCGCAACAGGGGAAATCCTCTCGTTAGCGTTGGGTCTCGAAAATCCTTCAGGTTTATCGGGGTGGTAATTCTACATACGTCTTCAGACTGGTTTAGGATGTATAGGTACATTATTTCTTACCAGGAGAGCCCGTGACCCTCTATACCGAGTTGAGCGATATTCCGGCGGATTTCGGTCCGTCCGTAGTGACTATCGGCAATTTTGATGGCGTGCATATTGGTCACGCTCGCGTTATTTCACGTGTTGTCGAGGTAGCGAATGAGCACGGGCTTGTTTCGGTTGCTGTTTCGTTTGATCCGCACCCCATGCAGGTGCATAATCCTGAACTGAAGCATCAGGAAATCATGGGTCAGGGGTCAAGACGTTATTTCATGTGCCAGCTTGGCCTGCAGAACTACCTACTGCTGCATTACGACCTAGAGTTTGCGAAGCAGAGCCCCGAAGAATTTGTGAAGTCCGTCTTTGTTGATACCCTGCGTGCACGTTATGTCGTGATCGGCGACGATGTGCGTTTTGGGCACAAGAATTCGGGCGATTTAAACACAATGCGCGAACTGGGGAAGAAATACGGGTTTGAGGTCATCGTGGTTGATGATTTGATGGCCGATGAAAAAACCCGATGCTCTTCAACCCGCATTCGCGAATATCTGAACGCGGGGGACATGGAAGGTGCGGCTCGGCTGCTTGGTCGTCCGCACCTGATGTACGGGGAAGTCGTGCACGGCTTGGCGCGTGGGCGTGAATTGGGGTTCCCTACAGCAAATTTGGAGCTGGAGGCGCGCGGCTTTATCCCGGTTGATGGTGTGTATGCCGGATGGTTGACCGATGAGTCTGGTGAAAAGCATCCGGCGGCTATATCCGTGGGTACAAACCCAACCTTCGACGGCATTGAAAACCGTCAGGTTGAGGCGCATGTTATTAACCGTCCTCAAGAACGTGTTGAGGACTTTGACCTTTATGGGCAGCATGTGGTCGTGGAATTTGTGAAGCACCTGCGCCCTATGGTTGCGTACCATGGCATTGATGCTTTGATCGAACAGATTAATCAGGATGTTGCGCAGGCGCGCGATGTGCTTGCCGCAGGGTCTTACGCTTAGGTAATAAGACTCTGGCGTTTTCTGTCGTCTGTAATCTTATGAAGACCAAAATAAAACATAACTGATTCTGTAACTTTCATGTTTATCGTGAAGGTTTAAAATATTTTTTATATTAATTGTATAAATGTATAGATAAACCGCACCTTGAGAATTTAATTGTAATATTTTTGTTTACTTCGAGAGAAATATGTAATTTTCTCTCTTGTTGATGTGTGCATGAGATACACTAAAAATTACAAATTTCCGATAGCTTATTGATGCATGTAATATATCTTGGGTCTTTGGTGACATAAGATATATTAGAGAGTAATCTACCTGGAGAATATATCCCTGACTTATTGCGTAAATCAGGGATGACAATCACCTACTCGACACAAAGGAATATTGTGAATACCTCGAAAACACTGTCCCGGCGTACCTTGGCAAAAGGCACCGCCTGGGCTGCCCCTGTTGTATTAGCCTCCTCCGCTATACCCGCATATGCGTCCAGCGTGCCGGATTGTTCATGGCTTGCGACTCAGAATGTTGTGGAGACGAGCGTTTCTAACGAATTCTCGGACAATGGTAATCCGAATATTACCGTCGCGGACTGGGGGAACCAAGGGGGTGCTGGTGTATCTTATAAATTTGCCGATACATATGACAATGGTCGTAACCCTTATGCTGTTAATACACCCATTGAGAGAAACCCTTACCATGATTTCACCTTTACCTACCGCATCACAGAAGATTTGCGGAGCTTTAAGGCGAATCCTTGGGTTAATCAGGCAACTCCAGTGGGTGAACAAAATGCAAAAAATAATGCTGTACTCGATACCCAATTTAACGGTGTTGGGTATAAAGTTACTGGTGCCCAACCTATCAAGCAGGGAACCTTTGGGTGGGGGAGCTTCAACCACAAAAATATTGATGGTATGCCCTCAAAAACTACGGGGTCTTACGGTTGTTATGAGGACCGTAAGTTCTATCCGTTCTCCCGTTCTCAGGCGCGTTCTGTAGTTGAGGGCAGCCGCTGGCGCGGACAGCTCTATCTTGACTTCGGACCGGTAAGTGCAGGAACGATTATTAAAGTAACTATTCGTGTTTACTCGCTTCAAGAAATGTCCGCCTCGTACATTAATCAGCGCTACTACAACAACAACTGCAATCCAACCTATAATGGTGGTCCCAAACGTTGGGCTGGAGATAACGACCAGGTTGGTGTGGTGGGCGAGTACTCTTACGCACTCAAAGACCCCCGTGTTGCAGAGTGCAGCAGTTCTGCCAATAAGCATGCGGTGCCGATCAGCGGATACTGGGCTTTCGGCGGTAACTGGACCCGAGAGTAATATCCTCCAGCAAAGCTATGCACCATCAAGCTGTTTGGCACTTATATAAAGAGGGCTAGTGCAGCAGTGCATGCTGTACATGGAATACGGCGGTATTGCAATAACGCGATGCCGCCGTATTCTTGCGTCATGAGACCGAGCTCAGCGGCATTTATGCAATGAGAATGCAGGAACTCTCTTAGGGAGAGTATCTTATGAAGGGTTCCGACGAAGCGGGTGCTTAAGAGAGAATATAAGCATGAAAAAAATGAACGTCGAGTCTTTCAACCTTGATCATCGTGCCGTTGTGGCCCCCTATGTGCGGATTGCAGACCGCAAGGAATTGCCCGGTGGAGATACCCTCATCAAATACGATGTCCGCTTCACTCAGCCTAACAAGGGCCATCTTGAAATGCCCGTCGTACATTCGATCGAGCATATGAGCGCCGAGCACATGCGCAACCACACAGATAAGCTCATCGATTTTTCACCAATGGGATGCCAAACTGGGTTTTACGCCCTCACCCTGGGGCTAGAGCTGCAGGAGTTCTTGCCCATCCTGGAAGCGACTCTACGAGATATTCTCACGGCTACCGAGGTGCCCGCCGCGAATGAAATACAGTGCGGTTGGGGCGCTAACCACACCCTTGAAGGGGCGCAGAATGCTGCACGTGAATTCCTCGCCGCACGTGCTGACTGGGAGCAGGTGATGGCGGCGTGAGCGAACAGCATCACTCTGGCGAACAGGGGCACTCCGAAGAAGCTGCGCAGATGTTCCCCACAGACTTTACGCCGGCGGATATTTTTAACGAAATGTATGCCGACTTGGAGAACCTGAACGACCTCATGATGAGCTTCTCAAACGCGATCGTCATTCAGGTTGCGATGGATGAAGAGCTAGCCCCGTTCCTCGCAGCGACCGAGCAAGCACAGCCCTCCTTCACTGAAGGCGTAGCAAAATTCTACCCACGTTATCTTATGCTTGAAGAAGATCAGGTTCCCCTTCTGCTGGTTCGCTCCAAAATTGGGTTAGTCAATGCCGCATCCGCCGTCACGGAAGCTATCAACTACGCGACTAACTGTTTGGGGGTTATCAGTGCAGGAACCGCCGGTGGTCTTGCGCAGCACATCAACGTTGGAGATATAGTACTGGGGTCAAATTACCTGTACACCGATGCCGACGCAACCATTTTTGGATACGAACGCGGGCAGATTCCTGGGATGCCCGTATCCTATGGCGATCGTGACTCGGACTGGGAAGAGGCGATTGAAGCGGCGCTTTCAGCTCTTAAATCGGCACAGGAGGAAGGTTCCTGGGCGGTGCACCAAGGGCGGATGCTTGCGGGTAACTCATTCGTGACTGAGTATAACGTGAAGGACACCCGAGAGGCCTTCGATACGGCACTCAGCACCGATATGGAGACCACAGCGATCGCGCAGATCTGCAGTAACTATGATGTGTCTTTTATGGCGGTACGCTGCATCTCTGATTTATGCGGCCCAGCAGCAGATCAGGAATTTCATCTTTCGGTCGATGTGGTGGCTCCCCGCTCGGCACGATATGCGCTGCAGATTGCCGCTGAGCTCTGGACGCAGCAGGAATTACCCGCTCTTGAGTTGAACCTTGAAGACTAAGTGGACGGATCTGCTTAAGAAGACCATAATGCTTCAGACCCCAAGTGCTCAGACGGTTGCACAGAAACACTCATTACAAGAAAAATTCCGAGAGAATTCACATTTAAGCCGTCATAGCGTATGGTTAACACAGCAATAACGTACTCGTGACTCAGGAGAGCACCATGAAAATCTGCCCGACCTTAGCCTCTGCGGCTGGTCTTCTTGGCGGTTACAAGGTCGCATCTACAACCGGCAACCGGCCTCTTGGTGGTGCCGTGCTGGGTCTTGCGGGTTTTATTGCTTTCAAGAACTGGAAGCGTAAAGCTGGAGTTGGGCGTGCTACGTTCCTCACCGGCGTTTACCTTTCTGCCTTCGGTTACTCCCATCCACTCGCCAAGAAAATTGGCGCGTGGCCGGCAGTCTATACCGTGACTGGCGTAACCGCTCTGTTGTCGCTCATCGTAGGACGTAAGCGTAAACAGAAATAGTCTTCAACAAGACGGCGGGTTGGCTTCGTTGCCAAACCCGCCGTCTTTTTGCGTTACGATTCACTGCAACTAAGAAATCGCAAGGATGCACGGGGAGTACGCTGGGCGCATCCCACAACCTCGATGGGGGAGGTACACGGCATACGGCAACAAAAGCCACACCGCAGAACCAACCAGAACACAAGATTTTCAAGAGGTTACACCGCTAACCCGCGAGGTGAGGAAAAATGAAGAATAACGCTAACTCTGCGGCAACTACCGCAAATGGCGCTATCTCCACCGAGGATGCGCCCCAGCTATCGCGCGGACTCTCCCTGCGTCACATCATGTTCATTGCGCTTGGCTCGGCAATCGGCACCGGACTCTTTTACGGCTCCGCCTCCGCTATTCAACTGGCGGGCCCCGCTGTACTACTCGCCTATGTGATTGGCGGAGCTGCCGTTTTCATGGTGATGCGCGCTATGGGGGAGCTCGCACTGGCACACCCCGTATCTGGCGCATTCTCGGAATACGCAACCCGGTATCTGGGACCTTGGGCTGGGTTCGTCACCGGCTGGAGCTATGCTCTGGAAATGGCGCTCGTTGCCATCGCGGATGTGACAGCATTTGCAGTATATATGAAATTCTGGTTCCCCCAGTCGCCCTCGTGGATCTGGATCGTATCGGTGCTGCTCATTTTGCTCGCCATTAACCTTGCCAAGGTGAAAGCCTTTGGCGAGACAGAATTTTGGTTCACTATTGTCAAGGTAAGCGCTATTATCGCCATGATTGGGGGCGGAATTATTCTGCTTTTCGTTGGTGTGCAGGCACACACCTCGGTGAAGCCGTCCGTTACGAATCTGTGGGCGCTTGATGGTGGTTTTATGCCCGAAGGGTTTACTGGTTTCCTGGCATGTTTTACCGTGGTAATGTTTGCCTTTGGCGGTATTGAGAATATCGGTATTGCGGCGGGGGAGGCGGAAAACCCACGCACGTCGATTCCTAAGGCTATTCGTACTGTGCCGTTCCGCATTCTGATCTTCTATGTGCTGACTCTCTCCGTCATTATGTCGCTCTACCCTTGGTACTCTGTCACTAAAGAGAACTCGCCTTTTGTGCAGATCTTCGAGAACCTGGGAATTCCGGCGGCAGGATCAATCCTCAACGTGGTTATTATTACCGCCGCCGTGTCTGCGATGAATGCCGATGTTTACGGTGCCGGGCGTATGATGTACGGGCTGGCAAAGCAGGGGCTGGCCCCGAAATCATTCGGCAAGGTTGCAAAAAACGGTGCGCCCTGGATGACGACTCTTCTGATGATCGTGGTTATGGCGGTGGGCGTGATCGTGAATATCGCGTTCGAGAATGCTTTTGAAGTAGTCGCTTCGCTGGCAACATTCGCGACCGTTTTCGTGTGGGTTATGATTCTGCTGGCGCACATCGCCTATAAACGTGGGGGATACGAAGACGAAGTGCAGCCCGTGCGGCTTCCTCTGGTCGTCAGCTATATAACGCTTGCGTTTATGGCGTTCATCGTCGTGCTATTCGGATTCTTCGATGACACTCGTTTGGCTCTTGTTGTTGGCGCTATATGGTGTGTTTTCCTTCTCGCGTACTATCGCCTAGCGGTAGCGCCACGGTTGGCAAAGAACGCAAAACTGGCGATCACGTCTGATGTTCAGGGCGGATAAATGCGGTATTGCGGGCGGAAATGCTAGGCCTAAATACGGAATGTGCTGCGGCGGTAATCTTTCAAAATCCGTAAAAGTAGCGTAGAATGTGTTAAACGCGTGTCTGCGGTCCGCGGCAGAAGACGTGAGGGGCATACGCCCAAAACCCCGGCGACATACGGTCGTACGGGCAGCTACGCGGCACTAACTCTAGGAGTTATACAGTGGCATTGGATCCCGCTATCAAGCAGGAAATCATCAAGGAATACGCAACTCACGAGGGTGACACTGGTTCTCCCGAGGTGCAGATTGCAGTTCTGTCTCGTCGAATCTCCGATCTGACTGAGCATTTGAAGTTCCACAAGCACGATCACCACTCCCGTCGTGGTCTGATGATCCTCGTGGGTCGTCGTCGCAATATGCTAGGCTACCTCAAGGATATTGATATTGAACGCTACCGTTCGCTCATTGAGCGTCTTGGTCTGCGTCGCTAAGGTTTTCGTACCTTGCAGGTAACGCTAAGCGGGCGCATCCTCCGTCGCACGGCGGGGGATGCGCCCGCGTTATCATGTACGGAAACCCGTCCATTTTTCAGATAAACAGTTTATAAAGAGCGCTCGTTCCAGGCACGCCCCGGTGCGGTCCTCGGTAGCGAATTACGGAATACTCCTGTGTACAACAGAGGTTCAGGGTACGACGTCCGTGGTTTCCTATCGAAGGCCGATAGATTGGGTGGAAATGGCGACGGGTATACGAACACAGAAAGAAGGAATCGTGGAAGGTCCCGAAATCCAATTCTCTGAAGTAGAAATTGACAATGGTATTCATGGCAAACGCCATGTACGTTTTGAAACTGGCCGTCTCGCCAAACAAGCGGCAGGATCCGTGCTCGTCACGATTGATGACGAAACAACGCTGCTTTCAGCAACCGCAATTGGTAAATCTCCCCGCGAGGGCTTTGACTTCTTCCCGCTGACCGTAGACGTTGAAGAGCGCATGTACGCCGCCGGTAAAATTCCCGGTTCGTTCTTCCGCCGCGAGGGGCGACCCCCGACCGAGGCGATTCTTGCGGCACGTCTAATCGACCGTCCGCTGCGCCCCGCTTTTACGAAGGGTATTCGTAACGAAGTGCAGGTTGTCGTCACCGTTCTGACCATCGAGCCAGATGAAATTTACAATACCTTTGCGATTAATGCAGCATCCGCATCAACCGCGTTATCGGGTGCGCCCTTTAGCGGGCCTATCGGTGGTGTGCGTATGGCCCTTATTGATGGGCAGTGGGTGTGCTTCCCCAAATACTCTCAGCTGGAAAACGCCGTATTCGATATGGCTGTGGCCGGTCGCATCGTGACCAAGGCCGATGGCAGCGAAGACGTTGCGATCATGATGGTAGAGGCAGAGGCAACCGATAATTCTTGGAAGCTCATCAAGGAAGACGGACACGCTGCTCCCACCGAAGAGATCGTGGCTGAAGGTTTGGAGGCTGCGAAGCCCTTTATTGCTGCTCTGTGCAAGGCGCAGGCTGACCTTGTGGAGCGCGCCGGTAAACCCGCCCTGGAGCTTCCCTACTTCGGCGGACACGGCGAAGACGTCGATACCGCCGTGAAGGACTTCGCGGGCGAGCGCCTCGTGGAAGTTTACTCCATCGCGGGTAAACAGGAGCGTGAAGCCGCTGCCGCTGAGCTTGAATCCGAGCTGATGGAAGCCCTCACCGGGGAAGGTAAAGAGTTTGAGGAGCGCGCTAATGAAGTTTCAGTGGCGTTTGCTGCTCTTACCAAGCACACCGTGCGCCAGCGCATCCTCACTGAACAGGTGCGTATTGATGGTCGCGGACTCACCGATATTCGTCAGTTGACCGCCGAGGTTGAAATACTGCCGCGCGTGCACGGTTCGGCGATTTTTGAGCGTGGCGAAACCCAGATTATGGGCGTGACCACCTTGAATATGCTCAAGCTGGAGCAGCAGCTCGATTCGTTGTACCCGGTCACGTCCAAGCGTTACATTCACCACTACAACTTCCCGCCGTACTCTACCGGCGAGACCGGCCGTGTTGGTTCGCCCAAGCGTCGCGAAATCGGTCACGGCGCACTTGCGGAACGTGCGCTTACCCCGGTGCTGCCCTCACGCGAGGAGTTCCCCTACGCGATCCGCCAGGTCTCTGAGGCTCTGGGCTCGAACGGCTCCACGTCGATGGGGTCGGTCTGCGCTTCGACCCTGTCGCTGCTCAATGCCGGTGTGCCTCTGCGCGCGCCCGTTGCAGGTATCGCAATGGGTCTTGTTTCTGATGAGGTTGATGGCGAAACCCGTTACGCCGCACTGACCGATATTCTGGGTGCCGAAGATGCCCTAGGCGATATGGATTTCAAGGTTGCCGGTACCAGCGAATTTGTGACTGCTATTCAGCTGGACACCAAGCTCGACGGCATTCCTGCATCTGTGCTGGCAGGCGCACTGACCCAGGCACGTGAGGCTCGTCTGCACATTCTGGATGTGATCACCGCAGCTATTGATGCCCCCGATGAGATGAGCGAATTTGCGCCGCGCATCATCTCGGTGAAGGTTCCGGTCGCTAAGATCGGCGAGGTGATCGGCCCGAAGGGCAAGATGATTAACCAGATCCAGGAAGATACCGGTGCCGATATTTCGATTGAAGACGATGGTACTGTCTTTATCGGTGCAACCGACGGTCCTTCGGCTGAGGCTGCACGCACCGCTATCAACGCGATCGCGAACCCGCAGGTTCCCGAGGTCGGCGAGCGCTACCTGGGTACCGTTGTGAAGGTGACCGATTTCGGTGCGTTCATTTCGCTTACCCCCGGTAAGGACGGTCTGCTTCATATTTCTGAGATGCGCAAGCTCAACGGTGGTAAGCGTGTGGTGGATGCCGAAGACGTTGTTTCGGTGGGGCAGAAGGTGCAGGTTGAGATCACTAAGATTGACGATCGCGGCAAGCTTTCGCTCTCCCCAGTGATTGATGCTGAGGATGCCGAGTAGAAACTCTCCCCGATATAAACCGCACCTTGACTAAGGAACTTGCTGGTTTTTCTGTCGGATAAGCAGCGCCAGCTCGTCCTGAGACTCCTGAGGGTTGTTCTCATGATGGGCTGGCGTTTACTCTGACTTGTACGGCTCGCTATATACATTTGGTTTGCTAAGGACTATTCACTAATGCCTATTTCTCTTCCCGTTGCGCGCGATGAGATTACCGCTGAGCTCGACTATGAACGCGGTCGCCTGGTTTACGAGGGTATAAATGGTAATGAAGTTCGCCGATCGATTTTGCCCGGCGGTGTTCGGGTGATAACGGAGCGGATGCCTGGCACCCGCGGCGTTTCCCTCGGATTCTGGGTGGGGGTCGGCTCCCGGGATGAAGCACCCGGTATGTTGGGGTCTACCCACTTTTTGGAGCATCTGCTCTTTAAAGGAACTCCGTCTCGAACTGCTTTTGATATTGCCCAGGCATTCGATGCGGTGGGAGGCGAATCAAACGCCCTCACTGCGAAGGAACATACCTGCTATTATGCGCGTGTACTTGACGATGATACCCCGATGGCGGTTGATGTTCTGGCTGATATGGTGAGTAACGCTTTGCTCGATCCAGAGCATCTGGAGCAGGAGCGCGGGGTAATTCTGGAAGAGATTGCCATGGACCAGGATGATCCTACGGACGTTGCCTTCGAGAATTTTGTAGAACAGCTTATGGGCCAGAACCCGCTGGGTCGCCCGATCGGTGGTACTCCGCAGGAGATTATGCAGGTCCCGCGGGATGCTGTGTGGGAACATTACAAGCAGTATTACACGCCGGATCGTCTTGTTATCTCGGCGGCTGGGTCGCTGGAGCACTCGCACATCGTAAACCTTGTGTTGGATGCGCTCACCCGCTTCGGCTGGAACCTTCTTGAGGGAGTGGCTCCGGTACCGCGCCGTGTGCGCACGGAGAGCGGTATTGTCCCGTTTTCCAAACTGCACGAGGTGCAGAAGGGCTTTGAACAGACCAATATTGTGATGGGGTGCCCGAGTATTATCGCTGGGGATGAGCGCCGCTATGCGATGAGTGTGCTGTCGAGTGCTTTTGGGTCGGGCATGTCTTCGCGGCTTTTCCAGGAGATTCGCGAAAAACGCGGGCTGGCGTACAGTACGTTTGCATTCTCGGGTGCCTACTCCGATGCGGGATATTTCGGCATGTACGCAGGGTGCTTGCCCGCTAAAACCGAGCAGGTGTGTGAACTCTTGCAGTATGAGTTTGATAAGTTGGTGTCCGCAGGAATTACTGAGGAAGAACTCAGTAAAGTACGCGGGCAGCTGGCCGGTTCAACTGTTTTGGGCAGTGAGGACTCGGGTTCTCGGATGTCCCGACTGGGGCGTGCCGAGCTGGACTCAGGGAAATTCACGAGCACCGATGAGCTATTGGAAAAAATTCGTGCGGTTACTCTTGACGATGTACACGACCTTGCCAGGTATCTGGGGCAACAGCAGATGATCACTACGATTGTGCGCTAACGTCCTTTATTATTCTCGCAAACCCCGCAGTGCGTAGACGTTCTCGTTTCTGATGACGAAAACGTCTATGTCCCTGCGGGAGTTGTTATATGGTGGCATGTAATGCTGTATGAGTATGGGGTATTCATAGAGAGAAGACTGGGGGAGGAAAGAAGCTTATGCGAGACCTATATATTGACGTATCGCACGAAGTACTTGAAGATCTGAAGGTCCGTTTGCGGGGTGCACGTTTTCCTGTTGTTCTAGATGAACAGGAGAATAACGCAGGAATCTCGGTCGAGTTTATGAAAAATCTCGTGGACTATTGGCTTACCGAGTATGATTGGGCGGCGCATCAGAAAATATTGAACTCGTATCGGCATGGCATCTATACAATACAGGGCAAAGAGCTGCATGCTCTTCATGAGCAAAGCCCACAAAATCTTGGTACAGTTCTGCTGATTCACGGCTGGCCCGATTCTTTCTTACGGTATATTCCGGTGATTCATCCTCTCGTTGAGGCGGGGTATAACGTTGTTGTTCCTTCGCTTCCCGGATTCGCTTTCTCGGAACAGCTGGAAAAACATACTGTCGCAGATATTGCCGAACGGCTCCATACGTTGATGGAACAGTTGGGTTATGAGCACTATGTGGTACACGGTGGTGATTGGGGAGCCTCGATTGGTCAGCAGATGGCGTTGCGTTATCCGCAGAGTATCCTGAAACTGCACTTAACCGATGTCCCGTTTTCAAACCAGTATTCTCTCGATAAGAGCACGCTTTCGGATGCAGAACAAGATTATCTGAACCGGGTTGCGCGTTGGTCGCAGGTTGAAGGCGGTTACTATATGCTGCTTTCCACAAAACCTTTGACTGTTTCTTACGGCTTTGCCGATTCACCAGTATTTTTGGCTGCTTTTATGGCGGAGAAAATGCAGTCGTGGAGCGAGAACGGGATTTCATGGGATATTATCATCGCAAATACGATGCTGTACTGGATAACGAATACCGGGCACTCTGCCGCAAGGATATATCGGGAGGCTTTGGGTGCCGGGAATATACAGCGGGGTAGGGTAGAGGCTCCAACCGCAATCGCGATTTTCCCGCACGATATCAGTAATCCTCCACGCGAATATGCGGAACGGTTTTTCAACGTTGTCAGGTTTACACATCCTGAGCGTGGCGGGCACTTTGCGGCTCTGGAGGAGCCGGAGCTTTTCGTTCAAGACCTCCTGGAATTTCTGGCAGCCTAACCATCAAGGAGTTCTATTTTGAGTGGGAGGGGCTGCAGATTTTCGGAGCGATTGATATCACGGATGTCCCGAAAGAGCTGGAAATACGGTTCACGTCACCGCATCCGGCTGGAGAGGTAGCTTTACGATTAAATGCCTATGGCTGTAAGTTTACCCATCCAGACGGAAAGCTATCGGAGAGAATCAGGCTGGTTCATGATGAGGTGAACCCGACACCGGGCGACGAGAATTACGCCCGAATACCTATTCATGGTGCCACTCGAGAATCATCAATCCTTGTGTACAACGAGTATTTAGTTGGCCCTCGGGGACTCACGGATGTAAAGCAACTAGAGTCTTTCACCGGTGATAGCGGAATGCTAGTTGAGCGCTGTGAAAACAGCATTTTGTTTCGCTGCAATTCGTGGAAACCTGCCGATAGGAAGGCTTTTGCTGATATGCAGGGGAGTATTACTTTGTTGTACTAATGTACTAAGCAAGCAAAGCTGGATCCCGAAGACGTCTTGACGATGCGGAATAGATTTAACCGGTTATGTAGTTTTATACATGATAGTACTCCAGGTACGTGAAGTTCTTGAAAGGTTCAATTACTTTCAAAACTCCTTCCTCCAACCTGCCAGTATCAAAACGGTTTGATTTGCTTGACCCGTAGTTTGAGGCGTGTGGATTCAAAAGGTTTAAAAAACGCCACCAATACACTACACGTACAATTTCCTCCTAACTTTGTGCTCGAGCAACCGCCTCCGTCAGAATACGGGCGTAGAGCATCTGCCCCTTAACCTCCGGATGCACGCCGTCCGAGGTCATCAGGCTTGGGTCGCTCCGCACCGCCTGCGTTATTGCACCGTTCCAATCTGCAATATACACGCGGGAAGAATTTTTCTGCGCAAACTCACGAATCAGATTATTTGAAGATTCAATCCAGGTGAGGGTCCGCGGACCGTACCCTGTTGCGAGCACCAACTTCGTGTCTGCCGGAAGCACCCGCAAAACCTCATCAAGCTGACCGGGCATCAACGTCGAGTTAGCGGTCACTGAGAGCACTAAAACTTTCCCAATTTTTCCCTGCGATGACCAAGATTTGACCATGGGCAATGCCTGAACAATGGTGCGTCCCTCCGCCGCATCGATCGTAGCGTCTGGCATCGCATCATAAATATCGGGCTCTGCAGAAAGCACTATAGAATCGCCGACCACAGTCACATCAGCAGAATTCACCTGCGGATATTCATCCGGCACTGCAGAGGTTGCAGCGCTAGGGTTCGCTGCCGTCGAACCTGCTGTTGGCGAGGCGCTCGCATGTGCTCGTTGTTCCTCACGCGCTTTTAAACGTTCTTGGGCGCGCTTTTTGCCCTCTTCAACGGCGCGTTGCGCACTAGTTTGTTCGGGAGCGGTTCGTATTGCGATGGCAGTCGCTGAGCCTGCGCCCATCACAAGGACTAAAGCAATAACGGGTAGAGCACGATACCTGCCGTAACGAATGCTTCCAAAAAATTGTGCGAACGAGCTACGGAAACCATATCGCCGTACTGGAGTTTCAAGGTAACGATAAGAAAGCTCAGCAATAATGACGGTAACCAGCAGAACAACGACGTTCCACAGCGGTGAACGATCCACACCCAGAAGATAATGCGCCATAACGGCAAGCGGCCAGTGCCAGAGGTAAAGTCCGTAGGATCGCTGCCCAATCCAGGTGAGGGGGCCGAAAGATAGTACCGAACGTAATAGAGACGATGCCCCGGCGAGCATATCCGGCAGGATTCCTTGAATAACTCCAAGTGTCAGCAGCGAAGCGCCGAGGAGCCCCCAGGGGATAGTGCCCGGCGCCTTCTCAGGCATAAGAAGAGCAAGCGGAATGAGAGCAACCAAGCAGAGCCAGCTGAGAATTACACGCAGGAAAGCCACCACACCAAGGGGTTGCGCCACTCGATATATAACGTGTTTATCACGAGGTGGATAGAGCGACCACGGGATAGAAAAAGCTAGTAGAACACCTAAGAGCAGACCGTAAACATGGGTATCGGTACCGTAGTAAATACGGCTGATGGGCGCTCCAAACGCCAACATAACCGTGCCGCTTGTTAAGGATGCAATGATAGCTATAAAGATAATGAGGCTGAATCGTCTCCACCGTCTGCCGAGGATAACACCCGCCGCCACCAGGAGAAGAGGCCAGAACAGGTAGAACTGCTCTTCAACGGCAAGCGACCAAAAGTTCGTGAAAAGTTCGGGAGAAGTCTGAGCAAAATAGTCGTTACCGCTGAAAATAGAGAGCCAGTTAGATGAGAATGTGCCTGCGCCAGTAAGTTGTCTGCCCAGATTGACCTGTATATCGCCGCCTACTGCTAGTGCGATGGGTCCGGTTACTAAAATGAGTAGTGCGATCGCAGGAAGGAGCCTGCGAGCGCGGCGCTTCCAGAAAAGGAACAGGTTAATGCGCCCGGTTATCGCCCCTTCACGGAGTAAGAGAGCGGTAATCAAATATCCCGAGATGACGAAGAAAATATCGACCCCGATCATACCGCCCGGCACCGCAGTAGGCCAGAGATGGTACACAATTACCAGGAGTACGGCGATAGCTCGCAGGCCGTCAAGCCCGGGCAACATAAAAGAGCGGTTAGCCTCATGGGGACTGACCGCAGACGGAAAAAGTTGCTTCATGATGTGTTGTTACTCCGGGGTGATGAAAGAGTGAAGAAAAATACTGTTTACTAGTATAAAAGTTTATTTGTTAGATAGAGACGTTTGGAGCCATCGGGAAGTTTTGTGAAATTTAAGAAACGCGGTTACCAGATATTTTGGTATCTATAAGGGTGTTGTGCTGGTGCTTGAGCGTTGATGGGGCGTAGTACATAAGCAACATAGTGTCTCGATTCGTGCTGTACACCACATGCGATAATAGGGTAGAGATAACTGGGCTATTCGTAATTTTTGGAGGCAACAGAATGGTAGAAGCAACGCAGACTAAAATACGGCGGGTGGCGGTTCTTGGAGCATCGGGGCGTATGGGATCGGAAGCGGTCAAGGCTATTACCGATGCCCCCGATCTTGAATTAGTTGCCGCTTTAGGGCGTGAAGATTCTCTCGAAAAGCTCGTCGAAACTAATGCTGAGATTATGGTTGATTTGACCGTGCCGAGCGCTACCGAGACGAACGTCCGTTTTGCCGTAGAGCACGGAGTGCATGCCGTTGTGGGTACTACCGGCTGGACTGAAGAACGTGTGGAATCCTTGCGTGAGCTTCTTGATGAGCACCCGCAGGTGGGTGTGCTGATCGCGCCGAATTTTGCGTTGGGATCCATTTTGGCGACGGAATTTGCGGCTAAGGCGGCACCGTATTTTGAATCGGTTGAGATTATCGAGATTCACCACCCCAATAAGGTCGATGCCCCCTCGGGAACAGCCGCTCACACAGCACGCCGGGTTGCGGCTGCGCGAGAGGAAGCTGGGCTTGGAACCAGTCCGGATGCTACCGAGAGCGATCCTCTGGGGTCTCGCGGCGGTAAAGTTGAGGGTATTAATGTGCATGCGGTGCGGCTTCGCGGCATGGTTGCGCATCAGGAAATTCTGCTGGGCGACCCCGGACAGCTTTTGACAATCCGCCACGATTCTTTCGACCGCGCATCCTTCATGCCCGGAGTGCTTTTGGGCGTTCGGCGGGTCGCGGCTCATCCGGGGCTGAGCGTTGGACTCGATAAGTATATGGATCTGTAGATCGTGCGGATACCGACTCCAATGACCTCTGAACAAGAAACGGTAAAACCCGTGCGGGGCGCCTCATGGCTGACATCGCTGAGGTTATGGGTTGCGATTGCCTGTCTCTTATTAGTCTGTACCGTGCTTCTGCTGCCTCTGTCGCTGGGTATTCGTGCGTCAATACTGGGCGTGCTGATTTTTAGCGGAGTATTTATGCTGGTGGATGCGGGCGGTAAAGGTAAAATCTTTGCGGCGCTCACAGTGGCGCTCTTGGGGCTGTACCTGCTGTTTACGGCACAGCGTGGGGTCGTGCTCATTGCGTCGGGGAATATCGCAGGTATTCTGCTCGGGGCAGGACTATTGCTTTTGCCCGCAGTGGGTGCATGGGCGCTTGTGCGCGAGGTGATATTTGGTGCGTGTATACAGCGAATGGCTCAGGAGCTTGATGCCCAGGGTAAACTTCCCGAAGATACGCTGCCACGAAGTCCTTCCGGAAGGGTTGATCGTGAGGCCGCTTCAGTAGAACTTGAAAAATTTGCCGATGTTCTCGAAGCACATCCGGACAGCTGGGAAGCCTGGTTTAATCTCTCGTGCATGTACGATGTCTGCGGTGAACGTAAACGTGCCCGCGCCGCTATGCGAAATGCGATTTCTCTACGCCGCGGTCGTGGTGTGACCGACCTGAAATAGCGTGGCTGTTAGGGTAGTCCATGCGTGTTCATGAGGAGTGCTTGAAGTTGCGTTTTGAGCTCAAGAACGCAGAATTCCATAAAAAGTGAAAATTTTTCGGGACAGAAGCAAAATTAATGTAGCGTAAGAATAGCTTAAGATAGTACTCTGGGGTGTATGGCTGAGAACGTGATGAACCCCGGTACTTTTGTAAACCCGCCCTTTGGGCGTCTGCTCACGGCGATGGTAACGCCCTTCGCTCAAGACGGATCTGTGGATGAAAAACAGGTTGCACACCTGGCGGAATACCTCATTAACAATGGTCATGACGGGTTGATTGTCTGTGGCACCACAGGAGAATACTCGACCATGACCGATGATGAGAACGAGCGAGTTTTCGCCATCGTCAAAGAAGCTGTAGGAGACCGTGCCTCTATTGTTGCTGGCGTGGGCTCGAACGACACCGCGCATACCATTGAGCTTGCCCGTCGCGCCGAAAAGGTTGGTGTTGACGGTTTGCTTGTAGTGACTCCCTACTATAACAAGCCCACTCAGCATGGCGTTTACGCGCATTTTAGCACCGTAGCAAAAGCCACCAGTACACCCATCATGCTCTACGATATTCCGGGGCGTGCCAGCATCCCGATTGCCCCCGACACCTACCGTCGGCTGGCAGAACTTGATAATATTGTTGCTGTTAAGGATGCGAAGGCTGACTTTGGCGCCGCAACCGACGTTATGGCAACCACAGATTTGCATTACTACAGTGGTGATGATGGTTTGACTCTGCCTTGGATGGCAGTAGGAGCCGTAGGCTTAGTTTCAGTTACCGCGCATGTGGCACCCATGCTCTTCCGTGAGTTTATCGATGCCGTTGTAGCGCAGGATCTTGTGAGTGCGCAGCGCATTAACCTGCAGCTCGTGCCCATTGTGAACGCCACCATGGGACGAGCCCCCGGAGCCGTTGCTGCCAAAGAAATCCTGGCTTGGCAAGGCGTTCTTGGCACACCTGTTGTACGCCTGCCTCATGTACTTTCCGAACCCGAGGTGGCGGAGGCTATCCGAGCGGATCTGCTTTCCTCCACTATCGCGCAGACTCTTAAAAACGCATAAGACTTTCTGCGGCTAGTTTCGGGCGGACCCAGCGTGACTCGTATGTAGCGAGAAGATCACGCGGGTCCGCTTTCCGTGCAGAAGCGGAACGTGAAGGCGTGGACCCCTCCTCTAGAGGCGAGATGCGTCCATGACCTTTGGCGAACGGACTCTCAGCCTCTCAAGCCGCATGAGCAGCACCCGCGAAGCAGCCCGATACGCTTCGGAGTTTGATACTCACAGCGGGTGCGCCCTTAGACGACACGAAAAATAGAATCATAGAAAATAAGGAGATACGCATGAGCGTTTTTGAAAATGATCTGCCGGCGCCTCCCAAACTGCAGAAAGACACCCTGCGCGTGGTGCCTCTCGGTGGTCTGGGTGAAGTCGGTCGAAATATGACCGTCTACGAAATCAACGGCAAACTGCTGATTGTAGACTGCGGTGTGCTCTTCCCTGAAGAGTCCCAGCCCGGTGTAGACCTAATCCTGCCCGACTTCAGCTATGTGGTCGATCGCCTGGATGATGTAGTCGCCATGGTTCTCACTCACGGGCACGAAGACCACATTGGGGCGGTACCTTATCTGCTTAAGAAACGTCCCGATATTCCCCTCATCGGTTCCGAACTCACTCTCGCGCTGGTAGAAGCGAAGCTTGCCGAGCATCGCATCAAGCCTTATACGCTCACCGTAAAGGAACACCAGATCGAAAAATTTGGTCCTTTTGAATGCGAGTTCATCGCGGTTAACCACTCTATTCCGGATGCACTCGCCGTATTTATCCGAACCGCTGCAGGAACTGTGCTACACACCGGCGACTTTAAGATGGATCAGCTTCCACTGGATGGGCGCATCACCGACCTGCGTCACTTCTCGCGTCTGGGCGACGAAGGTGTGGATCTATTCCTGCCTGACTCCACAAACGCAGAGGTTCCCGGGTTTACACCCACCGAAAAAAATATCGGACCTGTTATATCGAGCGTATTCCGCGATGCGCCCGGTCGTATTATCGTGGCCTCGTTCTCCTCACACGTTCACCGCGTGCAGCAGGTGCTCGATGCCGCAGTCGAGCGCGGGCGCAAAGTTGTGCTGGTCGGACGCTCCATGGTGCGCAATATGACCATCGCTGAGAAACTGGGTTACCTCAAGGTACCTGAGGGCGTTCTTGTAGATTTGAAGAAGGTCGATGAATACCGCCCCGATGAGCTTGTACTCATGTGTACCGGTTCGCAGGGCGAGCCGATGGCGGCTCTGTCGCGTATGGCTAATGGCGATCACAAGGTTCAGCTTGAACCGGGCGACACCGTCGTGTTGGCTTCATCGCTGATTCCAGGCAACGAAACCAGCGTGTACCGCATCATTAACGCCCTGATGAAACTCGGCGTGACTGTTGTGCATAAGGGCAACGCGAAGGTTCACGTTTCCGGTCACGCGGCGGCGGGAGAGCTGCTGTACTGCTACAACATTCTGGAACCGAAGAACGTGATGCCTGTTCACGGCGAGGTTCGTCACCTGATTGCTAACGGGGAACTGGCAAAAGAGACAGGTGTTCCCGAAGAAGGCGTGCTCCTGTGCGAATCCGGTACCGTTGTGGATCTCAAAGACGGCGTAGCGAAGATCGTTGGCGAAGTTCCCTGCGAATACCTGTACGTGGATGGACGTTCTGTCGGTTCGGTGACTGAGGACGATCTTAAGGCACGCCGCGTTCTGGGTGAAGAAGGATTCGTCTCTATCGTGACAGTGATTGATCGTGCTACCAAACGTGTGGTAACCGGGCCAGATATTCATGCCCGCGGTATCGCCGAAGACGATTCGGTCTTCGACGAGATCACCCCCAAAATTACCGCCGCCCTTGAGGATGCGCTTCACCGCGCGCCCGAGAAGGTGCATACGGTACAGCAGCTTCAGCAGATTGTGCGCCGTACCATTGGTGCATGGATCTCCCGCCGCCTGCGCCGTAAGCCCATGATCGTCCCAGTGGTCGTTGAGACTAAAACGGATGAGGAGCCTAAGCCGACGGTGTAGCGAGCGCATAGCCCCACGGTGAAAGGCGGTGCGGGCACGCTCTGTGCGAACGCCCCCCGCACAATACATGACAAACGGGGCCGATAGCTGCTTGAGCGGTCGGCTCCGTTCTCGTGTACGGTAGCATATGAATACTATGGATGCGTATCACGTTCTTGCCCCGATCGCATCGGTCGCGAGAGAATGACGGCATCTAGCCCCAAGCACATGGAAGGTTGCTAACCTAGTAAATATGGCTTCACGGAGTAATCAAGGGCGTAAAAGCAAAACCGGATCAGCCAAGAAAACCTCGGCACGCGGTTCCCGGGGCACATCTAAGCGCGCGAATACCCCCGAAACTAACCCCGTAGCAAACGCTATTGCGAAAGTGTGGTTAGGCATTGCCCACACGGTGGGCGGCGCTGTGCGTGCTCTTGGGGTGCATCGCACAGATTTAGATCCACAGGCACGCCGCGATGGTGGAGCGCTCTTCATTCTGCTTTTCGGCATTATTACGGCTGGAGTCGAATGGTATAGCTGGCGCGTCATATCCGCACCGGTCATTATCCATGCCCCAATCTCGGCATGGCACACCATGCTGGGCGGCGTTTTCGGTCAGGGTGCTATTTTGGTACCGATTCTGAGCTTTATCTTGGCATGGTGCGTTTTCCGTACGCCAGATGATGTTCGCCGCACCAATCGAGTCTCGCTCGGCCTGCTGCTCATCCTTATTGCAGCGTCGCTTTTCTTCGCGATGAACGCCGGATACCCCAGTTTTTCGGGCGGTTTTGAGGCCGTCTGGGCCGGGGGTGGCGCTATTGGTGCGCTTCTTGGACCCCTCATGCAGCGCATAGCATTTGTGCAGTGGCTCGTTATTCTGGTTCTCTTCGTCATGGGGCTTATGGTATTGACGGCTACTCCGGTGCGTCAGGTTATTCCGCGGCTTACACATCTCGTTCGCATGGCCTTGGGTGAAAAGCCGGTTGCCTCCACCGATGACGACCCGACCATCGCATACCCGCAGGACGGCTATGATGCGGACTCCACGGCAGCGACTCAGACCGTCGATTTGAGTGCCTCGGAACATGATCGTAGCTATCTTTACGGTGATGAGGAAGAACGCCGTACATCTCGCGGCGGTATCTTTGGGTCAATTAAGCGGTGGTTCGGGTTCGGTCGTTCTCAACAGGCCGATCAGGGGCTGGATGAATACGTTGGCGATGAGGCATTCGCCAGCCCCGTGGTTAATACTCATGAAGAGTTTTCCGCAACCTCAGCGGATGCCCCCGCGCCGCATTCTTCGACATCGTCTCAGGGTAGGTTGAGCCGCCTGCCCAAACGCCGCACCGAGAACACCGTGTTCGATCATGTGGCTTCGGATGCGCCCTCGGCACGCCTGGCTCAGGCGCAGCGTGCCGCCGTTGAGCACGGTCGTGTGGCACCGGATGCGCTCTTTGATGTAGAGGCTTTTGATGACACATCGGTACAGTCGGTTGTGCCCGCCGCATCCGAGCAGAGTGTTGCGACAAAGCAGATAGCAAGCCCTCAGACGCAGCCTCCTCAACAGTCACAGCCGGAAGTAGTGCAGCAGCAAGGTACATCGGCTAAACCGCAGCAAAGTAGTGGTGCATCTCGCATGCCCCAGACGAAGCCGCAAGCTACGGTCAGCGGAGCAGCGGCTGCCGGTACGGGGGCGTCACGACCCCTGCAGAACAACACGCGCACCGCGCATACCGAGCAGGCCCGCCCCGAACAATCCGTCGAGTCTTCGCAGGGCACTTATAACCTACCTGCAGAACAGATGCTGGTGGCAGGTCCCCCTGCTAAGGAATCATCCGAAGTGAATGAACACGTGGTCGAGGCACTGACCAATGTTTTAGAGCAGTTTAAGGTTGATGCGGTTGTCACCGGATTCTCACGCGGTCCGACCGTGACCCGCTACGAGATCGAGCTGGGTGCCGGTACGAAGGTTGAACGTGTGACCGCGCTGAGTAAAAATATCGCCTATGCAGTCGCCAGCCCGGATGTGCGTATCCTATCGCCTATCCCCGGTAAATCGGCGATCGGTATTGAGATCCCAAATACCGACCGCGAGACAGTATCGCTGGGCGATGTCTTACGGTCCCCGCAGGCTCACTCGAACCCGCATCCGATGGTTATGGGCGTGGGCAAAGATGTCGAGGGCGGTTTTGTGCTTGCGAACCTGGCGAAAATGCCGCATATGCTGGTTGCGGGTGCAACCGGTGCCGGTAAGTCTTCGTTCGTGAACTCGATGATCACCTCGATTCTTATGCGTTCTACACCTGATCAGGTGCGTTTGGTGATGGTGGACCCCAAACGCGTGGAGCTTACCGCCTATGAGGGAATTCCGCACCTGATTACGCCTATTATTACTAACCCGAAGAAGGCAGCAGAGGCGCTTCAATGGGTAGTACGTGAAATGGATGCACGCTATGACGACCTGGCGCATTACGGGTTTAAGCATGTGGACGATTTCAACAAGGCCGTACGCGAGGGCAAGATTCAGCCTGAGCCGGGGAGTAAACGAAAAATTCACGAATACCCGTACCTGTTGGTTATCGTGGACGAGCTTGCCGATTTGATGATGGTTGCCCCGCGTGACGTTGAAGAGGCGATTGTTCGTATTACGCAGTTGGCGCGTGCAGCTGGTATTCACCTGGTGCTTGCAACCCAGCGTCCTTCGGTTGACGTGGTAACCGGTCTGATTAAGGCGAACGTTCCTTCGCGTATGGCGTTTGCGACGTCATCGGTCACGGATTCGCGTGTGGTACTGGATCAGCCCGGCGCTGAGAAGCTGATCGGCCAGGGCGATGCGCTCTTCCTGCCAATGGGTGCCTCGAAGCCGATGCGTGTGCAGGGTGCGTGGGTCTCTGAATCCGAGATTCACGCGGTTGTTGAGCACGTGAAGCAGCAGGCTCCGACAATTTACCGTGAAGACGTTATGGTTTCTGCCGCGAAGAAGCAGATTGATGAGGAAATCGGCGATGACCTTGATGACCTGCTCCAGGCGGCTGAAATCGTGATTACCACGCAGTTTGGTTCTACCTCAATGCTTCAGCGTAAACTCCGCATGGGCTTTGCGAAGGCGGGGCGCATTATGGACCTGCTGGAGTCTCAAGGCATAGTTGGTCCTTCCGAGGGTTCGAAGGCGCGCGATGTGCTGGTGCGCCCAGACGATCTACAGAATACCTTGGCACGCATCCGGGGTGAAGAGGTGCCCGAACCCGTTGAGGAAACTTTTGAAGACCCGTATGCGCAAGCGGTGAACCCCGCAGAGCCTGCCGAATATGCGGTGGAAGAGAGCGATGAGGGCTCGGAGGACGCCTGGCAGCTTACGGGGCGGTAACCCACCAACAGTCGTATTCAAAGTGTTCTCATCATCCTAGAGAGATTCCCGCTTCTGCTGGCATATCGTGCTGCGGAAGCGGGAATTTTTCTATTACTGCGAGCCCAAACAAGGATTTATCGGAATGCCATTCTTATAGGAACGATACCTCGTATACTGGAAAGATATGAGGCGAGGGCTACGCTCTGGGAGCTCCTTGCAGCCAACAACGAGTCGTTGGTACCAGACTGTAGAGACGAAGGGTAACAGTGAGTCAGGAATCAGCATCGGCGGTATCGCAGACCGAGCGTCATGTATCTAACTGGAATCTGCCGAATATTCTGACGGTTGTGCGTATTATTGCAGTTCCTTTTTTCGTTGTAGTGCTCCTTGCGGGCGGAACATTCGGAGCTGAAGATGTAGCACAGCGGTGGCTTGCTTTTGCCCTCTTTATCGCCGCGATGATTACCGACTGGGCGGACGGTTACCTGGCTCGAAGCCGTAACCTCATCACGAGCTTTGGGAAGATCGCTGATCCTATTGCTGATAAGCTCCTCACCGGTGCGGCGTTCATTACCCTTTCTTGGTTGGGCGAGCTGTGGTGGTGGGTAACCGCTGTAATTCTCCTTCGGGAGTGGGGAATCACCATCATGCGTTTTTTCGTTATCAAATACGGGGTTATGGCGGCAAATAAGGGCGGAAAGATCAAAACCGTTTTACAAACCATTGCTCTCGTGGTGATGCTCTTACCCTTGGGACTCCTCGGCAAGCCTTGGTTGGTTCCCGGATGGGTCCTTATGGCGGCGGTAACCGCTATTACCGTCTGGACAGGGGCGGTTTATGTGCGTGATGCCCATCAGCTTCGCCAGACATGGCTGGCGCAGCATCCCGCACAGTCATGAGGCTGGGGACGGTTCCAGATGGACTGTCCCGGTATTTTATACGTCGGATATATCTCGTTGGGAGGAGCACTTATGGGCGTACTCAAAACGGTACCGCACAGTGCGAAAGAAGCCGCTCAGATACTTCACAATGCGTTGGTCGGTACAGGTCTGACAATCGCTACGGCGGAATCCCTTACCGGGGGAGACGTCGGGGGTACTATCTGCACCGTTGCAGGAGCCTCGGAATACTACCGCGGCGGAGTTATCTCATATGCGAGCGCGGTCAAGGCATCCGTTTTAGGCGTAAACGAGGAGCTTTTAGCTAAGAATGGTTCCGTTGATCCGGAAGTTGCCCGGCAGATGGCGCAGGGAACCGCACGAATCTGTGGAGCTGACTACGGGGTTTCGACCACTGGAGTTGCAGGGCCAGAGCCGCACGATGGTAAGCCCGTTGGTACCGTATTTTTGGGTGTGCACACTTCAGAGGCAACCTATGCCGTACAGCGGCACTATGAGGGGGATCGGGTACAGATTCGTTCCTCGGCAACGGCGGATGCAATTCTCCTGCTGACCCAGGCTGTGCACGGTACTAAGGACGCATCGTAGTCTTATCTAGAGGTCAGCTGAAGTATCTTTTCACGGGATACTTTAATCAAGTTTCCAGGGATTTCCCAGGTGCATGGGAATAAAACTATAGCTTGGTAAGTTTGAATATATACTAGCCAGGCTCATATAAACGGTACAGCACCCGAGGCTAGCCGAGAACTAAAAAATGAGTTAGGCTTAATAACTGTAAGAACCGAACACTGGTTGACCTACGTACGAGGAGAAACAACGCATATGACCAAGAAGCGTGTATCTATTAATGGTATTACCCGGTGGAAAGAAATTAACCCAGCTCCGCAGCAGGTAGCTCCTGTTGTGGAAGAGGCAAAGACTGTACCTCTGCGCCAGGCTATTGGCGAGGTTCTTCGTGACGTTCGTCAGCGCCAGGGTCGTACCCTACGCGAGGTTTCACAGAGCGCACGTGTTTCCCTGGGTTATCTCAGCGAAGTCGAGCGTGGGCAGAAGGAAGCTTCTTCGGAGCTTCTGGCATGGATTTGCCAGGCGCTTGATATCCCGATGTACCAGATGCTTCGTGAAGTTGCCGACCGTATGGCAATTCTAGAGGGCGTACACGTTCCGGATACCGTTCCCGCCGAGCTTGCTGAGCAGTACCGTAACGATTACATGATGGCTTCGCTCTAAGAGACCTATGTGAGCGAACCGCGCATCCGTTATGATGCGCGGTTCGCTTTTTTGTGCACTGACAACGGTAGTAGGGGTCTACTTTCGTAGGGGACTCTGATGAAGCGTTCTCATGATTTTTTCTCGGATGTGCTCTGAAACAGGAGAGCGTAAGGAGGGACGATGAAACTCAGTGAGTTTTGGGCCAATATGGACTACGAATTCGGTGCTGGGTATGCCCGAGTTTTGGCGGGAGATTTGGTGCTTGGGTCGCTTGGGAATATGACGGCTTTAGAGGCACTTGAAGCTGGAGTTGCGCCGAAGGATGTTTGGCTTGCGGTCTGTGAGACACAGGATATTCCGGAGGTTCGCCGTTTGGGACCCGACCGTGAGCCGCGCAGGTAGCCGGAATCCATGAATTGCTGCGAAATAAGCCCGGTTTAGGGGCTGTTGAGATACCACATGGGGAGAACCTGAGATGGACACGGCGAGCATAAATTCGAAAAAATTTGCCGAAAATTTGTGCGATTTATAGGATTTTTGTTCGAGTCATGCTAATCTATCCACAGAGTAAAAATATCTGTACTTTCTGGGGGATTTTTCCACATTCTTCCGCCGCCGGTCTTAAAGTGTCAGGCGGACTTCGTAGAGTAGTGTGCAGAGGGTGGCGAGAAGCACCTCCCGAAGAATCATTGAGACCTTCTATTGATAGAACGAGGTAACTAACCGTGGCAAAGAACAGCAAGGCACAGGGCGTCGCTCGTGTTCCTGAAGAAGGCCGTGCCAAGGCACTCGAAGCCGTGATGGCTAAAATCGACAAGGATTATGGTAAAGGCGCGATTATGCGTCTAGGCGATAAAGAGACCGTGAAAACGGAGGTTATTTCAACCGGCGCTATCGCTTTGGATGCTGCTCTCGGTATCGGCGGACTGCCCCGCGGCCGTGTGATTGAAATTTATGGTCCTGAATCTTCCGGTAAGACCACTGTCGCTCTGCATGCTGTAGCGAATGTGCAGAAAGCGGGCGGTATCGCGGCGTTTATTGATGCTGAACATGCACTCGATCCGGTCTATGCTGCCAAACTCGGCGTTGACACCGATGCCCTCTTGGTATCGCAGCCCGATACTGGGGAACAGGCACTCGAAATTATGGATATGCTGGTTGGTTCCGGCGCTGTTGATATCGTTGTAGTCGACTCTGTAGCGGCTCTCGTTCCCCGCGCCGAGATTGACGGCGATATGGGTGATTCTCATGTGGGCCTGCAGGCGCGTTTGATGAGCCAGGCTCTCCGTAAGATTACGGGTCGCCTGGCATCCACCGGCACTACAGCAATCTTCATTAACCAGCTTCGTGAGAAGATCGGCGTGTTCTTTGGATCTCCCGAAACCACGACCGGCGGTAAGGCCCTGAAGTTCTACGCCTCGGTGCGTATCGATATTCGACGTATTGAGACCTTAAAGGACGGGGCGAACCCCATTGGCAATAAAACTCGTGCCAAGATCGTGAAGAATAAGATGGCTCCTCCCTTCAAACAGGCCGAGTTCGACATTCTGTATGGTGAGGGTATCTCCGTTGAAGGCGGTATTCTTGACCTCGCGGTAGAGCATGACATCGTCAAGAAGTCTGGCGCCTGGTTTACCTATGATGGCGAACAGCTGGGGCAGGGGCGCGAGAACGTGCGTAAACTGCTCAAGGATAACCCGGAATTGACTGAGGAACTACAGTATAAGGTCCTCGTAAAACTCGGAATTATCGATCCTGAAGGCGAGGAATCTTTGGAAGAAACTGAAGCCACATCGGTTGAGGCCGATCCTCTCGACGAGCTCGCAGAAGAATTCTAAACAAGATGGCGTGTGCCGCGCATCCACGATAGCCTAGCTTTGAGGATGCGCGGCACACGCTCAGCATATCTGAGGACTCTACGCCTTTGAGGCGTTGTACCTACAGGATTAACAGCATCGAACCAGCACAGGAAGGCGGCATGGGTAACGATTGGTTGGCGGATGCCTGGGGTGATAACCCGTTGAGTGACCCTGCGATTTCTGACGCTGAAACAACTTCTGATGCTGCAGAGGGCAAAGCCACAGGATTCTCTGATTGGCATCCCGCCGCACACGGATATGTGGAAGACAAACCCGACCCCGATTCTGTACCCTATCGTTCTTCCTCATCGCGCTCGTTCCCACGCACACGAGGGGGAGGGGCGGTAACTCAACATGATGCAGAACCCCGTACACAAAACGCTTCATCAAAAACCTCAGCAGAGCGTACATCGGGCGCCCGTAAGAAGCGTCGAAACCCGGACTGGAAAAAAGGATTCCGGCGCCCCAAGAACACCGAAAAATCGCCCTTCGCCCCGGCTATTGGGGCTCATCGTGCAGAGGAAGAACATCCAGAAAAAGTACGAAAGAAGAAAAGGTCATCAGGCCCATTATTTCGTGAGGGGAGTGCCCTCAACGAACCTTTGAGCACCGAAGAAGAAGCTCTTATTCGAGGTATCGCTGCCGAAGAAAAGACGAATGTTCCGGGCACCAATCGCTCAGGACGTTGGAAACAGCGCGAAGAGCCAGATCCGTACACGCGAGCAAAGACTCTGGTTTACAATCAGCTGGCGTATTCCGCTAAATCCCGCGCGCAGTTGCAGAAAAAACTTGTCGATAAAGGGTTTGAGGAAAGCCTGATAGAGTCACTGCTCGATAAATTTGAGGCTGCTCACCTGATTGACGATGCCGAGTATGCGCGTTCCTTTGTGGAACAGCGGGGAAAACATAAGAAGCTTTCCCGAACCGCTCTGCGCCGTGAACTCAAAGAACGAGGAATTACCGGAGAACTTGCTGAAGATGCGCTCGCTGCACGCACGGACGAAGATGAACGTCAGGACGCGGCGGAGCTCGTGCGCAAAAAACTGCGTCCTTCCATGAACTTCTCAGATCGTACCGAGAAGGAGAAAATCATGCGTCGGCTAGTAGGGATGCTGGCACGTCGGGGATATTCTTCATCTGTAGCGTTTTCGGTGGTAAAAGAAGAAATCGAGAGGTACCGCAGCGAGCAAGAAGAAGACTGTTGAATATTCTTCATCAGAAGAGTATCCAGCGGATCCAGCAACAGATAAGAGGTAATCTATGCAGCCGTTACAAGAACTTCGTGCCAGGCGTATGATCGCTCAGCTCCTCGCTCCAAGTGCAGCGCATCGTGGTATAGGTGTAGACGCTGACACTCTGTACCAAGAGACAAGCGCCCCGATACATGTGTTAAATCATCTCTACGCTGTTCAGGGGCAAAACTATAACGCCGGTGTGCGCGCCATTGCGCTACGAGCTGGGTGCAGTACTGACACAGTTCTTGAAGGCATTCACGACTACAGCATTGTGCGTTCGTGGCCCATGCGCGGGACACTCCACTTTTTGACTCTCAATAGTGCAGATTCGCTGTATGCTGCTGTCGCCGGCCGAGGCGCGAAGCCTCAGCCCGCCTATATGCGTCAATGTAACTTTACGCTCAAAGACTTCGAACGTTGGCGTAAACATCTTCATGAAGCTTTACAAACTCGCGGTTATCTTGAGCCGCTCACCCGTACTGACCTCTACGCCATTTTGGATGAATGCGGCTATAGCGGACCAAGTTCGCGACGTAGTCACCTCATTCGGCTCTACGGCGGTGAGGGTACGGTTCTTCAAGGGCCGCTTCAGGGGAAAGAGGAAAGCTTCGTGCACCGCGACTCCATACCTGTGCCCCGCACAAAATACGAGCGACAACAGGCGCTGGCTGAGCTGGGTACACGTTATATATGCGGTCACGGGCCGGTGACTGCCGAGGACCTGAGCTGGTGGGCTGGAATTACGATAACCGATGCCCGGTATGCATTTGAACATGCTCGCCGTACCCAGACTATTGTGCTGGGTGGACAAGAATATGCGATAGGTTCCTGGCAAGAAGGCATTACCGACTCGGAACTCAAAGTTGCTCTTAATCGCAAGCTTATTCTCCCAGCCTTCGATGAGTATCTGCTGGGATATGCCGATAAGAGTTTTGCATTGCGTGAGGAACTGCGTCCGCAGGTTCTCACCTGGAACGGAATTAGTTGGGATTTTACGCTTGCCGCCGGTGAGGCAACTGGACGTGCCGTCTAATCTACTTTTCGAGGTTCTTACCGTAATCGCCAAGGCGCTGGATGAGATCGTAAAGCGCGGGGTCTTGAGTGTTCCCAAGAGTAAGCAGGATGCGCATCAGCTCAACACCCTGGCGGCAGATGCGGGGAAGAACCCGCGCCCGAGTTCCGTCGGCGTAAAGTTCCAAAAGCGTACACACCGTAATAGCTGCGCACACCGCGATGTCTTCTGCAAGCCTGGCATCTAAAGGTATTTCACCGAAGAGGACCGTATAAAATTTAGGAAGCTCCTGTTCCCTATCTACCCGGTAAAGCGGGTACTGGGGCGACGAGGGAAACCCGAGCATCGCCTCCACAAAAGGGAATCCGCGATGGTGAATACAGGTTCCCTCCGTATCAAAGGCGCGGGTGCCGATACCGCGAGAAGGTGCCGTATCGGCCGGGGAGTACAGCACGTTATGCGGCGAAAAATCTCCCGACGAGAGCATATAGACCTGCCCGCGGCTACGTTTAAACTGTTCGGGTACCGGCGGGCGTTTGAGGAAAAATGGCTGAGTGATGCGATGGAACCGGAAGATTAGTTCTTGGAGATCGTTTGTAGGTTCTTCGGCATCTTCGCTCCGTTCTGCTGGGAGATCGGGATATAGGCGTTGAAGCCCCTTCTCGGCAAGTTTCGGGGAGGGCATCGCCCCCGGGAACTGTGCCCTGCGGTCGGCCTTCGCGAGCGATGCGCGATATTGATCGACGGTGTCGTCAAAAATTCCCTGCCGAGCAAATTCACCCCACACTGCCGCGTAAGCCGCAAAAGCGCGTGCCGTATTATTCTGGTTGAAAAGCTGCGTGGAGGTATCAGCTATGAGGGAGTTTGCAACGGGTACCGACCCTTCAAAGACCACGTCTTCGAGTGCTAAGCAGCGTAGATCATCATCAACACCGTAGAGGGCAGGGTAGATATCTGGAACCATCTCATCCAGGGCAACTGCACCGTATTTTTCCCGAAGGTATCCAAAACCGCCTGCGTTAGTCGCCGAGTCTCCGCGGCGATAACGCTTTAAGATGACAGATTCGGGCTGCCAGGGTGTATGCGGGTTAGATCCATAGCGTACTCGCAGCACTACCGAGCGCATTCCGGTTGAGAGAATCGTCAGCGAGAGCGGAATCCGATCTCCGATAGCCGGTAGGGTTGCAGCCCACGAAAGTATTTTGAGAACACTTGCCCGGAACGCCTCGGAGTCGGCAGGGGAGTGCGTGGGCGCGGGGTGGTATTCCGCGATGGCGCGCTCAAGAATAGTCGCGAGGGGATCCTCAGGATATTGGCCGGAAGAATTACTAAGGGATACCTGCATAGAGCCA
Source organism: Rothia sp. HMSC065G12 (assembly GCF_001811455.1). NCBI lineage: Bacteria > Bacillati > Actinomycetota > Actinomycetes > Micrococcales > Micrococcaceae > Rothia > Rothia sp. HMSC065G12. Next base: position 60,771 of record NZ_KV804792.1, read on the forward strand.
TTATCCACCATCCGCTACCCTAATGGCGTGAGCATGACCCTAAATGATTTTTCTGCTGAATCCGCAACGTCCGCCGAAACTCCCCGAACCTATGAAGTTCGCACCTTTGGCTGTCAAATGAACGTTCACGATTCTGAACGTATGTCTGGTTTGCTAGAAGCGAACGGGTATGTACGCGCTGCCGAGGGGGAAGAACCCGACCTCGTGGTGTTTAACACATGCGCGGTGCGCGAGAACGCATCAAATCGTCTCTATGGGCATTTGGGACAGTTGGCCTCCGTGAAGCGGCGCCACGAAGGCATGCAAATTGCTGTAGGCGGATGCTTGGCCCAAAAAGACCAGAACACTATTATCGAAAAAGCCCCTTGGGTAGATGTCGTGTTCGGCACCCACAATATTGGCTCGCTCCCCACACTCCTTGAACGCGCCCGCCACAATCACGAAGCGCAGGCGGAACTGCTCGAATCGCTTGAGGTGTTCCCCTCGACCCTACCCACGAAACGCGATCATGTGTACTCGGGCTGGGTGTCAATCTCCGTAGGATGCAACAACACTTGTACCTTCTGCATCGTGCCGTCACTGCGCGGTAAAGAGAAAGACCGCCGACCTGGCGATATCCTTGCCGAAGTTCAGGCGCTCGTCGATGACGGTGCGATCGAAGTAACTCTGCTTGGACAGAACGTGAACTCCTACGGCGTGGAATTTGGGGACCGTCAGGCATTCTCCAAACTATTGCGCGCCTGCGGTGATATTGAGGGGCTGGAACGAGTACGGTTCACGTCACCGCATCCAGCTATGTTCACCGACGATGTGATAGAAGCGATGGCAGAAACCCCGAACGTCATGCCTGTTCTGCATATGCCGCTTCAATCGGGATCGGATAAGGTGCTCAAAGACATGCGCCGCTCATACCGATCCAAGAAATTCTTGGGTATTTTAGAGAAGGTGCGCGAGCGCATTCCGCACGCTGTCATTACCACCGATATTATCGTGGGGTTCCCCGGTGAGAGTGAAGAAGACTTCCAGGATACGCTGCGCGTGGTGGAGCAGGCCCGGTTCTCATCAGCGTTTACCTTCCAGTACTCAATTCGTCCCGGCACCCCGGCGGCGACTATGGAAAACCAGATTCCAAAAGATGTTGTGCAAGAGCGCTACGAACGCCTAGTGGCCCTGCAGGACCGTATTGCGGGCGAAGAGAACCGTAAACAGTTGGGTAAAACCGTTGAGCTGATGGTTGTCGCCGAGTCTGGGCGTAAAGCGCAGCAGACGCATCGTCTGGCGGGCCGCGGACCGGATCAGCGCCTCGTGCACTTCTCAGTACCTGCCGGGTGCGAAGAGCCTCGCCCCGGAGATATGGTGACCGTTCCTATCACTGAGGCAGGGTCGTTCCATCTGATTTCAGATCCCACCGCTGAGCAGTATCAGCTTCGCCGCACCCGAGCCGGGGATGCCTGGGACCGTTCACAGGCCGAATCCTGCGGCGCCGGAACTACTCAGGTTTCGGGCGGTCCGGTGGGGCTTGGCATGCCCACTATTGGGCCTAAATCCTAGATACCGTAGGGCGTGCGCGCGGTCTCATATTATATGTAGACCCGTACAATAGACCCATGACGTACCCCTTAGAGCCTCCTATTGTCGCTATTGTCGGTGCCACCGGTACCGGTAAGAGTGCGCTTGCAATTGCTCTTGCCCGGCATCTTGGCGGTGAATGTGTGAACGCGGATTCTATGCAGTTCTATCGCGGTATGAATATCGGAACTGCTAAGATTACCGCTGAGGAAATGCAGGGGGTTCCTCACCATCTGCTCGATATTTTGGATATCACGCAGGAAGCCTCGGTAGCAGAATTTCAGCATCAAGCCCGGCAGCTCTTTGCGGATATTAGAGCGCGCGGTAAGTACCCTATTCTGGTGGGCGGATCTGGCCTCTATGTTCGGGCGGCTCTCGATAAACTCGAATTTCCCGGCACGGATTCGGCAGTACGGACTCGGCTGGAGCAGGAAGCCGCCCAGCAGGGGATCGGTGTTTTGCGCACACGCCTGGCTCAGGTCGATCCTGACTCTGCGGCGCGTGTTCACGACGAACGGCGCGTTATCCGTGCCCTCGAAGTTTTTGAGGTGACGGGGCGTCCCTTTTCTGCCTTTATGCCAGTACGCGAATATGTCTCACCCGCCATACAGATTGGGCTGGATATGAATCGTAAGCGTCTGCACGAACGCCTGTACCGGCGGGTGGTGAACATGGCGGAATCAGGGCTTTTAGATGAAGTACGAACGCTGGAACAGCATGGTCTACGCGAGGGAAAGACCGCCTCACGTGCCATCGGGTACGCCCAGTTTTTGAAGGTTTTGGATGCGCAGAATACCGCCCCCGCCCCCGCGTTGAGCGCGACGTATACTCTGCACGATGCGATCGAAGACACCGCGACGGCAACCCGACAATTTGCGCGTCGTCAGATAACCTGGTTTCGCGGGGACGACCGCGTACACTGGTTTGACGCCGAATCGAAGAACCTGCTCAGCCAAGCGCATGAGGTCGTGCATCAGGCGAGCCAAGGCTGTAAAGGACCGAAACCCGCTTAAGCAGCGCATCCTCTGCGGTAAACCGGTAGAATTTACAGAGATTTAGTCACGAAGAACGAAGGGTAGAGAACAAGCATGACCGATGGCGTATCCACGTGGGGAGAACTAGCCGGGCGTACTCTGACAAAGGGGCATGGAACGGGTAATGACTTTATATTTCTGACCGACCCAGCCTCTGAGATCCCGCTCGATGCTGACCTCATCGCGCGTGTCTGCGATCGTCATTTTGGAATCGGTGCTGACGGCTTTATCCGTGCAGCGTATACCGAAAATTTCAGGACCGGGCAGAATATGCTGGAAGAGTATCCAGACGCTATCTGGTTTATGGATTACCGCAATGGTGATGGCTCGATCGCCGAAATGTGCGGGAATGGTGTGCGTGCCTTCGTCGATTACTTGCGTACTGAGGGAATGATTGACCTTGAAGTGGGTGAGACCGTCAAGATTGCTACGCGAGGCGGCGTCAAAATCGTGGCGCGCACTGAAGAAGGATATGCTATTGATATGGGTCCGTGGAGTTTTATCCACGGAGACACAGCACGCGAAAGTGGTGAAGATTCGCATGTTTCGGCGCGTGGGCTGATGACTCCCCGAGCCGGTCTGTCGATTTCGATGGGTAACCCCCACACCGTGGTAATGCTGGGTCAGGAAGGCAAGTTGGACGGACTCGATCTGAACAGCCAGCCACAGGTAAATCCAGCACCCGAAAAAGGGACTAACGTTGAGTTTGTGGTTCCGGTTGATCTAGAAACATCCGACGAGAATAAAAACGTTGGAGCCATCAGGATGCGCGTATACGAACGCGGCGTGGGTGAGACTCTATCCTGCGGGACTGGCGCATGCGCGGCCGCTGCGGCAACCCGTTTTTGGGGCGGCGAAGAGGCGCCCGATGAATGGCTGGTTCATGTTCCCGGCGGCACGCTCGCAGTAACCTTCGTCCTAGGCCCCGACGACCTAGAACACGTCGTTCTAGCAGGGCCAGCTCAGACGGTTGCCAAGATTGAGCTCCACTAACCTACGAAGGAGTTTTGAGAACTTATGCCCGTCAGCCTTCTTCTGAGGCGGAGAAGCTGACGGGCATTATCGCGTAAGCATCCACCTGAAGCCTTTAAGAACCTTTGGAAGAACGTACAACCTCCAAGATACGGAAACCCTTCGACATGGCATATCGAGATACCGAAAACTCGGATCCAAAACGTTCGGTGAGCTGTGCATCCAGCCATTTTTGCAGGGAATCAGAACCCAAATTCTTTTGAACCACCAGATAGGCAGCACCGCCGGGGGCTAGCCGCGGAAGCCACGTGAGCAGAATATTGTGCAGAACCTCTTTACCTACGCGAATCGGAGGATTGGACCAGATAGTATCGAAACGTAATGTGGGATCTATCTCATCGGGGGTGCTCACCGAGACGTTATGCAGCCCCAAAGCGCGGGCATTCTGTTCCGTGAGCGAAAGCGACCGGGAATTGACGTCAATCCCATAAACCTCAGATTGCGGAGCAAGCATAGCTAAAGATAATGTGATGGGTCCCCAGCCGCATCCAATATCGAGCATATATTTTCCGTGCGGCTCAGGTACCTGCGCGAAAAGAACCGCAGTTCCCTTGTCTATTCCCGAAGGACTAAAAATACCGTTCGCGGTCGTCACGGAAACCTGACGACCCGCCAACTCAACCTGAACCCTTCGAGGTTTGAACTCGGCTTCGGGAGACGAGGAAAAATAATGCTGTTCGCTCATGAATCCAGTGTACCCGGATGCGCTCCGCATCATCGCTGCTACGCTGATGCGCCCACAGCGAGAGATAACCGAAAACCGCGACAACTGTGGCATGCGACCGCTAAAATAGAGGAACATATGAAATTAACAGATACCTCTTTTTCCAGCGAAAAGTTGCCCAGTGATGAGCAGCTACGCCGAACCGTAGAACGAGTCCTGGGTCATGCAGACGCAGCGGCACAGACCACTATCTACCCCGAAAGCACCGGTAGCACCGCACAACGCCGCGTGCTCGATACCCGTGCCCGAGAAATTTCCGATAATCAGCGGGAACACTCAGAATTTGACGGCGAGCAGGAAGACCTCGCCGAACGCCGCGCATTACGCCGAGTCGCCGGGCTTTCTACCGAGCTCGATGATGTGACCGAAGTCGAATACCGTCAGCTGCGCCTAGAACGCGTGGTTCTCGCCGGGCTATGGACCGAAGGAACCGTCGAAGATGCCGAGAACTCCCTGCGAGAACTCGCCGCACTCGCCGAAACTGCAGGATCTGAAGTGCTGGACGGGCTAGTTCAGCGCCGCCTCAAACCAGACCCCGGAACTTTTCTTGGCTCCGGAAAAGCCCTCGAACTCAAAGACATTGTTGAGGCAACCGGTGCCGATACCGTGATCGTCGATTCTGAATTAGCACCCTCACAACGACGAGCCCTCGAAGATATTGTCAAAGTCAAAGTGATCGATCGTACCGCCCTGATTCTAGACATCTTCGCTCAACACGCGAAGTCTCGTGAAGGCAAAGCACAGGTCGAACTTGCCCAACTCGAATACATGCTCCCGCGTCTGCGCGGCTGGGGCGCGTCTCTGTCACGCCAGGCAGGCGGGCGTGCAGCATCCGGTGAAGGCATTGGTTCACGCGGACCTGGTGAAACCAAAATCGAGATGGATCGCCGCCGTCTACGTGCCCGCATGGCAAAGCTCAAGCGCGAAATAGCCGCTATGGCGCCCGCACGTGAGACAAAACGCCTAAGCCGTAAACGCAACAGGGTACCCTCGGTCGCTATCGCGGGGTATACGAACGCAGGTAAGTCGTCGTTGCTGAATCGTCTGACCGATGCCGGTGTTCTGGTGGAAAACGCTCTCTTCGCAACCCTGGATCCGACCGTGCGTAAAGCACAGACTCCGGACGGCATCGGCTATACGCTTTCGGACACTGTAGGATTCGTGCGTTCGTTGCCCACCCAGCTCGTGGAAGCATTCCGTTCCACACTCGAAGAGGTAGCCGATGCAGACGTGATTCTGCATGTGGTAGACGCATCTCACCCAGACCCTGAGGGGCAGATTCGCGCCGTGCGTGAGGTTATCGCAGATTTAGATGCTCGCCGTATACCCGAGATTATTGTGCTCAATAAAGCGGATGCGGCTGATCCCTTTATCCTCGAACGCATGCGACAGCGCGAACCGAACCACGTCATCGTCTCGGCGCGCACAGGGGAGGGCATTGACGAACTCAAGCAGAAGATTGCGGATACAATTCCGCGGCCATCGCTTGAAGTTAAATTACTGATCCCCTATAACCACGGTGAAGTTATTTCCCGTCTTCATGCTTGGGACGCTGAGATTAAAAGTACTGCGTTTGTCTCAGATGGAACCTTTGTCACCGCTTTGGTGCGTGAGGATGTTGCCGCAGAACTCTCTGACTATGTGATCGACGGCGAGCTCCTTGAAGTGCTTGAATTGGAGCTTCAAGACTCTGCCTCTGAACCCGAAAACGTCTGTGAACTCGCGTGATGAGAGCGTGAGCACCCCATGACCGATAATATTACTGCGCCCACCGGGATGGAGCTTGAAACTCTGCCCGGTGCAAAACCCGTGTTAGATTTGCTCGATCATGTGATTGAAAAAACGGGCGGGCAAAAACGCTTCGGACAACGTAGAATGGCAGCCCATGTTGCGCAGGCTTTCGACCTTGAGCGGCATCTCCTCGTGCAGGCAGGCACCGGAACCGGTAAATCCCTCGGGTATTTGGTGCCAGCCCTGCATCATGCGGGTGTAAGCACAAAACCCATTGTTGTGGCGACCGCAACCCTGGCCCTCCAGGCGCAGATCGTAAAACGAGACCTTCCAAAACTTATGGAGGCACTCTCTTCTGAGCCCGAATCTGAAAATCAGGTCGCAATCCTCAAGGGCAGGAACAACTATCTATGCCTGCACAAACTCGACGGCGGATACCCCGAAGAGGAACCCGATACCCTCTTCGACATGCCTCAGCATAGTACGTCTCGCATCGGTGAAGAGGTGCTGCGGCTCAGGTCATGGGCGGAAAAAACCGAAACCGGTGACCGCGACGAACTTAAACCCGGTGTATCGGATCGTGCCTGGGCGCAGGTATCTGTGAGCGCCTCAGAGTGTTTGGGAAAACGCTGCCCCCTCGTTGAGGAGTGCTTTAGTGAGCGGGCGCGCCAAGAAGCATATGAAGCCGATCTCGTGATTACTAATCATGCGCTGCTTGCCATCAACGCTTTTGAAGGTTTAGGTGTACTTCCCGAACACGATATCGCTATTATTGACGAGGCGCATGAGCTTGCAGACCGCGTGACCGGTGCGGTGACGGATTCCCTTTCTGCTTCCTTAATCAGGCGTGCCGCTCGCGATATCCGCAAGAGCTCCAAAGCAGACTCCAGCGCGCTCGAACAAGCCGCCGGTTCTTTAGAAACCGCATGTGAAGGTGTTTCTGAGGGCTTGATAGAAAGGCTCGAAGGGCGACTTCTGAACGCACTCGCGGCTGTAGCCGATGCCGCACGGGCGGCGCTTTCCGACTCTAAGAGCGACAATAAAGAGGCGGATGCCGGGCTTCAGATGGCTCGTTCACGTGTCTCTGAGGTACACGATGCCGCAACGCGCATGCTGGAGTCTACCGAACATCGCGAAGTGCTGTGGTTATCACGCCAGGGCGGTTGGGAAAACGGACGATATACCGCAGCTTCCGATCAGGATCCCGCCACACTCCACATTGCTCCTTTGAATATCGGAAGCCGTTTACGTGAGGGGCTTTTTGAGGATCGTACCGTTATTCTTACGAGCGCAACGCTTACTGTGGGGGAATCCTTCGATGCAGTAGCCGGCTCCCTGGGACTGGCTGGGCCGCAGGCTCCGCGCTGGGAAGGTCTTGATGTGGGCTCTCCTTTTGATTATCCACGGCAGGGAATTCTGTACGTGGCTTCCGACTTGCCCAAACCGAGCTTTGGCGTGAATCCTCAGCAGCTCGAACGATTACGCGAATTATGTGAAGCTTCTGGTGGTGGGGTTCTGGGGTTATTCTCGTCGAAGCGAGGTGCCGAGCAGGCGGCTGAATATGTACGTCAGCACACGGATTTGAATATTCTCTTGCAGGGAGAGTCCTCATTGCGGGCTCTTGTCGAGGAGTTTACTGAAGATATAAATGCTTGTCTTTTCGGCACCATGAGCCTTTGGCAGGGAGTGGATGTTCCCGGAGACTCCTGTCGTCTGGTACTGATGGACCGTATACCGTTCCCGCGCCCAGACGATCCGCTCGCTCAAGCGCGTACCCGTGCCGTGGCAGAAAAAGGCGGGAATGGGTTTATGGCTGTTTCGGCATATCATGCGGCAATCCGCATGTCTCAGGGGGCAGGGCGATTGATACGTTCCGTGCACGATCGCGGGGTAGTAGCAATCCTTGACTCTAGGCTGGCGACTCAGCGATACGGTGGGTACCTGATGCGGGCGATGCCTAACCTTTGGACCACCCAGGATAAGAATGTTGTTTTGGGTGCTTTAGAACGGCTCTATCAGAGTATTGACTAAAAGCAATAAGATACGCGGGCTTAATGCACGTTGTATTCCGGTACTGGTGCCGAGACATAAACGTAGCGAAGCGTCCATAGATGTAATGTGAGAAAGGTAGGGTACCGTTCGACGGTACCCTACCTGGTGCATTGTGCGCTTATGGCTGCCTATAGTAACTAGTTAGTCTATCGGGGCAACTCGGATACGGTTCCCATCTAGATCACTTGCTACGAAAGTCATCCCAAATACGTCACGATGGGGCTCTTCCAATATGACAACCCCTTGTTCCACCCAGGCTTGGTACTGCGTGAGGATTTCTGCATCGGAACCCTTGAGATTTATACATACCTCAGAGGTACGTATTGAAGTTTCATGAAGAGCATTGCTTGCTCCGGTCCACAACGCTAGCGAGACTCCCGGTGCTAAATCCATGGTGACATAGCGTGGTGAGGTAAAACTGACTTCAAGATTTAGAAGGCTCGTATAGAAGGACGCTGAGGCCTCGATATCCGATACATAGACAACAAAAACGATCTCACGGTCAATCATTGTGCTGTTATTCCTTCTGGACATGGGACGGCTGAATACGCAGGAACGGAACCTCTAGCGTTGTGTCTTTTGAGAAAAACGCGCGCAGGTCAGAAGGTCCCCGTTAGATGCTTCGCAGAACAGAAACTACTTTACCCATCACCGTGGCGCGGTCGCCGAGTATGGGCTCATATTGGGAATTTCGGGGGAGTAGCCAGGTATGACCATCTACTTGGCGGAATACTTTGACGGTCGCTTCGTCGTCAAGAAGAGCCGCAACAATGTCTCCATTATCGGCGGTGTGTTGTTCACGTACAACAACCCAGTCACCGTCGCATATGGCGGCGTCAATCATCGAATCCCCTTTGACGCGAAGCATGAAAAGCTTCCCACTGCCCACGAGCTGGCGGGGGAGAGAGAGAACATCCTCAACGGATTGCTCAGCCGTAATAGGACCACCAGCAGCAATGCGACCTACGAGGGGCACGGGAACCATATCCTCATCGCTCACCTCAAATGTAGGCAGCTCCGGAAAATGGGCTGAAGCGCCCTCAGACTCTATATCGTCAAGAATCTCGATGGCACGCGGTAGTTTTGGATCGCGGCGAATATATCCCATCTTCTCAAGACGACCGAGCTGATGAGTCACCGAAGAAAGTGAAGCCAATCCAACGATATCGCCAATCTGACGCATCGAAGGGGGGTATCCCTTCTGCTCGATTTCTGTACGAATCGCATCCAAAATTTTCTGCTGACGTGGAGTCAGCGGAGGGCGCTGAGCTTCGGGTGTCATGCGGAGCCTTCTTTCTAACTATTTGCGCACGCTATGGTTCCTAGAACATTGACTGGATCCAGGTAGGCATAACGATGAACCGTCTCGTTCTCAGTCTAAAGCATCAGAGGGAAAACTTCAAACAAATATTCTATGATCCTCGAATATAATCGAAGAAATATTTAGTAACTTTCTACTAGACTATCGAAACTAGATTCGATATAGTTGGTGTCTACGGAAGACATATTCGATAAAAGTTGAGGTTTTTCGGTGGGGTGTTCTAGTTCAAGCTCTTGCTATGCAGGGATTATCGGTCTTCGAAGTACTTCGGTATTTCTAGAGCATCTTGAGAGAATCCGAAAGCAAAATATGTGCTTTCTGCAAGAATATGAACTCATGCCAACCGCATTATGAGCGCTGAGAATGGTGTGTAACGGCGAGGATATGAACTGGTCACACACCAGCGGAAAGGAAAATACTATGGCAGCGGCTACTTCTTCCTCCCGAATTCCGGCGGGGTTAACCGTTATTCACCCAGCTCGTGTTCGACAGGACTCTTATCAAACACGTTCACACTATGCTTCATCACGCCGTTCCCGTATGTCGCATCCTCGGCTGACTTCTTCCCAATCACGTGCTGTATACGAGACTTCATTCTCAGCTACACCACAGAAAGTGAACGTCACATCTTCCTCTCAGACTCAGCAGAGCGTAAACGGTAAAACATCAAGCGGACAGCGGCGGGTTCCAGAAAAACTTAAAGGTGTGCCGGTGGTTAATATGCGCAATCCCTCATTTTTCACACGTGCTATGCATTGCTCTAGGGCTCTGAAAAATTGGGTTTTTGGCATTCCGCTGATAACGCTGGCGGCCCTTGTCGTTCTTGGGGCGCTCATTCTTATATCGCCGCATACAGCAAACGCTGGAAATAATTCTCAAGGCGCAGGAACCCGGTACGTGACCGTTCAATCTGGAGATACGCTCTGGGATATTGCACAAGAGGTAGACCCGAAGACTGATCCACGCGACACCATGGTGCAGATCAGTAAACTTAATGATCTGCAGGGTTCAACTGTCAAAGTCGGGCAGCGTCTAGAAGTCCCAAATGTGTGATAGCAGTCATAGTTGCTATCTAGAAAACGTGACTGGATGTGCGCTTATTATAACTATTCCGCATTCTTTGTTCTCATGACTAATTTGCGACTGGTGGCTTTGAAAGGGACCTATATCGCGTAGGGCCCTTTTATGGACATATGGTGCTCAATACAGGCGACGTAACATGCGGTATGCGATGATAGCGTGAGATTAGGGGCAGAAACCTTGGAGTTTGTACCCTAGAATACATGACATTTGTATGCTCGCCCGGTTGCTCGTCTGGAATCCGGTGGGAGCGGAACTAAGGAGTCTCTATGCCCACACGTCCCACCGTAGCTATACTTGGCGAATTTGGCACATATAGCGAGCTCCAGCAAGCGTGCGAGCGCGTCGGTGCCCAAGCGTTCGTTACCACAGATCTCAATTCTCTACGAGACGCTGATGGTATGGTGATTGCTGGCCATAAGAAATCTCTCGAAACATACGAGGCTGTGCGGAAACTCCACGGTGATCGGGTGCTTGGCAGGCGCGTTGCAGGCGGCCGTCCTGTCCTCGTTGCCGGGGCTGGTTTTGGGATGCTGTTTGAAATTATCCGAACCGTGAACCCAGAGCTTGGAGACCTTGATATTTCTGCACTAGGAGAGTGGCCGGGTGCTGCACAAGATCTGGCCACCGCTGGGGCTCATCGAGGACACTATAGGGTTGAGGCTGCTGCGTCCAGTAAATTTTTACAGGATCTTCCTGAACCCTTGAATTTCAAGGCAGAGGATGGCGTGTTTACCTGGGATTTTGACCAGAGTATAGACTATATGGAGCCGCCTGCTGTCAGTTGGACTGATGCAGATCCGCGTTATATTGCAGCTGTCGAGAACGGTCCTCTCACAGCAATTCAATTTTGTCCGGTAGCTTCGGGTGCTGCAGGTGAAGAATTTCTTCGCCGCTGGGTTGCGCATCTTCCCGTCATGAACCGTTTGTAGCATCATAAATTTTACGAAAAACTGCGAAGGAGCATCACATGTCACCTCTATACTCCGGACTTATTCTTATGACTGTTGGGGCATTCTTTGCCGGTGGGGGTATATCTTTCCGTAAACAGGGCATATCTCTTGGCGCGCAGATTGTGCTGTGGATTATTGCTTTAGTCCTCTTTGGGTACGGGGCATATGTAACTTTCGTATACGGGTCACAGGGATAAGAATATGGGTACTCTAGAACTTCTTCCCGCAGTCGATATTGCTCAGGGGCGTGCAGTGCGTCCCGTAGGCGGTCGCCTCTCCCAACAGAGTGAGGGTGCAGATCCAGTGGAAACGGCTCTATCGTGGTGCCGCGCGGGGGCACGATGGATTCACCTTGTTGATCTGGATATGGCGTTTGGTCGTGGTAACAACACCTGCATCCTTCGAGAGGTTATTGATCGAGTTCGTGCGACAGCTCAGAATCCTATCAAAATACAGGTCAGTGGCGGTGTTAAAGATGAACGTTCTTTGGAATTCGCCTTGAGTCTTGAACCCGATCGCATCAATGTGACGTCGGCGGCGCTGCAGCATCCGGCATGGTTAGAGAAAACACTAGGGCACTATGGTGAGCGGATAGCTCTGGGTTTGGACGCTCGCAATGGAACCGTTGTAGCACGTGGGACCGCATGGTGTGGCGATTCCGTGCATAACACAGTGCGATGGCTGCAAACTGCGGGAGCATGCCGGTATATTGTGACAGATGTAAGCCGAGATGGTGCTCTCTCAGGGCCTGGGCTACAGCTGCTTCGTGAAGTTCTCAGTCTCACTGAGCATCCCGTTGTGGCTTCGGGAGGTGTTGCTTCTCTGGAAGATATTCGTACTCTTCGTGCGCTGACGAATCAGGGCTTGGAAGGTCTTGTCCTAGGGAAGGCGCTGTACGTCGGCAATTTTACTTTTGAGGAAGCTCTTAAGGCGGCTAATGATGATGCCTCATAACCCACAAGAACAACGGAATCTGTCTGAACCCCAAAAGCGTGCAGCTGCACGGCGCGCGTTGCCAGAGCATATTGCGGCTCAATTGCGCAGCGCTGGGAGGCAAACTGATACTGGCGGACAGCCCTGGAAAGGGAGGAACCTAGGAGAGGGAACGTCACAAACCCATCAATACTATGGAGACGATGGCTTGACGAACCCAGGTTTAGCCCGGGTTCTGACCTCTTTTGAAGCTGATGAAGTTGATGAGGTAGCAGTTGTTGAAGCGTTGAGTGAAGTGCGAATATTTGCTCCGATTGTTGCTCAGCTTTCACAAGCTCATATAACCCATGATGGTCTGGTGTCTGATAAAGAAGCTGACATGGCATTAGTCAGCCTGCAGGCTCCAGATGGTCGAAAAGCTCTTCCTGTTTTTACGAGTGTTGATGCTTTGATGCAGTGGCACCCGCAGGCTCGCCCGGTTGCAGCCTCTATGCGTAAAACGGCATTGAGTGCTGTGGAAGATGATAACCAACTCATCGTTGTGAATCCTGGTCAGAACCTCACCTTTGTGGTACGTCGCCCCGCTGTTTGGTCTTTGGCGCAGGGGAAACAGTGGATCCCTTCGTATCTCAACGACGAGGTACTAAATGAACTAAAGCGCCTTATCTCTACACAACCCGCTCTGGTAGATATTCAGTGTGATACTGGTGATGGCGTACAGGCACGCACAGGCACGGGGAAGATCCTAAGGGGCGGAGGTGCCGGTCCTGAACTTGCGATTAAACTTGCTGTTCTTCCCGGACTTACCCGCGAACAGCTCAATATGGTAATTCAGGATTTTCAGCGGAGTCTGGCGAGCAGCGACCTTATGTCACAGGTGGTTGATTCTGTGCAGATTAAGCTTCTTTCTGCTTCATAGATTTGTGTAGGCTCAGTTGATGATGTCTTGGTGAACTTTAGAGAGTGTGAGATTCTAGAACCATGAGTAATATAACGAATAGTTTTCAATTTGGCGCATCATCAAATGAATCTGTACCTGTACACGGCGGTACAGAGCTAACTGATGAACAAATGCATGCCGTTAGTGAACAGATGCGGGATATTGCCGATGTGCCAGCCGTTGAGATTATCGGTGCTGCGGCTGTCCATCTCATGAGCGCTGCAGCCGTCAAATGCGGTCTGGCTGCCGAAGATAATGCTGCGGAGTTACAGGACTTGGATGAGGCACGCAAACTTATTACTGCATTGGCGGGGTTTGTGGCGGCGGCGGCTCCAGAAATTGGTTCGCAGCATGCCGCCCCGCTGCGTGATGGGCTGCGGACGTTACAGCTGGCGTTTCGGGAAGCATCGTCAATCCCAGATGAGCCGGGGCAGGGGCCTGGCGAGAAATTTACCGGTCCTGTGTACTAATTCTGCGTGCTGAAGTACCTTGAACGATCCATGAATGTAAATCTTCATATGTTCACCACACAGGTTTTCAGATAAGATTTTGCCTTGTGCGGGGTAGCGTAATGCGCATAGTCGTAGCTGCCCCTCACGGCAGGTTTACTGGGCTGACTGACCGGCTTCACAGGGATAAAACGGGAATATAACGAAGAAGGTTATCCTTCTTGGCATTTTCTTGTGAATTAGCTATAAACCCGGTAGACTAGTGTATTGTTTGCAAGTGGAGTATACTCCCACCCGCATCCGCCCACATATGGTATGAGGCAGACGGGTTAGATAACCGAATTTTCGGTATTCGATGTGTGCCTTCGCTTGTAAACGGCGAGGGCTTTTTTAGTGCTCGCCACGGATAATATTCACGGGGAAACCCACAGAGCACAGGAGCTACTCATTAGCGAACCACGCATAAACGATCGTATCCGCGTTCCGGAGGTCCGACTTGTTGGCCCCGGTGGCGAGCAGGTAGGCGTTGTTCCTCTTAAAGATGCCTTGCGTCTTGCTGAGGATGCCGAACTCGACCTTGTCGAGGTTGCCCCGAACGCGAAACCGCCCGTTTGTAAGCTCATGGACTACGGTAAGTACAAGTACGAAGCTGCGGTCAAGGCTCGTGAATCCCGCAAGAAACAGGTTAACGCCGTTCTGAAGGAAATCCGTTTCCGGCTGAAGATTGATACCCATGACTATGAAACCAAGGTTGGGCACGCTCGTCGTTTCTTGACCGGTGGGGATAAAGTCAAGGCCATGATTCAGTTCCGAGGTCGTGAACAGCAGCGCCCCGAGATGGGTGTGCGTCTGCTTGAGCGTTTGGCAGAAGAACTGGTTGAGGTGAGTACTATTGAGTCTCGTCCTCGTCAGGATGGACGCAACATGGTGATGGTTCTGGCACCGCTTCGCGGTAAAGCAGAAGTGCGCCGTGGACAGAACTCAAGCAACCGCAAGGGTCGCGAGCGTCTCGACACGACTACGGCGAAGCCCGTTAGTAACTCATTGGCAGATGCTATGCCTGCCGAGTTGAAAGCTCAGGCTTCAGCCGAGTAATAGAGCCGAAACACAGCTTGGGGGCGCCCCTCGTTGAGGTGGCGTCCTTGAACTTTGGGTTCGGTGCGGCGGGTTAATCCCCGATCGTAATTCGTCCTTGGGGGAGGGCACTCTTCCCCCTCAAGCTACTCCGCTCGCGCGGGGATGAATGTAAGGAGAACGGCAGCTATGCCGAAGCAGAAGACCCACTCTGGTGCTAAGAAGCGCTTCAAGCTCACCGGTAGCGGCAAGGTTAAGCGCCAGCAGGCGAACCGCCGCCACTACCTGGAGCACAAGTCCTCTCGTCTGACCCGTCGTCTGGCATCCGACCAGATTGTTACTGGTGGCCAGGCAAAGGTTGTTAAGAAGATGCTGGGTAAGTAAGCTACGCTTACAATTCGCCTAGAGAAGCGGGAAAACCCGCATCACAGACCAAGACTCGCTCCTGCACGGTATAACATGATGGCCGTTCAGGACATAAGACGAAGGAGACACACGTGGCACGTGTGAAGCGCGCGGTTAACGCGCACAAGAAGCGCCGTACTATTCTCGATCGTGCATCCGGTTACCGCGGTCAGCGTTCGCGCCTGTACCGTAAGGCTAAGGAACAGGTCACCCACTCGCTCGTATACAGTTACGACCACCGTCGTAAGAAGAAGGGCGATTTCCGTCGCCTCTGGATTCAGCGTATTAACGCTGCATCCCGTGCGCAGGGATTGACCTACAACCGTTTCATTCAGGGCCTTAAGGCTGCCGGTGTTGAGGTTGATCGCCGTATGCTGGCTGAGCTCGCTGTGAACGAGCCAGCAGCTTTCAATGCTCTGGTTGAGATCGCTAAGAAAAACCTACCTGAGGATACCTCGGCTCCTAAAGCGTAACTGAGAGCCAGGTAATACCTGCAGCAGTGCGGGTATTAAAGCGTAAACGGTCGCCGTGTCTCATGACGGCGACCGTTTTTTACTTACATAGAAATCCTGTAAAACGCAGCCCCACTTCAGTGTGCGCGGGGGAGCGCATCGGTTACCTTTTGCCTGTACCCTTAAAGGGTGAATTTTCTAGAACGCATAAGTTCCCCAACCGTGATGTCGAATCCGTATGCTGATCGTGTACGTGACATCGCCAAGCTGAGCACTCGTCGTGGTCGTATCAAGAAAAAACAGTTCATGGTCGAAGGACCCCAAGCCGTGCGTGAGGCGCTGAAAGCTCATCTGCAATCGCCGTTGTTAGACGCCGTGTATGTTACGGAAAATGCTTATGAGCGTCACCCCGATATTGCTGAACTTCTGGAACAAGCGCACGGTACCCCTACACCTGAGGAAGGCCGCCGTGTCTTTATGCGTGTCGTGACCGATGAAGTCTTGGCGGCTATGGCGGATTCCGTAACCCCGCAAGGTATTATTGCCATTTCGTTCATGGTGGATACTTCGTTCTCTGTCTTATGGGGTGAAAACGCTCTCAACCCTAAACTTATCGCTGTACTATCCAGGATTCAGGACCCTGGGAATGCTGGTACTATTCTGCGTGTGGCGGATGCGGCAGGGGCCGATCTCGTTATCACCACGAAGGGGTCGGTTGATCTTTATAACCCCAAGACAGTACGTTCAACGGCAGGTTCTCTCTTTCACGTTCCCATTATTCAAGGTGTTGAGCTGGAAGAATTTGCCGAGGATGTAAAATCTCAGGGAACCGTTGTGCTTGCCGCCGATGGGTACGGTACTGTAAATCTTCAAGACCTTATTGACCACGCGGCAGTTCTTCGCGCTGGTCTTGACGGTGAAGCTCCGGCGGGGGTAAAAGGTGCGTTTGACCTTTCTCGTCCTACTATGTGGCTTTTTGGAAATGAAGCTCAAGGGCTTAGTGCTGAGGAGAAATCTGCGGCTACGATGCGCATTGCAGTTCCAGTGTATGGCGCGGCCGAATCGTTGAATGTAGGTACTGCTGCAGCGATATGCCTCTATGCTTCGGCAATGGCACAACACCAGACTCAGTAGCTTCCTGACTCGGCGGCTCATATAAAATAAGAACTTTTGAAACACAGACATGTATTGGAGAAAGAATGTCCGCTCATTCTGATCACACCGGATCAGGCGCAATTTTTGCGGCTTTAGGCGCAAACCTAGGCATCGCGGTTCTTAAGTTTATTGCCTACCTTCTGACCCGTTCATCCTCAATGTTGGCCGAGGCTATTCACTCGGTGGCAGACTCGGGTAACCAATTACTTCTGCTGGTAGGCGGCAAAGTAGCGCAAAAAGAAGCAGACGAAGAGCACCCTTTTGGTTACGGGCGTAACCGCTATATCTATGCCTTCATCGTATCTATTATTATCTTCGCGCTTGGTGGCCTCTTCGCGCTCTACGAGGGGTACGAGAAATGGCATGACCCGCACGGAATTACGGAATGGCAGTGGGTACCGGTTGCGGTGCTTGTAGGTTCTATTCTCCTGGAAGGTAACTCATTCCGTGTTGCTATTAAAGAATCACGCGAGATGAAAGGACAGCAGAGCTGGCTTCGTTTCTTGCGTACCTCAAAGAATCCGGAGCTTCCGGTACTTCTGCTGGAGGATGCGGGCGCACTTTTTGGCTTGGTCTTGGCTCTTTTCGGTGTGTCGATGACTTTGCTGACTGGCAACGGTCTGTGGGATGCCGCCGGAACTTTGGCTATCGGTATACTTCTGGTTTTTATTGCTATATTCCTTGCTTCTGAGATGAAGTCTTTGATTCTGGGGGAGGCTGCTTCCCCGGAGGATCTCGCGAAAATTCGTGCTGCAATCGAAAACGGGGATCAAGGTCGTGTTATTCATATTAAGACTGTGCATCTGGGACCTGAAGAGATTTTAGTTGCGGCTAAGATCCGCATTCATGATGCTGATACGGGAATTACCGTTGCGAATGAGATCGACAAAACTGAAGAACGTATTCGTGAGGCGGTACCGGCGGCACGCGTTATATATCTGGAGCCGGATGTTTACCGTCCCAAAGCGCAGGACTCCACGAGCGTATCCCATTAGCCGGTAGAAAGCCCGGACTTATAGATCTTCTTGGTCTGCTGGAATGCTTATTCTCGAAAGGAACAGATGTCGGAATATTCCGTTCAAGTGGTGGGTGCTGCTATTGTAGACAGCCTTGAATCACCCTCTTGGATGCTTGTTGCGCAGCGGTCTGCACCCGAATCCCTTGCGGGTTTATGGGAGTTTCCGGGTGGCAAGGTTGAGCCGGGGGAATCTTGCGAGCAGGCGCTGGAACGTGAACTGATAGAAGAACTTGGTGTGAGTGTACATATTGGTTCTGAGGTACAGGGAGATCATCCGCAAGGCTGGGTCTTAAACGAGAAGGCTGCTATGCGGGTGTTCCTTGCCGAGATTAGCAGGGGTGAGCCTTTACCACTCCAAGATCATCGTGAACTTCGATGGGTTTCAGTGAAGAAGCAGAGCGGTCAAGATATTCTTGATTTACCCTGGATTCCCGCCGACTTGCCTATAGTGCGGGAGTTGCTGAGCATACTCCATCAGAGCTGAAATATAACGGTGCGTCTTGTGAGGCATTTCCAGAGCGTAAAGGCATAAGTATCCGTTATTTCTGTAAAAAATGAAAGGTTAACGGATATTTCTTTCTGAACAAGCGTTGGGTTCCTTGTTATTATGCAGACATTCTGTAGGTAAACTATGCCTATCCCAACACTACACTTATGATGTGCTAAGTCTCACACGATCCTGATGGGGTGTGTAACCCAGGGAACCTTTAGAGTTAAATTAAAGAAAAGAAATTTTGTCTAATCTAACGTGGTGACGAATTATGGGTCTTGATGCACAATCATGGGGAATATTCATTGGTAACTTCCTCATCGGTTTACGGGAAGGGCTAGAAGCCGCGCTTGTCGTGGGTATTCTTATTGCCTATGTGCACAAGACCAAGCGTAATCACCTTCTCCCACCTATTTGGATTGGCGTTGCAGCCGCCATCGCTGTTTCGCTCATCTTCGGAGCAATTCTGACTTTTGGGCCTGAAACGCTGACCTTTGAAGCCCAAGAAGCCATCGGCGGTTCCCTCTCGATTATTGCGGTTGGATTTGTCACCTGGATGGTGTTCTGGATGGCGGAAAACGCTCGCGCCCTCTCTGCGGAACTTCACGGAAAACTTGATGCGGTTCAAACTAGCTCATGGGCCGTGATAGTTCTCGCGACTCTCTCAGTAGGGCGTGAAGGTCTTGAAACCACGCTCTTTATCTGGTCTGCCACTCGCGCCGCTACTCAAGGCACTGAGATAGGCACGGTACTTCCTGTCATTGGTGCCATTGTCGGTATTTTGACGGCAGTACTCATTGCGTGGGCTATGATGCGCGGTGTTATGAAGATCAACCTTGCGAAGTTCTTCACCTGGACCGGCGCCTTCCTCATTATTATTGCCGCTGGTGTACTCTCCTATGGTATTCACGATCTACAGGAAGCACGAATACTGCCGGGACTGAATAATATCGCGTTTGCTTCTCAAGACTTTATCGAACCGGGCGGCTTCCTTGCCACGATCCTGAAAGCAGTCTTTAACCTTTCGACCACTACCACGTGGGTCGAAGCTATAGCGTGGGTGCTGTACGTGGGTATCGTTATGCCCCTCTTCTTCTGGAAACAAAAGCGAGGTCATACCCCTTCGCGTAAAGCTGCTGATGCGTCTCAAGCATCTGGCATGGTGCACGTATCGAAGGTGGCTAATAAAATCACTGGTGAAACTGCTTCTTCCTCCAACTCTGCAGGTATTAAGACCCCTACTTCCGATGCCGGATAACTGATTTTTCATATTTCTCTGTCCCCGAACAAAGGAAAACACAATGCGAAAGTCCCTATACTCCGCAGGTGCCCTGCTGTCAGTCGGCGCTATTGCGCTGACCGGGTGCACGCCCAATAGCGCGAATAACGCCTCAGGTGGTTCTGGCGGAACCGCTGACGGTTCCATCTCGGTTACTTCAACCGATACCGAGTGCAAGCTTTCTGCCACCGAAGTTAAAGCTGGTAAGGTTACCTTCAAGGTAAAGAACGAAGGCTCGAAAGTGACCGAGTTCTACGTCCTAGGCTCCGACGGACTGCGCATTATTTCTGAGGTCGAAAACATTGGTCCCAACCTTTCTCGTGATCTCACTGTTGAACTTCCTGAAGGCTCGTATAAGACAGCCTGCAAGCCCGGTATGGTTGGCGACGGTATCAAGGGTGATCTTAAAGTTGTCAAGAACGAGAGCGCTCAGCCCATCTCTGCTGATGAGCAGGCTATGCGCGATACCGCAGTTACGCAATACTCTTCATACGTGAAAGACCAGGTCGAGGCGCTTAAAACCGATACTGACGAGTTCGCCAAGCTCTACCAAGAGGGCAAGAACGAGGAGGCAAAAGCTAAGTACGCGGCGGCCCGTATACATTACGAGCGCATCGAGCCCATTGCGGAAAGCTACGGTGAGACCCTAGACCTCAAGCTGGATGCGCGTGAAACCGATCTCGAAGAAGGTAAGATTCAGGAGTGGACCGGTTGGCACAAGATCGAGAAAGACCTGTGGCAGCCTAAGGCAGATGCCAACGACGGAAAAGAATACAAGCCGCTCACCACTGAAGAACGTAAACAAGTCAGCGAAACGCTCGTGAAGGATACCCAAGAGCTGTACGATTACGTGCATTCGGATAAGTTTAAGCTTGATGCATTCCAGATCTCTAATGGTGCGAAAGAGCTCTTGGATGAGGTTGTCAACACCAAACTGACCGGTGAGGAAGAGAACTGGTCACACACTGACCTCTCCGATTTCCAGGGTAACGTAGACGGTGCGAAGGTGGACTACGAAAACCTTCTGCCGATTCTGCAGAAGAAGAACCCTGAACTTGCCAAGACTCTGCAAGAGAAATTCGACGCCGTGCAGAAGATCCTGGATAAGTACAAGCAGGACGACGGTTTCAAACCCTATAACGAGCTGAGCAAAGAAGAAGTCCGTGAGCTCTCCGATGCCGTGACTGCGCTCGCAGAGCCTGTCTCGCAGATGACTGAGACCGTGGCAGGCGGTGAGTCCGCTGAGGGCAAGAGCGGTGATACTTCTTCGTCGAAGCCGGCTGCGTCATCTGAGTCGTCCGCTGGAGCTTCGCAGGATGCTTCTGAGCCAGCGGCAGGTACCTCATCGGCAACAGCTAAGTAACGTATCAGCATTTCAACGTACAGATCCTGATCACACAGGGGATTGATGGCGTTGGGAGATGTTGCCTAGACGCTGAGCCGTCCGTGAGCGTTTCTACATTCGCGAGATAATCGCGGATACAGGGACGCTTGCGGGCGGTCGGTTCTCAAATATTCAACTGACACACAGTTGTCACATAATCTCCAAAATATTTAGGGAGAATATCTCATGCGTGAAGAAAAGACACCCACGACACAGGTTCAGCAATCCCACACTGCTGACCAGTCAGACGTATCTCGTGGTACCAGTCGACGGACTCTGATGACGGGCGCAGGTATAGCGGCTGCCTCTGTGGCAACTGTAGGCGCTCTTGCTGGATGTTCCGCAGAAGACCAAAAAAATGCTGAGGCCTCGGGTAAGTCTGCTGTTAAAGACTCATATTCTTTCTTTGGTGAGCATCAAAGTGGTATCTCGACAGATGCCCAAGACCGCATGTATTTTGCGGCTCTCACTCTTAAAACCACATCGAAGGATGAGATTAAGAAGCTTTTTAAAGAATGGTCAGAAGCATCGCGTAAACTCATGGCGGGAGAAATCGTGGGGGAGGACTCCTCCTATGAAGCACCTCCAAAAGATACAGGCGAAGCTATGGATCTTTCTGCTGGGCATCTAACTATCACCTTTGGCTTGGGGCGATCGTTTTTCGTGGATTCAGAAGGCAAAGATACGTACGGGTTTAAAGATAAACTTCCGCCCGCCTTGGTAGACATTCCCAAGATGGCGGGGGATGTCATAGAACCCGAACGAAGCGGCGGCGATCTGTGTATTCAAGCCTGTGCTGATGATCCCCAGGTGGCTTTTCACGCTATCCGAAACCTAGTGCGTATTGCTGCGGGTCGTGCCGTTGTAGCGTGGAGCCAGCTCGGATTTGGGCGTACCGCATCCACGTCAAGTACGCAGGATACCCCGCGCAACCTCTTCGGGTTCAAAGACGGTACCAACAATATTAAGGTTCAGAATCCAGAGTTGTTGGAAAAGCATGTCTGGGCTTCAAAATCTAATTCGGAGGGGCACCCCGATTGGATGGACGGCGGCACCTACCTTGCGGCACGCCGCATCCGCATGATTATCGAGACATGGGACCGCTCCCGGCTACGGGAACAAGAAGAAATCGTGGGGCGCACCAAAGTAACAGGCGCGCCGCTGTCAGGCGGTGAAGAATTTACCGCTCCGGATTTTAATATGAAGGGCAAATACGGTCCCATTATTCCCGATGATTCGCATATGCGCCTGATGCACCCAGACCAAAACAACGGGGTGCAGATGCTTCGTCGTGGGTATAACTACACGGATGGTTCTGACGGGCTGGGGCACCTGGATGCCGGTCTCTTCTTTATCGCTTTTATCTGTGACCCTCGCACGCATTTTATTCCTTTGCTCAGTACCATGACGGCATCGGATGCTATGAGTGAGTATCTGCGGCATACCGGGAGCGCGGTCTTCGCTATTCCGGCAGGAGTTAAAGACGAGAACGATTTTATAGCATCAAAACTTTTTAACTAAGCTTCGTATTCAACCTTTAGCGGCTGGTCTACGTTCATATAGCGGACGTTGGCCAGCCGCTATGCGTCATATTGTGGAAATTTAATTTGTTTCCGTAAGCCCTCAGGGTACTATTGAGCTAGAAATCACATATACATCGTGGGAGACAATGATGACTACTCCAGCACCTCAGTACGATCCGAACACTTTTAGACGTGATTCAGCCCCGTCGGATACTCAAGCGATTTACATCCAAGAAGGCGGCGAATCACACGACAGCCTATTTAATTCACCATCGAAACACCCTAAAATTTTCCGTCTTCAAGAAATCATGATTGTATCGGCGCTTTTGTGCTTTCTTCATGGTGTTATCTCAGCTTTTGCGCCAAACAACTTCAAACCGCTTGAAGGCCTTCCGGAATTTGGGGTTTGGGGCGGTCTCGTGCTTCTTGCCGTGGCAGCGGTCGTTTATCTATGGGTTTATTTCACCATTCAGAAAGGTAAACGCATCGGTCTTACTTTTGGACTGATATTTGCGATTTTGGGCGCTTTTATCGCTATTATGTCGATGATCGGCAATATTCTTAACTCCCAGCATTACGGTCTTGTTCCCATCTATGCTGGCTGGTTTATCACGAACGTCCTATGGATTCGTTCCGCTTTTGACCCCGCTGTTAAAGAGCTCCTCGTCTAAATACATAAATGACGACATAATTCCTGGCTGCATTCACAGAGGTGATGCGGCCAGGATCTATTTAAATTTAACGCTGGTTGCGCTGAGATTTTGTGGAAAGCTTTCGGCTACTCTGATCGGGAGAATGTTCTGTAGTTTTTCATGCCTAGGGCCTATAGACACAAGCTATCGTGAAAGAAGACTCCAACTGCACTAAACTAGAAAGATAGCGCGTGTCTGCGTGCCCTGCGGCGCGCCCGCCTGGTGAGAACAATGCACAAATGCAGAGAAGAGTAGTTATGACCGATTCCGTGCAGGAACATGAGAACGCGCCCGAATCAGCGCACATTCTTGCCCGTATTGCACAGGTTTTAAAAGAGAACCCTGAGAACGGTTTAGAAACCGTTCGAGAAGCCTTCGAGGCAGAACGTGAACGCGCGCAGAAAGCTCTGCGTGAGCACGCGCAAGACTTTGACTCGCTCAAGGAAGTACGTCTTGGATTCTTTGGCGATAAAGGCAGCTTAAGCCTTGCCAACCGGCAGATGCGTGACCTTGAAAACCAACATAAGGGGCCGGTCGGTAAACTTTTGGGACAGGCGCGTGCGGCACTCACCGAGGCTATTGAGGCCCGTACCGCAGAACTTGAGGCAGAGCGCGAGGCGCGCATCCTTGCGGAAGAAGCGGTAGATGTCACCGCTGCCACAGCACGCCATTCATTGGGTGGGCGTCACCCTGTTGCGTTGATGCAGGAAAAACTTACCGATATTTTCGTGGGTATGGGCTGGGAAGTCGCCGATGGACCGGAACTAGAGTCCGAGTGGTATAACTTCGATGCCCTGAATATTAAGCCAGATCATCCGGCACGCGAGATGCAGGATACTTTCTATGTAGAGCCTAAAGAAACGCATCTTCTTTTGCGCACCCATACCTCTCCGGTACAGATGCGTTCCATGCTTACCCGTGAGCTGCCACTGTACATTGTGTGCCCTGGTCAGGTTTATCGCACAGATGAGCTTGACGCTACGCACACTCCAGTATTCCATCAGATTGAAGGCTTGGCAGTCGATAAGGGACTGACCATGGCTGATCTGAAGGGCACTCTCGAATATATGGCGCGTGCAATGTTTGGTGAGGACGCGAAGATTCGTTTGCGTCCGAACTTCTTTCCCTTCACGGAACCTTCTGCAGAGCTCGACCTATGGCACCCCCACGCGAAAGGCGGGCCCCAGTGGATTGAGTGGGGCGGTTGCGGCATGGTGCATCCCAATGTTTTACGTGCCGCTGGCATTGACCCCAATGTATATTCGGGTTTTGCGTTCGGCATGGGTATTGAGCGTACCCTCATGTTCCGTAATAATGTCCTTGATATGCACGACATGATTGAGGGCGATATCCGTTTCTCTGAACAGTTCGGGATGGAGATTTAGACACTATGCGTATACCCCTATCATGGCTGCGCGAATTTGCGCCTGTTCCCGCGGATGCTTCGGCTGAGGACGTTCTTGCAACTCTCGTGAAGGTAGGTCTAGAGGAAGAGGATGTTCATCGTCCTACCGATGAGATTTCCGGTCCCATCGTGGTCGGTCAGGTGCTTTCACTGGAGCCCGAAACTCACTCCAACGGCAAGACCGTGAATTGGTGCCAGGTGCGCGTAGTTCCCGAAGGACAAACACAGACTCTCACCGGCAAAGGCATTGAAGAATCCGGCGTGCAGGGTATTATCTGCGGTGCCCACAACTTCAAGGTCGGCGACAAAGTCGTAGTAACTCTTCCCGGCGCCGTACTGCCCGGAAACTTCGCCATTACCGCCCGCAAAACCTATGGGCACAAGTCTGCCGGTATGATCGCTTCTACCCGAGAGCTGGGGATTGGTGAAGATCACGGTGGTATTTTGGTGCTCTCTACGCTGGGTCTTGACCCGGAACTTGGTTCCGATGCGTTGGAACTTTTGGGTCTGCATGACGAAGCAGCAGAGGTTAATGTGACTCCCGACCGCGGATATGCGTTTTCGATTCGCGGTATTGCCCGTGAATATGCGCATGCGACCGGAACTTCTTTTAACGACTTCGTTCTGGAATACGGCGCTCGCGCCCCCAAGGCTAACTCTGAAGGCATCTCGGTACGTCTAGAGGATTCCGCGCCAATTCACGATAACCCGGCAACTATACGCTTCACCATGCGCCAGGTTAATGGTGTGGATGCAACCGCGCCAGTACCCACGTGGATGGCTTCACGCTTGCGCTTAGCGGGTGTGCGTTCTATCTCGCTGCCGGTTGATATTTCCAATTACGTGATGCTTGAGACTGGTCAGCCGCTGCACTTCTATGATGCCGATAAGGTACAGGGAGAAATCATTGTGCGCCGAGCAGTCGCAGGGGAGAAGCTGACGACTTTGGACGGCGTTGAACGCGACTTGCATCCAGAGGACATCGTGATTACCGATGATTCCGGCGTTATCGGTCTTGCTGGTGTCATGGGCGGTGCTTCTACCGAGGTTACGGCTGAGACGAAGAATATTCTGATCGAGGCGGCGCGTTTCGATGAGGTATCTATTGCGCGTACTGCCCGTCGCCATAAGCTGATCTCTGAGGCATCTAAACGCTTTGAACGCGGGGTCGATACAAAACTTCAGCCAGCGGCTGCCCAGCGTGCAGTTGAGCTACTTGTCGAGCTCGCAGCAGGAGTTGCAGATGCGGGGGTGACCGATGTCGTGATTTCTCGCGATCCAGTGGTCATCGACCTTCCCCGGGATTACGTGAAGAACCGCATCGGGGTGGAGTACTCACCCGAACAGATCGTCAATACTCTCACAGAAATAGGATGTGAGGTTGAGGCGACCGCGACGGGATACACCGTAAAAGCTCCTTCGTGGCGTAATGATTTGCTGGCTCCGGAAGATCTAGCGGAAGAAATTGCTCGTTTGGATGGATACGAGAATATTCCGTACACTCTACCCGTCGCTCCCGCAGGTCACGGATATACTCCGGAACAAGCCGCCCGTCGGCGAGCTGCTAATGCGCTCGCGGCAGCTGGGTTGACCGAGGTTTTCGCTTACCCCTTCGTCTCGGAGGAAGCGAATAATCTTTGGTCTTCGCCAACCGCTGGCGAAAAAGTGAACTCGGTACGGTTAGCGAACCCAATTTCTTCTGCTGAGGGATGGCTGCGTCGCTCGCTCCTGCCCGGTTTAACAGAGGTTTTGCAGCGGAATCTCTCGCGCGGTTTCAAAAACTTGAAGATTTTTGAAGCTGGCCGCGTTTTTATTCCTGGTGAACGACAGGGCTCCGCTAGTATCCCTCCTTTGGGTGAACGGCCCAGTGATGAGGTTCTTGCGGATTTGAATGCGGGTATCCCCGAGCAGCCTGTGTATTTTAGTGGCCTATTTGCTGGCGCCGAACACGAGCCAATGCCTGGCACTCAGGCTCGTGCCTATGACTGGCGCGATGCGCTGGATGCGGCACGCCTCATAGCGGATGTTTTAGGTGTTGAGATTGTGATTGCCCAAGGAACCCATCAGGCATTCCATCCTGGACGAACCGCGCAGCTCCGCACGCAGGACGGACAAACTATTGGTTATGCTGGCGAGCTGCATCCGAAGCTCCTGCAGACCGAGAATCTCCCTGAACGTACCTGTGCTTTTGAGGTGAACTTTACTGAACTGTTTGCTTCCCGCTCGGGTGTGCCTCAGGCATCGCCTATTTACGGTTATCCGGCAGCTACTCAGGATGTTGCTCTTGTGGTCGATGAGAATATTCCTGCTTCTGAGGTAGCTCAGGCTCTTCGTGATGGCGCTGGGGAATTGCTCGAAGATTTGCGAGTCTTCGATGATTATCGTGGTCAGGGTGTCGAGAGTGGTAAAAAATCATTGGCGTTTGCTATGCGCTTCCGGGCACCTGATCGCACGCTCACTGCTGAAGAAGCAAGCGCTTCGCGTGAGGCAGCGGTTGCTGTTGCCGTGGAACGCTTTGGGGCTGTGGCGCGTGTGTAGACACACTATGGCATAGTTCATCACTAGCGCCCCTTCGCCCGTTACGTGGATCAGAAGGGGCGTTAGCTATGTGTTCATACGAGTTATGTACTTGCCAAGTTGTAGGTGAGCGTTAGAAAATCGTCACTCTGTGAAGGTTCTATCACGTCTTAACTTTCCGTAAGGCTAAGGCACCGGTACCCTAGTACAGGAAACACGATAAGGAGAGCGCATGACACAGCGTGATGACGAATACGAAGACGTCGATTACGAGGGTACTGAAGAATCCAGGGATGATTTTTTCGGCATGAGCGATGCCGACGATGAATACTACGAAGAACGACCCCACATCAACTGGGTATCGGTATTTAGCGTACTTCTGGCTATCGTGGTTGCAATCGTTCTGTGCGTTGTGGGTGTTCGTGCGCTTTTCTCTGCGAATCAGGACGCGGAATACGAGGGCAAAAGCTGGGTTATTGAAGGCAGTTATGTTGATTTGACCCCCGATTTAGAAACAGACTCGAATGTAGCGCAATATAAGGGTAATCTGCCGAAGGATAACCGCATCGACGGCATGAAATATCGCTCAAACCTGAAGGACACCTATGAGGTCCATGCGGGTGAAAATATCGATTTCCGTGGTACGCAGACTGGAACCTATGCGCAGGATTTCCCCCGTGAGGTAAGTGCTTTAGTCGCAGAGACCTCTGACCACCAGATTGAGGTTGTACGTACCGGTGAAAAAGGAAGCGTTAAAGCGATTGAGCAGGGCAGTGTAGGTCAGCAGTACCTCGTTGGCTGGGGTAGTTTTGCGCTAGCTCTTGTTGTGTTGATCGGTGGATGTGCCTTTGGCATATGGTCTAATCGCCGCTCTCGTGTTGATTATGTAGATGTCGACGGATTCGAGGAATCTGACGACTATGAAGAGGACGATGAGGGCTACATCGTTGAGGAAGAATCTTCACAGGACGATGTAGAGTCGCGGCAAAAGTAGCACAGTAGTAGGCTGAACCTGACCTTGTAGAATATGCGAGGTCAGGTTCCGCTTTTGTATGCGGGAATAGAGGATATAAAGTCCACAAAGTATGCTAGAAACGTAAAAGTTTTCAAATAAAGTTGCGCATAATCGATATTTAGGTCGCATAATTATGTGTGTATGTATTATCTTTGAGTATTGAGAGCGGTGCGGTACCTCGTGGGGTCCGTGACTAGGCTCAACCTGTGGTTGGAACCGAAGGAAGTAGAAGACAAAATGCCTTTCCCCTCGACAAAAATCGCGCGTCAGGCACGTATCGTGGAATTGTTGCAGACCCGCCGTGTACGTTCTCAGGCTGAGCTGGCGCAATATCTTACCGATGACGGTATGAAAGTTACTCAGGCTACGCTCTCACGTGATCTTGTGGAAATTGGTGCTGAACGTATTCGTGATGAGGGTGCTGGTCTCATATATGCTGTTCCAAACTATCCTGCGCGTCGTGGGGGAGGGGCAGCTCCCGATGCACGCATGATTTCGCTCTTTAAAGAGCTGCTTATCACGGCGGAAGGCTCAGGTAATATTACGGTTTTGCGCACCCCACCCGGTGCCGCGCAATTCCTAGCGTCCTCTATCGATCAGAGCGGCTTAGAGGCAATTCTTGGCACAATAGCTGGGGACGATACCGTAATGGTAATATCCCGCGATCCTGCTGGTGGACAGGAACTTGCAGCTAGTTTCTTGGCATGGTCTACAAACTAATAAAAGACTTTATTGAATATTCAAATACGTTGAATGCCATGTAAAGCTATGGTTTGCATGAGGCGGTGGGCGCAAAATTGAGACGTGATGGTTTGTTCCCACTGCCTCTGTGCTATTCAGCGGTTGATGCTGCCGCAGCGAGAAGTTCTTGCATACGCGGTAGGTCGAAGAACCGGGCAACATCCGCAGGGGTTTGTGTACCTAAAGACGCATTGGCGCCAGCATCAAGAAGTAACTGAGAGATAGTGAGGTTATCGCGGAATACCGCGCAGACTAACGCCGTTTGCCCACGGTCATTGAGACGATCTAGGTCTGCACCCGCTTTGAGAAGAACGCGCACGATTTCTTCATGCTCATGGTAAGCGGCAAGGATGAGGAGGGTGTCTCCGTGGGAGTTTGTGAGATTTACCGGTATGCCTTGATCGAGGAGCGACTGGAGCGCAATAGGCTTATTATTGCGGGCAAGGTCAAAGATCGAATTGAGGAATTCGAGCTCTTGGTCTTTTAGCTCAGGGGAGACTTGAGATGATGTTGAAGAGTTATCGGTCATGGAGGCTTCCTGCATAGGAGATTATCGTTTATTTTGATTCATTCATAAATACTATTACGAATTTATCAGAATACAAATTTGTTGAATAAATGTGACAGGTAAAAAGCTCGGTTTATAGGTATGCTGTAAACCTTGCCTGAGATTGACGGGTTTAGAATGGAGAAGGCTAAACAAACGCCATATTGTGCTGTTAGCACTACCCCGAGTTAGAGCTTTTTCATGCTACGCAAGAACATACAACAGGAATAAAGAAACGATGCCCGTTACTGTTGAGAATGCCTCCGCCCCTGAACCGGCAACATCGCACAATATTGCACGTCTGCTCGCAAGCCGCATACACGAGAACACTCCAGCGCTAGTATTTTCAGCCTCCTCGAATATCGCTACGGTGACATATCGAAAACTGGGGCAGGCGGCGGCTCGGGTACAGACACATCTGCGAAAATGTGGTGTGAAGGAAGGCGATCGAGTAGCGCTCTCTTTGCCTAATGTTCCCCTGATGCCCGCTCTATACTATGGCATTCTGGCAAGCGGTGCTCTCTGTGTTCCGTTAAACCCTCTGCTGAGTGGTGCCGAGCTTGAACATCATCTGCAGGATAGCGGCGCTACCGTGCTCTTTGCCTGGGAAGGAACCCGCCTAGCAGCTGAAGCACACCAAGTGCCCCTCGTGTGTGACGGAACCGTGCATCTTGAGATATTAGGCGGCACGAGTGCAGACCCTCAATCTTCATTAGCTCCCTTTGGAACAGACCATACGTCTGAACCAGAACTCAAATTATGCCCCGTAAGCCCGGCGGACCCGGCGCTTATTCTCTATACCTCGGGAACCACAGGAAAGCCCAAGGGCGCGACCCTAACGCACGCTAATATTCTGAGTAATGCCCAAAGCTGTGCTCAAGTGTTCGGATTTACCGCTGAAGATATTATTTTTGGTGGCTTACCTCTTTTTCATGCATTTGGGCAAACAGTCACCCTCAACGCGGCATGCGCTGCTGGCTCATCCATCGCTCTTTTGCCAAGGTTCACCCCCGAAGAGGCAATCAAACTCATCGACCAAGCCGATGTGACGGTTCTTGCAGCAGTACCCAGCATGTATGCTGCGCTTATAGCCGCACTCGAAGAAAACCCGTCTAACGCTCGCCAGCTGAAAGGACGCATCCGATTTGGTATTTCTGGCGGCTCACCCCTGTCCGCATCTGCACACAGTGCATTTGATGCGTTAATCTCCTGTCCTATATATGAAGGGTATGGGCTGAGCGAAACCTCACCAGTTGTCAGTTTTAATCAGGCCCAGTTTGGGCACGTAACTGGCTCCGTCGGACGCGTGCTTCCGGGAGTACAGGTGCAGATACGTGACGATGAAGGTCGGTCTTTACCTGCAGGAACTCATGGGCAGCTTTGGGTTTCGGGCGAAAATATCATGGCGGGATACTGGAATAACCCTCAGGCTACGGACGAGGTTTTCGACGGTACATGGTTTGCCACCGGAGATATAGCTCGTCTGGATAACAACGGCAATATTTATATTGTGGACCGCATTAAAGACATGGTGCTGCGTAATGGGTATTCCGTTTATCCTCGTGAAATAGAGGATGTTCTTCAGACACATCCGCAGGTTCGAGCCGTTGCCGTTATTGGTCTTGATGATGCGCTTGTTGGCGAGGAGATTACGGCTGTTGTCGTCTCTCGCGGGCACAAGGATGATGAATCGCTGATTCAAGAATTAGATACTCTCGCGCGTGAGAAACTCGCTGCCTATAAGTATCCGCGCCATTATCGAATTGTAGATTCCATGCCGTTGGGGCCCACTGGAAAAATCCTTAAACATGAACTACGTGCCATGTTTATCGAAAAAAGGTAGAATTCTTGAGGCTGTCAAAGCCACCGTGCCGCATTAATTCTGCGGCGAACATACATCGACTGATCCCAAAACCCGCTGACCTCCGAAAGAGAGAGTAATGAACGTTTCTGCGCTCGCATCCATGCAAGAGCTTATTCCGGCGGCATGCGCAACCATTCAGGATTACCCACATCAGGGAATCCTGTTCTACGACGTCACCACTCTCTTTGCAAACGCTGAGGTTTTTAAAGCATCTATTGACGAGATAGCACGGCTTTTTGAAGGTACTTATGACGTTGTCGCTGGTGTAGAAGCCCGTGGTTTTCTTATGGCTTCAGCGCTTGCTTATGCCTCCGGCAAAGGCATTATGACGGTACGTAAGGCCGGTAAGCTGCCCCGTGAAACATACCGCGAAGAATATGAGCTTGAGTATGGTACTGCAGCTATCGAGATTCACTGTCATGATTTCGCACCGGGAACCCGCGTGCTTCTACTCGACGATATCTTGGCAACCGGTGGCACGCTGGTGGCTGCCACGAAGCTTATTGAACGTGCGGAGCTGAAAGTAGCAGGAATTGGCACTCTCTTGGAACTCAAAGGCTTGGGCGGGCGTGAAGCTCTGGCGCAATACCGAGTAGAAACTTTAAGTGTAGTTTCTGAGTAACGTCCTGCCTCAAAGCACATAGACATAGCTTTTGAGCGTGCATATAACCCTGTAAAATAGATACTCTGTTTTCGGCATCGCCGTAAATCGTGAGTTAATCGGCGTTATGCCGTTAAAGGAGTTTTTATGCCCGCAGAAACATCTAAGAATGTTTCCGAGAATGTTGCTACACGTGTCTTTGCGCAGCAGCTTGCCCAAGAACGCGAACATGTTGCAAAAATCTATGCACGACTAGATGATTTACGGGAAGAAACCTCACAAAAACTCGCGGATGTTCGCAAGAATCAGGCGGTTGGTGGGCATCAAAACCGTTCCGAACGGGACTCTTTTGCCACCCATTACGAAGATCGCCTGGCCCAGCTTAACGCAGTGGATGCGCGGCTTGTTTTTGGCCGTCTTGACCTTACAAAAGACGGAGCCGATGAGGTTCGGTATATCGGCCGTTTAGGAATTATGGATAGCGACCAGAAGCGGCTTTTGATGGATTGGCGTGCCCCCGAGGCCGGCACGTTCTATCAGGCTACGGCGTTTAATCCGTTAGGGGTTCGGCGTCGGCGGCATCTGATGTTGGAGGGACGTACCGTCACCAACATCGAAGATGAGGTGTTCGACTCCGAATTGCTTCAGGATAGCGACACTTTGCATGGTGAAGGTGCGCTTCTCGCGGCTTTAAATAAGAAACGCACCGGGCGGATGAATGATATCGTCGCAACCATACAAGCCGAGCAGGATGCGATTATTCGTTCCGAGCTGCCCGGCGTTCGGGTTGTTCAGGGCGGGCCAGGTACCGGTAAAACTGCAGTTGCTCTGCATCGTGCGGCATATTTGCTGTATACAAATCGAGAACGCCTCGCTAAAGCGGGTGTATTAGTGGTAGGACCGTCGCATTCATTCATGTGGTACATTGAGCGTGTTCTGCCTTCTCTGGGGGAAACCGGAGTGGTCATGGCTTCCTTGGCAACACTGTACCCTGGGCTTCGCGCTGTACCAGAGCACGATCGTCGTATCGCTGGGCTTAAGGGTGATTTGCGCATGGTAGAGGTAATCAAGAAAGCAGTTGAAGATCGCCAAAAAGTTCCTGAGCGGGAACAGCGCCTCAACGTTGAGGGCACTGATGTTGTTCTTACTCCACAGATGGTACGTTCAGCACGTTCTCGAGCTCGTGCTACTGGAAAACCACATAATGAAGCTCGCGAGACGTTCGTCAAAATTTTGCTTAAGGAACTGACGAGCGTGCTGGACGATCAGCTTAATAAAGCCGCTGGTCGCATTGTGGAGCGCCCTTATTTACAAGATGATGTGCGTGCTTCTTTGGATGTACGACGTGCTCTTAACCTTGCCTGGATGCCGCTTTCACCTGAAACGCTGGTGCGTTCTCTGTTCTCGAAACAGCAATATCTAGAGTCCGCAACTCAGAATTTTACTGAGGCAGAAAGGGAACTTCTCAAACGCCCTGCCGATGCTCCTTTGACTGAGGCTGATGTTCCTTTACTGGATGAAGCTGCGGAGCTTCTCGGTGATTTCTCCCGGGTCACGGGTGCGGCAGCAGCAGCGCGCGCAGAGGCTGAGCATCGAGCTAACCTTGAGAATGCGTCAAAAGCACTTGAGAATGTGCATCAGACACTCGCCGATATTGGTGCAGACGGCGTTGTTACGGCCGAGCAGATCGCCGCTCTCAACGAGGTAGGTATCAATCGTATGACTGCTGCAGCTGCGGCACAGGCGGATCGCACCTGGGCCTATGGGCATATTGTTGTGGATGAAGCGCAAGAGCTTTCGCCTATGCAATGGCGTTTGCTGATGCGACGATGCCCCATGAAATCGTTTACGGTAGTGGGAGATATTGCGCAGGCATCTTCAGCCTCTGCCGCTTCATCGTGGTCTCAGGCTCTTGAACCTTTTGTGGGGGAGCGGTTTACCCTTGAAGAATTGACGATTAACTACCGTACCCCGGCGCAAATTGCGGATGCCGCGGTCGCCGTTGCACGCGAAGCCGGGTATGAAGTGTCAGCACCTCGTGCTGTGCGTGAAGGACAATGGGCACCTTTTATCCATCGGGTGCCCCAGGAACACGTGGTTGCTGAGACTGTCCAGCACGTGAGTGATGAGGTTGCCCTAGGAGATGGGGCTCTTATCGGAGTAGTCTGTTCCCCCGCCCAGTACACACAGGTGGCGCGTGCAGTTATGGAAACACATGCGGATCGTACAGGAACCGCTGAGGACGCCGTCGAAAATCAGGTTCTTGTTTTGACTCCTTGGGAAGCTAAAGGGCTTGAGTTTGATGTTGTCATCATCGTGGAACCGCAGCAGCTTCTTGATGATGCACAAGGTGCTGTAGGTGATCTATATGTATCAATGACTCGCCCCACACAGCGGCTTCATCTGGTAGGAACCTCAATGCCCGCAGGTCTAGGTGCTGAAGCAGCCGGATCTGCCCAGTCGTAAAGTGGACCTGTAAGTAGTGTTGGCATGTATCGCAGGTAGCGACGTAGTGCTAGGCTATAACTATCAATCTTGGGTGTACTTACTATGTGCAGGCTGTATTCTGTGCATCAAATATTTCTACACCGTATGTCATGGAACGGAGAACATTGAGAACCATGTCTGCCGACATCCTTAATGCGCAGCACAATGACGACACGTTCGAGAACATCTGGCAGGAGCTCAAATGGCGCGGACTCGTGCATGTGAGTACTGACGAAGAGGCACTCGAAAAAGCATTGAGCGATGAAAAGCTTACATTCTATACCGGGTACGACCCTACCGCCGCATCCTTACATTTGGGGCACCTTGTGCAGCTTTTGGTAATGCGTCGTCTGCAACTTGCCGGGCACTACCCCCTAGGTCTGGTGGGCGGTTTTACTGGCCTAATCGGAGACCCCCGGCAGACATCGGAGCGCGTACTTAACTCCCGAGAAGTCGTTGCTGAATGGGTTCAATCTCTACGGTCTCAGATTGAGCGTTTTCTTTCGTTTGAGGGCGAGAATGCGGCTCGTATGGTGAATAATTTGGATTGGGGCGGGCAGCTTTCGGCTATCGATTTCTTGCGCGATATTGGTAAGCATTTTCGTGTGGGCACGATGGTCAAGAAGGAAATTGTTGCTAAACGCCTAAACTCTGAAGAAGGAATTTCTTACACTGAGTTCTCGTACCAAATCTTGCAGGGCTTGGATTATCTTGAGCTTAACCGTCAGTACGGATGCACTTTGCAAACCGGTGGTTCTGACCAGTGGGGTAATCTCACCAGCGGCACCGAGCTGATTCGCAAGGTCGAGGGAAAAACCGTTCATGCTATTGGAACCCCTCTGATTACAAACTCTGATGGCACGAAGTTTGGTAAGAGCGAAGGCAACGCAATTTGGCTGAACCCCGAGATGTGTTCTCCATATGCCTTTTACCAGTTCTGGCTTAATACCGCTGATGCGGATGTAATAGATCGTTTGAAGGTCTTTACTTTCTTGACTCGTGCGGAGATTGGCGAATACGAGCATAAGGTCGAAACCGAAGCGTACAAGCGTGAAGCACAGAAACGGCTTGCTTATGAGGTTACGGCCCTTGTTCACGGTGTTGAGCCTACGGAACAGGCCATAGCGGCTTCGGAAGCCCTTTTTGGCAAGGGAGACTTTGCGGCCTTGGACGAGAGCACTCTTCAGGCTGTAATGGATGAGCTACCTTCGGTTGAGCTCTCTTCGGATCGGCTGGATCTGATTACTGCGCTTACGGAGCTTGGTTTTGCCTCTTCCAAGTCTGAGGCGCGACGCATCCTGAAAGAAGGCGGCGCGTCTGTCAATGGTGTGAAGGTTCAAGGTGAAGATGCCCTGATCTCATCTGATCAGCTTTTGCACGGTAAGTATGCAATCGTGCGTCGGGGCAAGAAAAACCAGGGCGCGATTACCGTAGTATAGAGTTTACTATTCCCGTTTACCACAGGATCTTGAAGGGTTTCCACACAGTTCGATGTATGGGAACCCTTCATTTATATCTTCAGTGCGGCGGCCTAAAGAGAAAAGAATATTTTAGCGATTCGAGTTTTTGAGGTGGCATGACGGGAATACGCGCTTTTTAAGAACAGTGAAGAGCTTCATAGCTTCGGGGTCTTTCGCACCCCCAACCAGCACTGTAGAATTTATAGATATCTGACTAGTATTTTTATGAGTGTTCTATCTCATCACCCGTTGGGTTGCGGTGGTGGGTGTGGGTGTGTATAGTTGTATGAGTCGCCGCGGCGAGGA
>NZ_KV804793.1:0-579 GCF_001811455.1 Rothia sp. HMSC065G12
ATCCAGCCGGTTGAGCAGGTCGAGTACCGCCGGGCGTGCCGCCTGTTCTTCGTGCCAGAGCGAGCGCATGAGCGTGCGGCTGACTGCTTGGGTGGTAATGCCGAGCGCCTGTGCAACTGCCCGCTGCTGCCCGCGGACCCCGGGAACCAGTAGATCGACGACCCGCCATTCGGCCTCGGTACGGTCGGAACATACCCGATACAGCAGGCGTGTGAGCCCTGAAGCCATGTCTGCGACTGCGCGATTGTGTGCCGATACCGCAATACCGCGGGCGGGGGCGCCGGTGCGTGCCGCCTCCACGGCGAGCCGTGAGAATTCGAGGGCGTCGCCGGCGCAGTCGTTCGTGCTGACCGTTCCCAGTGCCCCGGCGAATCGGGGAATGTGCAGCTCGCCAACTCCGATGCCGACCCAGAAGCCGTTATCGCGCGCGGCAATGAGCGCCGCGTGTAGTGCGTCTGCGGAACTCTCGAAAGCACCCTGAATTTCGTCCGGATAGGTTTGTGCGAATTCAACTCGGGGATTGAGCTTTGTGAGTTCGTCCGACAGTGCAGTGAGTGAGTGCTGTGCGGAACGTTGAAT
>NZ_KV804794.1:0-59000 GCF_001811455.1 Rothia sp. HMSC065G12
AATTTACCCCGTTCACGGGGTAGAGGAAGTCAATGTGGCGTTGTGCCGTGTGTTGTGGGCGTGGCTTTTCGGCCTGGGGGAGCGGCATTTTAGAATGTAGATATGATTTTCAAGAAGGTTGGTTCTTCGCGCCCGTATCCTGAGCATCATTTGTCGCATGCTGATTGGGGTAATGTGCCTCCGCAGCAGGTGCGTCTTGATGCGCTGATTACGACGCAGAAGACGCTTGACCTTGAGACGCTGCTTGCGGAGGATTCCACGTTTTATGGGGATTTGTTTCCGCATGTGGTGAAGTGGCGTGATGATTTGTATCTGGAGGATGGGGTGCATCGGGCGTTGCGTAATGCTTTGCATCGGCGTGCGGTGATGTATGCGCGGGTGCTTGATTTGGATCAGGTTCCGGGTTTTTAGCCGGATGCGCGTTCGCTCCTCGTAGCCAACTTG
Source organism: Rothia sp. HMSC065G12 (assembly GCF_001811455.1). NCBI lineage: Bacteria > Bacillati > Actinomycetota > Actinomycetes > Micrococcales > Micrococcaceae > Rothia > Rothia sp. HMSC065G12. Next base: position 445 of record NZ_KV804794.1, read on the forward strand.
TGGAGATGAAGAAAGCCCCTGACGTAGCGGTCAGGGGTCTTCGAGTTTAATGCTGGTTCGTTTTCTGCCGGACGGGGGCGAGTGTCTTTAGGATGCGACGGTCAGGTTGGTCGTTTTCTCGCTTTTGTTTGCTTGAGTTTCTTCGATTTTGAGGGGATTTCCGTCCGCATCAAACCGGGCGCCCAGCCCCATCTGGATGAACCTGATGGTGCTTTGAATCTGGCGTTCGCGGGTTTGTGCGTCGGGGGCGTCTTCGGCGCGTCCGGCGCTTGAGGAGAGCGAACCGTGTACGAGCATCGCAAGTTCGCGAATGTCGTTTTCGGGGATGTATTTTTCGGTGATGGCGTCGGAGAGGATGTTTGCCAAAACCATTTGCAGTTCGCTTACGTGTTTGCCGAGGCGCGCGTAGGATTCGGGTGAGAGCATGGAGCGCATGGCGGGTCCGGGGGGAAGGTGCCTGCGGGCGAGGTCTTCGATCTGCAAGCGAATATAGACGGCGAGCTGATCGATGGGGTTAGTGACTCCGGTGATCCCTTCATCAAGTTCGTGCAGGAACCGTTCGGTTTCGTCAAGGGCGTAGGCAACCAGGAGTTCGCCCATGTCAGCGAAGTAATTGTAGACTGCTGTGCGCCCAATACCGGCGTTTTTGGCGACGTCGGTCATGGTGAGTCCGGGGAGTCCTCGGGAGTAGAGGAGCTTCCCGAAAGATTCGAGGATGGCACGTTTGGTGTTTTCGCGCTGAGCGGCGTTTGTTGCGGCAGAAATACGAGGCATAGTGACACTTTACCGCAGAACGTCAATAAATTGCGACTGTGGCACAAAAAATTACCGAAAAACTTGAGATATTTCTCAACGAGCGCATCACGCCCTGACTAGGAATGAAAATACTGTGCTCGGAAAATTTAGAAGCCCCGGCTTAGAGGTAGCCCAGCCGTGTGGCGGCACGCAAATCGTCCCGAATCAAAGAGGTCAGCGGATACCCACGATGCCCCTGCTTTGGCAGAATACGCAGCATAGTGCGTGCCTGCCGTCCCCGGTAAAACTCTTCACCCTCATGAGCTGCACGCTGCGCTGACCAGATCTGGCCCGCAGAAGCCGGTGCTTTGCCGTCGCGGTCTCCCACATGCCAGCTGAGCAGCATCCCGTTTAGGGAGCGGCTGGGCCCACGGAAACGCTGCGGAATACCGTCGGAACCGCCTCCGCCGATCATAGATGCGCCCCCGCCCAGCAGCCAGTCGTTGGAATGCGACAGCAGTTCGTAGGTAATAAATTCCGCCCCGCCCGAATACCCGGCAAGCCAAATGCGCGTGCGATCGTATCCGTATCGTTCGGCGAGGTCGGCGGCAAGGGCACGAAAAACACGACCGTTCCTGCGGGCACGCACCCACCAAGTGGTTGTGGGGTCATTGAAAACGGGTGCTTCAAGGGTCCCTGGTGCCAGCACGGGCACGCACAGCATGCGGTGTTCGCGGGCAATATCGGCGAGGTCGCGTCGCAAACTGGAGGTGCGGCTGAGCAGCCTGCTGTTGGAACGAAGCAGGTAATCGCCGTCGAAGAAGAAAAGAATTCCGGGCGGTTCGGCCTGGACAGCCTCAAGATGGTGCACGTTATCGACCCGATAGTGCAGGGTTCGTCCGTAGGCACGATAGGGGAGGTACCCGATGAGTTCGCTGGAGGAAACGAGCAGGGGTTCCAGAACTGAACCGGCGCGGCGGGCACCGCGCATCGCCGCCGAAATGCTTCGGGGCAAACGCGGGATGTGCGCGGTTGTGCGGCGCACGGATGAGCGAGCAGGTTCTTGGTGACCCATATTTCTAGTTTAAGAGGCGGCAGCCTGCACCGTAAAAAGGCTCGTGATGCGAATAAAGCGGCGAAACTACGTTTTATCACCTCAAGAGCCTTTTTAGGTTCTCACTCAAACGGAGTTACTGGGTAAAATAGTGAGTGCTCGGGTGGCAGACGAGCATAATCTCAAAACAACATTCACATCAAACCTTTCAGGGAGAACTATGTCTACACCCGCTAAGGCACCGCAGGATATTACTACCCCGCCGTGGGCGAAGCGCCGCAGCTATTTTGATCTGCTGCTGGGCGCATCCTGCGTGATTCTGATTATTTCGAATATTGCGGCTACGAAAGGTATCGAATTCGGGCCGCTCCCATTTGAGCTTCCGCCGTTCACGAACGGCAACTTTATCCCCAGTGATGGTGGTTTCTTCTTGTACCCGCTGGCCTATGTACTCGGCGATGTGCTCTCTGAGGTGTACGGGTTTAAGCGCGCTCGCCGGGCTATTATCGCCTCGTTTGTGGCGGCGGCGTTCGCTGCCGGATGCTTCCTGCTGACTGTTGCCCTGCCGCCCGCCAGCTACTATGAGAATCAAGAGGCGTTCGCCATTATTCTCGGTCCCGTATGGCAGATTTTTGCCGGGTCGCTGCTGGGGTATTTGACGGGTCAGCTTCTGAACGCATGGGTGATGGTTGCCATGAAGAAGGCCACCTCCGGGCGGTTTATGTGGGCGCGTATGATCGCTTCAACCCTCGTGGGCGAGCTGGCGGATACCATTATTTTCTGTGCGATTGCTTCGCCTATTCTGGGGATTACTAGCTTGGATCAATTCATCAGCTACACCTTGGTCGGGTATGTGTATAAGTGCCTGGTTGAGATTGTGCTCATGCCTATCAGTTACCCGGTGATTGGCTGGTTCAAACGGCACGAGATCGAGTACGACGGTTAGGTTAATACCCCACATCGCCGTGAAAAATTGATGATGTGGCGAGAAGCAGATGGGTTGTCTGCTTCTCGCCATTAATATTTGTGGCGCTGTATCCTTGTGCGGTGGGTGGCGCATCTTATGCACAAATTTGCATTACATCGTGGAACACCCAAAAATAACCAAACTCTGAGAATCATAGGGAAAATCTGTTTCGCCACGCACAAACCCATGCAAAAAGTTGCATAGATGATGCTCGACGCGGGATAGTTATTCGATACGCCTTTGCCACATTTGCTGCAGACCGGGTACCGAGCCGCGCTCGGTTTCGACGCGACATACGAGGGCAGGCGCCCAACCGATGAACGAAAAAATGGAAAGCACCACCTGATGAGTAAAGCACAGGACGCCTCAGCACCTAAGACGGCACCGGCAGAAAACGGCGAACTGAAACGTTCCCTCTCGCACGGTCAAATGACTATGATTGCGATGGGTCTCGCCCTGGGGACCGGCCTCTTTCTGGGCTCTGGTTCCGCCATCAAAATTGCGGGACCCGGTGCTATCATCGCCTACGCTGTTGGCTCCATGATCGCCGCTATTATCGCGGCATGTGCGGGCGAAATGGCGGTTCGCCACCCCGTTCCCGGCGGTTTCGGCACTATCGCAACCAGATACCTCAGCCCCTACGCCGGGTATATTGGCCGTTGGGCGTATTGGGCAACTACCGTGCCGCTGACCGGCGCCGAACTCGTGGCGGTTGGCAAATATTTCTCGTATTGGTTCCCCGCAATTCCGCTGTGGGTGACGGTGGCAGCCTCCGGCATCCTGATTCTCATCCTGAACCTAGTGAGCGTTAAATCCTTCGGCGCCCTCGAATTTTTCCTCTCTTCCATTAAAGTAATTGCGGTTATCGTCTTTATTGTGCTGGGGCTGCTTCTTGTGTTCGTTGGCCTGCCCGGACACACTGCGGTGGGTACCGCAAACCTCGTGAACGACGGCGGGCTGCTTCCTAACGGACTCGGCGCCGTCTGGGTTTCGATGGCAATTGTGATGTTCTCTTTCGGCGGTGTTGAGATGCTTTCCATCTCTGCCGCAGAGGCGCAGAACCCGGCGCGTTCGGTGCGTACCAGTGTCAAGGCCATGATCTGGCGGCTCTCCAGTTTCTACGTGCTCTCGATGCTGATTATTCTGTGCCTGATGCCCTGGCAGCAGGCGGCGCAGACCGGCAAAGACCTCAGCCAATCGCCCTTCGTGATGGTGTTCTCTGAACTGGGCATTCCTTATGCGGCAGATATTACCAACTTCGTGATTCTGATCGCCGCGCTTTCGGGCGCGAACGCCTCGCTGTATGCGGCAACCCGTCTGCTCCACGCGCTTGCGGGCGATAAAATGGCACCCACGTTTGCGGGCACCACGAACCATAACGGTGTGCCCGTCACCGCGCTTCTGCTCTCTTTCCTGGGTGTGGTGGTCGCATCTGTTATGGCGGTGGCAGAAATCAGTAATATTTTCGAGCTGCTAATGGCCCTGGTCACCCTGTGCATTCTGGTGGTATGGATCATGATTCTGCTGACCTACCAGGCATATAAGAAGCATCAGGGGAACTCCTCAGGGTTCACCGTCTGGGGTGGGCGCATTACGGCGGGTGTGGGGCTTGCCGGGGTGCTTGCCACACTGGTCGCTCTTTTCATGCTTCCCGATTCGAGCGCCGTAGTATCCGTGCAGGTGGGCGTGGTGTTCTTCGCCATTATCTCCGTTTTCTACGTGGTGTTGGCGAAAAAACGTGGCGGTTTCCCGCGTGCCGATCTTGACGCGCTTGCCGAACAACAGAAGGAAGACGCATAGTCTGTTGCTATACCGCAAGCAGATAGTATTTTGACGAGAAGATAGCGCTATCTTCTCGTCAAAATACTATCTGCTCGCGGTTAATACGGGCGATGTACTACCCTAGAAACACACTCATTCTTTGACATTTTCACAACATCACAGTCCAGGCACTCAGAACCCGAAGAAGGCTTAAACATGACCGACGGCCACACCCCTCAACCTGCTAAGAGGCATAGAAGCGGCGCTGCGCATCCAGCTGGCGGAGCACCACGCAATAAATCCGCCCGCGCCGAACTCAAACGTTCCCTCTCGCACGGACAGATGACCATGATCGTTATGGGCTCGGCGCTTGGCACCGGCCTATTCCTGGGGTCCGGGCGGGCAATCGCTATGGCCGGGCCAGCCGTTATTCTTGCGTATGCTATCGGCTCGGCGCTCGCCTCCGTCATAGGCGCGGCCACTGGTGAGATGGCGGTGCGTTATCCGGTGCGAGGCGGTTTCGGCGCTATCGCCACCAGGTACCTTGGTCCCTATGCCGGGTTTCTCACACGCTTAGCCTATTGGACCGCAACCGTGGTCATTACCGGCGTGGAACTGGTTTCCGTGGCCACCTACCTGAATTACTGGTGGCCGCAGCTGCCTCTGTGGGCGGGCATCGCGGTATTCGGTGTCGCAATTATTATTCTGAACATCACGAGCGTGAAATCTTTCGGCGCGCTCGAATTTTTCCTCTCGTCCATCAAAGTTATTTCGGTGATCGCTTTTATTCTGGTGGGTCTGTGTTTGGTATTCTTCGGACTGCCCTCACATGCGGCGGTCGGCACCGCTAATCTTGTCAACGACGGCGGGTTCATGCCTCACGGGTTCGGCGCGGTCTGGCTTTCACTGGCGGTCGTGATGTTCTCCTTCGGCGGTATTGAGATGATCTCTATCTCCGCCGCAGAAGCCAAGGATCCCGCCCGATCGGTGCGTTCCAGTGCGAAGGCTATGATGATTCGTTTGGCAACGTTCTATGTGCTGGCGCTGTTTATTGTGGTGTCGATTATTCCGTGGCGTTCGGCGGGCGAGCTGGGCGAGAAGGTTGAAACCTCCCCGTTCGTTCTGGTTTTCGATCAACTAGGCATTACGGGCGCGGCTCATTTCGTGAACTTCGTGGTGCTTATTGCGGCGTTGTCCTCGGCCAACGCTAACCTGTATGCCGGTGCCCGCCTGATGCACTCGCTGGCGACCGACCGTATGGCGCCCCGTGCGTTGGCTGCGGTGAACGCCTCCGGAGTGCCTTCGCGTGCCGTATGGGTTTCCACCAGCGGCGTTGTTATCGCTATTCTACTGGCGCTGTTCAGCCCGCAAGAAGCATTCCTCTCCATGATCTTCCTGATTATGGTGTGTGCGCTCACCGTGTGGGTGCTGATTCTGCTCGCGTACATTGTGTACCGGCGGGTTGAGGGCAAAAGCTCGGCATTCCGCCTGTGGGGCGGGCGCATGACGGCAGGCGTGGGCATTATGGTGCTTTTCGCCGTGTGGGTTGCCCTGTTTATGGTGCGTGGTTCGCTCATTCCCGCGATTGTGGGCGTGGGGTACTTCCTGGTTCTGACGATTGTGTACTTTGCGCGTGTGAAACACACACTCACGGTTGATGAGGATGCGTTTGCCGAGGCACAGCAGGCTTCCACTGAGCACGCCACGGCCTTAGAGGAGGAAGAGGAGGCGTTGAAAACCGCCTCCGAATTCGGTCGCTAGAGCGTTTTGCTGATGCTGCGCATGCTGGGTTTCGTCGCTGAAGTGTGAGGTGATGAGTGCTCTGCCGTAGCCATCACCATAATAATTTGCAGGGGGAACTTCAAGTAATGATGATTTTATCTATCATGTAGCACTTGAAGGTTTTGTGGGTATTCTCAAAAGACCGCGAAATTCACAAAAAGTTTTTCTGTAACAAACCCGCAATAATGCATCATAGGCTTACAAGAGGGTCTATAGTTATTGGTGAACCGTATGATCTTGTATGCGTTCAAATGTCTGTGTGTTGGGTGTTCCCCGGAGGCGGTGATGCTTCCGGGGAACATCATATTTAAGGCTATTTAAGATGTCTTGGTGGTATTAGATAGCGTTCTAGCGAGATTTTCTTGCCGCATACTGTATGAAGTCAGGATGACTGTATGTTGGTGAAGATATGACCATAAAACTTTACCCATATACGTATTTATGCATAAAAATGCACAAGGTAGAGTTAAGAGCATGAACGCACATCAATCCACTGCGAACCCAGCAACTTCGATAACCGGCGAATCCGGTCTGACCGTGCAGGTGCCGCCGCGCTGGGGTGATATGGATGCCTACGGGCACGTCAATAACGTTGCAATACTGAGCCTTCTCGAAGAGGCACGCATCGCCGTCTTCGGGCCGCCGCCGTCTTCGGGGCAGAAACCGCAGAATTTGCCCGCGCCGCCCATACCGCTTTTTGAAACTATGCCCGATGGAGTGCAGGCCCTTATCGCCGAACACGGGGTGCGTTATCTGGGGCAGCTTCCCTATACGGGTGATCCGCTGGAGGTAAATGTGCGCGTCGAAAAGGTGAGTGCCGCCTCAGTGCGAGTGGGCTATAGTATCTATTCCCCGGTGGATCATGCTGAATGCGTGCGCGCCTTTACCGTGCTGGCTTTTTGGGATGCACCTGCCGCCCGCCTCGCGCGCCTCACCCCCGAACAGCGGGAGCTTTTGGCGCAGTATATGCCGTAGCACTTTGACCGCGAGCAGATAGTATTTTGACGAAAAGATAACCGAGCTCCATCTGCTCGCGGTATGTGCGGCTGGGGGAGCGAAGTCCGGTAGTCTCTGGTCGCCCTATTGTATACAATGTGATTTAGAAAACATATCCTGCGGTTTGCTGCGAGGGTGCAAGGCAAATGCCACGTGAGGAGGTGCGTATCGTGCAGCAGATAGTGTTCGGCGGCGCAGAGGCATAGGCAACTATCCCTCTGAACCGAAACGAAAGCATGAAAAAACTAACTCAATACTTCAAAACTCCCCTTCTGCTCATCACCCTGATCGATGGATTCGCGGACGCATCCTTCGGGCTGATCCTCATTGTTTATATCTCGCGCATTGCCGAGCCCTGGTGGCTCACCGTCATGGCTGTCGGCGGGTTCTTCACCGGCATACTCTTCGGTCCTTTCACAGGTTGGGTTGCCGATCGTTTTTCGGGGCGGGCCTGCTGGTCTGGCTCCCTGGCCGTATCCTCGCTCTGCGTGGCAGTCATCGCGTTTTTCCCGCATCCGGTCACCATCGTTGCCATGAGCGTGCTCAATGGAGCCGCCGGAAATCTCACTAACGCCGCCGAATTCAAACTACTGCCGAAGGCGCCGGGTATGACCCCGTCGAGCGCATCCGCCTCTATTGTGGGAATCGGTTCATTCTGCTCGATCGTAGCCCCACCTGTGGGCGCCTTCTTCGCCACCTGGAACATGACCGCCACTATAGTAGGCTCTTCGGCGCTCTTGCTGACTGCGGCAGTCATCGCCTGGTTTAACGTGCCAGCACGGCGCGGTCATGAACTTTCCGATGCGATTAAACGCGATAGTTTGAAAGATATTTTCCTAGGATTCTCGGCTATTTCCAGCGCTCGCGCCCTCGTGATTTTCTTACCTGTGATGGCGGTCGTGGTTGCTTCCACCACGATGGAAGGCATCGCCGGGGTGTTCTACCTGCAATCCATCACGAACACTGCATTCGAGTATTCGCTCGTGTTGGCGATGTGGGCTGTCGGGGCGCTCATCGCTAGCGTTTTCTATGGGCGCGGATGGTACAAGCCGCAGCTGGTGAATGCGATTTTGTGGGGCGGATTCTTTATCGGTGTCGCGATTCTGCTGGAAGGGCTGGTGGCGAATCCTTGGATTGTGGGAGCTGGGTTTCTGGTAGGCGGGTTCTTCAACTCGATCCACAATATGGGTATTCGTGACATGGTGTATATGCAGGTGCCCGAGCATCGTCAGGGGCAGTGCTGGGCTCTTATCGGCTCGCTGTTTAGTTCGATGGTGCTTGTGGGTGACCTACTCGGTACGCCGGGAATACTGGGGGATGCGCGCACTATTGTCATGATCGGCGGCGCGACGGCAACCGGTGCGGCGGTGGTGAACCTGCTGCTGTATGCGCTGGCGCGTAACCGCACAGGGCACATCCATCGCGCTTAGATGCGGCTAGAAGAGGAGCTGGTAGGCAGAGAGCGTTTAGGGTGAGGGCGAGCATAAGAAGTTATTAAAGTCATAGTGCAGAGCCTGAGGTAATCCGACCATATAGTATGTGACCGGTGTACTCTGCACATGTCTCTAGTTTTCGCCGAATACACCATAGAGAGGGGCTAAGCAATGTCATCTTTAGTTGTTAATCGTCGGACCGCACTCCTGTTCCTTGGTTCTGGTACTGGGGCTATCTTGATGAGTGCATGTGGTGGGAATGCGTCAAATACCGAAAGCTCTGCTTCGCCTCTCGCAAGCTCTTCATCTGCGAGCTCCACGTCGTCATCAGAAACTCCATCAAGCGCTTCGCCCAGCGCTAGCCCAAGCAGGCGGAATAGTTTCCAGCGAGGATTTAACGTGGAGCTTAATAATGCGGATATGGAGTATACGGGCGAGGGTTATATGTATTCCACGCGCGAAAAGCAGGGATATGGGTGGTCGCATCCTAAAAGGCCTCAAGAAATGAGTGAGAACTCTGAACTTGGGCTGTACTATAGCTGGGCATATGCATCGGCTGGAATAAGTTATGCCATGAAAACGGGTGACGATACGTATATTAAGCAGTCTGGAATGACTGAGGGTGATCAGAAGCTTTTTAAAAGTATTGCTCTTTTGGAAGAAACGCGTGAGGGTAAGTATTGGGAGGAGTCAGGTAACTTCGTGTATAGGCTAGAATCCGATCACCCCGAGAAAAAGGGTGAAGAATATTCTTGGCCTTATCAATTACAAATGTTTCATGGAGACTTCTACGTGCGTAACGGAGAAGTGCATGAAATTCCTGAGAATACCGATGGTTGGGGAAAGATCGTTTACTCCACTGGGGCTCTTAAAGCGAGGTATCTTGATGGTGCCTGGCAGATGGAAGGGTTCTTTGAAGGTATCGCTACCAATGTTGTTGGAAAACCCTTTGATAAATAGTCGGTTATTTATTTGAGAAAGATGCTGTTTCACGCAGTAGCTTTTCTCTGGCTTGAGACCGCAGAAAAAGGTTCTTGGTGTGAACACAACACTAGATATTCCGCATTGTTCACACTAAGAACCTTTTTAGTATATATGAATAATATTTTATAGTTTTCTCAAAGCATAAAAGAATAGCAGGGTATGCAGATTTTGAGAATAGTATATGGCTTAGTGCGAACGCTAGAATATCCAGAAAGCACTTAGAGAACCATGTGTACGGCTCGTGAAAGAAAATAAGGCTAATTATATTTCATATCACTATAAAAACTTTAATGATAGTGTTCCTCATATGCACTCTGTATCAAAAGACGGAAAGCATTATATTCATCACACACTATGAAAAACTATCGTTATAAAAATTGAGGAGTACTTATGTCTACGAAAAAGATGCGTACTGCTGCCCTAACTGCGCTCGCAGTTCCCGCCCTGATTGGATCGGTCATGGCAGCCCCCGCCCAGGCAGAGGTGCAATCGGGAACTAACCTGACCTATACCTCACCCCAAAATGTGAGTTCGCAGTACCACGTTTACGCCGATAATATCGACTGGTCACAGCCCGTGGGTGTGGTGTTTTACTTCGATGGCGACTATAACCAGGATGACGTAGATAGCTCTTTCTTCTACAACCCTAAAGGTGACACCATGCAAGGTATGGCGAATGCAGCTCAGAAACACAACAAGGTTTTTGTCTCTGTGGATACGCCCGATGAATTCGACCCAAATAAAGCAAATGATTACGCCACTTGGTGGGAAAACGCTGATGGGAACGGCGACTACTTCCGCAGCTTTGCCCAGGAGTTTATCGCCGATTCAGATATAGATGAGTCGCAAGTGTGGCTTATGGGATACTCCGGCGGCGCCGAATTCATCACCTATGAGCTTGATGCCGATCAGCAGGGAACCTGGCGTTCCGGTGGTGGTTCCATCATGGTTGGCGGCGGCGGCGGAAAGAATGGGCGCATGGAGACTCAGGCGCCGCAGAACATTAAATCGCAGCCCATGTTCTGGTGGGTAAACGAAAAAGATACTCGCGGCGCTACTACACCGGAATGGTGGGACGCTCTCAACACGGCTACAGCCGGTCACGACTGGTATGCGAGGGAAGGGTTTAACACCCAGCCGATGAAAATCGACAAGAAAGAGACGACCTTTAATAACGCTCATACAGATTATGACCTTCCGGGCATCCTCGATCAGCTGTTGTCATAGTCAGAGGGATAACTCTCCGAACCTCTCTGGATAATTGCCCGGGGTACGCCATTAAAAGGCTCTTGATACGAATGGAGCGGGATTTTCAACGCTTTATTCGCATCAAGAGCCTTTTTACGTGGAATAAATCATGATGCTGATGCAAGAAGGCATGAAGCCGAAGGATGGAACGGCAAGCGCGGCATAGCAGGGCCGCTGCGGGGAAGTGGCGCAACCTTCATGAAGATCTTGAGAATTCCTGCACGGTTGTACAATAAAACTATGTCCCCACTGTTGAGGAGATCTCTATGAAAACTCGTTCTTTCGTGACTCTTGGTGCCGCCTGCCTGCTGGCGCTGACCGCATGCTCGGGCGGCGGCGATACGAACGCGCAGAACACTGCCAGCGCCTCCTCCCCGCATCAAAACAGCTCTGCGAGCCGCAGCGCATCGGCAACCCCGAGTACAAGCGTGAAACCTGTTATGCCTGAGCGCACTCCGGTGGTCAATGATGACTCCACCCTGCAGCCTTCCGCAAGTGCAAGCAGCGCCCCGAACCCCTCGAATTCCGCCCAGGTGTGGACTTCCCCGGGAGCGGTCAAGACGGGTACGGTCACCACCGCATCGGCTGACCCGAACGCGGGTAATCCCACGAATGTGCGCCGTGCAGGGGAGAGCTGCGGATCAATTCATCAGCAGGGTCACCTGCGGGGCAGCAACGCACAGTTACGTGTGGTTGATGGCGTGGTGGATTGCGATTATGCCATGTCGATCATGACCCAGTACATCAACAGCACCCCCACGCCCGATAACCAGACCCAGCACTGGGTTATGCGCATTCAGGATGCCACCTGCTACTGGCGTCCGTTCTTGGACTATACCCCTGATCGCGGTGCACCCGAGTGCGTTGTGGAAGGGCATAATATCAAGATCACGGCGCGTCTGGACGACCCAGAAGCTGCCATGCGTGCCTATAAAGAACTTGACCCAAAGAACCCGGAATATCAGTCCAAAGATTAATACTTCGCCAATATTCATAAAATACGGGTGGGGATCGGACAGTTTCTTATAACAGAACTGTCCGCTCCCCACCCGTATTGTGCGTGGTCATTTGATGACCGGTTACGGTGTTTTTCCTGCTGCAAAAGTCTCAAGACCGCTTGAGCCTATGCCGTATCCTCTTTGAGTAGAGCATCCAACCGCGCGAAAGTAGACCGCCAGCTGGCGCGTACCTCCTCGTGTACCGAGACCGGCATGGGGCCGATCTCCACGGTGATGCGCGTACCCTCACCCACGCCATCGGGAGTAATAACCGTCTCGGGAAAAAAGCGGAACCGCTGATAGACAACCACGCCTCCGGGGTTCCCTAAATGGTCCGGAAGCTGTTCGGCATATTCGAGCTCCTTGAGCGGATCAATAGCGAGAAACCGACTCTGCAGAACGCATGATACCGAGGCATCAAGCTCGTTAATCATCGATAGCCGCTGCATGCCGCCGACATAAGGTTCCAGCACAATATCTTCGGCACGGGTACGCCACCCCGTCGGACCATACCAACGATGCAGCAGATTCGGGTTCAGAAACGCCCCGAAAACCTGCTCGACGGGGGCGGCAATCTCATGGTCGAAGATGAGAAGTTCTTCGTCGGGAACCTTAGTGATGCTCATCGTACACTCCGTGACGGTCGTTGATTTAGGGCTTTTTACCAGAGTAATAGTTACCGAGGAATTCGTCACGGTACTCAAAGTAGGTGCCGTCGGCGATCGCGGCACGCGCATCATCGACCATGCGCACAATAAACCGCTCATTATGAATGGAAGCGAGGGTTGCCGCCAGCCGCTCATCCGCTTTGAACAGGTGCCGCAGATAGGCACGCGTATAGTGTGCGCACGTATAGCAGTCGCACCCCTCATAGATGGGCGAGAAATCTGCCTTGAACCGGGCATTCGTCACGTTAAAACGCCCGGTGGGGGAGTAGAGCGCCGCGTTACGCGCCACGCGGGTGGGCGAGACGCAGTCGAAGGTATCCACGCCGTTTTCCAGTCCCACAAAAATATCGTCCGGTTCCGAAATACCCAGCAGGTGGCGGGGCTTAGCCTCCGGGAGTTCTTCGGCGCACCAGCGCACAATGGTGCCCAGGTTCTCCTTTTCGAGGGCACCCCCGATACCGAACCCGTCGAACGGCATATCACCTAAATCGCGGCAGGCTTTGCGGCGTAAATCCTCATACTGCGCGCCCTGAATCACCCCAAAAAGCGCCTGGTAGGGTTTGCCCGTGCGCTCATCCGTGAGCCGTTCATGCTCCGCAATGCAGCGCAGCGCCCACAGGCGGGTGCGTTCCAGCGCCTCTTCCTGGTACCCGCGGGAATTGTACAGAGTTGTCAGCTCGTCGAAGGCAAACATGATATCTGCCCCGATCTGATGCTGCACCTGCATTGAAACTTCGGGAGTGAAACGGTGAATAGACCCGTTGATATGGGACTTAAAATTCACGCCGTCATCATCAATATGCGCCAGGCGCTCCTTGCCGTGAGCCACATCGTCGTCGCCAATCGGGCGCCCGTCGGCACCCTTCGCATCGGCAACGGTTCCCATGTCAATCACCTTTTTGAACCCCGAACCCAGGCTCATCACCTGGAACCCGCCGGAGTCGGTGAAGGTTGGCCCGTCCCAGTTCATAAACCGCCCCAGCCCGCCAGCGGCATCTAGAATCTCGGGACCAGGCTGCAGATACAGATGGTAGGCGTTCGCCAAAAGCGCCTGCGCCCCGAGTTCCTTCATCGCTTCGGGAAGCACCGCTTTGACGGTCGCCTTCGTACCCACGGGCGTAAAGGCGGGAGTCTCAATATCGCCGTGCGGGGTGCGGATCACACCTGTGCGCCCCAAAAACTGCCCGCCATTAGCCTCAACACGCTCGGCAGACGGGGATGCGGTCTCGGCAAGGCGGCTCGTGACGGTAAAACCGAAGTCGGGGTGGGGAAACTCGTTGTTCATCTGTGCCTTTGAAATATACGGGTACGACCAGGGGAAATGCGTCTATTCCGGGGAGGATGCGCACGGCTATTATACAGGCGCGGCACGCCAGAGCATCTGCAGACCTGCGCCGCCTCACCTTGTGTGTAAGGGGCATTGCGAGACGACCCTGATAAGCGGCGCACCCCCCACCAAGACCTGGAAAAGACCTTAGTCCTCCGCGCTCAGACGGGCGGCGGCCTCCAAAGTCATCCACGCCTGAAGCTGACCGGATAGTTCCACGGGCTTACCTGCGGCGAGCGCATCGCGCGCGGATACGGTGAACTTCGGCGAGAAAATGGCGACCGCCCGGTCACGAATTTCGTTCGGATCAATACCCGGTTCATTCAGCGGCAGGGTGGGGTCGAATTCGCGGCGCCCCTCCCACACAGCGCGGGCGCTGCCGTATACAAGGGCGCTCGCCAGGGATCGTGCCTCCGTGCTGAGCATGGTGGACATTGCGGCCTGTGCCAGGTAACGTACCAGAATACCGGTGAAGAGCGCACCATCGCCGTTGTCGCCGGAGTGAAGTACGAGGTGGTGCGAACCGTCCGAGAACTCGAAATCTTCGCTGAGGTTTTTGACGATTCCGACGATCAAGCGTTCGGCGCGCAGCAGGTATTCTTCACGGCGGTCGTCTGAAATCTCCGAGGACTCCGCAAGCGCCAGAAGCACCGCTAGGGTTGTGCCCTGATTGTAGGTGTAGATATTGCGTTCTACGTCGAGGGGAACATCGCGGCGACCGGTAATGTCATCAACCATCACATCCTGCGGGCGCAGGTTAGCACCGTCGAGGTAGAGCATACGGTCGCCGTCCCAGAGAACGTCGTTGAGCCAGGACATAAGATTCTGCGCGGTTTTTATCTGCCCGATACGCGCAAAAGCAAGGGCCGCAGGAGCGGTTGCCGGGGTATTGCAGAAGTCTCGTTTGCCTTTGGACCAGCTCATGCCGCCACAGGAATGAAGGCCGGTGTTAAGCCTTTCAAAGAGTACCGATCCTGCATCCTGCGCCGTAACGTCCGAGGCGCCGGTTATTGTTTTACTAAGCCTATTGAGCCGCCCCACGGCGAGCGCCAACCATGCCATATCGTCATAGAAGTCGTTTGCAAATCCCAGGTTGCGGGTATGGATGCCGCGTACCACGCTCCTGGCGGTGGCGAGCATGTTCTGGGCTTGTTCGGTGTCGCCTTCACGGACGGCACGTTCGCCCGCATCTATAATGCAGTCGAGTAAGTGCGCCTGCCACCAGTAATGCCATTCGGCAAACCGTGCTCCTAGACCACGCGATTCGGGCATCTGCACTGCCCCGAGCAGGGTTCCGGGTACGCCAAAAACGCGGCGGGTGTATCGACTAAGGATAGAGTCGGCGGCACGCGAGGCGCGTTGCGCATGCTCGGTGCTGGGGACTGATTCAGAAGGGTGGTTGGAGGTCACGTTCTTTCTTCCTTGCTTATGAAAGCTACCTACGATACTGCCACGAGAGGCGAGGTGCTACCACATTATCGCATTATTAGTACTGGGGTCGTGCCACATTTCGCGGTGCGAGAGAAAGCGTGCGTGCGCTGTACAGGGTGAGCGGTTTGCCCGTGAAGGGATGTACACAGTCAAGACGATGCGCTAGAAGCTGTAGCGGCACAGATGCATCGTTTGGTGCTGTTGGCAGAACCTGCGGGTAGAGAACGTCGCCGAAGATCGGGGTTCCGAGCAGGTTCAGGTGCGCCCGCAGCTGGTGCATTTTGCCGGTGTGCGGAGTGAGTTCGTAGAGGGCGAGTTCTTCGCCGGGCACCGGATAGGACAGATACGGGTTTTGTTCGCCAGATTTGAGAGGAACACTTTGTGGCGCTTGATAGATTTCTCGGATGCGCACCAGAGTTTCCGCGTTCACGCTAAGGCCTGCGCGCTCGCATTCGCGTGCCGAGTACTGCCGCACCTGTAGAATATTGCGATCCTTGTCGATGCGGCTGCGCACCTGCACGCCTTCGCCCAGCATGCTCTCACGCAGGTCTTCACCTGGTGCCGGGGCGATAGCAAGGTAGGTTTTGGTGACCTGCCGGTTCTGAAACATCATCTGGAAGGGGCCGCGTGCGTCTCGAGTTTTGGCGAAGAGTAAAATCCCCGCGGTGGGGCGGTCCAGCCGGTGAACGGGCGTGAGCAGAGGATTATTCTCGCGTACCCGCAGTTTGGTGAGTGCGGTCTGCACGACATAGGCGCCGCGCGGGGTGACGGGCAGATAGTGCGGCTTATCTACGGCGAGCAGGTGCTCGTCTTCATAGAGGATCGGAAGGTCATCCGGTAGCGGCGGTTCTTCGGGAAGTGGGCGGTAGTACCAGATTCTCAGACCGGGCAGATATGGGGTTTGATCGGTGAGGATCGCGCCGTCATCGGTGCGCACCTCGTGCCGGGCGAAACAGTCGAGGATTGTTGCGGGGTCTTCGGGCGAGAATCGACTGATGAGGTACTGAGCCACCGTGCTGGGGTGTGCATCCGGCCCCTGGGTCGTCTCATGCAGTACTGGATGCGCGGGCAGAGTCAGCGATACGGGGTCTATGCCCGCGCGCTGGGGCAGGGGTGGTGTGAAGAGGTGGCGATTGACTCGTCGCGGCATAGGTTGATTGTAGCGTGCTTTGTGAGTTGGCCTCTTCGGAGGAAACCTCTAGCCTCCTGCGTGAAAGTATAAGGACCGCGTCTTGATGACAGCACATACTTAGGCCATCATGGCACGACCCTCTCATGTTTTGGGTGGTATGTGAACAGTGTGAAGTTAATGCGAAATATTCCTCGCGAAAGTGTCTAATAAATAAATAAAATCATAAAATTTATTTCACTACCATGAAGCATGGAACGGCTTAATAGAGCGGCAAAATCAGTGTATAAGCATTAAACTTCATATTAAGTTTTATAGGTAGCGGCTTAGGGTTAGCGCGTTACTATTAAAAAAAGAGGTTCGATGAAATCGAACGATTAGAGGGATATATGGAACACAACGCACGCAACGAAGCTAAGCACACCGAACCCGCACAAAAAGCCTCTGAAAAAGCAGCTAAGAAGACGCGGCAGAGCGGTCAGCGTCTGACTCCGGCGCAACGGGAAGAACAAATCCTGCAGGTCGCGGCGGCTCATTTTGCGCAGCACGGTGTTGTGGCAGCCTGCATGAGCAGCATCGCTCGTGAGGCCGGCATTACTCGGGCACTGCTGTACCATTACTTCCCCGGCAAAGAGTCTTTGGCGGCGGCGGTAACCCGGCGCGAAGCACGGGCTGTTCTTGAAGCGCTCAGCGAGCATCACCCTAACCCGGTGGAGGCTCTTCGTGTTGAGCTGCGCTCCAATTTCGCCCATGTTGCTGAGGGTGGCAGTGAAAGCGATGCTCCCAGTACTCCTGACGAGTACTTGGAATGGATGCTCGAACGCACTGAAATGCCCGTTAATGACCGCACCCGCATGATTTTAGGCGGATGGCTGCATCTAGTCGATTACTTCGCCCGGCATGTGGTGCAGGGCAGCCCGCGCGGTAACACTCCGGCGGGTGCACGCGCCATGCGCGTCGATGAGGCTATCGACATATGCGTTGGCGTGGCAGATACCATGACCGGCGGGTACTAAGCTAGAGCTTCTCAACGAGACCCCACATCGGGAGTTACCGAAAATATTTCGGTTCTCCTCGATGCAGGGGCTTTCTGCACTTAAAGACCTCGGCATTTTAGAGGGAGCGGCGCATCCGCAGACCGCGCGGAGTTGTGTAAAAGCCCTGCGCAAGCAGCGTGCGCCGTAACGCCACCACCGGATGCTCGGGCAGCCGGCCAGAATCGGTCTTCGACGCTCCCCGGTGAGTCGGCGGTTCCGGGGTTGCCAGAATATCACAATCGTTGAGTTTTTCCACCACGATTTTCTCAGCAATACCCGCCTGCACGATGCGCGCCAGCAGCGGGGCCGCAGCCTCAAGTTTGAGCGGATCAGCCGTGAAAGACAGCAGGGTTTTGCCGCCGCGTTCCAGATAGAGGACCGCTTCACCATCGAGCAGGATGAGGCAGGCACCCGCCTTACGCCCCGGACGATGCCGCACGGACTGGGCGGTCTCTGTGCCTTCGCGCGCAGCCTCTTCCGCACCGCCGAATGTAGAAGAGACCGAGAGCAAGCTGGGGACGGAAGGCCACGTGAGCGCCGCACCATAAGGATTCGCCGGATCTGTAGCCGCCAGCAGAACACCCTCAAATAAACCGAATACTTCCTCGTTTTTTATTCGTTTTACCCCGGTATTTTGCGGATTATCAGCGCCAATATTAGCGTAGGAACGCACCGCATCCACTGTTGCTGGGGAGGCGAACTGAGCCGCACCCAGCCCCTCAATGAAGTATCCGCGCCGCACCAGGGCACGTTCCTCGGCAGCCGCATAGACGCGGTACAAGGCCGCAAAGCCGCCGGGAACATCCTCAGAGGCGAGCGCGCCGCGGGTGAGCACACCGTACCTGTCTAAGAGAAGTTCCGCGCGTGCATAGGCGGTAACGGTGGCATCTGCCTCTTGCGAGGACTCGGTGCCTGGTGGCTGGGGAAGGCTAATATGGCTGAACCGCCCAGAATCCCGGGCCGAAACCTGCGGATCAGAAGAGCCGGAACGAGTGCCGCCCAAGCCGCTATACCTGCGCGGATAAGCACCCGAAGAAGTACGTGCCGCAGACAGTCGCGCGGCACCGCGCCTGCGCACCGGGCGCGCCAAGGGAGCGGCGGGCCGCACCGGATGCGCGCTCGACCCGCCCGCCAGCATGGCACGTACCGGGGCGAAAGTATCGTTCGTGACCAACCCAGCCCACACCAGGCGCCACAGTGCGGCAGACACCTCCGAAGCCTCCGGAAAATGCACAACCTCGCCCGAGGCGGCGCGAGAGGTCAAGATGTCGTTCACGCGCTCACGAAGCGGCATAAAGAACAGCCCGCCGCCAGAAAGCGCCTCAAAGACGGCGTGCTCCACCGAGCCCAGCTCATCCAAGGCCTGCGTGCGGGAAGAATCGGGCAGGGTCAGCTCGGCGGATTCGGTAAGATGCAGGCTCACCCAGCCGTCATTGCCGGAGATTTCGCCCTCACCGCGCCAAAGCACCTCTCCGCTGGCCAGCAGACCATCTAACAGCTGCGGCGAATAATCACGCAC
This sequence comes from Rothia sp. HMSC065G12, assembly GCF_001811455.1. Classification (NCBI taxonomy): domain Bacteria; kingdom Bacillati; phylum Actinomycetota; class Actinomycetes; order Micrococcales; family Micrococcaceae; genus Rothia; species Rothia sp. HMSC065G12. The sequence goes on from NZ_KV804794.1 coordinate 19,514, forward strand.
CCGAGCTGGCAAGACGAGGGTCTCCAGGGCAGAGGCGGGCACACGCACCCCGGCCAGCTGATCGATGACCGTCAGCAAGCCCTCGCGACCCTCTAATGCCTCGGTGGATGAACCTTTGCTCTCGACAAGAACCTGAACCGTGCGTTCGGGCTCGTAATACGCACCGTACTCGGTGGTTTCCGCGAGCCTGCGCGAAACCTTGACCGTCTGCGCACGCACTCCCTGCCAGGCGGGCAGGAACGCGCCATAAGCACGCTGCGGTACCGGCTCAATCTCGCGGCGCAGCGCCGCCAACGACCGGGCACGAAGCAGGCGAAGTACCTCGGCATCCACCCATTCCAGGCTTGCCGTGGGCGCGGGGGAGAGCGGTATCGTATCGGCTGCCTCCGCGCGAGATACACGCAGTTCCTCGGGCAGGTATTCGCCCGAGAACAGTCGATTTTGCGTCTCTAAAGCGCGTAAAACCGGCAGAATAGCACCCGAACCCGTCGGCGTGATGCGGCTGAAATGGGCGCTCGCCTCGGCTGCGGTAAAGGGGATGTGCGTGCGCGCATACCGCGAGATTAGGTCTTCGAGCGGCGCGGCGACTGGCATGAGGTACGCCTGAGCAATCCCGACCGGAAGCGGCAGCCCTAGCCCGTCGCGCAGCCGGGCGGCATCTTCCACGGCGGCATAGATCGGTTCCGTGCTACCCGCTATATTTGAGTGCGGATTGATAACGAATGCCCTGCGGGATGCGACCAGCTCTTCGGCAAGCGTGCGCGCCTCTTCGGCGGTGGCGTGCGGGGTAGTTTCAAGGTCTTCTTCCGGTAGACCCTCGGCGGTATTTTCGGCTGAATCCCCGGTTTCATGTGAAATATCAGCCTTTTTAGATCGACTTTCGCTGCCTTTTGGAGTGCTCCAAGAGACCTCGGGCACGGCCTCAACCCCGGACCCCTCATTCCCGCGCAGCCGTAGCGCCAGCTCCCTCGCCGTGAGCGGACCGAGTTGGCGCAGAAGATCCGCCACGCCCTCAACCCCGCGTGCCCGATACTTCGCCCCGGTGCGCTGAAGACGCTCCTGAACCTCAAGAATCACCTGTGGATCCAGCAGATCGCGCAGCTGAGCGGTACCCAGCAGCTCCGCCAAAAGCGCCGGATCCAGTGCCAAGGCGGCAGCGCGGCGTTCGGCGGCGGGCGCATCCGTATCGTAAATATGTTCCGCCACGTACTCGAAAAGCATGGTGCGGGCAAAAGGCGAAGGCCCCTCGGTCTGCACCTGCGACAGGCTGATGCGCCGCGCGGCAATATCCCGATGCAGCTGAAGAAGCGCAGGAACATCATATACATCCTGCAAGCATTCGCGGGCGGTTTCCAGCAGGATTGGGAACTCGGGGTATTTGCGCGCAACATCCAACAGCTGCGCCGAACGCTGGCGCTGCTGCCATAGGGGAGTGCGCCTGCCCGGATCGCGGCGCGGCAGAAGCAGGGCACGGGCGGCGCTCTCTCGAAAACGAGATGCGAAAAGCGCCGATTCGCCCACACGATCCTTGACAATCTCCTCTAGTTCATCGGGCTCGAAGAGAAAAAGCTCAGCACCCGGCGGGGTATCTTCCACCGCGGGAATACGCAGCACAATACCGTCATCTGCCGCAAGTGCGCTGGCGTCGATACCGTACCGTTCCTGCACGCGGGTGCCCACCGCCACAGCCCAAGGTGCGTGCACCGGATACCCGTACGGCGAATGCAAAATAACACGCCAATCTCCCAGCTCATCGCGGCAGCGCTCCACCACAAACCGCTTATCTGTGGGGACCACGCCGGTAGCCTCGCGCTGCTCCCGAATATAAGCGAGCAGATTATCGCTCGCCCAAGAGTCCAGCCCTAACCGGGTCAGCTCGGCGCGTATCGCAGCCGTCGCTGAGGTGTCTTCGCTAGCGGACTCAGCACCCGCAGACTTCGCTAACTCGCGGGTAAACTGCCCCAACCGACGGCCCAGAGCCACCGGGCGGCCCACCCGCTCGCCATGCCAAAACGGCAGACGTGAAGGCTCACCGGGTGCGGGGCTCACGCGCACTGCATCGTGCGAAATGTCCTCGATGCGCCAACTGCTCGCGCCCAAGGCGATAACATCGCCCGCCCGCGATTCGTAGACCATCTCCTCGTCCAGCTCGCCCACCCGTTTAGGTGCTTTGGAATCCTCAGAACCGGCCAGGTAGACAGGAAAAAGCCCACGATCGGGAATCGTCCCGCCCGAAGTTACTGCAAGCCGCTGCGCACCGGGCCGCCCCTCAATTGTGCCGCTTGGCGCATCAGCGGTGGCGGTGCGATCCCAAATAATGCGCGGGCGAAGCTCCGCAAACTCATCGGAAGGGTACCTGCCCGCCAGCATCTCTAAAGTACTGTCAAAGAGCGCGCGCGAAAGGTTCGCGAAAGGGGCGGTGCGGCGCAGCGCCTCGTACCAGGCATCCACCCCGATAGGTCCCAGAGCGCAGGCGGCGACGGTCTGCTGGGCAAGCACATCCAGCGGGTTTGCGGGAACGGTAAGCGGTTCTAAAGACCCGGCGAGCATACCGGACAGAGCCACGGCAGAGCCCAACAAATCCCCGCGATGCTTCGGATAAAAAAGCCCGCGCGAAACCTCGCCCACGCGGTGCCCGGCACGACCCACCCGCTGTAGACCGGAAGCCACCGACGGCGGAGACGCCACCTGAATAACCTCATCCACATGCCCCATATCGATGCCGAGCTCCAGGGAACTTGTGGCGACCACACACCGCAGCGAACCATTCTTGAGGGATTCTTCGATAAGCGTGCGCTGATCCTTCGCCACCGAACCGTGATGCGCCCGCGCCAGCGGCGCAATGTCTGGTTCCTCACCAATGTCAGGCAGGGGCTCACCCGCGAGCTCGCGCCGTGAGAGCTCGCGGCGCACATGAATATCGTTGAGAGCCGCGGTAAGTTTTTCGGCGAGCCCACGCGAGTTCACGAACACGATTGTAGAACGATTATTCTCGATATCGTCCACGATGCGTTCCTGAACATAAGGCCAAATCGAGGCACGATACCCGGATGCGCGCTCGCCCTCACCGCCCGGCTTCCGTGCCCCTGCACTTGCTGCCGCGCTCGCAGTACCGTCTTGTTCGGCGGAGCTGTTCGGCAGTTCAAGAGATAATCCTTCTTCGCCGGGGAAGGTGCCGATAGCATCCGCAAGAGTATAGGATGGCGCATCATCAGCTGCCTGAACCGGCAACTCTAGTGCGTCCGGGGCTGAACCGGGCGAATCCTGTCCGCGTGGTGCCCGCTGCTCCCCGGGCGCATAGCTGCCCTGCCCGTAATCGTTTGCCCCGCCGAGTGCCGCCATATCCGGCACGGGTACCGAGAGCCGCAGATCCCAACGTTTGGGCACCTGCCGCGCCACGATTGTCACCGGGTGCACTCCGCCTAAAAATGTGGCGACGGCTTCGGGCGGGTTCACGGTTGCCGACAGTCCGATGCGCTGCACCGGCCGCTCCACCAGCTGATCGAGCCTCTCAAGGGACACAGCCAGATGCGCCCCGCGCTTGGTTCCCGCCAGGGCGTGTACCTCGTCTACAATCACAGTTGTCACACCGGTGAGTGTCGAACGTGCCGCAGAGGTCAGCATAAGGTAGAGCGATTCGGGGGTGGTTAGCAGAATATCGGGCGGGTTGCTGATCAGCTGCCGCCTCTCGCGCGCCGGGGTGTCACCGCTCCGAATACCCACGGTAATATCGGGTGGGGTTTGCCCGGATTCCTTCGCTGTATGCGCAATCCCCGCAAGCGGCGCGCGCAGGTTGCGCTCCACATCCGCCCCGAGAGCTTTCAGGGGCGAAACATACAGGATGCGCGTACCGCCCGCACGCTGTTTCTTGGTCTTTTGTGTTTCCCGAGCGTCCCCGTTTTTCCGTGCCTGAGTCGATGTCGTGAGCTCGCGCTGGTCCGGTTCTGTGCTTTTGTCGCGGTAGAGCGCATCGAGTGCCCATAGGAAAGCGGCAAGGGTTTTGCCGGAGCCCGTGGGGGCGATAATAAGCGCGTTTTCGCCCTTGCTGATACTCTCCCAGGCGCCTTCCTGCGCGGCGGTCGGAGTGCCAAAAGCGTTGCGGAACCATTGCTGAGTGGCGGGTGAGAAAGGTCCTAGAGCGTCGGGCATGGTCCCATTATCTCGTATATGCCCCGGATTCTCCTTGAAAGTTTTTTGAGCGTGGCACATATTACAGGGGCAATTGTGCGCGAACACAAGACTTTTCCGTGTGATGGGGCCATAATAATTGAATATGTACATTACGTACATCATAAAATTTTACAGGTAAAGTAATTTATTTCACTGAAAGGACACAGGTATGACCCGCTTGACCGAAGACCAGATCACCGCTCTCTTTCGCGAACCTCGCACCGTGAGTGCATTCACTGATCAGCCCGTCACCGATGAGCAGCTGCAGAAGATCCATGAGATCGCCTACCTGGGGCCCACGGCCTTCAACAGCCAGCCCCTGCGCATCACCTGGGTAAAGAGCCCCGAAGCTCGCGAGCGCCTTGTCAAGCACATGATGGACGGAAATAAGGAGAAGACCCTCAAGGCTCCTGTAACCGCTGTGCTGGCCTTCGATAAAAACTGGCAGAAACGCTTTGGGGAATTCGCACCCCAGGCCGCTGCCTTTGAATCCTACTACGAGGCTGAAGAGGCACGTATTCCCGCGGGCGCGCTGAGCTCTGCACTTCAGGCTGGCTACTTCCTGACCGCCGTGCGCGCTCTTGGCCTGGATGCGGGCCCCATGACTGGCGCGGATTTCGATGGTATCGCCGCTGAATTCTTTGAAGGTACCGACCAGCGGCCCTTCCTCGTCGTAAACCTGGGTTATGGTGTGGCTCCCGAGTATCCGCGCGGTACCCGTTTTGAGTTTGATGACGTAACCCGCAGCATCTAAAAGCCGTGTTTCGCGCTCGCTGAGCCGCCGAGGTGCGCCTTCGGTCCCCAGCGAGAGTAAACCGCAGGAATCCGGTAGCTAGGTATATGTGTCCGGAGGCCTGCGAATATGTGGTGTACCGGTGGCTGCCGTATCTGATGATGCTGCAGCCACCGATTTTTGCTGGGCTTTGAGGGAATGGGGAACTGCCGTGGCGTGAATTCTGGGGGTAGCTTTATGGTGCGAACCGGTGCATGATGGAAAGAACGGCGCGGTAGCCTTGCGGGGGACGAATAGATTCACCGTGTCGAGAGAACCTGAGGTTATAGGAAAGGATATGAGAGATGACCCGTTTATCTGAGGACCAAATCACCGCTCTTTTCCGTGAGCCCCGAACTATGCGTAAATTTACCGATCGGCCCGTCACTGATGATCAGCTTCGGGAGATTCAGGAGCTCACCTATCTGGGGCCCACGGCCTTCAATAGTCAGCCTTTGCGCATCACCTGGATCAAGAGTCCCGAGGCCCGTGAGCGCCTTGTCAAGCACCTGATTGAGGCTAATCAAGAAAAGGCTCGTCAGGCACCTGTCAATGCCATACTCTCATACGATAAGGCGTGGATAGACCGTGCAGATGTGTTTAACCCCCGCGCGGCAGAGACTATCAGGAACTACTGTACGACCGAGGAAGTTATTACCTTTGCCGCTCAGCAGAGCGCCAACCTGCAGGCAGGTTACTTTATTACCGCTGTGCGCGCCCTTGGTCTAGACGCCGGTCCCTTATGGGCCGATTTTGAGGGGCTGTACGAAGAATTTTTTGCGGGGACCGACGAGCATCCCATTCTTGTGGTGAACTTAGGGTACGGCGTTCCAACCCAGTACCCGCGCGATACCCGGTTCGGATTCGATGATGTAACCCGCAGCCTCTAGCAGCTCGTGCATCTGCACCAGGATGCACCGCCTACCGGTTTTGTGACGAAGTTTGACGGAATCTATCGGGAAAACCCCTGTGGCTATGCGTTGAAGCTGAGGCGGGTGCACTATGGAAAAGGGGAGTGGTGCGTAACGTGCCTCTTGCTCCATATGCCGCATACTTGCCGAAAGGGAAAGAACGTGAGCTCACGCAGTGCTGCCGACCGGGGCATCGAACCGGAACCCTATCTCGCGAATCCGAGCCGCCAGTCACGCCTGTCCCGTGAACAGCGTGAGGCGCTATATGAACTGCCCCGCACCTCGTATCAGTTCAGCGATGATCCGGTGACTGAAGAGCAGCTTCGTGAGATTTATCGGCTTACCGCGCTCGGGCCTACCGCCTACAACAATCAGCCTTTGCGCATTACGTGGGTGCGGTCGAAGAGTGCGAAAGAACGCCTTTTGGGATATCTTCACGAAAGTAATCGCGATGCTGCTGCCAGCGCGCCCGTGAATGCGGTTCTTGGGTACGACAAGAATTGGCAGAAACGGTTCGCCGAGTTCGCTCCGCACGCCGTGGCAGCGCAGGAGTTCTTCGAGGCTGAAGAAGAGCGCATTCCGCTGGGCAGGCTAAACGCACAGGTACAGGCGGGGTACTTTATTACCGTGGTGCGTGCGCTAGGTTTAGATGCCGGGCCTATCACCGGCGTAGATTTTGAGGCTCTTGCCGCCGACCCCGTTCTGCTCGGCGGCGCAGATCAACAGCCTTTCCTCGTGGTGAATCTCGGCTATGGTTTGGGCCCCTATCGGGCACGCGGGCTGCGCTTTGACTTTGAGGATGTCACGCGCACTGTTTAATTTCCGTGCTTCGCGTCCCGCCACGAGATTTTCCTGCGCTTACGGCAGCCCTGAAACGCGGCGGCGTATACCACGTGCGAGCGAGTTCCTAGCGTTTTCCTTTCATCGGGTGGTCTATCTCATAGATAGGTAAGAAATATTTCTGTACCAGGGTGATGAGGTGGAAAACTTAGGTAAACCTCGTGTATAAATAAAGCATTGTGTAGATGCTGAAGAGGCGGTTCCCGTATGAGGAACCGCCTCTTGCTGTTATCGCTTCTTCTCGGAGCGCATCATTCGTGTGCTGAGTGGTTACGAACCGAACTGTCCCACGGACAGCTGCTGGACCTTGCCGGTGCACGCCTCAGAGGAAGCAGAGACCGTCGTCCAGTTGCCGTCACCGGGAACCTGAACTAAGAATCCGTGCGCCATTGTCGGTGAACAGTTCTTACCCAGAGGACCAGCGTTGACCGAGGTCACTGGGGCGTTTGTAGATTCACCTGTGTGCAGAAGCGTGCCGGTAGGGTTCGTTGAACCTGCCGCCGGGCGTGCCGGTGAGCCAATCTGACTGAAATTAGAATCTGCGTAGACAACCGTCGGGTTACCCTTGAGCACGCAGGGCTCCTCAGAAACGTTCGTGAACGTCAGAATGAATTTCCGGGCTCCGGGTGTGCCTTTATCTTCGGAAACAGAAACCGAGAGATCGGTGATCTGGCAGGCTGACGCTAGGAGTGAACCTGAAGAACCGGTTGCTGAACGCCCTGGCTGTTTAGCTTCTGGGCTGGATGATTCTTCAGTGCCGTTATCTCCATCGTTATTCGATGAAGAGCCATCCGCATCTTTGCTTTCCTCGCCGGATGAACTCTTTTTATCGTGAGAATCCTTAGAATTGGAGTCTTTTTTCTTAGCTCCATCCTCGGAATGTTCATCGTTTGAGTGAGAGTCGTTATTATCTGTGGGGTTATCCTCAGGGCTTTGAGAGCTATCCCCGCCCGCGGTACTGATAGAACCGGGGGACACAGAATGCGCCGGGTCGGAAGCACGGGTAATTTTACCCTGAGCAACGCTGGCGGATGCGCTCGGTGAAGCGTCAGTCTGCGCAGAATGATCGGCATCGGAAACGCCGCAACCTGCCAGCGTAAGGGCGCAAAGAAGTGCGGTTGCGGAGTAGAGTATCTTAGCCGAACTCGTCATATTACATCGCCGCCTGCAATTGTATAGAGGCGCCATCCATGCCGGGTGCATATTCCACCTGGCAGCAGAGGCGCGAGTATTCGTTAGCTACGTCGTCTACCATGTCGAGGAGATCCTCCTCAGCGTCGGTACGATCGCCTGAAGCCGCGTAGTGTTCTGGATCAATAAAGGTATGGCACGTGGCACAGGATGCGTTGCCACCGCATGTTGCGAGCACGGGGAACCCGTTCGCCTGTACAGCTTCTAATAGAGTTTGGTGATCCTCCCATTCGATCTCTCGGCTGTCACCGTCTTCTCCGGTTACATTGATCTTCACGCTCACGCGCGTGTCCTCCTCACATTGTGTAGATGCACCTCTATTGTAAACTCAGAGCTTACCCCGTAAAACTTTGCGACGGGGGTATGACAGAGGTGCGCCCGCGAGAAGAGTACCAAGGTTAACCCTATGATGCAGTGGTGCCGTGCACAGCGCATCCGTGACCCGTGCGCCCTAGGGAACGAGTCGAAAATGGTGAATGAGAGTGCCCTGTTCTGGAGGTTATTCCTCGAAATCTTCCTCTGTTTCCAGGGCATGCACGATACCGCGGCAGGTATCTTTGGGATTGGCGTATCGCAGGTCCACACCAAAAATCTCGCGGATCTGACGGGCCGAATTCAGATGCCAACGTTGGCTGTCGGAGGGGGTCACAGATGTGGTAGCTTTCATACCCGGCGCCAATTTTTCGTGACGAATATCGTAGTGCTTGCCACCCATCGTAATCGTAAAACCGTGACTTTCCAGAAGATTCTTAAAAGCGTGAATATCGTGCGGAATCTTAACGCCGCGCTGCGACTTGGTGCCGCGCATCCTGGGCTGCGATTCGAAGGGGTTGCGTGTTTTCACCACACCCTTGCGCACACTGACAATCTTATGGTTGGTGTTTGAGAACTCTACCGAATAGCCGTGCAGGGAGTATACGGTACGGTTCGTGCCCGGAATCGGTCGGCGATCATTCGCCTCTTCGAGGATGCGCTCCACAAGTTCTGCTGTGAGTCCCAGGGCGCTTAGTTGCTTCTCGGCATCAGGGGTGAGCTCGTAGTGTCCGCTGGGGGCGCTGAGCGTAGAGCCATCAAAAGGATGTACCGAGATAACCTCGGAGGTATTCGCGTTCAGAACGGCGGTGTACCCGAGGCGCCGGTTTGAGTAATGCTGAACCTCACGTCCGAAACGGTTTTCCTGGGCGGATTCGTCGCGGCGTTCGCTGTCTGGGGCCGTAATGAGCTCAAGGACGAGCGCGTACCCCAGGTTGTTGCGCATCATATGATCGATGACACCCGGCAGTACCGGGTAGATGCGGTCGCCCGGCGGAACATCGCCGTAGAAATCATTCTCAATCTGTTCGGCAATGCGTTGGTTCTCGTGCGGAACCTCAAGCAGGGGAATAAGCTGCTGACCTGAGGGTTTAATCGTGGGCTTGACCGCCGCAGGCTTGGGTGCGTTGCGATAGGCGGTTACCAGCGCCTCGTTTTGGGCAATAAATTCTGAGGCAAGAAGCGGCATGATGGTGAAATAAAGCTCCGCAGCCTCCGGGGAGATTGTGCGCCGCGCATCCAGCAGACTTTCACCCTTGGGGTTCTGTATAGTCCAGGTGCCCTCCTGCTCGGTGTATTCGTATCGCGCTAGGTGGGAGAGCTCCTGCAGGCGGGCATAAAGCTCGACGGGAATGTCTATTTTCTTGTTCATAAGGTGCTTTCCTCCTAACCCCTATGAGGCTGTGGCGTTTGATTCTAGAGAATTTTCCGGGGTATCTTCAGCACCGTTGGCGTCGGTATCTGTGACGGATTGTCGAATACTCATGACGATGCGGTTATCGGGCGATATCGTAACCTGTATACCGCTTCCGTGATATTCGCGCGTCCAATCGAGGTTTACCCGTACTTTTTCGGGGGAGCTGATGGCGGAGACCATCGCATCGAAGGCCTCGCCGCCGTGGGTTTTAAGATAATTCTGCGCTCCGGAGGTGAAATCGCAGGCGGTGATATCGGGGACGCCAAGAAGCTCGCGAGCGGCTTCGGGGCTGTATTCTGTGCCGCTTCGTCCATCAAAATCATCAAACTCGTCAAGGGCGGTGATAACGGTCATAGACGCGGTATTGACATCGACTCGGTAATCGTTGTGGCGGAACCGAATAATCCAACCGTTAATGCGTTCGGCGCGGCCCAGTGTGATAACTTCGCGGATAGTCACCAGATCGATATTGTCTTTTTTGAAGGTGTCCAACCGTCCCGGATCTACACGATAGTTGGCGGTGCGTTCGGCCTTGGTGATGGGATCATTCAAAGAAGGCAGCGCGGTCTTCCGTGTGTGTCCGTATACCTGTGCGGGAGGCTGCGCACCGGATGCTGAAGTCTGTGAACCCGCTGGCTTTGGTGTTTGTGAAGAAGCCGTCTCGGGTTGTGGGGTTGTATTTTCCGCTGAGGACTGTGCTGCTTGGTTCGTGCGCAGCTGTTGCAGGTATTCTTCAATGCGCGGAGGAGTATAGGTGAGCGTGCTCTTCTTCTTGAACATCGCGGGAGAAGGCATGCGGGCGATGCCGGGCGTGGGAACTTGCGGCTGTTCATGGGAAGGTACCGGCTGGGCCTGCTCTAGGGGAGTGGGCACCTTAGGAACGGGTATAGGGCCAGTCTGGGTCGTATCTGCGCTATCATCACTCGCAGGTTCCTCCATCATGTCGGCGGGAGCATCCACCGCGGCGCTAATCGTGGTTTCGGGAACCAGCGGCAGAGAACCGGTGACGACCTCGTCGGCCTGAGCTGCACTAACATCTTCGTGCTCTTGAGTTGAGAAAGAAACAATATCGTCGGCGTTTTCAATACGGTGTCGAAAATTCTTATACAGTATCTCGGATGCGGCGCTGAACAGCTTCTCGACGGATGCAGATTCGGCGGGTGCACAAGGACACAGAAGCTCGGTCTGATCTTCGCTATAGACTGCCCAGTGGGCGCATCGGTGATTTGCCGGATAGTATGTAATATCTTTTAGCTGAGCAATATCTATGAGGGAACCCACTAGGGATTGCGGTATCGTGAGCTGAACCATGATGTTGACGCTCCTTCGCTGTTGAAATACTTTCCCTGGAAAATTGGGGTGTATCCAGATTACCGGTATTTTTGAAGCCTGTCTTGGGATGACGGTGTTTTTAATCCCCTAGCAGATAAAAGCGGTGTTAGAGCTGGTGGCACACCGGAAACTGAGGGGCAGGCCAAGTATTTACGCGATGCGTCTGGTTGCACTGATCGTATGGATAGCCGAAATTTCATAGGCTGGTTTTGCGTTGAGACCCCCGATAGTCACCGCTTCTGAAGGCATGGGTATAGTGCCTGAGGTGAAGCTGTTTGTAGATGTGAATGCCTGCATGTTGTGACTCAGAAGGATCGGATCGTGGTTCTCTATACTCGTCAATTATACGCTATTCAATAGTTGTTTTAGGGTATAGAAACGGCGAAATCCCCGGCGATTACTCGCCGAGGACTTTCAAACTGCCACGTCTGCAGGCTTTGATAGACAGCAAAAAAGCCCTTCCTTGACAGGAAAGGCTTCGTTCGTACGCCTGAAGGGATTCGAACCCCCAACCTTCTGATCCGTAGTCAGACGCTCTATCCGTTGAGCTACAGGCGCATGCTCCTCGCGACCGGGCTTATAACTACCCGTCGCAGCAACAAACAATACTATACGGGCACCCTTGATAGCGCGCAAGTCGAAAAAGAGTGTTAGTTCTAACAAAAACCCTCAACTATTACTCGCAAAGTTCCTAAAAATGGCATAAAAACCGCGTAATTTCAATGTTTTTGCGGGGTGGGAAAATTTTTCAAAAAATTTTGGAATTCGTGGGAACGCTCGGGATTATTCGGTGAAGCTGCGCCGCATCCACAGGCAAACCAACTTAAGGACAAGAGCGCTGCAGTGGGTCAAATATAAAATACTCGACTCATCAGCTAAATGCGCTATTCTAGATGAACACGAGGATGTGGAAAATTCCACGGGCGTGTATTTTAAGGAAGCTACACGCCCTCGTTAGTTTAAAACATCCTCACAACACACTGCCTGCCGTGCCAGTGAGGTGCCCGGCAATTCTCAAGACTCAAAGGGGAAATAGGTCAATGACTGACATCTCAACCGGTACTCTTTCTGCAGAACTTGAAAAGAGCCTGCAGAACGCTCCCACAACCCACCCCGAGCTCTTAGCCTGGGTGCGCGATGTTGCAGCACTTACCGAGCCCGACCGTATCTACTGGGTTGATGGTTCCGAAGAGGAGTACAACCGACTCGCCCAAGAACTGGTCGATGCAGGTACCTTCGTACGGCTAAGCGATCATGAGTTCCCCAACTCGTATGCAGCGTTCTCTGACCCCGACGACGTGGCACGTGTGGAAGAGCGCACCTTTATCTGCTCACAGACCGAAGAAGGCGCTGGTCCTACCAACAACTGGCGTGACCCCGTGGAGATGAAGCAGACTCTCACCGGCCTTTTCAAAGGTTCGATGCGCGGGCGTACCATGTACATCATTCCCTTCGTCATGGGCTCTTTGAAAGCAAAGAACCCCAAGATGGCGGTCGAAATTACCGACTCCGCCTATGTGGTGTGCTCAATGCGCATTATGGCAACTATCGGCAAGGATGTGCTCGCGAAACTGGACGAAACTCAGGGCTTCTTCGTGAAGGCGCTTCACTCCGTAGGCGCTCCGCTTGAGCCCGGGCAGGCAGACGTGTCCTGGCCCTGCAACCCCGAGAAGTACATTGTGCAGTTCCCCGAAACCCGCGAAATCTGGTCCTTCGGGTCGGGTTATGGCGGCAATGCACTGCTGGGCAAGAAATGTTATGCACTGCGTATCGCCTCGGTTATCGGTCATGATGAGGGCTGGATGGCTGAGCACATGCTCATCCTCAAGGTCACCAACCCTGAGGGCGTTACCCGCTACATCTCCGCTGCGTTCCCCTCTGCCTGCGGTAAAACCAACTTCGCGATGATGGACCCCACCATCGACGGCTGGAAAGCCGAAATGGTCGGCGACGATATCGCGTGGATCGAATTTGACGAGAATCACCAGGCTCGCGTCGTTAACCCCGAGGCGGGTCTTTTCGGCGTGGCGCCCGGCACCGGTTACTCCACTAATCCCAACGCCATGAAGGCAATCTCTAAGGGCAATACTATCTTTACCAACGTGGCGCTCACCGATGACGGCTCCGTATGGTGGGAAGGTAAGACCGACGAGGCACCCGCGCACCTGACCGACTGGACCGGCAAGGACTGGACTCCTGAATCGGGGCGTCCCGCAGCGCACCCCAACTCGCGTTTCTGCACCCCCGCATCCCAGGTGGATATGCTCGCCCCCGAGTACTACGACCCCGAGGGTGTGCCGCTGAGCGCCATCGTGCTGGGCGGTCGCCGCAAGACTACCGTGCCGTTGGTCTCCGAATCCGATAGCTGGGAACAAGGTGTCTTCCGCGCGGTCACCCTCTCCTCTGAGACCACAGCAGCTGCAAAGGGCGCCGTCGGCGTGGTTCGCCGCGATCCCATGGCAATGCTTCCCTTCATCGGGTACAACGCGGGCGACTACTTCCAGCACTGGATCGACCTGGGTAAGAAGCACGGTGCCGAGAACATGCCGAAGGTCTACTACGTGAACTGGTTCCGCCGCACCCCCGACGGTGGCTTCGCATGGCCCGGCTTTGGTGAAAACTCCCGCGTGGTCAAGTGGATCTTCGACCGCCTCGACGGCAAGGGCGGCGGCACGCAGACTTTCCTGGGCACCGTACCCACGAAGGAAGATCTCGACCTAACCGGTCTGAGCATCAGCGATGAAGAACTTAACGCAGCACTCGCCGTTTCAAAGGACGAGTGGGTGGCCGAGTTGCCCGGCATTGACGAATGGTTAGCGAAGTTCGGCGATAAGCTCCCCGCAGAGGTCAAAGCTGAGCGTGACGCCTTGGCAAAGTCTCTTGAAGACTAAGGAACATTCGGCAATATGACACCATGGTGGGGTGGGATGCGCTGACAATGCGTATCCCACCCCACCGTTTGTGAAAGCCTGCTCTTACATTGTTGTAAAGCACATCCCACCGATCGGGTGTGCAGCGCGTACAGCGTGATATGGCATACTCGGGTGTGTGGGATGGTGCACAGTTTATGCAGAAAAGGTGTAAATATCCACCAATGCCTTAAAATATTGCTATACAGACTCCGCATTTTGTGTGCAGTAAAGCCATACCTAATTTTCGTGCGGGTGGTACGAAGACTAGAATTTTCCGGTAGAACGGACAAGCCCTATATTATTTAGCCCTCAATAAACTGTTGAAAGGAGATACGAAGCATGCGCCTGACGGCTTTTTCAGACGTATCACTACGTATTATGATGCTTCTTTCTTCCTTGCAGGAAGGGGAAAAACTCTCGACTCAGAGGATCTCGGAGGGAGTCGGAACCCCTTATAATCACGTCGCAAAATCTGTGGCGTTCCTCGTCAATCAAGGGTTGCTTGAATCTACCCGTGGGCGATCCGGTGGCGTCCTGCTGTCGGAGACGGGGCGCAAAGCGACCGTGGGGCAGGTACTTCGTAGTACCGAGGGTGATATTCCTATGATCGAATGCGAAGATGAAAACGGCAACTGTCCCCTAGATAGTTTTTGTCGTCTGCGAACGGTTTTAGCCCGCGCTCGTGAAGCTTTCTATGCTTCTGTTGATGATGTTGTTATCTCTGAACTTCCCGCCGGAGCGCGGCCTGCTGGGCCCGTTTTTGTGGAACTGGGGTTGGGGCCGCTCGTGCACGAGCCTACGGAACGAGAGCTGCCGCCCGTACCTCCCCGGCCTGCAGTAGCATCGCATTAAAGATTAAAGTCTCAGGGTGACAAATGTTTGTTGCTCAGAGAGTAGATGCACTATGCGAGAGAAAGTAGCGGATAAACCGTGAAAGCGTGGAGTTTTCTCTTTTGATAGCTTGCCTCTGTCAAGGGTTGGCACCGTAAGAATATACATTGACCGTATGTGCCCGGTGTCCGTTTAAGAAGGCAGGTATGTGACCTGAGTCCGCCTCCGTAAGAGGGGCAGGTGACTGGTATGCCAGTTTATACGTTGTAGAACAACACTGTTGTTCACCCTGCGTGAAACCTAGCGTCAAGGTACAAAATTATTTTTATTCACATCACGGTATATCGCGGTGAAAATAATCACATAAACACTACTATGCAAAACACACTATCTGATACAAAGGCATTCTAAATATTTCACGCCGCAAGAAAACACTATCTTAGCAAACAATAAAAGGTGATAACCTAAAAAGGTTTACAAGCAAAATATCACTAAAATCTAAGAAAGAAAGGCGCACATCCCTCATGCTTTCCGAAAAATCACGCCCGGTTATCGAGGCAACCCTGCCGATTATTGCAGAGCGTATCGGGCACATTACACCAGACTTCTACGAGCGTATGTTTGCCGCCCGTCCCGACCTGATGGACGGGCTCTTCTCTCGGTCGTCTCAGCTCGAAGGCACCCAACCGAAGGCGCTTGCTGGGTCCATCGCGGTCTTCGCTTCCTACATTATGGAGCACCCCGATTCCTACCCTGACGAGGTGCTTTCCCGTGTGGCGCATAAGCACGCGTCCTTAGGGCTTCAAGAGAATGAATACCCGACCGTCTACAAGTATCTTTTTGAGGCGATTGCCGCAGACCTGGGCGAAGCAGCAACTGAAGAGGTCGTGGATGCCTGGAGTGAAGTGTACTGGCTCATGGCGAACGCCCTGATCAAGATCGAAAAGGGACTCTATGCATCCCAGGCAAATAATGTTACCCACGCGCCCTTCAAAGTTGTTGATCGCCAAGAAACCGGCGATAACGTGGTCGTGCTGACCTTTGAACCTGCCGATAACACCCCCATGACTGAGGCGAAAGCAGGACAGTACATTTCCATTATTACGAAGGCACGCGATGGTCTGCGCCAGCCCCGCCAATACACCCTGCTTCCGTCCGATAAAAACCAGCGTCGTATCGGCGTGAAGCTCGATCCGAACGGCGAAATGACTTCGATCATTCACGGGCTCAAGATTGGCGATGTCGTCGAGATTTCCAACCCTTATGGTGACCTCACCCTGGAAGGCTTCGGCTCTGCGGATGCACCCCTCTACCTTTTCTCAGCGGGTATCGGCGTAACCCCTATGATTAGCTTCCTCAATGAGCTGATTGAGTCCGGTTCTCAGCGTCAGGTAACCGTGGTTCACGCTGACCGTCGCCTTGATACATGGCCGCTGCGTGAGGAAATGACCGAGCTGATCGAAAAACTTCCTCACGGTAAGCTCATCTCGTTCATAGAAGACGAAGAAACTGGCGATTACCGTGGCCGTGTGGACATCGCAAAGCTGGGCGTACCTGCGGAGGCAAACGTATACCTGTGCGGTCCGCTGCCGTTCATGAAGGGCGTGCGTTCCGCTCTCGTGGATGCAGGTGTACCGGCGCAGAATATCAATTATGAGATCTTTGGACCGGATCAGTGGATGCTGCGCTCGTAAAGGCTACTTTGGCGTAGCCCGTGCTGGGGTATTTAGAGGCGGCTGGGTGAGCTGATAGTCGCCTTCTTCAGGATGCCTCTGCGCAACTCCGTCTCTCGGTGCCAGGGGCGCCTCGTTCCTCTTTTATCGCGCATCTGCATCCTGAAGAAGGCTCTTGGAGAACACCCTGAAGCCGTTTGGGAGACCCGTCTGACGCTGCACCGAATATCCCATATTCAGGAGGAGAGATAAATAATATTGGGGGCGTTGAGCCCCCAATATTTTTATTTAAGTATTTCTAAATGTCCAAAGGTAAACTAAAGAAGCCCCCGTCGCGGCTACACCCCACGGAACACTTCTGACCTAATCAGCCGTGGAGGGTCGTAGTTCCGAAAGGGGGTGAGACGGAATGCCGAAAAAAGGTAAAAGCAAAATCGCTTTGGCGGCTGCGCGAATTATCAAAGCCCTCGCGCAACTCGTCAAAGCGATTGCTGACCTAATCGACGTCATCGGCTAAGCCGATGTGACGTTTCAGCGGGTTCCCCTAGCTTCGCGGTTTAGGGGTGCCCGCTATCTAACATTATACCTAAATATCAGTGGGTATATCCCTGTTAAAACTACAAAGCCCTCGCGCTGGCGTTCACGCCCGGCGCGCCTACCGGGGCGAAGCGGCTCAAATGCGCTCGTGCCAGGGCTATAAGGCGATCGTATAACTATAACCCAGCACCAATAATGCTTAGAATAAGGGCGGATACCGATAATAATCGGCATCCGCCCAAAATATGGAGTTCAAAGAACTACTGGCGCACCAGAGCCAGAATCTCGTCGCGCACGCGCTCCATCGTGGGGGTATCCGGTGCTTCAAGGTTCAGACGCAGGAACGGCTCAGTATTGGAAGGCCGCAGATTCGCCCACCAGCCTTCTTCGGTGTTGGTGAAGGTGGTACCGTCGGAGTCTTCGACCTCTACAGGCGCGCCAGCGTAGTGCGCGCGTACACGGTCTACCGCGGCTGCCTTGTCCTCAATCTCGGAGTTGATCTCACCGGACGCGACATAGGGGGAGTAGCTGGCGCTGATCTCGGAGAGCGCCTGGTTACCGCCGCCGAGGGCCGCGAGCACGTGCATCGCGGCGAGCATGCCGGTGTCTGCGTTGAAGAAGTCCTTGAAATAGTAGTGCGCGGAGTGCTCACCGCCGAAAATACCGGATTCTTCAGCCATGACTGCCTTAATGAAGGAGTGACCCACACGGGTTTTCACAGCGCGTCCACCGAGCTTTTCGACGAGCTCGGGTACGGCCTTGGACGTGATGAGGTTATAGATAATAACAGGCTGTTCGTTGCCTTCCGCCTTAGCGCGGGCGATTTCACGCTCTGCCACGAGCGCGGTAATGGCAGAGGGGGTGACCGCGTTACCCTTCTCATCAATCACGAAGCAACGGTCGGCATCGCCGTCAAAGGCAAGACCGATGTCTGCGCCGTGCTCAACAACCGCTTTCTGCAGATCGACAAGGTTGGCGGGTTCAAGCGGGTTAGCCGGGTGGTTCGGGAAAGTTCCGTCGAGCTCAAAGTAAAGGGGCACAATCTCAAGCGGAAGCGCAGGCAGAAGAGCATCCCCCAAGACGGCGGGTGTGGTCTTACCGCCCATGCCGTTACCCGCATCCACAACAACCTTGAGGGGACGGATATTGGAGAGGTCTACGAGCTTACGCAAGTACTCGGCGTAGGCTTTGAGAACGTCCTTTTCGGTGACGACGCCGGGATTCTCAACGGTAGGAATAGAGCCTTCGTCGAGGTACTTCTGGGCAAGATCACGAATATCGAAAAGACCGGTTTCGGAAGATACAGGAACCGCCCCGGCCTTAGCCATTTTCATGCCATTGTATTCGGCGGGGTTGTGGCTTGCAGTGAAAGTAACGCCCGCAGCGTTCTCAATACCGCATGCAAAGTAGAGCACGTCGGTTGAAATGAGACCGATTTTTTGGACGTTTGCGCCGCGTGCGGTGGCACCTTCAGCGAATGCATCCATGAATTCGGGGGAGGAGGGGCGCATGTCACCGCCCACCAAAACGGTCTGACCAGCCAGACCGAGCACATCAACAAAAGCGGCGCCGGTTGCACGCACAGTTTCGTGGGTAATAGTTTCGCCGACGATACCGCGAACGTCGTACGCCTTAAATGAGTCTTTGAGGTTAATAGTAGTCACTCGTTTATTTTAGCGGGTATATCTTCGAAATGTACCTCTATAATTGGTGGGAGTATCCAGAGAATTCCCTGAATTTTATGGGTTTTATATCACGTATGCCGTAGTTTTGGTGATGTTGCGTGTAAAAGTTCCTAGAAAGGCCAAGGCGACATGGGCGAAATTTTTCCGTTGAAGAATAAGATTCAGAATTATGCGTGGGGTTCGCACGAAGTTCTGGGTCGCATGCGCGGTGTGCCCGTACCCACAGAAAAGCCGGAGGCTGAGGTTTGGGTGGGGGCGCATCCTGCGGCTCCGTCTGAGGCCACGGTCGATGGATCTGTGTCGCCGTTGAACGAGCTGGTGGCGGCGCATCCGGACCGTTTTTTGCGCCCTGACCGCGCGAGCGACTGGTTCCCGTTCCTGTTTAAGATTTTGGCTATCGATGCTCCGCTGTCGATTCAGGTTCACCCTACACCGCAGCAGGCCGTCGCCGGGTTCGAGGATGAACAGGCGCGCGGAATTCCGGCTGATGCGCCGCATCGTAACTATAAAGACCGGTACTCTAAACCTGAGAACGTAATTGCCTTAACCCCCATGAAGGTACTGACGGGCGTGCGCCCGCAGAGCGAGCTGCGAGAGCTGGCTGAAGCTTTTGGCACCGATTGGCTGAGTTCTCGTGTGCAGCTGAGCCCGAAACAATTGCTGACCGAGATTATTCGTCTTCCGCAGGATGCTGCTGACCGCGCCATAGCGGGTTTGGTAAATGCGGCGCAAAAGCTGATGACACAGGATGGTGTCTCTGCAACGGTGTCGGATGCAGCCAACCTGGTGAACCTGGTGGGGCAGAAGTATCCGGGTGATAAGGGGCTACTCGTCGCGTTTGTGATGAACCTGATGAATCTTGCGCCGGGGGACTCTGCTTTTACCCCGGATGGTCAGGTGCATGCATATGTTTCTGGTACGGCGATTGAGCTCATGAATCCCTCGGATAATGTGCTGCGCGCAGGTCTTACCCCAAAGCATATTGATGCGGAAGAACTTATTAAGGTGCTCGGTGAGCGTCAGGATGCGCCGGTACTACAGCGCCCGGCGGCGAACGGTTCGGGCGTGGAACAATACGCCATGTGGGATGAACGCATGAGCGTGCAGCATATACGGGTGCTCGCTGACGAATCAGTTGAATACACCTTTGAAGGCACTTCTGCCGCGCTGGTGGTGGATGGTTCGGTCACGATTTCTGCGGGCGAACAGAACATAACGCTGTGTGGCACCGAGTCGGTGCTGCATGCTGGGGATTCTACTTCCGTTACCATCACGGGGGAGGGCGAACTGTATATCGCCCGGTATGTGTAGAGACTGGAAGGAATCAGCAGTACATAACTTCGAAATTTCATGATTTTCCGCCGTTGGTCAAGACAAGGTATTGTTTTGGCCAACGGCGGATTTATGCTAGACCGAAGCATGAGTTAACTTGCTAAAGGGCGAGTATGTAGATGGTTCTCTTCATAGGATTTTGAAATTTGAGATTGAGTAACATGTTTTACGACAGTTTCTCCGATCACCTTACCAAGTTGAACTGGAACCGCATTTCCAATTAGGCGCCCAAGTACGTTGAATCGTACAGATTCGCCAGGGGGTACAAACTTGTACGTAGGGGGAAAAGTTTGCAAAATTGCAGCTTCTCGCAAAGAGATTGCTCGATCCTGTTCTGGATGACCAAACCTCCCATTCCCATATCCGAAAGACTGGGTAGTGATTGTCGGGCTAGCCTTATCCCAGGACATACGACCGTACACGCTTGGGTAAGTCGCGCCACTACTTTTCCTATGGCAGGCGGCTTGAAGTTCTTCAGGCCAATCGCGCCATGATCCCCCCTGTTTTGAGTGTTGTATGCGCTCCATATTTTTCATACTCAACCGGGGCGCAACGTGTAGGGGATCTTTGGGATCAGATTCTCCCGCTTGAATGGGACGCAAACGACCGATAGCTTCACGTACGGTTTTCACTTCTTGATTACTTTGAGGCACTGTGAGTCCGTCAGTCCCTAATTTTGAAGCAATAAGAACAAGCCGTTTCCGAGTCTGTGGGATACCAATTTTAACAGCTTGAACTACAGACCACTCAATGGAGTATCCTTTTAGATTTTCTAGAAAATACTCAAATACTGGGTGGTTAAGTAACTGAGGTACATTTTCCATTGTGACAAGGTCGGGTTGCACTTGCTTCACTAATTTTCCAAAAGTCTCAACAAGCTGCCAGTCGTTCCCCCGTTTTTTGCTACGGCCCGATCGGCTGTATGTTGAGAATGGCTGACATGGTGCACAACCAGCAAGCAGGCTGAGATCAGCACCATGGAACATTTCTATAAGGGTTTTAGCTGAGAAACTATTAACGTCACTCTCTATAAATTTTGCATTATTATTGGACTCATAAGGGTATTTGCAAACGGGATCAATATCAATACCTGCGATAACATCAATCCCCGCTTGAGAAAGACCATGAGTCAAACCGCCCGCTCCGCAAAAGAGATCGATCGCACGAATTACAGGTTTATTAGTACTCGTCCCCACTAAGCAACCACCTCTCCTTGTCCTATCTTAGGCTTACTCCTAGATATATTTGAATCAATAAAACTAATAAAACATGTAATTGCTTCCCTCAAGTATTTTCCAACCACTGTGGTAATATCTTGGAGCTCAGATACGGTCACATCGTTGCCGCATTCGGCAAACGATAGTGAGCCATGCGCAAGATCGTTGCGAAGAGTCTTGACAATTCCTAGAGCACCCATATCATCACGTCTGTGACGCTTTACTTCTTTACGAATATCAGAGGAAATAGTTAGACGGCAGCCTAGTCGCTTACACATTTCCTCAATTGAAGAATCATCCCAGTTGCCTCCTCCACCGCGCTCAATTGTAAAATCTGCAATTGGAGATTCCTGCAATAACTGTTCACACATTTTAAGTGCAGCCTCAAGACGCTTTTCAGCGCCTAGGTCGTCGTGGTGCGTACGTGCAATAGAACGTACCCACTCCCTCCTCAGTTCTTCGCCTAGATCGCCAGGGGCGCGTTCCGCTTTCTTAATTTCGTTGACAACCATCTCAAGGAATTTAGAAACTGTGGATTCAACTAAATTGTATAGTTGTAGATAAAGGCTTGCATTAAGAATCTTCTGCTGGTCTGGTGTTATTTGTGTATCAACGTTACTAAGTTTAGGTGAACCTCCTTGGACTGACTTCTCAATGTCCTGTAAAAATGATAAATATGATTCTATTTCTTGGTATCGTTCATCAAAGAACTGGGAAATTTCAGTTATTGCCATTATTCACCAGCTTATTCTTGACAAAGTTTATACGACCTTGTAGTCGAGATTTTGCATTTGCTCCGTCCGCTCTGACGATACTCTTAAACTCGTCCCCTGAGATCCATGAATTGACGTTAGTTTTTTCAGGAGTAAGATTGTTGAGGCTAGGATTTTCTTTTAATGCATTATAGACGCCGAGAGAAATAGCTTCAAATCGAGTACGGGGTGTTGCATTTCCTTTAATAGACCTTTTAAAGCCAAATGGAAAATGTTTTGATACAAAATCTAGAACATCAACAAAACGTTGACGGTATGTCTCGGCTAGAGAAGAATCGTTATTAAATACATTATTCATCTTCTTGGAATAGTCAAAAAGAAAGTCTGAAGGGCGATCACGGTAGCTTTCCAGTCCATCACTATATGCAAAAAAACGGGTTATGAGCTCCTCGTAACCACGTTCTTTTTTAACCTTTGCGGATATAGGAGCAAGCGTATGTAGAAGAGGAAAATTAGAGAGTTCCACTACTAAGTCAAGGAATGGACCAGACAAGGCACCTCGGCGGATCTCAGCCATATTCGCGTTTTTACTTCCGGTATTGATTCGTTCGAACATGTCGAGCCGCGCTGCTTCATCGGCATTTTCGTTCATAACAATACCTCGAACTGAACGGTTTTTGATTTTTCGCTGTCTGGATTCCGGAAGGTCTTCAAAGCGAAATCCTGTGAGATGAGTTAGCGAGTCAAGCTCATCTAATTTAAATCCTTTGTAGATAAACTCCTCGATTGTGCGAAGCCGTTGGGAGCCATCAACTATTTCAAGCTTTCCATCTGACATTTCCCAAAAGAAAAAGAAGGGAATTGGTAAACCCATAATTAGAGACTCTATGAAACGTGATTTTCGCTTATTCTCCCAAGTAAATTCTCGTTGATAAGAAGGTATTATGTATTCATTATCATGTACTTTCTTGGCTAGTATTTCGACAGAATATTCAGTTATGTAGAAACCTATCCGTTTTGATTGTTCAATAATTTGTTCGTCTGCGAGGCGGATCTGCTCGTCAGTTGGATGTTTACTTGAGTGTGTCATTATTGTCTAGTCCTCTCTTTTTGGCAATTCATCTCGTCGCTGGGCTATGAATTTTGCGGTAACCATGAGCTTGAGGTTCAATTATGTTCTTACGATTTTAAAAGACAGTATAGATGATGGCCTTCCAGATGTAAGATACTCCAAGGTCGGCATGGAACCTTCTCTAGTCTATCTTAGCTTTGTTCTAGGAACGACTAAGCTGGCTTGTAGGTATGCTGAATACTGAGTACGCAGTGCTGTGGATGGGGGCTAGATTATGGTGTTTAGTAGCTTCTGGGTATGATTTCGCCGTATGGTATTTTTGAGATTTTAGAGTTGAGCTGTTGAAGGCAACGCGTGGCGTCTATCTCTGGAGATGTCATTATTTTTATTTTGGACAGATTAAGGTCGATGATGTCTTAAATACACTGTAAATTACCCAACCACAACCTCCGACGACGACGAAAGACAGCACCGATGGCACGTAAAATCTTCCTCTTAGCCGGTGCGGCGGGTGCCGGTAAGAGCACCTGGATCACCGCGCATCCCGAACTTGCAGACCTCACGCATTCTTGGGATGCCGAGCGCCGCAAATGCGGATACATCACCTACACGCTCGATAATCAGCCCGCACTAGCCTTATCACAAAACACCAGTGCCGAATCGAAGGCTATCCGCCGGGTGAACGACTGTGTGGAAGAGAATATGCGGCACGGCAACACCGTATTTATCGACAATATGAACGTGCTGCTGCGCAACATGAAAACCTTCCTCGAATTTGCGCGCAAATACTGCTACACCGCATACCTCGTCGATTTTCAAGGCGAACTCACCCTCGACGAGCTGTATACGCGCAACATAGCCCGTGAATACATCAAGCGCGTACCCGAAGAGGTTATCGAGACCGCCTACAACAACCACCGCGAGCTGCGCGAGAACTGGCGCAGCATCCTCAAAAACTACCGGGATGTGGTCGCCGGGTACATCGCCCCCGACCAGGTTTTTACCGAACTCTTCACCCCGGTGCGCGTGCTCGATAACTACCATAAAGTAGTCGTGGTCGGCGATATTCAGGGCATGGGTGGTGAACTCGAAAAGCTTATCAGCGCCCTCTCACCCGAAACCGGGCTGAGTGATGAAAACATCTGCTGGATATTCGCCGGCGACCTTTTCGACCGCGGACAGAACCCCGAAAAAGTCTTTGACATCCTTGAACCCGCCCTCAGCACCCTGCCCAACGTGCACCTGGTGATGGGCAACCACGAACGCTCCATCATGCACACTATCCGGGGTGTGCGCCGCTACCGTGATGCCCGCGAAACCCTGGATGCGCTCGCCGCCCACGGCGTGTACAACAGCCGAGTGATCGCCATGCTCAACACCGCCGTGAATATGATGCCCTTTACTCTTGGGCAGGAGCGTTATTTTGTAACCCACGCCGGGGTTGCACCGCAGCTCTTCGCGGATTCCCATCGCACGCTGGAAGGCGTAGGGGAGGGATACCTCACGGGGCTGTATGCAGATGAAACGTTCTATTTGGGTTCTAATCCGTATCCGCAGGCGCGGGCGGGTAAAACCCAGTACGCAGGCTACGAAGACACGCTCAACGACCTAAGCCGGGCCGCCGGTATCACCCAAATTTACGGTCACCGCCCGGCGGCACTCGGTTCGGCAGGATACAGTAATCTCATTCCGTTAGAAAGCAGCGTCGAATTTACCGGCGGCGAGCTGAGCGCCGTGGTGTTCAGCCGCGAGGATAGCGCATCCGGTGCACCCGAAAAAGCCGTATGGAAGCGCGAAATCGTGAAAATTCCATCGAGCTCCCTCGTCCCCGATCCTTACGCCTCGGGGAGCAGAGCGGCGGGGGCCTCGAACAATGCTGCAAACGGTTCCGCAGAACAACTCAACGACGGGCATCGCCTGCTAGAGGAGATGCGCGCCAACCCCAATGTGAACGTGCGCGCAACCGAACCTGCCGGCGTGCTCGCGTGCAATTTCACGCGTAAAGCCTTCTACAAAGGCGCCTGGGATAAGACCACCGCCAAAGCGCGCGGGCTCTTTATCCACGCCGAAACCGGCAAAATTGTGGGGCGCGGGTACGAAAAATTCTTCAATATGGACGAGCCCGGGCATGAGAGTGAGGCACACGTTCGCGAACGCCTCACCTACCCGGCCGTTGCACGCGCCAAAGAAAACGGATATCTAGCGATTATCACGGTCTTCGAAGGTATGCTCACCGTCTACAGCAAGAGCGGGGTAACCGCCTACAGCCGCCACGCCGAAGGCATCCTGCGCGCCGCCCTCACCCAGAAAGAACGCGCTCGGCTCACCGAAGCGCTCACCCGCATGGATTCATCACTAACAGTTGAGGTGGTCGATCCGTTCCGCGACCCGCACATCGTGCCCTACGAACACGTCACGCTCTATCTGCTCGATATGATCGCAAACACCGCGCAGTTCAGGGTGAAACCGGCCCGCTTTGAAGACCTGTGGCTCTCACCAAAAGCCTTCGCGCAGCCGCGCCCCACCAAGGAATACGGCCCCGTGCGCATCTCTACGGTCGAAGAAATTCCCCTCAAGGACGACGCCGATTTCACCCGCCTGCTTCAGGATGCGCGTACAAGCGACGCTGAAGGCTGGGTTATCCGTGACTCTACGGGCTATATGGTCAAAATCAAGGCGCCCGGGTACTCCGCCACGAAACGAGCCCGCGCGATTCCCGCGCTGGTGGACTACCTGTGCGAGCCATCCGAACAGCGCAGGGGCACCCAGGCCGACCGTGAGAAGCTGGAACGCAACGCCGAACGCCTGGGGCTGAACCTCAGCGACTATATTGTCTCCACCATCAGCAGGCACCATGCATGGGATTTACCGCGGCTGGCACCGCATCTGAAAGACCTGCTGCACGGCGTTAACACGCACGGACGGCTGGACTAGCCCACAAGCTGAGGTGGCGCCCGCGAGAACGTGAGCGCCGCCTCAAGCATGTTGCGCGGGTCTGCATAGCTATACGTGCGTTACAATTCCTAAACAAGCATTCGTGCCAGCAAACGTGCGAATACCGGGCTTACACGAGTAAAGGAATCACCGTGAAAATTATTCTGACCGTAACCGGAATCGATCACGAAGGCATTATCGCCGCCGTCACCACCAAGCTCACGGAACGCCACGTGAATGTGCTTGACGTTTCTCAAACCATTATGGGCGAGTACTTCACCATGATTATGCACTGCTCCTTTGACGACACCGAACAGAATCTCATCGACCTACAGGAGTCTATGACAGCCGTAGAACACGCCCAAAAGGTGCAAATCCGTATTCAAGCGGAAACCATCTTCAAAGCGATGCACAGCATCTAAGGCGCGGGATAACCTCAATGATGAACGACCAAATACTCGAAACCATCCGCATGATCGAGGAAGAAAAACTCGATATCCGCACCGTTACCATGGGCATCTCGCTCCTGGACTGCGCCGACTCTGACGGCGATGTGGCACGCAGCAAAATCTACGACAAAATCACCTCTCGCGCTAAAAACCTGGTGAGCGTATGTGAAGGTATCGAAGTTGAGCTGGGCATACCGATCGTAAATAAGCGCATTGCCGTAACCCCAATTTCCGTGGTCGCGGCAGCTAGCGGAGAAAGCGAATATCTTGAGTATGCTCGCACTCTCGATGCCGCAGCAAAAGCCGTGGGCGTGAACTTTATTGGCGGATTCAGCGCGCTGATCGACAAAGGCGCTACCCCTTCCGATAACGTGCTCATGGATTCTATTCCCGCTGCGCTCGCTGAGACCGATGTCGTGTGTTCGTCGGTGAATATTGGTTCGTCCCGCGCCGGTATTAACATGAGCGGCGTTAAACGCATGGGCGAAATCATTCGTGAAACCGCTGACCTCACCGCAGATACCAACGGCTTCGGGTGCGCCAAACTTGTGGTCTTCGCCAACGCCGTGAGCGACAACCCCTTCATGGCGGGCGCTTTCCACGGAGTACAGGAGGCAGACACCACTATTTCGGTGGGCGTTTCCGGCCCCGGTGTGGTGCAGCGTGCCCTACAGCAAGTGCGTGGCGAGCGTTTTGATGCGTGCGCCGAGGCTATCAAACGCGCCGCCTTCAAGATTACCCGCGTGGGCCAGCTGGTCGGTCATTTAGCCGCCGAACGCTTGGGCGTGTACTTCAATATTGTGGACCTTTCACTGGCGCCTACCGCTGAGATCGGCGATTCAGTAGCGCATATCCTTGAAGAAATGGGTCTGGAAACTGTGGGAACTCACGGTACCGTGGCGGCGCTTGCCCTGCTCAACGATGCGGTCAAGAAGGGCGGGCTCATGGCCTGTTCGCATGTGGGTGGGCTCTCTGGGTCGTTCATCCCGATCTCCGAGGATGCTGGCATGATCGATTCTGCCGCCGCCGGGCATATTACGCTCGATAAGCTGGAGGCGATGACCGCGATCTGCTCGGTCGGGCTGGATATGGTTGCGGTGCCGGGCGATACCTCCGCCGCGACGCTTGCCGCCATGATTGCCGATGAGGCTGCGATCGGTGTGATGAACCACAAGACCACCGCCGTGCGCGTGATTCCAGCCGTCGGTCTGGGCGTGGGCGATACCGTCGAATTCGGCGGGCTGCTGGGGCGCTCCCCGATTATGCCGGTGCATACCCCATCTTCGGAGGCGTTCATCGCCCGCTGCGGCAGGATACCCTCGCCGGTGCACGGGTTTAGGAACTAGGAGCATCTGCGGCTTCGTTTTCTCGGTACTAAAAGAGCCTTGACGTGAATAAAGCGTTAGAAAATTCGCTTTTTTCACGATCAAGGCTCTTGCTATGAGGGGACGGGACGCGGCTAGCTAGTGCACAAACCTACCCATAAATCCTTCAATGAGCAGGCGTGCGTTCGCATTAGTACGCAGCCTGCCGAGCACAACCTCAAGCGCCTGCACATGTTCCAAGGTCTGTGCGGCACTCGTACGTGCGGCAAACTCGGCGAGCGCATCCCGGGCGTGCTCATTCATGAGGGTAGACCCGGAGTTTAGCTGCAGGGTGAGCACATCGCGTAGCACCGTCTGAATCTCCGTCATCGATCGCAGCAGTGTATCCGATTGGATGCGCTTCGCACGCCGTTTCTGCTCGTCCTCCAGTCGCCGCACCTGCGAGCGCAGACTGGGGGAGATGCGCGCCCCTTCGGTGATGCCCAGGATCGCCAATAGTTCGGAGCGTTCCTTCTCGTCGCGTGCCGCAGCGGCTTCGGCGGCGTCCTGTTCCGCGAGCGTGATAAGCCTGTCCGCTGCCGCATACGCCGAAGAAATAGAACGAATGTTCATGATGAGAAGCGGTAGAGTTTCGCGCCGCTGCAGGGCTGTGGGGTCGTGTGCCAGTCGGGCGGCAATCTCGGCATCACCCTGCGCGAGTGTTGCCGCGTGGCGTGCCAGCGCATCCTCAACCCCGTCGGCAGCGAGCTTGGCGGCAACATCGGCGATAGCAGGAACCGGCAGCTGTACGGGGCGGCAGCGCGAACGAATCGTCACGAGCACATCGGTGGGGGAGGGAGCCGTCAGCAGCCAAATCGTGTGCGGCGGCGGTTCCTCGATAGCCTTCAAGAGCACGTTAGAGGTGCGCTCGGGCATGCGTTCGGTGTCTTCCATAAGGATCACGCGCCACCGCCCGACCGACGGCCTATCCTGCGCCTTCATCACAAGGTCGCGGGCATCGTCAATGCTGATGCTGACCGCCTCGGTGCGAAAATGTGTAAAGTCCGAGTGCGAACCGTTCAGCACGGTCACACAGCCCTTGCAGGTGCCGCACCCGCGATCGGCAGGATCGGGCTGTTCACACAGCAGCGCCGCCGCGAAAATAAGAGCAGCTCGCCGATGCGGTGCCCCCGCCGCCCCGGTAAAAAGCCAGGCATGCGTGGGGCGTTCGGCGGATGCGTCGCGGCGCAGTTGGTCAAGCGTGCCCGCGGGCAGAATCAGCTCATCCCACAGGCTCATAGGGCGTCCTCCCCGAAACCACCGGGGGTAAGATTCTCATCGGTATCACCGTTATCGCGGGCTAACTCTCGGGATTTCAAGAGCGGGCGAACAACCTCAAGCACCCGTTCGTGCACCGCATCCACACTTCCACAACCATCCACTACATAATGCGCACCGTCGGCGTTCTGCTGCGCAATATCAGCGAAAGCAGCATGCACGCGGGCTTTGAAATCAGCGCCTTCCGCCTCAATCCGGTCTACGGTGCCGCGGTCGCTCATGCGCTGGGACTCATCGGTGAGGGGAACATCCAGCAGAATTGTGGCGTGCGGTATCAGATCTTCGGTTGCCCAGCGACTTAAATCCGTGATGGTATCTTTGCCCAGATTACGCCCAATGCCCTGGTAGGCTGCGGAAGAATCGAGATAACGGTCGCTGAGTACTACCGTCCCGGTAGCGAGCGCGGGACGAATCTTCTGCGCCGCATGCGCCGCACGGGATGCAGCAAAAATCAGTGCCTCGGCACGAGCATCGACCTCGCTGGAACCGTGTTTAAGAACGAGGTCCCGCAGAGCCTCGCCAAGGGGTGTTCCGCCTGGTTCTCGGGTAGCAATCACGGTGTAGCCTTGAGCCTCTAGAGCGGTTTGAAGCCGGGCAAGCTGGGTAGTTTTGCCCGCACCGTCACCGCCTTCGAAGACGATAAAAAGCCCGCGGCGATCGGGCGCTGAACCCGGCTGCGCGGGCGTACTCTGTGGCGTGTAGTGCAGGGAATCGTTCACCCTACTAAGGGTACCGTGCCTGCCGAACGCGATAAAGGAAGGCGAACGTTTTCACGGCGTTGCCGAGCCAGAACATGACTTTCTGCGGCGTTCGGCGTGCATGTGAGCCTTCGCTGTGCCACTCTTAAAAGCATGAGTGAAGAGAAGATGTCAGCAGAGACCTATGTGGTGAGCGGTGGCCGTCCCGCGCATGAGCATGATGCGCCGGTGAACCCACCGATTATTTTGTCCTCAACCTACCGTGGAGCCGGTACCGTTGATACCGTCTCCGATAAAGTGTATGCGCGGTTCGCCAACCCCACCTGGGAAGCTATGGAAGAGGTTGTCGCCGGGTTGGAAGGTGGCACACACGGTCTCTTATTCCCTTCGGGCATGGCAGCGATTGCCTCGATTCTGGATTTGGTACCGGTCGGGTCGGTTATTCTCATTCCTAAACATGCCTACATGGCCTCTATCACTATGAGCAAGGATTTGCAGAAACGCGGTATTGCTGAGGTCGTGCGCATCGATCTGGAAGATACCGCTTCGGTGATCGCCGCCTTCGAAGATGCTGCTGCCCGCACCGGTGTAACCCCCGAAACCGTGGATTATGCAGCTCCGAAGGTACTCGCCTGGCTGGAGAGCCCCACGAACCCCATGCTTGAGGTAGCCGACCTGCCTACTATTTGCGCTGCGGCGAAACGTCTGGGCGTGGTGACCGCTGTCGATAACACCTTCGCCACCCCGATTTTGCAGAAGCCTCTCTCCTTCGGTGCTGACGTGGTGGTTCACTCTGCGACCAAGTTCCTGGCAGGGCATTCGGATGTGCTCCTGGGCATTACGGTCACCTCGAACGAGGACCTCTATCAGGCAATGCTGCACCATCGCATCACCAACGGGGCTATTCCCGGACCCGTGGAGGCGTGGCTCGGCTTACGCGGTCTGCGAACCCTGGCGCTTCGCGTTGAGCGTTCGGTGCACAACGCGCAGAGGCTGGCTGAGCGCTTGAGTGAGCATCCGGCGGTAGAAGAGGTACGGTACCCCGGTTTGCCCGGCAGTAATGGGCATGAGCTGGCTAAGAAGCAGATGCACGGCGGGTTCGGCGCGGTGCTGTGCGTGGTCTTGCGTGCCAGCGATGAACAAACGCAGCGTGTGGTAGAGGCTTTGCGCGTGTGGACTCCGGCAACGAGCCTTGGTGGTGTAGAATCCCTGATTGAACGCCGTCGTCGGCACGGGAGCGAACCCGACTCCATTCCGCCGTCGCTGCTGCGTCTATCGGTCGGCATTGAGAATGTCGATGATCTCTACCAGGATTTGGTGACCGCCATCGAGCAGGTCATCCAGTAAGGAAAATATGACTGCTCCTCAGCTTTTGTTTTACGCCACCCTGATTATTGACGGGTTACTTGCCCTCGTGGTGGCGTGGATTTGTATTCTCGCCTTTGTGCGGTCCGTCATGGCACCCGCGAATATGTACACGTTCAACGGCAAACGCTCCAAGAATTTCTGGATGGCTATGACCGGCGGTTCCGCCGCGGTTGGTCTGCTGGGGGTTTGGAGCGCCTTGAGCTTTACATATAACCCCAGCGCTACAAGCAGCGTGGTACTTTTCCAGCTGGTCGCCGCCACTATTTCGAGTGTTTTCCTAGCGGGAGTCTGGCCTGCCGTGGGCGGTAACCGCCGCTACTAGGCGCTCGTTTCGTCAAGGCGTGCAGCCCGTATCTTTCACCCGGGTTATAGGGTGACTTTGACCTTTTCGGCGCGTGGCGCATCCGTACAGGGTGCGCTACGCGCCGATTCGTCTTCTGCCGCGAGATATAGGGCAAGATGGCGGTGTGGTGTTGCTGGCATAAGCATGACAAACCGCCGCCCGCATGAAAAAATAGAAGCTATGACATATAAACTAGTACTCCTGCGTCACGGCCAGTCGGAGTGGAACGAAAAGAACCTGTTCACCGGCTGGGTCGATGTGAATCTGACTGATAAGGGTCGTGCTGAGGCTCAGCGCGGCGGCGAACTGCTGAAAGAACGCGGCATCCTTCCCGATATTGTGCACACCTCACTGCAGCGCCGCGCTATCAACACCGCAAATATTGCCCTGGATGCGGCCGACCGCCTCTGGATTCCGGTCAAGCGTACCTGGCGTCTGAACGAGCGTCACTACGGCGCTCTGCAGGGTAAGAACAAGTCTGAGATCCGTGAAGAATATGGTGACGAGAAGTTCATGACTTGGCGTCGTTCCTACGATGTGCCGCCTCCGCCGCTGGACGATAGTGACCCCTACTCGCAGGCAAACGATCCCCGCTACGCAGACGTTGAGAACGCACCCCGCACTGAGTGCCTCAAGGACGTTCTCGGTCGTATGCTTCCATACTGGGAATCCGATATTAAGCCCGACCTTGCCGACGGTAAGACTGTTCTGGTCGCGGCGCACGGTAACTCCCTGCGCTCGCTCGTGAAGCATTTGGAGAACATCTCCGATGAGGATATCGCTGGTTTGAACATTCCGACCGGCATTCCGCTGTACTACGAGCTGGACGAGAACTTTAAGCCTCTCAAGCCGGGCGAGTACCTTGACCCTGAAGCTGCGAAGGATGCTATCGCGGCTGTCGCAAACCAGGGTAAGTAATTATTTAACGCGCATGGTAGGAGAACCCATCGTTCCGGTAGTGTTGAACTGACCGGGGCGGTGGGTTCTCACCGTTTTCAGAGCACCTCGGCACCGCGGCGGTCAGGTTTTCGCTTCAGATACAATGCACACCGCACATCAGATAGGCACTTTCAGGAAGGAATCGCCCGTTGAACGCAGGTCTTATCGCTTTTTCCTCCGGCGTTCTCGGACTGGCTCTAGGTCTTTTGAGCATGGGTATTCTGAGGCGGTTCGAGCGTGAACGACATCGCACGACCGTTGCCGAACCTGCCTTGAGCGACGGCGCGGCGCAGGTGCTCGCGGTTATTGGGCGTGCCTATGTGGTGGTAGACGAGGTCGGAGGGGTCGTGCAGGCTTCGCCGGGCGCCTACGCCATGGGGCTGGTGCGCGGGCACACCGTGCTTTCGATTGAGCTTGCCGAGATGATCCGCACCGTGCGGCACCGCGGTATTTTCGTGGAAAAAGAACTTGAGATAGCCCGGGGCGAGGACGAATCCCTGGTGATCGATTTGCGCGTGGCTCCTGTGGGAAACGAATATATTCTGGTGCTCGCCGATGACCGCACCGAAATCTCGCGTGTGCAGCGGGTACGCAACGACTTCGTGGCGAACGTTTCGCATGAGCTGAAAACTCCGGTAGGGGCAATTAGCCTGCTCGCAGAAGCCATTGAAGAAGCCCGCGATGACCCGGAATCTATCGACTATTTCACGAGTCGTCTGCACAAAGAAACAAAGCGTCTGACCGCGCTGGTCCGCGATATTATCGAACTTTCCCGCCTGCAGTCCGCCGATGTGATCGGCAGCGGAAAATTAGTATCAATCAACAGCCTGGTGGGGGAGGCTGTTGATCGTTCCAATCTCGCCGCCGAAGCCAAGAACATCACCATCCACACGGATGCCCACGCCGACCGTGAGGTTTATGCAGACCCCGAACTGCTTGGGATCGCGGTGCACAACCTCATTGAGAACGCGGTGCGGTATTCCCCCGAAGATACCCGCGTTGATGTCACGGTCGAAACCTCGCACGAAAACTTGCTGATTTCGGTGACAGATCAGGGCTCCGGAATCTCTGAAGAAGACCAGAAACGTATTTTTGAGCGTTTTTATCGTGTAGACCCGGCCCGTTCACGGCAAACCGGCGGTACCGGTCTGGGTCTGAGCATCGTCAAGCACGTGATGGCGCAGCACGGTGGCATGGTCACCGTGGACTCGACCCTGGGGGAGGGCTCCACATTTACGCTGAGTCTGCCGCTTGCCGAGGCAGACCATTCGACCCCTGAAATCCTGGAATCCGCCGATAACTCGTGAGCTGAGCTACACTAGCTACAGGACATAAAACAGAGGTAACGATGACGAAAATTCTGCTTGTTGAGGATGAAGAGGCGCTCTATGACCCGCTGTCTTTCCTGCTCGGGCGCGAAGGTTTTACGCCCGTTGTAGTCGACAATGGTCTGGATGCGGTGCCTGCCTTTGAGAGAGAAGACCCAGACTTAGTACTCCTTGACGTGATGCTTCCCGGAATGTCCGGTATGGAGGTGTGCAAGAAAATTCGCGCATCCTCCTCGGTTCCGATCATCATGCTGACCGCTAAGGATTCCGAGATTGACAAGGTACTCGGGCTTGAACTTGGGGCTGACGACTATGTGACTAAGCCGTACTCTTCGCGGGAGCTGATGGCGCGCATCCGGGCGGTGCTGCGGAGGCAGAGCCCAGACCACGGCGATGAACAGGATCAGAAAGCTTTGGCGGCTGGTCCGGTGCGTATGGATGTGGAGCGTCACGTCGTCACCGTGGACGGTGAGGAAGTTTCCATGCCCCTGAAAGAGTTTGAACTTTTAGAGATTTTGCTTCGCAACACCGGTCGCGTGATGACGCGAGCCCAGCTGATTGAGCGGGTCTGGGGCGCAGATTATGTGGGCGATACGAAGACATTAGATGTGCATATTAAGCGCCTGCGCGCTAAGATCGAGCCGAAAGCATCCTCCCCGCGCTATGTGATTACGGTGCGTGGGCTGGGCTATAAATTTGAGGCGTAGAGACTCACCATATCCATACTGAAAAAGGCTCTTTATCCAACATAAAGAGCCTTTTTCTGCACCTTGAGAGGCGAATCCTTACCAGAGTTACTGTACGTTCTCGTAGACGGGTACGCTCGCCGTAGGAGCCGGGGTGGGGACTTCCTCAGATTCGTCGTATGAAGGAGTCTCTGCCGGTTCAGGAGCCGTAGGCACAGCGGTCGCCGTATTCGTGGGAACGGCAGTTGCCGATGCGCTCGGCGTTGGGGTTTTCGCAGGCGTGCTGGCACTGGGAGTTGCCGCATGAGAGGACTGCGAGGATGCACGCGAGCTCGCCGCATTCGGCATGTAGGAAGCGTACTCCTTGAGAGTTCCGTCTAAGACCGGAATATTTAGGGTCGTGGATTGATCGTTCGAAGAAACCTGAGTATTCGCCAGGGTCTCACCGGGAGTCTGCGAAATCTTCGGCACGATCACCTGAGAATCATTACTTTCTAAACGTACCTGCTGGCCCTTGGCAACCTTGACGGATTTCTCGCCGCTGGGGAACGCGAAGGTAACGGTAATATCGTGGTCGCTCTTATTCAGGATAGTGCCGAGCAGACGACCATCCGCACCTTTGCCGGATGAAACCATCATGATATTGCGAAGCTCAACGCCGTTAAGATCGGCCTTAACCCCGTCGGACGCAGCATACTGCAGGGTTGTCGGCTGGGTATAGATATAACCGCAGCCAGTTGCTGATATGAGCGCGGCTGCAATAGCCACACCCGCACCGGCGCGCTTAAGAGAGTGGGAAACGGCGAACTTCACGGCGCGTCCTCCTAGATTCTGATGAGCCCTGCGACTCTGTGTGCGTGCATATAAAGCCGCCTTGCACGCGAGCGCACAGAAGCGACACAAGATTTGACTCTCGCACTCTAGTTTAGCAATGTGATGACAAATCGTCAGTATGAGACCTGTACATGACGCCGGTTTTATGCCGTCCTCGGGAAAACACCGTGGAATTTTGCGAGTCTCGCTCAGCGTCATAAACCTGCGCAAACATCTCAAAACCTCAGAAGCACACTATCGGGTACCCTCTTAGATGTGACTGAAAACTATCCAGAGGCTCTAGCCACGAATGCTTCCCCGACAGCTCGCACCGCCATCGTCGTGCTCGGCGCGGGTTCCGGCCCCCGCCTCAAAGAAAAGATGCCTAAAGCTGCCGTCGATGTACACGGAAAAACCCTGCTGTACTGGGCACTTGAGCGCGCGCGTGCCTCGGGTATTGCGGAACGTCTCGTCGTAACGGTTCCACCTGACTGCGCGCACCGGTGCCCGCAATTACTGACCGATGCCGCCGAATTTGATGCTCTCGTTACGGAAGGCGGCAACACCCGCACCGCATCGGTCATCGCCGCCCTCGATGCGCTCGCCGCCGAAAACCCGTCCATCGATCGGGTGCTTATTCACGATTGCGCCCGCGCGTTTACGCCTCCCCAGGTTTTCCGCACGGTCGCCCAAGCGCTGACTGCCGGGCATCGGGCCGTTATCCCCGTCGTTCCCGTGATCGACACCATTAAAACCGTGGATGCGCACGGCACCGTCACCGGCACGCCCTCCCGTGCGCTTATGCGTGCCGTACAAACCCCGCAAGGCTTCAGGATCGACACTCTGCGTGCCGCGCATGAGCACAGCCGCACGCTTGAGGCTTCAGTCGCCGAGCAGATTACCGATGATGCGATGGCGGTCGAGGCATACGGAGAACAGGTACATACCGTGACTGGGCATACCGACGCTTTCAAAATCACGACCCCGCTCGACCTTCGCATAGCGCGCGCACTTTACCCAACCGCCCCGGAATCCGCCGGCTCCTAAAGGCTAAACACAAAACCGCGATGAAAGGCACCTTCATGACAGATATTCCCAGCACGCAGAACCGCCCCGGTTCCCAAGAGCCGGTCATACCCCGCGTAGGAACCGGCGTAGACGTACATGCCTTTGGCGAGGAAAACACCGAGCTGTGGATCGCGGGGCTGTACTGGCCGGACGAACGCGGGCTCAGCGGGCATTCCGACGGCGATGTCGTTGCGCACGCGGCCGCCGATGCGCTCTTTGCCGCCTCCGGTACCGGAGACTTGGGCAGTAATTTCGGGGTGGATCGTCCAGATATGGCGGGCGCATCCGGGGTGCGTATTCTCTCGGAGGCGGCGGCAATCGTGCGAGCGGCAGGTTTCGAGGTCGGCAACATCAGCGTGCAGCTGATCGGTAACCGCCCCAAATTTTCGCCGCGCCGCGCAGAAGCCAATCGTGTTCTGAGTGAAGCGGCTGGGGCTTCGGTGACTGTTATAGCGACCACGACCGACGGTTTGGGTCTGACCGGACGCGGCGAAGGCGTTGCAGCCGTTGCCACCGCACTCCTTTACCCGGTGGTGTAGTTCCCACCCTCGACGGAAGATTATTAAATGAGAATCCGGCGGTACCCGCCGCTCGGGTGCTATACCCCGTAAACTAGGTACTGTGACTATGCGTTTTTATGATTCAGCAACATCAAGCATCCGAGATTTTGAACCGGTAGTCCCCGGCGAGGCACGCATCTACTACTGCGGTGCCACCGTGCAGGGCGAACCGCATGTGGGGCATATCCGTTCCGCCCTGGTCTTCGACCAGCTTGCGCGGTGGATGCGCTACCGCGGGTTCAAAGTCACCACCGTGCGCAATGTTACGGATATTGACGATAAAATTTTGGCGAAGTCCGTTGAATCTGCACAGCCTATCTACACTGGGGAACACCCCAACGAGCAGTGGTGGGCGCTCGCGTATCGATACGAGAAAGTTTTTGCGCGCGCATATGCGACGTTGGGTATTGACCCGCCAACCTATGAGCCGCGCGCGACCGGTCACATTCCTGAGATGTTTGAGCTTATTCAGCGTCTTATCGACCGCGGGCACGCATACCCGGCGCTTGATGATTCTGGGGATGTCTACTTCGATGTGCGTTCTTGGGAACAGTATGGCGCGCTCACCCGCCAGAGTGTAGACGATATGCAGGATTCCGCCGACGCGGACCCGCGTGGCAAGCGTGATCCCCGCGATTTTGCCCTGTGGAAGGGGTATAAGGAAGGCGAACCGCTGACCGCAGCGTGGGACTCGCCGTGGGGCCGCGGTCGTCCCGGCTGGCATCTGGAATGCTCCGCGATGGCGGGTAAATATCTGGGGAAGCGGTTCGACATCCACGGCGGCGGGCTGGATCTGCGTTTTCCGCATCACGAGAATGAACTGGCGCAGTCCACGGCTGCGGGCGATGATTTCGCTAACTTCTGGATGCACAACGGTATGGTCACTTACGAGGGCGAGAAAATGTCGAAGTCAATCGGCAACACCATTTCGCCCGTGCAAATGCTGCAGCAGGCTCGCCCCTTGGTGGTGCGCTATTACTTGGGTTCGGCACATTATCGTTCGGTGCTGGATTACCGCCCCACTTCATTAGAAGAGGCACGGGTTGCTATCGAGCGTGTGGAGGCATTCCTCGCCGCCACCTTGGAGCTTATGGTCCCGAATCCGCAGGAACGTCGCGTACCGCAGGACTTTGCGGATGCGCTCGATGACGATATGAATATTCCGCGTGCGCTTGCGGTGCTTCACGAGCAGACTCGCGCCGGTAACGCCGCGCTTGCCGCCGGTTCGGATGCCTCCGAATGTGCAAACGCCGTGTGGGCGATGGCGAACGTGCTGGGGCTGATTTCGCTCATGAATCTTGACGGTTCGGGAGCATCTGGCGCGGAGCATCAGGCATTAGACGCGCTTATTCACACTATTTTGGAGCAGCGCGCGAGTGCCCGTGCCGAGAAGGACTGGGCAACCGCCGATAGGATGCGCGATGTGCTCGCCGCCGCAGGTATTACGGTCAAGGACGGCGCGCAGGGCTCTACGTGGAGCCTCAACGCATAACAGATTCCCCCGAAACTCGCCCCGAAAGCGGGCATGACAGACGTTGAACTAAAGGATACAGATATGGCTAAGGCAGGTTCGCGCCCCGGCGCTACCACGAAGAAAAAGGGTGCAACGAAGGGCACCGGCGGCCACGGTCGGCGTGCGCTGGAAGGTAAGGGCCCCACCCCGAAGGCTGAGGATCGCGTTTACCACAAGGCGTATAAGATGAAGCGCGCGGCGGAGCGCCGTGCGGCTACCGGCACGAATCGTAAGTTTCAGACTCGTCTGGGCGGCAAGCGCGTGAGTGATGAACTTGTTACCGGTCGCAACGCGGTTCTGGAGGCACTTCGCACCAATATCCCGGCGAAGCACTTGTACGTGATGAGCCGTATCGAGGTCGATGACCGCGTGCGCGACATTATGACGACGGCGAATAAGAAAAACCTGCCCATGCTGGAGATCCCCCGCAGCGAGCTGGACCGTCTTACGGATGGCTCCGTGCATCAGGGGATCGCAATGCAGATTCCGCCTTACCAGTATCCGGATGCTACCGATTTGGTGCTGGACGTTATGGAGCGCTGGCATGCCGGTAAACTCAAGTCACCCCCGCTTTTCGTGGCTTTGGATGGTATTACCGATCCTCGAAATTTGGGCGCGATTATTCGCAGCGTTTCGGCATTTAGCGGCGATGGGGTCATTATTCCTGAGCGTCGTTCTGCTGCGGTGACTGCGGGTGCCTGGAAGACGAGCGCGGGTGCGGCGGCGCGTATTCCGGTGGCGATGGCAACGAATCTGACGCGTGTGCTGCAGCAGGCAAAAGAGCAGGGTATTTTTGTGATTGGTCTGGACGGTGGGGGAGACATAGATCTGCCGAATCTACAGCTCGCTTCTGAGCCTCTGTGCGTGGTGGTTGGTTCCGAGGGTAAGGGTCTTTCGCGTTTGGTGACGGAGACCTGCGATCAGATCGTGTCGATTCCTATTGATTCGGCTATGGAGTCTCTTAACGCCGCAATGGCAGTGGGCATTACTCTCTATGACGTATCCCGCCATCGCGCTGAGTCTCACTAACGCTCTTATCCGATGTGCGTGTGGAACCTATTCGGATTCCCCACATGCTTATGCATTCGCGGTGAATATGAGGCTATAGTGGCAAACCTAAATAAATGACGCGTCTGACTAGTGTTTTTGTGAGTGTTCTATCTCATCACCCACTGGGTTGCGGTGGTGGGTGTGAGTGTGTATAGTTGTATGAGTCGCCGCGGCGAGGA
>NZ_KV804795.1:0-1436 GCF_001811455.1 Rothia sp. HMSC065G12
GGCTCTTCGCATTTGAGGGTGTAGGTGTTGTGGGCGGGGTTGGGCGTGTCGTGGCCGGGTAGGGGTCGAGGTCTTCCGATGATGGAGATTGCTACACCGTCCATCTGAAAGACCTCGACATGGCCAATACTATCTTTGATCGCCCTGACCTGAGCGCGTTCACGCGCCTGGATGACCTGGGCCTGGAAGTGACGGGCCAGCGCATGTGGCCAGACCATGCAGTGTTGGCTTGCCGGATTGCTGGTGAGGACCGGTGGTGTCGACGCTGCGGATGCCAGGGCGAGTCGCGTGACACGGTGATCAGGCGCTTGGCGCACGAGCCTTACGGGTGGCGCCCCACGATCTTGCACGTGAGCGTGCGCCGCTACCGGTGCCAGGAGTGCGCCCATGTGTGGCGTCAAGATATGAGCCAAGCGGCCGATCCGCGCGCCAAGCTCTCGCGTGCGGCGGTGCGCTGGGCGCTCACTGGGCTGGTCGTTCATCATTTGACGGTGGCGCGTATCTCCCAGGCCCTCGGTGTGTCCTGGAATACCGCCAACACCGCTGTCCTGGGTGAAGGCCAGCGTCTACTGATCAATGATCCAACTCGGTTCGATGGCGTGCGTGTCATCGGGGTGGATGAACACGTGTGGCGCCACACCCCCTACGGAGACAAATACGTCACCGTTATCTTGGACTTGACACCCATCCGAGAACGCAGCGGCCCCTCCCGACTCTTGGACATGGTCCCGGGTCGCTCCAAGCAGGTCTTCAAAACCTGGCTGGCCTCCCGCCCCGACACGTGGCGAAGCCGCATCGAGATCGTCGCGATGGATGGATTCACCGGGTTCAAAAGCGCAGCCACTGAAGAACTCCCCGGCG
Organism: Rothia sp. HMSC065G12; assembly: GCF_001811455.1. Classification (NCBI taxonomy): domain Bacteria; kingdom Bacillati; phylum Actinomycetota; class Actinomycetes; order Micrococcales; family Micrococcaceae; genus Rothia; species Rothia sp. HMSC065G12. Next base: position 862 of record NZ_KV804795.1, read on the forward strand.
CGAGGGCGGTCATGGACCCCTTCCACGTCGTGCACCTGGCTGGCAACGCCTTGGATGAGTGTCGCAGACGCATTCAGCAAGAACTCCACCACCGGCGCGGGCGTGCCACCGACCCCCTGTACAAGGCCCGCAGGATGTTACACACCCGCTCATGCCTGCTCACGCCACGCCAGCAGCACCAACTACTCAACCTGTTTTCCGGTGAGGAGCACGTCGCGCTCGAGGTCACTTGGAGCGCCTACCAGAACATCATCGACGCCTACCGCGCGCCCGACACGGACGCGGGTAAGGCCCTGATGGAAGCCGAAATCAACACCCTGACCTCCACGCGTGTACCGAGGGGTCTGACCGAGCTCATCACGCTGGGCAGGACACTCAAACGCCGAGCCGGGGACATCCTGGCTTACTTCGACCACCCCCACACCTCCAATGGCCCTACCGAAGCCATCAACGGACGCCTCGAACACCTACGCGGCTCCGCCCTCGGGTTCCGTAACCTCACCCACTACATCACCCGCTGCCTCCTCGAAACCGGCGGATTCAGACCCCAACTACACCCCCAATTATGAAGAGCC
>NZ_KV804796.1:0-54016 GCF_001811455.1 Rothia sp. HMSC065G12
CCCGGCGGTACTCGACCTGCTCAACCGGCTGGATACACCATCGCCTCCGGCCATATAAAAGTACTTCTCAAATGCTGACTACAGGAATACTCCGCGAAATATTCGCGTTTTAGGCCGGTTTTACCGCGCACGAAGAGGTGCACCCCAAGCGAGAAGTAAGGCGAGAAATCTGTGCCCGGTGCCCCGCCACCAAACGGTACGCTCGGTGCGCGACGGGGCGCATCGGCGGGTTCAGCAGGAGAACCCCGGCGGCACGCAGGCACTTGCCGCGCAGCGTCGCATCCGAGCACGTGCGCAGGGTCAGGGCGATCGCATCCGAACCGTAGATGATCTGCCCGGCATCGTTAATGAACGGCAAAGCGTGGGCGAAACGGCGCGCATCCACGCGGTACTGCACAAGATTTTCGGGCGTTCCAGGCAAAATACGCGCCCTCGGTTCGAGGCGACGCAGCAGATTCGCGCTCGCGGTGCAGAAACCGCAGTCGGGGTCGTACAGAAGAACGCTCATGACCCCATCCTAACCGAGACTACCCGCGCGCGGGCAGATAGCAATTCGTTATCTTTTCGTCGAAATACTATCTGCTCGCAGTAAGAAAAGGCACACCCGAACCCGAACTTCGGTAAACTTATCCTTATGCCCTTGTCAGAACTATCTGTGAGCACCCAGAACTACCTCAAAGCCATCTGGTCACTTGAAGAGTGGACGGAAGCTCCCGCGACCGCATCCGCCCTAGCCGAACGTATGGGGCTGCGGGTTTCCTCGGTCTCAGACGGGCTCAAACGACTTGCGGCGGCCGATCTGATCGATCATCAGCGCTACGGCGCCATCGAACTCACTCCGCTGGGGCGCACCTATGCGGTCGCCATGATCCGCCGCCACCGCCTGATCGAAACTTTCCTGGTGGAAACTCTGGGCTACACCTGGGACCGTGTGCATGACGAAGCCGAGGTGCTCGAACATGCGGTATCTGATTTCATGATTGAGCGTATCGATGCGATTCTGGACCACCCTACGCGTGATCCGCACGGCGACCCTATCCCGGATGCGTCCGGGCGTATCTCATTCCCACACACCGTTCCGCTTACCCAGTGCGAGCCCGGCGAGCGCGTAATTTTGGAGCGGATCACCGATTCCGACCCGAAGCTGCTGCGCTATCTGCAGGATCACGGTTTTGTTCCCGGCGCGCGTTTACTTCTTGAAGAGGGCGCCCCCTTTTCGGAGGCGGTTAATGTGCGGGTTCTCGCGCACGCCAATCATTCTGATGCTCCTGCCGCTCAAAACCCGAATTCGAGCGCTATACCCTTAGGAACCGCCGCAGCGGCTGGGCTTTTCGTCTCTCGCTCGTCATAGCTTTGCCTCGGTAATTTTGCCTTGGGGCTCGGGTGTCGGATGCCTTATAAGGGTCAGTGGGTGGCGGCTTGCGCCCGGGAGAGCCTTGACCGCCGGGTGAACTCATGATCCCGCGCGAATCTGCCGCAAACCTAGGCTTCTGCCTGTTCTGCCGGGCGGCGTGCCGCGCGCATCCGTCCCAGAATTCCGTAGCGCGGGGCGAATATATACACGGTCAAGAAAATAATGCCCTGGGTAACGACCACGGCACCGCCGGGGGAAATATCCAGGTGGTAGCTGCTATAAAGCCCCACGAGTGTGCCCAGCATCGACACTCCGACCGATACCGCGAGCATTGGCGTGAAACGGTCGGTGAGCAGACGCGCGGTCGATCCAGGAATCACAAGCATGGCGACTACGAGCACAACTCCCACGATCTGCAGCGCCACCACGCTCGTGAGCGCCAGCATCACCAGAAGCAGCGCGCCAAGAGCCCTGGGGCGCAGCCCGATAGCGTGCGCGAACCCGCGGTCGAAGGCGTACAGAATAAAATCGCGGCGTTTAATAAGCAGGACACCCGCCACGATGACGGCGAGAATAGCTACCTGCCAGACATCCGGCCAGGATACGCCCAGCACGTTCCCGAAAAGAATATGGTTCAGGTCGGTGCTTGAGGGTGTCACTGAAACCAGTACGAGCCCGAGCGCGAAAAGAGTTGTGAAGACAATGCCGATAGCGGCGTCCTCACGCACGCGCCCGCTGCGCTGGACCGCGCCGATCAGGGTGACGGCAACGAGAGCGGCAATCACCGCTCCCACAGCAAAGGGGATGCCCGCAATATAGGCGAGCACCACGCCGGGCAGTACCGCGTGCGAGATCGCATCGCCCATGAGCGACCAGCCGAGCATCACGAGCCAGCAGGAAAGCAGCGCACAGACCACGGCGGCGATCACGGTAACGACCATGGCGCGCGTCATGAAGGGAAGGGTGAACGGTTCTACCAGGTAATCCAGAATGCTCATGCTATTCTTCCTCCTCACGCCGGGTCTGCTCATCGGATGCGCCGCTATCGACGCCCGCCTGAACCTGCATACCGAACGCCTGCACCAAATTTTCGGGGGCTAACACCGCCTGCGGGGTGTCGTGCATCAAAATCGTTTGACGCAGCAGCAGAGCATCGTCGGCAAAGGCGCGTAAGGACGCCAAATCATGGGTTGAAACCAGCACGGTGGCACCCTCGCTGCGCAACTGCTTCAACACCTGAATGAGCATGGATTCTGACCTTTTATCCACTCCGGCGAAGGGTTCATCAAGCAATAGAAGCCGTGCACCCTGCGCTATCGCCCGCGCCACGAATGCCCGCTTGCGCTGTCCGCCCGAGAGTGCCCCGATTTGACGATGCGCAAGCTCGGTCAGCTCTACGCGCTCTAGGGCGTGCTCGACCGCCTGCTTATCGGTGGCACGCAGCCGACGGGTGATGCCCAGCCCGCGGTACCGCCCCATCGCCACGACCTCACGCACCGAGACGGGAAAGCTCCAGTCTATTTCTTCGCTCTGCGGCACATAGCTGACAATGCCGTTTTTACGAGCAAGGTATGGTTCTTTGCCCGCGATCTCCACGGTTCCGGTATGCGCGGGGATAACGCCCATGATGGCTTTGAAGAGGGTCGATTTTCCCGAACCGTTCATGCCGATCAGTCCGCATATACTCCCGGTACCAAGCTCAAAAGTAGTCTCGTACAGGGCGCGCACGGTTCCATAATGGACGCCCAAATTTTCGACTTTCAGCAGTGTTTCCATAGGTTTTGTATCCGACAAAATTTCGTTCGCGTACTTCTTCTAAGCCCCGCTCGTCATCCGTGACGGTGGGATGCGCCCCTCACCACGAACCGGCAGGGGGGGCGCAGTATGCGGCGGCCTACTCTCCCGCCGCCGACCGGCTAAGATTGCTTGCCCGTCAGCCCCGCGACAATGGTGCGCGCATCGTGACGAATCATATCAAGATAGGTAGGGACTGGACCATTCGCCTCAGAGAGGGAATCGACATAAAGCACGCCGCCGAATTTGGCGCCGGTTGCATCCACGACCTGACGCATGGGATCATCCGAGACGGTAGACTCACAGAACACGGCGGGCACCTGGTTCTCGCGCACAAAATCAATGGTCGAGCTCAGCTGCGAGGGGGTTGCCTGCTGCTCAGAGTTCACCGCCCAAATGTATTTTTCCTTGAGACCGGCATCCGCCGCCAAGTAAGAGAAAGCACCTTCGCAGGTTACGAGCGCCCGCTGATTCTCGGGCAGAACGCTAACATCGCGCACCAGCTCATCCTGAACCTGCTGCAGCTGTTTCTTATAGTTTTCCCCATTGGTGCGGTAATCATCGGCATGGGCGGGGTCAAGCTTACTGAATTCGCGCACCATATTATCCACGTAAATCTGCACGTTCTTGGGGCTCATCCACGAATGTGGATTGGGTTTGCCAGCATAAGCGTCCTCAGCAATATTGATCGGCTGTACCCCCTCGCTCACGGTGGCGTGCGGGGCGTTAGAATCCTGCACGAACTTGGTAAACCAGCTTTCCAGGTTCAGCCCGTTATCGAGCACCAAATCGGCACGATGCGCCTTCTTAATATCGCTGGGAGTGGGTTCGTACTCGTGAATTTCGGTACCGGGTTTGGTCAGCGATTCGACATTCAGGTGATCACCTGCAACGTTTTTAGCGATGTCCGCCAGCACGGTGAAGGTGGTGAGCACAGTCTTCTTTTCTTCTTGCTTCCCCGCCGAAGTGCAGGCGCTGAGCAGAAGCACAAGAATACTAGCCAGGGCTATCCCCAGCATGAGAAAGCGGCGCGGATGTGCGGTACTTACAGTGTTAGTGTTCGCACCGTGACGGTGCGCAGTGAATACGGTTGTCATGATTTCGCTTTCTTATGCTACGGATGCATTACCCTGCTGACCTGTAGGAATCGCCTCCGACTCATTGAGGCTTCGTACCTAAATGTCGATCATCCTCGATAAACCGGCGCGAAACAGGATAATTCAACAATAGTTCGTCATGCCGAACTTTTCAACTGAGGCTACACGTGTTTAACCACACGCCCCGGCGAACCTTATTCGAAGTATGGGGATTCAGGCTATGATTTAGCGAACCAAGATGCGAGTTTGCTGCCTGAACCTACGCGTATAAAAATACCCGCACGATGCGCCCTTGAGCGGGCAATCGTGCGGGTCTACGTGTTCGGGATTCCGCTAAATATGGAACTTCTGGTAGAACCAGCGGCGTATTGGGTTCATCGCCTGAATGCGTTCCAACTCGGCAATACGAGCCTTCATACCTGCAATGGCTTCTTTGGCTTCATTAATCTCACGTTGGTTACGCTGCAAAAAATCTTTGCGCTCCTCGGGAGTAAACGACTTAACGTCGCGGCGCTCACCACGATAAAAAACGGTCGTCAATTTTCTCCCTCAGTACTTTCAGTTTATGAAGAAGAGCGCAGACCTAAACGCCCTAGCAACCTATTCCAGAAACCCTTCTTAGGTTCAGCTTTAAGGCGTTCACGTTCCTTCACCTGACGTTCAATATCTCGATAATTTTGTGCGATATAACCACGAAGAATCTCGTCTTGGTTTTCGACAGGACGTATAACATTCCCGCCGTCAGCCGCTTTACGAATACTTATGGCTGTCATAAGTAACTCCTTACATCCACTGCCCAGTAATATGCTACCTAGCATAAGGGTGTTCTAGCTATTATACCCTTGTTCTGGATCACGCACTTCATCCGATATAGGTGTATTTGGTGAAGTATCGTTATATACACTCGCTGGAATTACAATGCTGTCTTCCGGAACCTCTAGGGTCTTCTGAACAGCTTCCTGCAGGTCAGTAGCTATGGTCCGATCGACTGAAGGAAGCCATTTGGGCGGCTGCTCTCCATACCGATTAATAAGCAGCATCGCAAAAAGTTGCTCATATGGTTTTTCTGCATTACCAACATGTTCTGCCGCCCACTGCATCTGGTCACGAAAATCTGCACTCGCTGCTTCACGCATTCGGGCACGGTTAGTCCAGATTAAAATGCCAGCAGTTACCAATGCGCCTATAAGCGTCAGAAAACCAGCGCTGTCCCGAATAGTTTCTCGAAAGTTTTTCCACCAAGGATCATCTGAAGCCAGCATAACCAACAAGATGATCACGAGAAAAATACTGAGCAGTACCCCAATTACCACAAGAATAGTTCTATACCTGAATACTTGGTTCCTATTGAGCTGATTAATGCGCCACTCCCTCACTAACAGTAACTTCACCATAGCAGGGAGTGGTCGATGCATGTCGACCTCTTCGTCACGGCCTCACAGGGGCATACGGTTCGCCCGTCGAACAGTTTCGGTGCAGAATCCGGGGGAGGGGGAAGAGAGACGGGTTACCCGGCCAGCTCTCCCCGCAGGGCATTTGCCACCAATCCGGGCTGATCTAGCTGGCTGAATGCGTAGCTTTCCGGCACGGGAACCACGTGCGCATCCGGCATGCGGGTGGCTAAACGACGTGCATTCTCGATCGGGAACAGCTTCGTGGTATCGGCCCACAAAAACAGGGTTGGATGCTCAAACCGTTCCAAATCCCGCGCGGACTGCACCGTATATTTCGTAGAAATACCCTTCAGCACTTTCGCCAAATCACGGCGGACTCCAGCATTTTTCAACGGCGCAATAATGCTGTTCCACTCGGCGGCGTCAAGCTCACGTTTCACTAGCCATCCGAAGGCAATCGGCAGGCGGCGCACCCACCCCAGATGCAGGGCTGCTCGGAGTGCCTGCATGGTTCCGGGAATGTACGCCACATACTGCAGATAGCGTAACGGCAGGGGCAAGAAGTTTTTCTCAGTATCGCATGAGAGCAGCACTAGGCGCTTGAGTCCTGCGGGTTCCTGCACCGCCGCCAGCTGAGAAACCACTCCGCCGGTATCGCTGCCAATGAGGGTAAACCCGTGTGGGCATAGCTGTTCTGCCGCTTCGTTCACGGCCTGCGCCAGCTCGGCAACGTTGAGGGCTGCATCTTCTCGGGCGGGAATAGTGTGACTCCCCAAGGGAATATCGAGGGTTATACACCGAAAATCTTGTGAGAGATTCTGTATCACTTCGCCCCAGACATCCGAATTTGTCAGCAGCCCGTGCACAAACAACAGGGTCCTCTCGCCTGCGGCTTCACGGGGACCACCGTATTCACGCCAGCGAAGCTGACCGATTCGGGTTTCTGCGCTGCCCGTCGCCACCAGTTCAGGGGTAAGATTCCGGCTCATACTATCTCCTCACATCACACGCTGAGCTGCTAGTCAGCCAGCTCAATCACCACGGGGGTATGATCGCTCGCGCCGTCCCCCTCGCGCTCTTCCCTATCGATCCAGGCGTTTTCCACGCGGGCGGCGAGCGCCGGGGAGCACAACTGAAAGTCGATGCGCATCCCCTCATTCTTCGAGAACCGCCCGGCCTGGTAGTCCCAGTAGGTGTACTCGCCCTGGGTGTAGGGGCGCACCGGATCGACGAGCCCTTCATCATTGAGCAGGGCATAGAACGCCTCGCGTTCGGGGGCGGAAACGTGGGTGAGGTCGTTCTCACGGAAAAAGTCGATATCCCACACGTCGGTGTCTTCGGGCGCCACATTCCAGTCGCCGACGAGCGCAAACTGTGCGGCGGGGTCGGCGTGCAGCCAGCCGTTGACGTTGGTGCGCAGCTGGCGCATCCACTCCATTTTGTACGCCATATGAGGGTCGGTGAGCCCGCGCCCGTTCGGCACGTATAGACTCCAGATACGCACGCCGTTGCAGGTGGCACCGATGGCTCGCGCCTCCACCTCGGCAGAGTCACCGGGTTTTCCGAAGGCAGGTTGGTTCGGGAAGGCGCGTTCGACGCTGTCGAGCCCCACGCGGGATGCGATTGCTACCCCATTCCACTGGTTCAGCCCGTAATGCGCCACCTCGTACCCCAGGAATTCAAAGAGCTCAAAGGGGAAGGTTTCGTCCTTGGTTTTGGTTTCCTGTAGGGCGAGCACATCGACTTCGGTTTTATCGAGCCAGTCCTCGATGCGGTCGGCGCGGGCGCGAATGGAGTTCACGTTCCAGGTAGCAATCTTCATGTACACCAGCTTACCGTGTGCGCCCTGCCAGGTAACGGTGAAAGTGTCGTCGGTAAATGACTCGGATCTGACGAGCCGCGCACCACCCTTCCGAAGCGGGAGCGGAGAGTACTCTTTACACAGCATATTGGAAGAAACGGCTGTTTCTTCCAATATGCCCCTGTGCAAAGGCCTGTAAATGGAAAAATCCGCTATTTTTTCCATTTACCTCAAATACGCATGACCTAAGGAACGCAGCTTCTTAAAGCATCGACTCTTTCCCCGAGCGAGTAACCGGGGGCAGTTTCTTATGGCTGTTCTACGCTCGCCCGACCGACCACATCCAAGGCGGCGTAGCGGGCGGAGAGCCACGTGCACATCATGAGCTGCACCTGGTGGAACACCATGAGCGGCAGCATCAGCAGCCCGAGCGAGCCCGACCCGAAAATAATGATCGCCATGGGAAGGCCCGCCGCCAGCGACTTTTTCGACCCGCAGAACTGAATCGTGATGCGGTCCGCCCTGTTGAACTTCAGCCGCGCCGCCAGCCAATCGGTCAGCCACAGCATCAGAGCCACCATCAGAATTGTCACCACGATCAGCAGTACGATCTGCCACCAGGCAACGCGAGTCCAAATCCCCTGCACCACGGATGCCGAAAACGCCGAGTACACAATCATCATGACCGAGAACTTATCGAGCCATTTTGTGGTGGGTTTCTTCGCAAACTCGCCCACCCAACGGCGCGTGAGCTGCCCCAGCACGAACGGCAAAAACAGCTGAATCGCAATGTCGAGAAAGACGCTGCCCGAAATTTCGATGTGGTCGCTGTGCATTAGGAACATCGCTAACAGCGGGGTAGCCACCACCCCCACAATGCTTGACAGCGATGCGCTCACAATAGCGCCCGCCACGTTGCCGCCCGCGATAGAGGTAAACGCAATGGACGCCTGCACGGTAGAGGGCACGAGCGTGAGGAAAAGAATCCCCAGGTACAGCCCGTCGCCGAGCACAAACCTTAGGGGGAAAAGCGCCATCCCAAAGAGCGGAAAAATCACGAAAGTACAGGTCAGGATGAGGGCGTGCAGCCGCCAGTGTTTAAGCCCCGCGATCGCTTCGGATGTGGAAAGGCGCGCACCGTAGAGGTAAAACAGAAGCGCAACCGCGAACTTGGTACCGGTGCTAAACCAATCGGCGAAGGTACCACGCGCCGGAATGAGGATCGCAAGAATGACCGCGCAGATAAGCATGACGATCAGCGCGTCGGGTCGTTTTTTCGTGATTTTGGAGAGCACGTTCTTAATTAAAACGCGAGAAGCGGATTTTTGCCGATAAGGTGAGAAAATCCAACCTTTTCGGTGAAAAATCCGCTTCTCGCAGGTGAGAGTCAGAGGCTAGTCAGAGGTGTTATTCCCCTGCTGATCCTGCTGTTTAGACCATTTTTGCTCGGGCTTCTGGTCATCAGCGGGCTTTATCGGATGATTCAGCGCCACGCCAGGCTTCGTGGCGTCCTCGGGAGGCCCGGAATGCGGCTGCTCAGGCTGCGGGGGTTGAGGTTGCCCCTGATTCGCTTGATCAGGTGCGGGCTGGTCAGCATCAAATTGCCCCGAACCGGACTGCCATGGCGCCTGCTGGTTCGGCATCGGCTGCCCGTATCCCGGCTGACCGGGCGCTGGCTGCATCGGATAACCGTACCCTGGCGCATATCCTGGCACACCCTGGCTGGCGGCATACTGTTCCCAACGGGCGGCGTAGGCGGCACGGGCCGCGCGAGCCTGCGCATCCTCCCAACCGGCAAAGAGCGTTCCCTGAATCTTGGGGGCATCCTGCGGGGCCGGATATGTCTTAACGGTGTTAAGGTTGTAGTCCTCCCACGCCGGCTTCTGCTCGTCCATGAACCCGGTTGCCTGAATCGGGTCAGGCCACTGGGCTGGCGGTTCTTGCGAAGGTATCAGGGAAGGAGGCGCACTCGGCGGGTTAAACCGCGGCCGCCAGAACAGACGCCCCGGCTCGTGTCGGTTGCGCAGCGCATGGGCGCGCCAGGTCAGTACCGGGTGGGTTGAGATAAGGTTGATAAGCCAAATCGCGAAGCCCTGGTCGTTCACGGCGCGGTCGGCAAATTCGTCGAAATTCACCTGCTGATTCAGGTATTTACCGGCTGTGAGCACCTTGATCGCGCCGGGTCCGCCTTCGGGGCAGTATCGGTACCCAAAGTTATCGGCGGTGTATTCCTGTGCGCGTGAAAGGGCCTGCCCCACCACGGGAATCCGCATGAAGGTTTGTGTGAAGAGAAGGCGGAAGTACCCCACGTGACCGGCAGCGATATGCCCGACCTCATGCCCAATAATAAAGCGAAGCGCCTGAGGGTCACGGCTCTGACCGCCGACCTCGAAGAGGTCAGAGTTGATGGCAATAAACCGGCGGAAACCATGCCCGGAGGCAAAGGCGTTCAGCACACCATTACCGCTCACCACATAGGCATCGGGAACACGGCGCAAACCCGCCGCATAGGCGGCCTCGGCAACCATGGCGTAAGCCTCAGGAAACTGCGTCGGCGAAATACGAATGCCGCGCACGCGCTGCTGTGCGTAGAAGAGGGCACGGGCGATCAGGATAACCAGGGGTGCCAGAATCAGTAGCGTAATCGCTTGTTCCGCATAGTCGTTAAAGACGCGCTCCGCGTAGCTCATCGTCGAGTATCGAGACGATGACGTCCATTCCAGGTCGTTATATCGGTCACGGCTTACGATCGTCTCAATAAAGAAGATGAGCAGCCCCAAGTACACGGCAAGGGTTACCGCATAGGCCGCCACCAGCCAGGGAATCTCGCCGGGGTGGCGCAGGGCGTTGAGCATCTTATGGGGTATTAACGATTGGTATCCCCAAAATTTCGGTTGGGGAAGCGGGCTCTGCAGGGTCTGCCGCTTATCCTCGGGCAGCCACCCCTGGCTCACGTCATTCGGCAGTGGAGGTTCAGCACCGGGCGTATGCTGACTCATGCGGTCTCCAAATCTCTCTAAGTACGTACTAGTTCAACTCTACCGCGTATGCCCTTTGATGCGGTGAATACACGCATACTAAATCCGGGAGTGGTAAGTTGCAGCGGGAGCGTGTTCCCCGCTCCCGCTGCAAGTTATCGCTCCCGGAATCCTCTGTGGTGTTTATCAAGGGGAATCCAAGCAACTATTTCGTGAGGGTTATTCATTTGGGTGGTTTTGTATCCAGAAAAACAGTGCCCGCACCACCGAGAACACTCTCCGGTACGAGGTGAGGGGTCAGCGGAAGATACTAGAGAGTACCCGCCAACACTTGAAGTGTGCGATCACGCGTTCGATGACGACCCGGTGGTGATTGATGTGCCGGTTCAGGTGTTTCTCGTCGTCGGTGAGTTCTCCGCCGGGTAGTGTCTTCACCGGGGTGATCAGGTCTAGTCCTTGGTAGCCCTTATCGGCCAGAGTATCGTGCGGGTCTAAGAATCTGTCCAATCCGTGCCACCGGTACGCAAACGTGTCGTGGTGTGCCCCGGGTACGGGGTCGGTTTTGGTATTTCACCATCATACGTGGACAAGAGGTTAGGCGGTTGGGGTGTTACACCCCTAATGAATAACCCTCCTTAATCCTCCTTTGACCTATTGGCGTTACGTATAGTCTCGTGCGCTCGTGAGCTATCGGAGTTTTTACTGAAGAGAGCCCAGATAAGCGAAATGAGGCCGATTACTGCGAATACGAGACCGACTTTCGCGGGGTCTACTACACCCCATGAAATATTCTGCATGGTTAGCCAGGCTCCTCCGCCTACGAGAATTGAGATGATGCTCCAGAAAATTTCTTTCGATTTTTCGGTTTTCATGATGCCTACCTTCCTTATGAAAAAGCTTTCATTCCTTAAATATAGGGGTAAGGAAAACATTTGTATATTGTCCGTTTGTAGGAACGTCTACATCCGAACGGAGGAGCTGACCATTCCTATCTCAGAGATAACCTCTTCAACTAGGGGCTGAATTGCGTTTTGCCACTCAACCACGTTTGCTGTAGTGGGCAGGTCTCCCCGTAGTGGATATGAACTAGCATGCCCAGCAACCCACCACTTTTTGAATCCGTTAGCTCGTTTGGTCTGGGGGTCGACTGGAATCTTTTGATCACTACCCTTAACACCGATTGGGCAGGTGAACGGAAGTCCTGGATTTCCGACGAAGGCTCCATGTATGTCTCTCCCCTAGAATTTACACCTCGTATTCCTTACACAAAATCCTGATAATGTTTTCGCTATAAATAATTTACACACCGCAGGCAAAGAAAATATAAATATTACTGCACCTAGCAAGTATTTACCAGTCCACTATTTTTATCATAAAGAAAAAAGGATGCCGCCATGAAAAATCATGACGGCATCCAAACTATACACATAAAACACCCTATACACATGTGTACAGTTCTAGCACGGATTTAGAAGGCACCAATCCCTATAAGATACCTTCGTGTGCAACGAGTCCCTTCAAGAACCTGAAGGCTTACAGAAAGCTCAAACCCCTGTTATTCCGCGGAATTATACTCATGAAACGTACAAGGTTTCATGGGAGGAACATACCGCGAGGGTTTTTCACACCGGAGGCCGCGAACATACATGCCCAAAGTCCTGCGACCCCAATTTTCTGCACCTCGTTGTATATGTCATCTAAGTGAGTGATAGATGTGATATACCTGTGCCAGCTTTGATACAAAGAATGCCAGCATTTCCCCACACAACCACGAATAGAGAATGCACACTATTCTTTGTATCTATTAGTTCATCCGCACAAAGCATTCTGAACTAAAACAACTATAGCAAATTTTATGATTTTAAGTAATTTAAATAATAAATAAAATAATGCGTCAAATATTATTTAGATATAAAGTTCAACATTTCCTCGCCTTACGCTTACTCTTGATGCCCTGCCCCTAGAGTTTTTGTCGCCCAAAGCCGCGTCTGTGCCTTCGTGCCAGCCTTGTGCCCGGCGCCCTCCCGCCCATGCTAAAAGGCTCTTGAGCGTGAATAAAGCACGGAAAATCTCGCTTATTCACAGTCAAGAGCCTTTAGCATCCCCGAAGGGAAGAAACGGAAACTACGGTGCTACGCGACGAGCTCCTCGGTAGCCTCGGCGATCGCCTTCTCCTCGTTGGTGGGGATGACGAACACGGCAATGCTCGAATCCTCGGTCGAGATCAAGCGCGGTTCGGGGGAACGCTTCATATTCTCTTCCTCGTTGTAGCGAATACCCAACGGCGCCAGGCGATCCAACACCAGCTTGCGGAAGTCGCCGGAGTTCTCGCCAATACCCGCAGTGAAAATAAGCGCCTGCGCGCCGCCAACCACCAGGTTGTAGCCGCCGATGTACTTCATCAGGCGGTATGCGGTCATATCCAGCGCCAACTGCGCACGCTCATCACCCGACTTCGCAGACTCCACCACCTTACGCATATCGTTGGAACCCGCCAGCGCCAGCAGACCGGACTCCTTGTTGAGGATGGTATCTAGGCGTTCCGCGTCGATCTCGGGGTCGCGGGTGAGAATCGTGGTCAGCGCAGAGGGGTCAATATCGCCCGAACGGGTACCCATTACCAGACCAGCCAGCGGAGTGTAGCCCATCGACGTATCCACGGACTTTCCGCCCTTCACGGCAGTCACGGATGCGCCATTACCCAAGTGCGCCACCACACCGTTAAATTCCTCGCGGGCAATACCAAGCATATCTGCGGCAACATGAGAGACGTATTCATGACTGGTGCCGTGGAAGCCGTAGCGGCGAATGCTGTACTTATCAGCCAGGTCATAAGGAATAGCGTAGCGCCAGGCATGCTCGGGCATGGTCGAGTGGAATGCGGTATCGAACACAGCAACCTGCGGCAAATCTGGCCACGTGTGGAAGGCAGCACGCATACCCTTCACGTGCGCGGGGTTGTGCAGAGGCGCAAGCGGTGAGAGCGCATCGATCTCGTCGATCACCTGCTCGTTGAGCAGCACGGGGTGGGTAAACTTCTCGGCACCCTGCACCACGCGGTGACCGATAGCCTGCAGCTGACGGCCGTGCAGAACGCCTTCGAGTTTCTCAGCCATCATGTGCAGAGCGACTTCGTGGTCGGGAACGTCAGTGCCGATATTTTCGATAAGCCCTGAGGTAATCATTTGCTCGGATTCAGGCGCAGAGGTGTCGCGCACCTGGTATTTGAGGGATGAGGAACCCGCGTTCACAACGAGGATAAGCATGAACTTCTCTTCTTTCTTGAAACAAACTTTCATATCATTTTCGCACTAAAAAGGTGTTTAAAGCGAGATAACCGGTGAAGACACCACATCAAAGAAGGTTAAGCCACATAAACACAGGCGCTCGGGCAGGTCGAGGTTCTAGGCTGTGAGTGCATCCGGGTGCACATTCACGCTGAGAGCGCTCGGCACGATGCGCGCCTGCAGCCTGATCGCCGAGGGCACTAAATCGCCGTCGACTTCAATAGGCTGTGCGCCCGAAAGCATGTCCAGTGAGACCCGATGCCCCACATAATGGCGCATGACCGGCAGAGAGATACGCGATGAACCGGGCAGGGCGCGGCGAACCACTTTTGCGGTCAGAAGACCCCATTCCAGGATGGTGCGCGGCGATACGATGATCACTTCGAGGTTGCCGTCATTAACCTCGGTAATATCGGTCAGCTGCAGTCCTCCCTGCAGCCGTCCGCAATTGGCGATGAGCACCGAACGCGCACGTGCTTCGAAAGGTTCATCATCGTCGAGCTGTATTCTGACCTTGTGAGAGTGCCCGAAGATATGGTTCAGCCCGCTGTGCACGTAGGCTAACCAGCCGATACGCGCTTTAAGGTCTTCGTTGGCGTCGTTCATGACGAGCGCATCAAACCCCGCACCGCTCATCACGTAGAACATGTGGTTGGTAACGTCGCCTTCCGCAGATTCGGCGCTCATATCGATAGCATCGACCAACTGGTGCGTTCCGTTGAGCGCAATGTTAATGCAGGCGGCTATATCGGTGATAGGCAGGCGCAGGTTACGTGCCAGCAGGTTGCCTGTCCCTAACGGAATAATACCGAGCGTGACATCTTTGCCCCGGCTCCTGGCTTCTTGAATGGCGGCGGCGACCGCGCGCACGGTTCCGTCCCCGCCGACCGCGAGCAGGGTGTCGACGCCCCGGTCGATCAGATCGCGAGCGGCTTGGGTGCCGGGTTCGTCGATGAGGGTGGTACTCGCGAGGGCCGGTTTCCAGCCGTTGGCGACCACGGTACGTTCCAGAATATTAACTACCGCGTGGGTGCTCGACTTGCTGGGGTTATACACAATACCGACGTGCCGCTCTTGAGCGACGGGCAGGGTACTCCAGATTCCGAGGGGCGTAACGATGCGCTGCGCATGCTTGCGAACACGCCGAGCAACCGCCGTGAGGGTCGCTGCCGCGGCGGATGCACCAACAAGGTTCCGAAAAAGGGACATATCTTTAGAGTACCGGGTGCAGCGATATTGGGTTCGCCAACACTGACGAAAAGCTCAGGTTTTAGAGAATCACCCAAATATTTATTGGGTAAAGGTAATACTGCCCTCTTCCCGGGGTACGCCGCAGTACATCCATTTCAGTAAATCCCTGCGGTCGACTCTTGGGGCAGAGGGGAGGTGAGTAGAGCCATGACGTTCTTCGAACTCATGGAAACAGCCCAAGCAATCCTGGTAAGTCTCATCCTTACCGATGGATCAGCTCAGGCTGTTTCATACACCGTTGATGCGCTTAAGGTTATCATCCGTAACCTGAAGTAACATCACCCCACAGAGGGAACCTAGTCGTGACTGCGTCTAGGTTCCCTCACTTTCGTGAGGATCCTCAACTGTGTTTACCATAATGCAGTTACTGATATGCTAGCACACCGGCGTTGCCACCGTGCTTCCGTCGTTAGTGAGCTCCCCGCACGATTGAGAAGGCAGAAGCTAGACCCTGTGCGTATCCTTACTCAAGCACCAGGCTGCACCCGCCACAAAAATCACCAGCCACGCCACCAGGTTCACCAAAGCCCAAGGATCCCATTCCACCCCCACAGGCAAACGAGCCAAAACACCTAACCCGTACGACGGCAGCCAATGCGCAATATCCTGAAGCGCCTGAGGAAAAAAGGACAGCGGAACAAACAACCCACCAAGCATAGAGAACACAGAGATAATAAGATTAATAAGCGTTTGCGCACTATCAGCGGACATAAAATAGCCCACAAAAATACCAAACGCAGCAAAAGCAGAACTGCCAGCAATAATAATGAGCGACGACTGCACCGCCTGCCACGCATCCAAAGGCATACCCGTCACAAACCCCAGAACCATCATCACCACAACAGCGATAGCACCCAGCAACATAGACGAGATCACCTTCGTAATAACGTACCCTAAAGGCCGGAACGGCGTCAGCGCAAGGGCACGAGACCACCCCTGGACACGCTCAATCGGAATAGCAGCACCGGCAGACGAGCTAGAGACAATAGCAGCATAGGCGCTGATCCCGATCATATAGTAGGTCCCAGTATTCACCGACCCTTCCAGGCTGTCGCGCTGCGGGTAGGCGATCATAAAGAAGAACATAACAGGAAGTAAAATGGACAGGAAAAAGACCCGCAAGTTACGGAACTTCCTGCGCAGCTCCAGCAGAACAACAGTGCTATTAATCCACACAGGACGCACTTGAGGAAGACTCGCCGCCTGGGCACTAGTGTTATTTGGCATTCTTGCGCTCTCCTTCAGAATCGGTCTCGGTCAGTAACACAAACGCATCATCTAAGGAAGACGATGTGATCTCCAGGTTCTTAGCGAACCCATCAGCAAGCAGATGCGAAGCAACAGCGTCCGCATCAGCAGCGGATATTTCCAGGCGAATACCGTGCAACGATACTGCACTCACACCATCAAGAGCACGAAGCTCCGCAAGACGCTCCTCAACCTGCTCAGACGTCCACGCATCATTGACCGTCGCACGCAAAGTAGAACCCCGCGCATAAGACCTGATCTCGGCAGGAGTCCCATCAGCTACCACATGCCCCTGATTAATGACCACCACACGATCAGCAAACTCATCAACCTCAGCCAAATAATGAGTCGCAAACAAAACAGCACGCTGATGATCCCCCGACTGAGTCACCGACGCCCAAAAATCACGGCGACCCTGCACATCCATACCAGCCGTGGGCTCATCAAGAATCAAAAATTCCGGATCAGTCAACAACGCAATAGCAAAACGAAGACGCTGCTTCTGCCCACCAGAACATTTCTGCACAAGCGTTTTAGCATTACCCTCAAGCCCGGCCTGAGCCAAAACAGCAGAAACATTCTTAAGCTTGCCGTACAAAGACGCCATATATTGCACGGTTTCTTTAACCGTCAAATCAGGAAGCAAACCACCATCCTGCTGCACAGCAGCCACATGCCCCGCCTTAACAGCACGCTGCGGAGTCGTCCCAAAAACCTCAACCGACCCAGCATACGGTTTAGTCAAACCCAAAATAATATCGACCGCAGTACTTTTCCCCGCACCATTCGGCCCTAAAAGAGCAACAATCTCACCAGGATTAACCGTCAGATCAAGACCATGCAAAACAGTAGTACTACCAAACTTCTGAACAACATCACGCATCACCACCGGAGGCGAAGAATACACCATCAACAGTTCCTTTCAAGAACGATAAAGGCTGAATACATCTGTGTTATCACATATGAATACGCACAAAGGTAGTTACACCCATAAAAGAATAGTTTTATTACTTTTACTGCTGAAGAGGTGAATGAACAGAAATAATGTGTAGAAGTCTCAGGTGCGTACTTAAACACATATCAACAATACACCCAATTCATTTCTATATGAACCCTGTTAAGTGAATGTGTAGACCGTATTTTCGAGCTTCTGCTTATATTTGTTAGGTAAAGGTAATACTGCCCTCTTCCCGGGGTACGCACGCGCCACGCATATCAAAGTGAAATCCCTGCGCGTTGATTCTTGGGGCAGAGAGGTGGTGTGGTTAGGATGTCTTTCTATGAATTCATAGAAACGACCCAGGCAATCCTCATGAGCTTCATCCTCACGGACGGATCATCCTGGGTCGTGTCAGCCATCTATGATTACGTCAAGAACCTACTGGAAATCTTGAAGTAGTCCCCACCTGGGGCTCGGAAGTTCCCGCTTCTGAGCCCCTTCTTCGTGTGCGAAAAGATGACTTTGCATATCAAAGTAATATCATCATGCTATCACACCGCCATAGCTGTTTTATCAGCCTCTAGCGACTCGGCGAAGTACCCGTTTTTACACCACAGGAATAACCTCAGCACCGCCCATATACGGACGCAGCGCCTCAGGAATACGCACCGAACCGCCCGGATGCTGAGGGGACGAAGGGCCGCACCTTCCGAGCGCGCGAGGGAATCAAGGGGCGCCCGGAGTGGAGACCCACTCCAGCACCCCTCAAACTATCTCAAACCTACAACGCGACCGGAATAACCTCAGCACCGCCCATATACGGACGCAGCGCCTCAGGAATACGCACCGAACCGTCGGGCTGCTGGTGTGTCTCCAGAATCGCCACAACCCAACGGGTAGTCGCCAAGGTGCCGTTGAGGGTTGCGACCGCGCGGGTACGACCTTTGCGCACATTGCCCGCATCGTCTACGGTGTCTGCGGTACGTTCGCGTATGTTCAGGCGGCGTGCCTGGTAGGTGGTGCAGTTCGAGGTCGAGGTCAGCTCGCGGTAGGTGCCCTGGGTGGGAACCCACGCCTCACAGTCGAATTTGCGTGCGGCAGAGGTGCCCAGATCCCCTGCGGCGGTATCAATCACGCGATACGCAAGGCCGCATTTTTGCAGCATTTCCTCTTCGAGGGCGCGCATCTGCTCGTGTATTTCTTCCGCCTGCTCCACCTGGCAGTAGACGAACATTTCGGCCTTGTTGAACTGGTGCACGCGAATGATACCGCGGGTGTCTTTACCTGCGGCACCGGCTTCGCGGCGATAGCAGGATGACCAGCCCAGGTATTTTTTGGGTCCGTCGCTAAGGTCGAGTATTTCGTCCATATGGTAGCCCGCAAGCGCCACCTCCGAGGTGCCGACCAGGTACAGGTCATCACGTTCGAGGCGGTATATTTCGTCGTCGTGCTTGACGTTGAACCCGGTTCCGTTCATGATCTCGGGGCGCACGAGGGTGGGGGTTGTCATCATGGTGAAGCCGTTGGCTGTTGCCAGATCGAGTGCCATCCACATGAGCGCCTGCTCCAGGCGGGCAACCTGCCCTTTGAGGAAGTAGAAGCGCGAACCGGAGACCTTGGCGCCGCGCGCCATATCGATGCCGCCGATGAGTTCGCCTATTTCCAGGTGGTCGCGCGGTTCAAAACCTTCTGCAGCGAAATCGCGGGGGGTGCCGACTTCTTTGAGCACCACGAAGTCGTCTTCGCCGCCGGTGGGTACGCCGTCGATAATCAGGTTTTCGATGGAGCTTAGCAGCTCTTCATATTCGGCGGTTTTCGCCTCAGATGCCGCTTTCGCATTTGCCACGTGGGCGGCGAGTTCTTTCGCCTGCGCTACGAGAGCGGGTTTCTCTTCCTTGGGTGCCTTCGCCACCTGTTTACCGAAGGCGTTCTGTTCGGCACGCAGGTTCTCGTAGGTGCCGATCGAAGCACGGCGTGCGGCATCCGCCTCAAGAATACGGTCTACGTGGGCTTCGTCTTTGCCGCGTGCTCGCTGGGAGGCGCGGAAAATCTCGGGGTTTTCGCGGAGGAGGTTAATATCAATCACATATCAATAGTACCCAGTCGCCCCCAGCCGTAAAAAGAGCCTTTATGCGAATAAAGCCGGATTCTCAACGCTTTATTCGCATAAAGGCTCTTTTTATACGGTCGCGGGGGGCGGTTTAGCGTTTCAGATGCGCCGGTCGCCCACCCGGGAAGAGCGATTCCACCCATGCGTGGGCAGCATCGAACGAATTCTCGGAGTGGATGCGCGGCGCAACGGTGGGCTGCCGGTCGGCGCGCGGGTACGATCCCAGGTATTTAATGCCGGGCGCTATGCGGTGCAAGCCGCGCAGGGCATCGCGCATTCGAGCCTCATAAATATGCCCGTCTGCGTCCACGCTGAACATATAGGATCCCATCTGCCTGCCGGTGGGGCGCGATTCGATGCGTGAGAGGTTCACGCCGCGCGAGGCGAACTGTTCGAGCAGTTCCAGGAGCGCACCCGAACGGTTTTCGGGAGTGCCCTCTCGATTTTCGGGCAGAGGGATCGTGAGCGTCGTCTTATCGGCACCGGTAGGCTCTGGAATATCCGCGGTGCTGCTGATGAGCACAAACCGGGTGACGGCGTTTTTGTTATCACCAATGTCTTCGGCGAGCACATGCAGGTCGGGGTGGGTTGCCAAAAGCGCTGGTGAACAGATCGCGGCATCATACGCACAGGAAGGGTCAAGCAGACCCACGGCTGCTGCCGCGGTGGAGAAACCGGGGAGGTACTCGGCGGTGGGGATGGCCGCATCCGCCCATTGCCGCACCTGGGCCCAGGCGTGCGAGTGGGTTGAAACGGTTTTAATATCTTCCAAAGTGAGCGGACGCGCCGCGACCAGCACGAACCTGATGGGCACCAGAACCTCGCGGATAATGCGCATTCCCTCGGAAGCCGCGATCGCATCAAGAGTAGCGCTCACCCCGCCTTCGACCGAGTTCTCAATGGGCACCATGGCGGCATCCACATCACCACTGCGAAGACGTTCGAGCGCATTAGGCACGCTGGTGGCGGGAATGCGTTCGGCACCGACCGCGCCGGGCACGGAAAGCAACGCGGATTCGGTAAAGGTGCCTGAGGGTCCAAGGTAGGTGTATCGCATGGGTTCAATCTTAGCGCGAGGTGGGTTCGGCACCGCCACAAGCTCGCAGGATGAGACGTTATTTAACACAAGGTTGAGCTCTATGACGCATATCGTCTTCGTGCGCTGAGTGGTGTTCATGTCGTGCCATACTTGAGGATATGTCACCCAACTTCACGCTTCTTGATCAGCTTTATACCCAGGAAAGGCTGCTTAATTCCGGGTATACCCGCACCACGATGCGGCGTAAACTACGCACAAAAGAGCTGGTCAGCGTGCTTCAAGGGGTGTATATTGCCGCATCGGCCTGGGATTCTTTTACGCCTTCTCTTCAGGTTTTGGCGCGCCACACCGCGCTGGCGCTGCGTGACTCTACATGCGTGTTTTGCCTGTCTTCGGCGGCGTTTTTATACGGTCTGCCGCTTCTGCATGTGCCGCAGAATTTGCATGTGCTTGCCGGATATTCGGTGCGAGGGGCGGCGTCGGACGGCATTCTGGAGCATACAAGCAATGAAGCCTCAGTACAGGTGACGGTTTTACGCCCGAATTTTCGGGTTACTGAGCTCTCGCAGACCCTCCTGGATTGTGCCCGCACACTTCCCGTTCTTGAAGGATGCGCCCTTGTCGATGCCGCGCTGCATCGCCAAATGCTTGCCCCGGAAGAGATTTTGCCGCGTTTGCAGGCGAGCCAAAATTCGGCGGCCACCCATATTGCCACGCATGCGGATGCGCGCAGCGGCTCGCTCTTAGAAAGCGTGGCGCGTCTGCAGCTGGTTGAGATGGGTCTTCCCGCGCCCGTGCATCGGCTGGATTTTGAGGCATATCTGTTGGGGACTTCGGATGCGCATGCCCCGAACCGAGCCTCGGACTATGCGGGTGTGTACCGCATGTTACGCACCCGGCAGGCGAGTTTCGTGTGGCTCGAACAGCGGGTGGGTCTTGCAATGGTGGCTTCCGACGCCGCGCTTCCTCACGCGGATGTACCCACCCCCGCAGGTTGGCATATGGTTCAGGTTCGGTGGGAAGATTTTTATCCTTCTTCGCGGGTGCTTCGCGAGAAACTGCATCCTTATTTTCCGCAGCTTGGGTAAGTGCTTTTTGGGTACATAAAATATATTCCGATATAGGAATATAAGGTATTTAACTAGTATAAATAAAAATTTTTGCCGATATATGCCATATTCCCGATCAGGCATATAGCGGGTTAGGGGTAGGTAAAAACGGTTTATGCACCCTTCCTGGCAAAGACCCGAACCTTCTCAGTATCCCAATACTGGGCAGGTACTCCCCCACCCATAAGAACGCGGGAAATAGATGCCGCCTCGGCACTTCCGAGCTGCGGAAGCGGAACATGCGAACCCGCCAGAATAATATTTCCACGCCGCCTTCCTTTGAGCATTGCGGAATCGGCCACAATGCTCACGTATTCAAACACCTCAAGCAAGGCGGCTGCTTCGGCACGGGCGGCATTAAGCGTGCGGTCATCACCGCAGTTGAGAATATACACCCCACCGGGCGCCAGAGAGTGATCAACCGTCCGCACGAAATCCACGCCCGTAAGTTCCGCCGGAGTTTTATCTACCGCGAATACATCGCGAATAACCACATCGCGCGATGCCGGTGCAAACGAGCGAGTGATGGTACCCGCATCACCCACCCGAATTTTTACGCGCGGCGACTTAGGAATATCAAACCAGTCACGCACATGTTCGGCC
Source organism: Rothia sp. HMSC065G12 (assembly GCF_001811455.1). Taxonomy (NCBI): domain Bacteria; kingdom Bacillati; phylum Actinomycetota; class Actinomycetes; order Micrococcales; family Micrococcaceae; genus Rothia; species Rothia sp. HMSC065G12. The sequence goes on from NZ_KV804796.1 coordinate 22,006, forward strand.
AGCTTGGCATCAAGCTCCACAACGGTATTGCGTGAATTTGGGTATACGTCCGCGCAATAGCGCGCTAGAGAACACGCCCCGCCACCCAGATGGGTGATACGCAGTTTTTCGGGATTAAGATGAGTCTGAATATGCGAGTCGAGAACCGCAACAATCCAGCGCATGTACTCAAAATCGAGCATGCGCGGCTGCCCCACTATTACATGCGAAGACTGCACACCGTTGATGAGCAGAAGCCAACCATCAGAGTGGTAACCATCGGGCACAAGCTCAGCCTCACCGGTCGAAATGGGGTACACACCGGCAACCGCACCTGTTTTGTTCGGATGCTCGGCGCGGCGCGAGGCAGCGTTGCGGTTTTTCTTTTTCGCCATGCACATAAGCCTACGCTAGGTTCGGGCAGCAGGCAGGAATTCGAGCCTTAAACCGCGAACCTGCCTGTCGCTGCCCGAGCTACCAGGTCAGCCGTATATGCCTAATCTGGAATACAGTTGAGTTTTCCTGCGGCACACGCATTTCAACGGCTAGAAGTACCTTCACAAGGACTGTAAGCACCACCCGTTACGCACGCATAGAGCATCGCCACGATAGCCGTTAATTCTATATGCCGCATACAACATATAGCCTTGTCAAGCCAGTATTCCGAGCTTATTTACCAGATTCCATCTGATCTATAGCCGCATTGAGACGCTGCACCTTACCCTCAATTTCGCCATGATCGTGACCGGGGCGAATATCGGCCTTGACCACCAGTGAGACGCGCGGGGCACGTTTCGTCACCGCCTCGGTAGCGCGTTTAATAACATCCATGCACTCGTCCCAGTCGCCCTCAATCGTGGTGAACATGGGCCCGGTTTGATGCGGCAGACCGGAAGAACGAACGATAGATACGGCCTCGGCAACCGCATCGTGAACAGAACCGTCGGCGGAACCCCCGCCCGTAGGAGCTACAGAAAATGCAAACAACATATTTCAATCGTAGGTTCTCACACGAAAAATCTACAGAGGGCCGATACACTCCCTGGGGACTTTCGCTGAAAGTACAAGAATTTTGCATGATCCTGCATGAAAGCGACGTTTGATAGGGCGAGATATTTGATTGTGTGTTTAGTGCATGAAAGCTTGCTTTTCGCCACAAAATATTTCTCAAACCCCACCTAAAACCATATTAATCGCGAAAATACGCACTAAAAACACACCATAGTGCAGTTTTCAATCCCCCTCACACCGCGACAAAAGGTTTGCCCGACTCTCAACCCCGATAAGATAGAAAGGACAAGACAAACTCGACGAGAGTCGCCGCATCCGGCGCATCCAACGTACGTACCGGATTGTTAGCGCGCCCCCGCCGAACGTTCAACGCCAAAGGAGCACTATGACCACCGGCATTTATCTCTCGGCGATGACTCAGGACTCAGGCAAATCCCTGATCGCCCTGGGCCTCGCAGATTCCCTTGTGAAGCGCGCCGATCGAGTAGGCTTTTTCCGACCCATTTTCAAGGGCGAAACTGCCAGCGATGACCCCATGATTCGCCTGATGAAAGAGCACTTTAACCTCTCTGATGAGCAGGTGGGTGGCGCAGTATCGCTCACCGAGGCACTAGAGTTCATTGCGGAGGGCAACACCGAAGAAATTTCGGCCCGCGCGGTTTCCGCCTATGAAGAAATTGCCGCCCACAGCGATGTTGTGATCGTGGACGGCATATACCTGACCGCCCAGAACGCACTCGCCGTCGAGTTCGATCTCAACGCCCAGGTGTCCCGCGATTTAGGTCTGCCCGTGATCGCTATCGTGGGTGCGAACGAGGCATCCCTCGAAGAGGCAACCAACGCCGTAGAGGTTGCACGTTCTGAGCTTAAGGCAGCCAAGGTTGATCTGTTCTCGATTATCGTCAACCGTGCCGACCCCGAGCTGCGTGAGAGCATTGAGAAGAACGTTAAGCTGGGCGAACATAAGTTCCCCGTCTACGTTCTGCCCGAAATCGCAGACCTGGGTAAGCCCACTATCGCGGAGGTCGTCGCCGCCCTCAAGCTCGACGGTTCGCACCTGTCGCAGGAAGATCTTGGCCGTGACATTAACGAGATCAAGATTGCCGCAATGACCGTCTCAAACTTCCTCAACCAGTTTGCCGACGGCGACTTTGTGATCGTTCCCGGCGACCGCGCCGATGTTGTGGCCGCGACCCTCGCATCCGCGCTTTCGCCCACGTTTCCGGCGCCTTCGGGTATGCTGCTCACCGGCGGGCTCAACAACCTGCCCGGCAATAACACCGCCGTGGGCAGCCTGCTTGAAAGCGCGCCTTTCCCAGTACTATCGACTGACCGTGACACCTTCAAGTCGGCGCGCGCTGTTTCCCGCGTGCACGGCAGCGTGATCAACGGTCAGGCCCGCAAGCTTGCGAGCGCATTCGGCGGCTGGGATGAATACGTGAACCAGGAAGAGCTGCTTTCACGTCTTGAGCTTGAGCGCCCGGCTTCGATGACTCCGCTGCGATTCCTGCACAACCTGATTGAGACCGCTCGTGCGAACCGCCGTTCCGTGGTTCTGCCTGAGGGCTATGATGTGCGTATTCTGCGTGCAGCCGAGATGATTGCGCGCCGCGATTTTTGTGACCTGATTCTGCTGGGCAACCCGGATAAGATCTCGGAAATCTGCCAGGCTGAGGGTATTAACCTGCCTGCCTCGATTCGTATTATCGACATTGCGAATAACGAATACAGTGAGGATTTTGCGGCGACTTATGCTGAGCTGCGCGCGCACAAGGGCATGACTATTGAGGGTGCGCGTGAACGCATGAGCGATCCCTCATATTTCGGTACGATGCTGGTTTACAAGGGTCTTGCGGATGGCATGGTCTCGGGCGCTATCAATACGACCGCGAACACGATTCGCCCCTCGCTGGAGTTCATTAAGACCCGCCCGGGCACCAAGATTGTGTCTTCGGTGTTCCTGATGCTCATGGAAGACCGCGTGCTGGTGTACGGCGACTGTGCCGTGAACCCGAACCCGAATGCCGAGCAGCTGGCGGATATTGCGAAGGCTTCCGCCGAGACTGCGCGCCAGTTCGGGGTTGACCCGAAGGTGGCTATGCTCTCGTACTCGACCGGTACCTCCGGCTCTGGTGCGGATGTGGATGTGGTGCGCGAGGCAACCGAGATTGTGCGCGCCTCTAACCCGGATTTCGCGGTGGAGGGTCCGATTCAGTACGATGCGGCCTCGAACATGTCGATTGCTTCAACCAAGATGCCCGACAGCCAGGTGGCGGGCCAGGCGACCGTGTTCATTTTCCCCGACCTGAACACCGGCAACAACACCTACAAGGCTGTGCAGCAGTCTTCGGGTGCACCCGCCGTTGGCCCCGTGCTGCAGGGTCTGCGCAAGCCCGTGAATGACCTTTCACGCGGTACCACCGTTGAGGACATCATCAACACGGTGGCGATCACCGCCATCCAGGCGCAGGGGATGTAAGCCGCGGTTAAACACCACGAACGCTTCAGCAAAAACCAGATAAAACCCCGGAGTGCAGCAGTGTTTCTGCGCCCCGGGGTTTTTCTGTTTCAGCCTACGACGGGTTACAGGTCGGGAAGAGATGATGCCTGCAAAGTCTCCAACTCTTGCATCACACCTGATAGGTGCTGTGAAGCTATGCGCCACACAATATTGAGGTCGATATCGCCGTAACCATGAGAGATAACATTACGCAATCCGATCAGGCGGTGCCAGCTCTCACTATGGTGAGCCTGGTAATAATCAGGAAACTGCTGACGAATTTTAGACAGATTCTCGCCCATTTCCTGCAGCCGCATACAAATAGCATCTTGTATAAGCTCTGATTCAAAAAATGCTTCTGCAGACTCTGGGGTGTAACGCTGCACGCGTCTGCCTGCATCAAGCGCCATGATGATGTAAGGGTCTGGAACTTTCACAACGGCAGCTCCATCAAGTCGGGTTCGATGTAAGGGCGAAAAACAGGCTTAATAGAGGTCAGTACGTCGACCGGGTACCCTGTAATCTGCTCAAGCTCCTCAGATAACCGCAACAATACGCCGTAATCTGGGGAGTCTTTCATCTCTATCAAAAAATCAAGATCACTGGCGGGGGTAAGCTCGCCGCGTGCCGCGCTGCCGAATAGGTGCGCTTTAACCACCCCATACTTCCGCAGGGTATTGAGCACCGTTTGCTCGTGCGGAAGCGTATAGACCGATTGAGGGTGTGGTGCACGCATAAAGCCAATATATCAAATCACTTTCACCACCTCTTGAGATATACCCCTCTAGGGTATACACTGGATCTATGACAAAGCGTGATTCCTCAGCACAGCCACACGGGTATACACCAAACAAGGAGGCGCATTTGAAGCGCCTGCGCCGCATCGAAGGGCAAGTGCGCGGTATCGCCCGCATGGTAGAGGAAGACAAGTACTGTATTGACGTGCTTACTCAGGTCGCGGCGGTTTCCAAAGCACTCCACGCGGTCTCTCTCAACCTACTCGAAGAACATATGGGGCATTGCGTCACCAACGCCGCGATTGAATCCGAACGCACAGGTGATGCGACGATCGTTGAGGAGAAAATCAAAGAGGCAACCGCCGCAATATCCCGCATGATGCGCAGCTAACACGCGGGCGGCACATCCACAAGTTTTGTAATTCCAAAAAATCGGAAGGAACATCATGGCAACCACCACCGTCAAAGCAACCGGCCTCACCTGCAACCACTGCGCCATGAGCGTGAGTGAAGAAGTCGGCGAAGTTCCGGGCGTCACCGGCGTGAACGTAGACGTGGTCAAAGACGGCGTTTCGACCGTCACCATCGAGCACGAAGGCACCCTCAACGCACAAGCCGTAGCGGATGCCATCGTTGAAGCTGGCTTCACTCCCGCTGTCTAATCATGGCGTATTCTCCGCAGTATCAGGCAATGGCGGTCGGGGCGGTGCGCGCACTGATGGGCACCGAGAACATTCACCTGACCGAGGCGATTTCCCGCGTGGCACGGCAGATGGGGCTCGACCCTGATCTGCTGGATGCGTGGGTACGCGACTCCACCCCCTATACGGCGCGCGAAGATCAGCGCGGGCTGAAACGGCGGGGCGCATCGCGTATACATTCCTCACAGGATCATGCGGCGAATACCCCCGCTGACGGCACCGGCGATAAGCCGCATCCCGGTGTGCACGGCACCGCATACGACGCCCTCGCTCAACGCCGCACATTCAGGCGTGCTGCCGTCACGCGGGTTCGCGGGGTGAACGATCGAGGCTCGAAACTAACTGGGCAGCGACCGCGCAGCAACCGTGCCGATGGACTGCCGGACGAAGGCGAAGTATAGATCAGGGCGGCCTGCGGCAGGCGCATCCGCAGCAGGCAAAACCCGAAGACAGCACAGCATCGTGAGCATTGAGAACAGAGGCGAAGAACATGGGTAACTCAACTCAAACAGCATCCACCACAGCTGAGAACGAGCGTTCTCTTTTCGATTCCTCGGCTAATGGCGGGCAGACGCGCATTATCCACCTGGATGTTCAGGGCATGACGTGCGCATCCTGCGTGGGCCGCGTGGAACGTAAACTCCGCAAAATTCCGGGGGTTGATCCCGCCGTGAACCTGCCGCTGGAGTCTGCGCGCGTGATCGTTCCCGCCGATATTACCGATGAACAGATCATTGAAACGGTCAATAACGCCGGGTATACGGCATCGCTCAAAACCGAGGTTCGCGATGCAGAGTCCGAAGAGACGACCAACGCGCGCAGTGGGGGCTTGGGGTGGCGCATCGTTGTGGCGTTATTGCTGGGTGTGCCGATTTTCTTGATTTCGATGTTCCCCACGTTCCAGTTCCCGCACTGGGGCTGGGTGCTTGCGCTTATCACGCTGCCGGTTGCGGTCTATAGCGCCGAGCCGTTTCACCGCGCCGCTCTCACGAACGCACGCCACTTCAGCAGCACGATGGACACGCTGGTTTCTCTCGGGGTGATTGTCGCCTACCTGTATTCACTCGCGCAGCTGTTCATGAACCCCGGGCTGACCGAGCATGTTCACCCCATGCAGGGGGGCATTCTCGGCATGTTCTTGAGCGGTAACCATGCGCCACTGTATTTTGATTCGGCGTCGATGGTGACTTTATTCCTGCTGATCGGGCGGGCAGTTGAGCACCGCACACGAACCCGCTCTTCTGAGGCTCTGCGCACCCTGCTGAGCTTGGGAGCACGCACCGCGACCCTGCTTCGTACCGACAAGCGGGGAACCACGCGCGAGGTGCAGATTCCGGTCGAGGATCTCCTTCCGGGAGACGAATTTCTGGTGCGCCCGGGTGAAAAAATCGCCACCGACGGCACGGTTATTGCAGGGTCTTCCGCCGTGGACGCCTCCCTGCTGACCGGCGAATCGGTGCCTGTCGAGGTTTCGGCGGGCGATGCGGTCACCGGCGCAACCCTGAACACCTCCGGGTCGCTGACGGTGCGCGCAACCCGCGTGGGCTCTGAGACGACGCTCGCGAAAATGGGCGAGCTGGTTGCCGCCGCTCAGGAAACGAAGGCACCCATCGCGCGCCTTGCCGACCGTGTTTCTGCGATTTTCGTGCCAATAATTCTGGTGATTTCGCTCCTGACCCTTATCGGGTGGCTGGTTGTATCGCACGATGTGCCGCGTGCGTTCAATGCGGCGGTTTCGGTGCTGGTGATCGCCTGTCCGTGCGCACTCGGTCTGGCGACCCCCACGGCGCTGCTGGCGGGCACCGGGCGCGGCTCGCAGCTGGGCATACTGATTCGCAACGCGCAGGTGCTGGAAACTACGCATACAGTGAACCGCATCGTGCTGGATAAAACCGGGACCGTCACCGAAGGCACAATGCGCGTGGCACGCTTTGGGACCTTCGACGATTTCACCGACATCACGGCCGAAAACGCCTCTTTAAAGAGCGAACGTTCTGTATCTATTCTGAGCGATGCCGCAGCCGTGGAGGCGCTGAGCGAGCATCCAATAGCCCGCGCTATTGCGCGTTTTGCAACAGAAAACTATGGGGCGTTTCTCGGTACCGTCGAGGGGTTTGAGGGCGTGCCTGGAGGTGTGCGCGGTGAGCTTGTGCCCGCCGGGACCGACGGGGAGTCCCGCCGCCTGGTGCTGGTGGGCACCCCCGAATACCTGCTGCAGACAGGCGTTGCACTCACCGAGAAGCAGCATCAGATGCTCGCGCAGGCGCGCTCGGAAGGGCTGACCACTGTGGCTGTGGCTCGCGCGATCGGCACGAAGGCCCCGCAACCTGTGGGGCTCATCGCACTGGCGGACTCCCCCAAGCCCGAGTCGGCGCAGGCTATTGCCGAGCTTCACGAACTGGGCTTAGAGCCCGTACTGCTGACCGGTGATGCCCCCGAGGTTGCCCAGGCTATCGCATCCAGCGTGGGGATTAAGCCGGAGAATGTCTTCGCGGGGGTCACACCCGAACGTAAATCTGAGGTTATCGCGCAGCTTCAGGATGAAGGCTACCGGGTGGCGATGGTTGGCGACGGCGTGAACGATGCGCCCGCCCTGGCTCGCGCGGACCTGGGCGTGGCGATGGGCTCGGGTACGGATGTTGCGGTGCAGGCGGCGGATATTGTGCTGATGCGTTCGGATATGCGCGCGATCCCCACGTCGCTGCGGCTTTCGCGGGCGACTTTGCACACCATCAAGTCGAACCTGTTCTGGGCGTTCGCATACAACACCATCGCGGTGCCGGTCGCGGCTGCGGGGCTGCTGAACCCGATGATTGCGGGCGCAGCCATGGCGTTCAGTTCGGTGTTTGTGGTGCTCAATTCGATGCGCCTCACCCAATTTGAGCGGTAGCCCAGTTTGCGGCGGCGAGCTTCGGCTTTTGTGCGTCTTCACGCAAATCCCTTGTACTCCCCTGCTGACGCTGGCATGATAAGAAGAATCATATGGCCGCACTGTATTTCAGGGGTACACCTCTGAATTTTGTGGTGCAGGTAATACGCGCCGAAGCATCCGGGAGATTCACATGCCCAAACTAACCCCGCAAATGTTCACATTCCTCAACGACCCACCGGTCGAAGACACACTCTATGACCTCTACGACGCCACGCTCAAGCAGGGCAAGCGCATGTTCATACATTTTCTGCCGAAAATCCACCAGATTTTAGGCAGGGGGATTGATTGGGAGACCGAGAACGAAGATTTTTATACCGATAAATACATCCCCATAACCCCGCAGCAGGGCGAGTTTCTGTATATGCAGGCGCTGGCGAGCGGCGCGCGGAATATCGTTGAGTTTGGTACATCCTACGGTATCTCGACGCTGTATCTTGCCGCCGCCGCAAAACGCAATGACGGCCGTGTGATCACCTGCGAATATGTGCCTCATAAGGCTGAGGCCGCGCGGAAAAATTTTGAGCGGGCGGGGCTTGCGGACTATATCGAGCTACGCGAAGGCGATGCGCTGAAGACCCTACAAGACCTGGATTTCAGCCCCGATTTTGTGCTTCTTGACGGGTGGCCTGACCTGGTGCTTCCCGTCTTTCAGCTGTTGGAACCGCATCTTGCCGACCGCGCCGTGATTGCCGTAGACGATGTTGAGGGATTTGGTCCGTCTATGGAGGATTACCTCGACTATGTGCGCACCCCCGCCAACGGATACGTCTCAGTGACCATGCACCCGAGCAAGGCCCTGGAATACACCGTAAAAGTGGCGTAAACACTGGCGTGCCCACGCCCCATCTCATCACAACCGAATAGATTATAGTTTCAAAAGGAAAGGTAGTCCCTGATGAAAACTTTACCTATTATCTGGCAGCACCTTGTCAATACCGAAAAACAAACCTGCTCACGGTGCGGTACAACGGGTGAGGAGCTGCGCAAGGCTTTACAGGTATTGGAAGCTGAGCTCTTGCCTCAGGGTATTCAGCCTCATCTGGAAATCCGTACAATGAGTGAAGAAGAATTCTTGACTCATCCTGAGGAATCCAATCGTATCTGGATTATGGGTGTACCCCTGGAAGATCTAGTGGGTGGGATACAGGGAAGCAGCACCTGCGACGATGTGTGCCACGGTGAACAGTGCCGAACCGTCGAGTCCCAGGGGAAAACATATGATGCAGTTCCAGCCTCTCTGATTGTGCAGGCCGCTCACCAGGCTCTTTCACCCGAAAAACTAGTTGAAAATCAGCGGCGGTTTGTCCAAACGATATGTTGTTAACCGTGAGAGCTCATCGAAAGCATTTGCTGGGCAACGCAGTCAATCACGCTGTGCGAAAAAACCGGCGGGAGGCGCATCCCTGCTCGATATACTAAATTCCGTCATAGAAACCCAGCACAGAAAAGGAAAACCATGATTCTCACTCGTGAACAAGCACTCGAAATTTTCAAGCGCCGCGTTTCTACCCGCTCCTACGACCCTGCCCGTACAATCAGCGATGAAGACTTCAACACAATCCTTGAGTTTGGGCGCCTCTCCCCCAGCTCGGTTGGTTCCGAGCCGTGGAAATTCCTGGTGATACAGAATAAAGAGCTGCGCGAGAAGCTCAAGCCTATCGCCTGGGGTATGGCAAACACGCTCGATGACGCCAGCCACGTGGTGATTATTGTGGCGAAGAAGAACGCCCGCTACGATTCCGATTTCCTGCTGCAGGCGCTCGCGAAGCGTAATCTTCCCGAAGACCAGATGCAGATGGCGCTGGACAGGTACAAAAAGTTCCAGGTACACGATATGAAGATCGCCGACGACGAGCGTGCCCTTTTCGAGTGGACCCGGAAGAATACCTATATTGCGCTGGCGAATATGCTTACGGGCGCAGCGATGCTCGGCATCGATTCCTGCCCCGTTGAAGGCATAGACTACGATGCGGTCACCCAGCTCCTTATCGAGGAAGGGCTTCTCGACCCTGAGGATTACGGCGTATCCGTTGCCGCGACCTTCGGCTACCGCTCGCGCGAGATCGACCCGAAGCCGCGCAAACCGCTCGATGAGCTCGTTGTGTGGGCCAAGTAGTCTGCTCTCTTTGAGTTCCCGCGCGGGGCTCTTATCTGGGGGCTGGGTATCAGGTACTTAGTAGCCTGCCCGGCCCCCTAATTTACCCGGTTTCTGCACTCACTGGGCGCACCTATGCGCTGGAGCTTCACCCGTGGAACGAATCGGTACTGCGTTCCGTGCCGCTGGTGCATGAACACGGAATTTCCCCGCTAACCCCGCTCCTGGGACAGGTTTTCGATGCGCACACGGTCAGCGAAAACTGGTTCGCCGGGTAGCTTCCCGCCCGGGTCTCTTCGTACCGGCCAGCTATTCTTCGCGGTGTTCCCGGTATTTATCGTATGCCGTGCGACCAAGTTTCTTACCGGTTTTTGTGGCGATTTTGCGTTCCGCCTTATGGGCGGCGCGCTGGGAGGTATCGCCCGAATCCCGCATAATACCCTTGAGAATAACGGCACCGATAGCCACGAACGCGATAACAACAACTGCAAGCACAACGGGGAGTATCCAGCCGGGCGCATCAGCCTGTTCGTTGAGGGTATCGTGGGCAAGAATGTTCAGAAGTATCACAGAGCCTCCTCGTTCTTATACTGCGCTTGCTTCTTTCCACTATAAAACCTGTGCTCACAAGGCGCTTTATACGGCATCGCGTTCGCTCAAATATCCAAAATTATGCGTGAATTTCGCGCCCGCGAACGATACCCTTCCCCACCTCCCTGTCCCACGGCACCAGGAGGCAAGAGGCGAACAGAAGGACTTAAGAGCTCCCTTCACGCTAAGGGTGATGTAAAACACTTATAGAACGCGTGAGGATTTGCGCGCTCATGGCGTCTTCATATCAGCGCCGTAGGCTTGAGAGACGACGGCAGGCGATAACAGCCCCGTCGAATCACGCAATATGTGACAGTAAAGGCAGCTGAAACCCCGGCTGCTTCTGAACTTTCAGGCGGAACCTCACCGATCTGCGCACTTAAGACCCCATATCATCATCCGTTCAGGCGCGCCCGCGCTATGACGGATACTCACAAAGGAAGAACCATTATGCTTGGACTCATCGGAATGATCATTGCCGGCGCTATCATCGGCGCTCTGGCCCGCCTCATCATGCGAGGTCACCAGAACATCTCGGCACTGTGGACCGTTATCTTGGGTGCTGTTGGCGCATTCGTTGGCGGAGGGATCGCGAGCTTCTTCGGCGTTGCAGATACCGCTGGTATCGACTGGATTCGCTGGATCCTCTCCATTATCGCCGCCATTGTCGCAATCTCCATATACCTAAGCGTAACCGGCAAAAAGAACTAATAGTCCATATTCTTGCGTCGCTTCAGCATCGCAGAAATAAAGCAAAAGCGGGTTATGCAGAAGCTATTCCCAGCTTCCGCATAGCCCGCTTTGGCGTATATGAGGACTACCCGCACGATAGGCAGCTGAGCCGAGCAAACATAGGCAACAATCGTGTTTGTACACGCTCATCAACACAAAGTGGTATATATCACCATTTTGATTCGTGAGGAATTCAGTGCCTCAAGCGTCTTTATAGTAGCGTCACCATCGACCGCAACAACGGATAAAGGGCGTGGGTAGCGCCCGAACTCCCCAACCGTCGATGCGTGCCGCAAATATCAAACATCATAATCCGCGTAGCGGAGAAAACACACGAAATGAGGCTCTCATGAGCGATAACTCCATTCCCCAAACCGGTCAGCAGCGCGAGCGCGAAAACAACAAGGAAACCCAGCAGGACAAGACTCCTCGTGGTCCCCTACAGACTTCGCACGGTGTAACCACCATTGAAGAGAACGTTGTTGCCAAAATCGCTGGCATGGCAACCCGCGAAGTTCCCGGTGTGTACGATATGGGCAATGCCGTACGCCGCGCCTTCAGCGCCGTGACCGACCGCATCCCCAACGCCCAGACCAATGTTGCTGGCGGTATTAGCGTCCAGAAGGGCGAGACCCAGGCGGCCGTAGATGTCACCGTCGTGGTCGAATATGGAGTCTCCATTGTGGAAGTAGCCAATGCTATCCGCCGCAACATTATCGAGCAGATTGAGGGGACCACGGGGCTAGAGGTAGTAGAGGTCAATATCGACGTCACCGACGTTCACCTGCCCGACGACGATTCCGACTCCGCTGACTCTGCCGATCTCAAGTAATCTACTCCGACGTCCCCGATCTGAGGATCTTTTATGAAGACAACACACCTGGCCCTTTTGGTGGGCCTATTCCTGGGAACAATTCTTGCTTTCGGTTCCTTCGCCGACTTCATCCTGGTGGCGCTATGCGGCCTGGTTGGAACGGTGGTGGGTCTTTACCTGGAGGGCCGGGTCGATGTCCAAAGCATCCTTAATCGATGGAGGAAGTAATGACGGAGACCAATACACAGCCCGCTGCTGTCAGTGCCGAGGGCTCTCTGTCTGAGGTCCCTCGGCAGGAGCAGCGCGGCGTCACCGTCATTCCCGCCCAGGTTGTTGCGCAGATCGCGGCTCAGGCTGCCTACGAGAGCGCAAATGTGGGCTCGAACGCCGGAGGGCTGCTCGGGATCGGGGCACGTCGAAATTTCCATTCACGCCCCGAGGCAAAGTGTGATCTCTACGGTCAGGTTGCTGTCCTTCACCTAGATCTCGGCCTTACCTTCCCTACAGCACTGGTTTCAACTCTGCAACAGGTGCGTGAGCATGTGAGCCAGCGCGTCGAGCACTTCACCGGGCTGAGGGTTGAGAAGATCAACATTGAGATCTCCTGGCTCAATCCGAACAACCAGGTAAGGAGGGCTCTGCGATGAAAACCCCCGTACAAAATCTCATCCGGCGCCCATCGCGGAGTTTGCCCGTCATTATCCTGGCGTTACTGCTCCTCATCGTAGGAGGGCTGGGAATCTGGGCGCTGGGAAACCGGCTTCTAAACGGGGCGTGGCCGAATGGAACATCCTCAGCAGTCAGCGGGCTCGGCTCCACGATTATAGGGTCGCCAGCGGTACTCGCGGCAGCCTGCTTTGTGATCGTATGCAGTCTGTTCATGTTTCTCCTGGCTCTGTGGCCGGGGGCTTTTGAACGCACTGAGGTTCTTGCAGATAACGTACCCGGTCAGACAGCCATTTCACGCCGTGACCTAGCAAGGCTGGTACAAGCCCATGTCGAGCGGGTCGATGGTGTTCACAGCGCTAGGGTTCGAGTCCGTCGAACGCGCGTGAATGTGACAGTGTTCAGCGTTCTGGATGACCTCGAACCTGTGCGTCAGGCCGCACAGAAGGCAGCTGAGCAGGCTATACAGACTTTGAAACCCGTCGGAGCCGCACACAGCCGAGTGCGTATCCAGCACACGAGCTGAAAGAGAGAAAACCATGCGTTCGGTATCTGGAATTCTCAATAGGATAGTCCTTGCGGTAAGCGGTTTGCTCATCGCGGCGATAGCCCTCTGGCTTATGGCTTCCGGCATGGGTGTGGGTCAGTCATGGCCCGCGCTTAGCTCGGTCCTCGCCAAAGCTGATACCCGGGTCGATACCTGGGTCGGACCTCAGGCACACTGGCTGTTGCCAGCCGCCGTCCTCGGGTCGATTCTTCTCGTCGCGTTTGGCTTGGTTCTGCTCATTAAGCAGGTACCCCGTAAGGCTGCCGCGTCCCCCTTGCGCCTGACGGGATCCGACGGCACACTTCTGGCCACACTCAGCCCCGATGTCATAGCCCAAGCGCTGTCTGAGCGAGCCGAAGACGTTCCTGGGGTTCAGCGGTGCTCAGTATGGGTCACCGGCTCACCCAGCAACCTGTGGGTACAGGCAACCGTCACCGTAGCAGAGAACAGCGAGGTTGCATGGACCGTGAGCGAGCTCAGGAACCGACTTGACCAAGACGTTAGTTCCTCTCTGGGAAAGCATGCTCGTCAGATCGACGTACTGCTGCGCCTAGAACAAGCCACCAAACCCCAGAGTGCAACCCACACTGTGACAGGAAAACACTCATTAGAGAGCGGCGGTTCTAATTAACCATGACCGATGAAAAGCGCAGTAATGCGGGGCAGTCCACCGGTCCGCCCACCGAGCATGTGCCTCATCCCAGCGCTGCGTCTCAGGGTAAAGACAGGTACTTGGTGCTGCGAGCCCAGGACGGTGACATCGACGCCTTCGGAAAGCTCGTCGAACGTTATCAGGGGCGTCTGTTTCGCACCGCCTACATGATCGTGCGTAACCGCCATGACAGTGAGGACATCGTCCAAGAAACCCTTGTTCAGGCGTGGCGGAGTCTTCATCTGCTTCGGGATCCTAATGCCTTCCGAGGCTGGCTCATGCGCATCTGCACTAATAAGGCCACCAGCACTATTCGTCAACTTCAGCGCCGAGCCACTGACCCTTACGATTCAGAGGGTCTTGAGAGCGCGAGCGCCTTACCTAACACAACGTCGACAGCGACCGAGGATCCGGCGCAGTCCAGTGAGGTAAACGCCCAGATAGAAGCATTAGCCAAGCTTTTGGCATCCGCTCCTGAAGAGCTGCGTATCGTCTGGGTGCTTCGAGAGGTTGATGACATGTCCTACGAGGAGATATCCCAAACCCTAAACCTAACCGAATCCACAGTCCGGGGGAGGCTGGCACGCGCCCGTTCCCTCGTCATGCGCCACATGAAGGAGTGGGAATGAGTTCCACCACCCGCATCCCACACGCAGAACCGCGGCACGCGCAGTCGGCTCAGTCTTATGAGCTTGACGAAGCCTCCACACGGGAGTACCTGCGTCTAATCGCTTCACTCCACAAAACCTGGGACACATTGGAAGCACAGTCGAGCGCATCGGTGATGCCTCAGCGCCATATAATGGATGCGGTAATCGCCGAAACGCGCCACGGTGCCCAGGTAGAGATGCCGCCGACCGACTTAGGGCCATATAGTATGTCCGAGTTCTCCCTACGCGCCCTAGTGCGACGCAGTGTAGACTCCGTACCCGGAGCTCGCGCACTCAAGTCTTCCTTCAAACATGCCCCACCCCCCGAAGGTCAGCGAGAGCTGGGGATACCGGACACGATCTTCTGCCGTATCTCTGCACACGTCACAACCAGTAGCCTCCCCCAACTTGCTCAACAGGTTCGTGATGCGGTGCGCCAGGCGTGTTATGAGAACCTAGAATTGTCCCCAACCGTCAATATTCATATTGAGGATCTGCACGATGACGATTAACCTCTCAGCAGCCGAATTGACTCATGTAGTCACGGCCGTTCCCGGAGTGCGCGGCATTGAACCGGGGATCGGCTCCACGCTGAAAGCCATCGGCAGCCGTATGAGCGGCGACCCTGCGGCCGCCCGATTCGGGGTTATCATCGAGTCGGGCGGGCAGAAGGTCATTATCGAGATTGGAATCGACGGCTCCCGTGCGGTCAAAGAAATTGTCCGCGATGTTCAAGAGGCGGTTCTGCGCTCACTGTCGCAAGCAAGTCGAGAGGGCGGCGCTTCGGAATCAGGCTCCAAGCCCCAGCCTCAGGTGAGGGTGCGAGTACAGTCCCTTCTCTGAACGCTGCGTATCGCATAACCGTCTCCGTTTCAGGGAGCACACATACCGCCAAGGGTATAGTCCGTTCGCACATAGATGCCATGGGGTCACCAGTCGATGCCTCAACGCGATGCGTAAGCTAGAAGACCGTGAAAAAACTCGTCTTCAACACCTAAATTCCGCGTACCCCCCCGGAAAAACTATGCTTTAATCCACACATCCGAGGCGGCGCGGCGGCCGAAGATGAATGCACGCACGCCCTGGTACCACAGGATGTACGCCGCCCACAGCCCCAGGTACCCCACCGTGGCACTCAGCAGACCGCCGGAAACCGCCCAGTAGATCCCGAAAATGACGGGCGCATAAACAACCAGCATCACAAATGAGCCAATCGCCAGATATTTCACGTCCTGAGCACCCATGAGGATACCATCAAGAACGAATACATATGCGGCTATTGGCTGCCCCACGCCAATCACGAGGGTAGCCCACGCGAAGAGGGTGGCGACGGGCGCATCCTGCGTGAAAATCCAGTTCCCAAAGAAACCGATCACGGGTGCAACAACGCCGGTAACAACCCCGTACACCAGGCTCATACGCACCAGGCGATTCTTGAGCTCACGCACTTTCGCACGCCCGGATTCAGCCGTCAGATCGCGTTCCCCAAGTTCCTTACCCAGCAGCGCCTGCGCCGCAATTGCAAGGGAATCCAGGGCGAAGAGCAGCAGGTTAAACACGCTCATGCCTAGCTGATATGCCGCCGTCTGTTCGTCGCCCAGGCGAGCCACCACAAATACGGTAGACAGCAGTGCCAGGCGCATCGAGAGGGTGCGCAGCATCAGCCAGGAACCGAGGGATAGCACGCCGCGCATCCCCGCAATATCGGGACGCCACGTCACGCCCTGCGGGCGCATCTTAAGATGAATAAATATACCGAGTGCAAGTGCCATGCCCCACTGCGTGAGCGATGTGCCCGTCGCCGAACCGGCCACGCCCCAGCCGACCGGGTATATCAGCACCCAGTTCAGCGCCACATTCACCACGGTGCCCACACCCGCGACTTTGAGCGGGGTCACGGTGTCTTGCAGCCCGCGCAGGGTACCCATGAGCGCCAAAATCATCATCATGGGCGGAATGCCCCACAGCGAATGGTGCAGGTAGTCGCGCGCATAGCCGATGGTTGCGTCGTTCGCGCCCATGCCGCGCAGCGCAGGGTCGGCAAAGATATAACCCACACCCATAATGAGCAGGCCGAGTCCAAGCGCAACCCACACGCCGTCCACGCCGATGCGGTAGGCGTGCGCCAGCCGATGCGCCCCGAACGCGCGCGCAACCGCCGGGGTCACCGAGTATGCGAGGAAGTTCATGAGCCCCACCACGGTTGTGATGAGGGTTGCCGCAATGCTCATGCCCGCCAGGGTTTCGGTGCCCAGCTGCCCCACGAGTGCGGAATCGGCGAGCACGAACAGCGGCTCGGCAATCAGCGCGCCGAAGGCGGGTACAGCGAGCGCCAGAATCCGCCTGTTGAGCGATTTTTCGGGTTGAGTTTTCCCAGAGTCCGCGCCGCCTTCCCCCAGGTGAAGGGGGATGCTGCCGGTGCGCGGGGTCGCATCCAGCAGGTTTTGGGGTTCGTGCGTGCTGGCGGTGCCGTCGGCTGTGTTCGCGGCGCCTGATGTGTTGGGTTCTGAGGCCTTGTTGCTCATAGGTACAGCCTACTCCCGCAAAGATGGCACGTCAGCGATGCGTTTATCTGTCTCACGCTATGACCGCTTCTTATTCCGCGAGCAGGTGGTTTTTGGTTCGAGCAGGTAGGAAAATCTTACCTGTTCGGCCAAATCCTACCTGCTCGCGGGTCTTAACGACGCTCGCCGGGTGAGAGAAAGCGGAACTGGGTTAGCCTTTTCGCCCCCGCAGTTCGTCTAGGGCACGGCGTTCTTTCTTGGTGGGTCGCCCGGTTCCGCGTTCACGTTTGGCGACCGGCGGCATCGACAGGTGCGCGGGGCGCGGCCCCGAGAGGTCTTCGTAACAGGTGACGGCGATCGGCGCGCCCACCCGTTTGGTGATGAGTTTTTCGACCTTAAACACGCGCTCCCAGCCGGGGTAGCGCACCCGCACGATGTCGCCCCGTTTGAGTTTTTGCGAGGGTTTTGCGGATGCATCGTTCACGCGCACGTGCCCGCCTTTGCATTCGTCGGCTGCGAGCGCGCGGGTTTTGAAGATGCGCACCGACCACAGCCAGACGTCGATGCGGGCGCTGGTGATCTCTTCGCTCATACTTCCCATTCTAGGAACCTCCCCCATGCGGCGCGAGCAGATAGTATTTTGAAAATACTATCTGCTCGCGGATCTACTTGGGGGCGAGGTCGCTATATATTTGCCGCTTTCCAGGGAATCTCCACGTTATCCGGCACATCCGCATTCTGCTCGGTCTTCGTCTCGGTTTTCGCACCGACGCTCGCGGTATCATCCTCTGCGCTCATGTGAGTTGCTCGGCGTTCCTTCCACGCCCAGCCGATCGCCCCAGCGAGAAGGCCGAACCCTGCCCAGCCCAACAGCACAGCCCATTGCAGGGAGTTTGAAGCATCCGGGAAATAGGCGATATTCCGCAGCAACGTGTTGGATGCACCCGGCACCATCAGCTGCCCGAGGGCGCCCCAGGGTGCGGGGATAAACTGCCACGGCATGCTTGCCCCGGAGAGCGGGTTACCCACGAACATGGAGAGCACGGCGCCAAGGCCGATACCGGCGGCATCAACAAATAGCACGGACATTCCGATCATGAAGGAGGCCGTCGCGAAAACGGTCACGCCGAAGGTCGCCCAAAGCGCCCCGAAATCGCCGGGAACAAACCCGAACCAGGTGCCCAGAATAAGGGTCATGAAGAGTCCGCCGATAACCCCGTAGAGTCCTGCAGTCGCGAAGCGTCGCACGGTTCCTTTGACAAGAGAGATACTGAGAACCCCGCCAAGCATACCGCCCATAACAAGCGGGAATGCGGCAACCGCCAGGCCCATACCGTTGGGATCGCCCTCGCCGAGCGGCACAACTGCGGTGGTTTTAACCTGCGCCTGCTGCAGTTTTTCCTGTTCGGTTTTCAGCTGTTCGAGCTGCTGGGCAGCGATGGCTCCTTGTTCACCGCCTGCCTGTACGGCTTTCTGCAGCGCCTGGGTTTTGGCTGCGGTGGCTTTCTGCTGTACCTGAGCGTTCATCTGCTGGGCTACGCCGGTGAGCATCTGGTTTGCGGATGCGTTTGCGGCGGGCGCGGTCATGACTTCGGGTGCTGCGCCTTCGGTGAAGACGATCGCGCCGTAGGTTTCGCGTTCTTTGATCTGCCGTTCGGCGTCTTCGCGCGAGGATGCCTGTTTGAACTCGAAGGTTTCGATTCCTCGATCTTTGAGTCCTTGTTCGAATTGGCTGACGGCTGCTTCCGGTCCCGCGATGGAGACGGGCAGGTTTTTCGCCTCCATGGCTTTAGTAGGCCAGGTGAAGGCAAGAATCACGATGCTGACAATGACGGATGTCAGCGTGGCGATGGCGATAACCTTGCGCCAGGATGAGGGCGTGATCGCCTCGGTTGTGCGTGCCATGAAACTCTCCAAACAAAATATATGTTTTGTTTATCAACACGTAAGACTCTACTCTGAATAAAGACCGGATGCAAACACAATAATCATTTTGTTTATAATGTCACAACAGAGAATATTCATTCTATTTTTATCTAGCGCAAACTCTTCGAAAAGGTATAGTCTTAAGGCATGCCACGTCTGACCGAAGCCACTAAACAGGCACGTCGACGCCAAATTATCGACGCCGCCTTCACGTGTTTTACCGCCAAGGGGTACACCCACACCTCTATGACGGACATCATCAGAGAATCCGGACTTTCTTCGGGTTCCATTTACTCGCACTTCAGCGGCAAAGGCGACATTCTTTACGCCACTGTTCAACAGCGTATCGATATGATCGCTGCAGCTTACGGTGAACTCAAAGACCCCTCCCCGCGCGATATTATGCGCATGATCTTCACCACCTCAACCGTCGAAGCGAACTTCACCTCGATGCTGCGCATCCGTCTGGAATCGTTTACCGTTCCCGAGGTGCAAGAATCCACCAACACGCTTTTTACCACCCTGCACGATATCGTCGCTCAATCACTCACCCCCTGGGGTCAGCGGTATCTTGAGGCAGAGAATAAACGCAAACCTTCTGCCGACGAACTTCAAGCCTTCGTCAACGACACAGCGGATGCGCTCATCCTCACTTTCCAGGGGTTCATGGTGCGCTCAACCCTGTCACCCTCGACCAACCGTGAGCACCTCTTCCAGATTGCACTGAGCCTGCTGCCCGAATAACCTCCCCGCGAGCACCAGTAGAAAAAGACAAAACATAGGGGCGCATCCCGTATAACATACAGGATGCGCCCCTCAACTCACGCGCGACTCCTCCGGCGGACCGCACGCACGGTTTTATAGCTTACGGAATCTCGTAGACCTCAACGTTATCGAGGCGCGGGCGGGTATCGTAGCTACCGTTCCAGGTCACCTTAATGCCGTAGCGTTCCAGCGTGGGGATCACGGTGTCAAGCATCAGTGCGAGTGATAGTTCCTCATGTTTGCGGGTGACGGCCGCGCGCTGTTCATCGCTGAGTTTCTTCCATGCCTCTTCATCGGAGGGGTACGCCTCAAACGAGCCGAAGCCAATGTAGGTGCTCCCGCTTTCCGCCAGATTCTCGGCATCCTGCTGGTGATAGTAGATATAGCCCTTCCATCGGTCAGAGCCCTCACGCTCATCCCAGATGTCGGCGCTGGCGCAGGTTCCGCAGCACGAAAATTTACCGCGCGCAAGCACGCCGTGCGCCTCCAAATCAGCGAAAGCCGCAGCCAAGTTGCCAGAATCACCCGTAACACCCAAACGCTCGGCGAGCGCACGGCGCTCCCTCACGACTTTCTGCGCGTATTGTTCAATATCGTGGTAGAAGTCGCCTTTGACCTGCGATTCGCCTAGAAATTCTTCTAGGCAGTCGTTGAGGTAATCCGCATATTCGCTGGCGTCCTCGCCGGTGAGGAGCAGGAGCATGATTGCATCTTCAAAGTCTTCTCGTGCTTCTTCGGGCAGTTCCCAGGACGTGGGAACGGGTGGAGTGAGTTGCCATTTAAACCATGCGTCCCGAGCTTCGGGGCTCACAGTCGTTACAGCTTTTTTATCGGTGAATGAAGTTGTCATGCCCCTAGAGTAGCACCTAGATCAGCATCGCCTTAACCCCGCCCGAATTGCTACGGTAACCTGTACCTGACGTCAAACAGTTTTTGTGCACTGCCCAACTTATTCTTGGCGAACCCGCGGCGGCTTATCCATCTAATTTTCCGGGTGAATAAGCCGCCCAGGCAGCCTGATTCAAAGGCTTATACCCAAGACTCACGGGCAAGTGCGCGGGTGAGCACGAGCGGACCGCCGGTTGCGTTGCCGTGGTAGCGGCCGAAATGCACGTAGGGGCCGCGGTAGGCGGCATCATGAATCTGCGCGGAATACTGGCCGTTAATCACAAAGTAGAAGTACTTGCCCTTCACCACAATTTTGCCTTCGATGCTCTCGTTGGGCTTGATAGGCTTTTTCAAGTTCATGGTGTGCAGAACCTTACCTTCGCGAGACGCACCCGGCCCGCCGTCAAGACGAATCAGCTGTGCAAGATCGCCCGTCCGGTATTTGCCGTGCTCGTCCCGAACCTTCGCGCCGGGGCGAAGAGCGAGCACATAGCAGCCGTCCTCGGATGCACCCCGGAACTTCCCGGCGATACCGAGCGGACCGTCGTGGCTGCGACCGAACGCCATGTACCCGTAATTCCAGGTGGTTGTGGGCAGTTTCTTATCCCAGTGCATAGCGAATTCGAGGGTGTACTGTTCCCTGTCAGTGGCAGCAGCGAGCGGCCCCAGCAGCAAGGATTCGTCGTAATTCTGCCGGTGCACGATTGCCCCGCGGGTGAAGTCGGGATAATCCTGGGCGTTGGTGATGCTAGAGGGCAGCATACCGTGCTCCCGACGGCCGTTCTCAACGTTGATCGTGGCCTGTTTTTTCCACCCGCACACCCATGACGGGTCGGGGCTCATAAACCCGCGCACGCCCAGGCTCTTGTAGTGTTCGTAGGTGCTTCGGCGGTGCACCTCCCAAACAATCACGGGCTTGCCGAAGCCGACAATGGCACGCACCTTATCATCCGCCATGGAACCGTACCCGGGACCGCGCACGGATTCAAAGTAGGGCACGCCGAGCGCATCCACGTTGTTGGATCCCGCCAGCTGACGGATTCCTTCAAGGCTGTCGTTGGCGTCGAAGTAGCACCAGGTCTGGCAGCCCGCGGCTTTCGCTTGGGCCAGATACTTTGAGTTGGGGTTGAAACCGCCGTGACCGTCGCGGTACATCTTGATCACTACACGATGCGCCAGCCCGCGTTCTTTGATAGCTTTCAACAGATGACCCTGTGCGCGCCAGTCTTTCGCTTCGATGAAGAGGGGAAGGCGCTTGCCGGTGGGGGCGTTGTTGATCGCATCCACGGCCTCTTCAAATGTGGGAATCTGCTCCAGCGGTGTACCTTCACCGAGAGTCTTGCGCATATTGACGTAAACGCCACGCAGTTTTTGCAGGGTAAGATCACGTACTTTGCGATTAAGTCCGGTAACGCGCATCAGCGATTCATCATGAATGCAAACGGGAATATTATCAGCCGTGGTTCGCAAAGAAATTTCGATAGCATCGGCATTTCTTGCAGTTTGAGTATATGCGTATGCGGTGTGTTCGGGATTAATATCGCCCGAACCACGATGTGCTACAAAGAATTCTTTTTGTCTAAGAAAGGTCCAGGCCGCATGTTCCGGGTCAAATTCAATATCTTCATCGAGGATAGGCTGCTGTTCATCATTGACAGGCTGTTCCTTCTCGCCGGGAAGACTTCCTTGAATTCTCGCCTCTGCTGCGGATGCGCCCACCACGGGCATCATAGCGGCGGCAGCGCCAAGCGTGGTGGCGCCAAGAACGGTACGTCGGTTGAGTTTCTGCGAAGAAAGGCTCATGGGTATGAACTCCCAAATACTATATGTTGCTGAGTGAATGAATAGGCGGATGCGTTAAAAAACATTTTCTTGACGCGTCACATAAATAGCATAACTATTTTTTACCTGTAAATCACTTTTGCTTGAGCGAGAAAATTTATCTTTGTCAAATATTTTCCCACGCCTATTTCTTCGAGACAATATCTTTTGCCCGTTAAAAAGTTTTTGTTAAAAAAATATGGTTCCACCGAAAATCGGTGAAACCATATGAGAAAACCTCTTTCGTGAGGTCTGCTCGTCGGCAGCTGCGGCACAAGACCTCACGTAAAGCGAGGCTGCGTAAAGCCGGAGCATCGTGCCAGACAGAGCGAGAAAACCGGCGCCTTCCGCCCTGTCGAAGCATCACAAGGCTCTACGCGTCTTCTACTTCTTGGTCGCTTCCGCCACGTGATCGCCCGCGTTGACGGTACGGCGCTCCTCGGAGTCCTTCACAATATTGAATTTGGGGGTGTTGGTAACCATCACCATCGTCTCCTTGGAGGGAATACGATCCTTAATGGCCTCCCAATCAACCTCAATAATGGGGGCGCCCGCCTCAACCTTATCGCCCACCTTAGCGTGCGAGGTAAAGCCTTCGCCATTGAGATCTACAGTATCGATACCGATATGCACCAGCACCTCGCCGCCGTTATCGGTACGCAGCATAAAGGCATGCATGGTGTCTTGAATCAAGGCGATCGTACCTGCCGCAGGGGCAACGATCATATTCGATGTAGGGTTAACGGCGTAGCCATCCCCCATGACACCCTGCGAAAATACGGGGTCAGAAACTTCAGACAGCGGAAGGTACTCTCCCGTCACCGGTGCCACATAAATATCAGCGGTTGCGGTCGATTCCGTCGGTGCCGCTGCTTTTTTCTTCCCGAAACCAAACATAAGATCTCCTTTGATGTAGTAAACACCCGAAAGATGTCGTTTGTGTAACGACACAGGCAAATACATGTATTTTCCCTTTAGAATACCGTACTCGTCAGGTTTTTGTTACTGTGTCCACCACAGGTCGAGGGATTTTGAAAAAATATTCCCAGCCTGCATAATATGCCGAATTTCCAGAGTATATTTCATGATGCAGCCGCTCAATCAGGCGGCAGACACAGCACTAGAGCTCCGGAGGATTTCGCCGATCGCTCAGTATTTTTGTAAGCCCTCCCTGCATCAGGTAAACACGAGTACACTTAGAGCATATTGAAGGCTTGAACCCTAACAACGAGAAAGTGTTCCCGCATGAGTGAGCAAACCGAAGAACTAGCCGGTACCATCCTTGAGGTTTTCATTCCAGGTCCGGGCGAGAACCCTGAGGACCCTAACGATATGGAACGAACCCTCTTTTTGGGCGCCGCACAGGAAGCACTCGATTCGGGGGTAGATATTGAGGTTTACTCAACCGATAGTTACCCGTCAGCATTCGAAGAATGCGAGCCCGTCGCCGAGCAAATTGCGATGAGCGGTGCCGACGTTCTGCCGATTATGCTCGTCAATGGCGAGGTCAAGGTCTCGTTTATGTACCCGACCGCCGAGCAGATTACGCGCTTCTCGAAAGCCCACAAGGTCAAAAAGCCGAAGGCGAATGCGGCTGCAGCGGCATGCGGCCCGAGCGGTTCCTCAGGCTTCACTCCCATTCCCGATTTGGCACCCGGTGCTCTGCGCGAACCCGCCGGTTTCGCGGCTACCCTCGCCGGTAAAAAGCCCCAGGTGGTAGGTGGTCCCGATATTGGTAACCGCGTGAACCTCATGGGCGGCGACACCGGAGATGGCATTCCCTCTGAGGGTTCAGTCGCCACCAAATCCGGCGGATGCGGATGTGGTGGCTGCGGGTGCGGCGGCTAAAGCGCGCATCCCCGCACGAGTAGTTCCCGCCCCGAGTGTTTATATGCGAGTGCCCCGGATTCCTTGAAGGCATCCGGGGCACTCATGTATTTCACAACTTGCAGAGTATCGGCTACATTAGAGGATCCGGCGGATTCTGAGGCTGTGCATACTGAGATTGTGCGGTTTGCGCTTGTGCTCCCTGAGTCCAAACCGTACTATTCGTCCGGCGGCGTGAATATTCTTGACTCACCATGACGATAAAGACGATGCAGAGAGCTATATCTATAAAATATAGGACCCAGTAGAGGTACGCCAAGCCATTGGCGTACTGGAAGAAGTCATCCATATGGGTGATCACGTCAATTAGCGTTGCTATTTCTAGAGCTTGAAGGATCAGACCAATAATATTGATGCTCAGAATAAATCCCAGCGCTTTAGACCTGAGATAGAAGATACCGGCGAATATCTGAAGGCCATAATATGCCAGAAATGCACATGTCAACGCTAAGTGCAGAAAATCTTCTGCATCCCAATACTCGAATCCATACTTAGCCATAAACTCCACATAGTTATATAGACCCCACACAGACGTCCCCAGGCTCACCAGCATGAACGCGATACGTACCCCGTACAGCCAACGGAACGGGAATTTAGGGTATGCCGTCGTCACGGCTATGGACGCCTCCGTTTGGTTCGCAGCTCCCGGGTGCGCATACTGCCCCGGTACCGTCGAAGCCTGATCGTCGGAAGGCTGCGACGCCGCCCAAGGTTTTACCGCATCCTGCGGGTTCTGTTCGGCAGAGTTTTTTCTCGATGATTGCTCACTCATAAATTCAAAACTATCACGCATATCGTTCACATCCCACTATTTTTCTGCCTCTTCGTCACTGAGACTGTTGTTTGAACTTTCCTTACTATCGAGGTTTGCGATATTTAGGGGCCGGGCAGCAGGTTTAGTTTTTGTCGTCCCTGAACCCATCATTTTCACGAAAACAATGCTCACCCCAAGGTCAAAAAGAACCATTAGACACCCAAAGGGGTTATCGTATGCGACGGTAATCATGGTCATCACGAAAGAGAATACAAGACCATAGTTATTCACCTTTTTAACCCAGGGATAGTCTTTGCGCCGTATAAATTTTGCGCAGGCGCGGGTCTGTACAGCCGTAATATATACTGCATAAGAAATCATCAGAAACCCAAGAATTGCTATATGGGATAATGGCCGTTCAACCGATAACAGATTTACAGAAGTTTCTTCGCGATATGAAGTTGAATACCGCGCCATAGAGTTTATCCACGAATAAGCTATAACTACTATCGGAATATACGCCAGAGCTATACGAAGAACATAGAATATCTTGAGATTCTCAAGCCCTAGGGGTTTTGCCGCAGAGACTTCCACTGAATCGTGCGCCTTCTCTGGCGATTTTGTGGGACTTCCTGAACTTGTGGGATTTTCCGGCTTTTCGGCATCATTTTCCGGCTCTCCACTAGGGCGGATCACGATTTCCTCATCTCCCAGCTGGCCGTAAAGTGCCGTATACGCAGGAAGTTCATAACCTGCCGAGGTGCTATCGACCATACCCGACCAAGGAACCTTGCGGCTGCTTTGAGCGGCAGGCGCATCGTGAGCAGAATTTTGGGGTGAAAAATCATGATCTGTACTCATATTTTTACCCTATGATTACACCCTGGATATTCTATGAAAACCCCCTGAACATTCTCAATGAATATATTCCTTACATATTTCCTCATACTAAAAGGCTCTTTATTCCAATAAAGTATTAGAAAATCTGCCCGACATAAGTAAGTGCGGCAGCTAAAGCGCGCATTTCCACACGGTAGATTCCGTTCCCCAATGTATATATGCGAGTGCCCCGGACTCCTTGAAGGAGTCCGGGGCACTCATGTATTTCACAACTTGAAGAATATCGAGACTACATTAAGGGCTGCTCCGGCGGATTCTGAGGCTGTGCTGTCGGTGCCTGTGCTGGCGCTTCAGGGTTGTGCGGCATGACGGTCGGCGGTACAGAAGTATGTGGAGCCGCCGCGTAAACAGGCTGAGTCTGAGCCGTCTTCATTCTCTGGCGGCGAGAATATTCGCGAATTGTAATGACAATAAAGAATATGCACAGGGCTACGTCAATAATGTACAGTCCCCAGTCTAAGTACGTTGAAGCTTTAGCATATTCAAAGAAAATATCCAAGCGCAGAAGATTCTCAATAAGTTTAGGTAGCGAGGGCAGCTGGACGATTAAACCGAGGATATTCACGCCCAGAATATAGCCAAGCCCTTTGGACCGCAGGTATAGTATTGCCGCGATAATCTGCATGATTTCATAGACCGGATATCCAATAACCTGCGGTGCTTCGATAATTTCTGTGAGGGCGAGCGACACATAACCATCAAGAATCGTGGTAACAAGATTGTAGAGAACCCGCACGCTGAGCCATAAACTCACCGCAGTGACCACGATACGCACCCCATACAGCCAACGGAACGGGAATTTAGGGTCTGCCGTCGTCACGGCTATGGACGCCTCCGTTTGGTTCGCAGCTCCCGGGTACGTATACTGTCTCGGTACCGTCGAAGCCTGATCGTCGGAAGGCTGCGACGCCGTCCCAGGTTTTACCGCATCCTGTGGATTCTGTTCGACAAAGTTTTCTCTCGATGATTGCTCACTCATAAATTTAAAACTACCATGTACACCGTTCACGACGGCGACTATTTTCGCCGGATTCGCCCGGCAGACCTCTCACACACATACTAAAAAGGCTCTTTATTCCAATAAAGCGGTGGAAAACCCGCTTTATTGGAATAAAGAGCCTTCTGATGCCGGGGCAAACCGGCTAAGCATTACCTACTTGTTCAGCGAGGTGCCTGCCGAGCCGAGCTGCTGGCAAGCCTCAACCACGCGAGCTGCCATGCCCTCTTCAGCCTTAGCGCCCCACACGCGGGGGTCGTATGCCTTCTTGTTGCCGACCTCGCCGTCAACCTTGAGCACGCCGTCATAGTTGGTGAACATGTGACCGGCGACCGGGCGAGTGAAAGCGTACTGGGTATCGGTATCAATGTTCATCTTGATCACGCCATAGGAAACCGCATCCGCAATCTCCTGAGCGGTCGAACCGGAACCACCGTGGAACACGAGCGAGAACGGCTTCTCCTTACCGTACTTAGCGCCGATCTCGTCCTGAATCTGCTTGAGCAGTTCGGGTCGCAGGTGCACGTTACCGGGTTTGTACACGCCGTGCACGTTACCGAAGGTCAGCGCCGCAATGTAGCGCCCCTTCTCGCCCAGACCCAGAGCCTCAACGGTCTTCACCGCGTCATCAACGGTGGTGTACAGGGTGTCATCAATAGCGCCTTCAACGCCGTCTTCCTCGCCACCGACGGCACCGATCTCAACCTCAAGCACGATCTTTGCCTTGTTGGTGCGCTCCAGAAGCTCAGCCGCGATCTTGAGGTTCTCGTCAAGATCGATAGCGGAACCATCCCACATATGGGAGTTAAAGATGGGGTCTTCGCCGCGCGCCACAGCCTTTTCAGACTCGGCGAGCAGGGGAAGAACAAAGCCATCCAGCTTGTCCTTGGGGCAGTGGTCAGTGTGCAGTGCGATGTTCACGTCGTACTGTTTGGCGATCTCACGAGCGTATGCCGCGAATGCCAGGGAACCAGCGACCATATCTTTCTTCGATGCTCCCGACCAGTACGCTGCGCCACCAGTGGATGCCTGAACAATACCGTCAGAACCAGCCTCAGCGAAACCGCGAAGAGCGGCGTTGAGGGTCTGCGAGGAGGTGACGTTTACTGCCGGGTAGGCGAAGCCTTTTGCTTTCGCGTTCTCCAGCATCTCTGCGTAGACTTCGGGGGTTGCAATAGCCATGCTGACTCCTTGACTAGGGTGCGGGAAAACGTAAATTCCCGTGGTTTTGTCGGCGTGTCTGAACGCCATCTACAGAGACTATTTTACCAAGGGGGTTAGGGTTTTCTGTAGACTGAAAGCGCCGGTTTTTCGGCTTATTTCGGGCTTTGATGAGGCATTTTAGCCCGTATTTGAGAGTCATTGTCATCATAATGAGGGGAACGCCGAATGGGTGAAAATAACCCTAAGAACGCACAGCTGGCACGCCTGCAAGAACGCCGCGCAGCGATTCAAGCCCGCATGGATGCGCACATCATTGGAGGCGGACCCGTCGCCAAATCCCTCGCCCTTATTGAGCGGATGCGCGCCGAAGGTGCCACCGACCTTGAGATCGATACCGCTCTCGCCAAGAAGAAGCTCCCCTCCGTCATCGAGGTGGGGCGCAAATCTGCACTTCACGTGCCCGGCTGGTGGCTGCTGACCCGCCGCAAGAAGCGCCTCGACCGAAAGATTCACGCACTGGGCGGCAGCTAAACCCACGAAAAGCGAGCGCCGTCTCCTCATATCCTGCACACCCTACCTGTATAAATACACACATATTTTTCTGTGAGCCAGGGATAATTTTATGTTCCCTGCTATAGCAAGGAATAAACTGTATTTATTAAATTTCAATAACAATTTTCGGAATATTCCCGGCATCACAGTAGTACGTGCATTATGCATTGACACGCATATTATCGGGGTGTGCTCCCCGTAACATTCTTATACTTGGTCTGCTATAGTCTTAAAAAACTCCATGCGGCTTCCGGAATTTACTATATATCCGCGTGGAACAACACCGTATTGTGGCGCTCTAAGAAGGTACACCATCGTTCCCACTGGGCGCTGCAGGTCATAAGGAAAAATATGAGTCTCGATTCACCTAAAAAACCTATGACGCGACCAGACCACGAAGATGCCTTCGCTCATGAGCAGGAAGGTCTGCACAAGGGGCTAGGCGCTCGACAACTTCAAATGATTGCGATCGGTTCCGCTATCGGTACCGGTCTATTCTTGGGGACAGGCGGGCGCCTCGAAAAGGCCGGCCCTATGCTTGCGATCATTTTCGCCGTCTGCGGGTTCTTCGGCTACCTGATCCTGCGCGCACTGGGCGAGCTGATCCTGCACCGCCCCTCCTCTGGCTCGTTCGTTTCGTATACTCGCGAATTCTACGGCGAAAAGGCGGCGTTCGTCTCCGGCTGGCTGTACTGGCTCAACTGGGCTATGACGGCGGTAGCGGATGCGACCGCAATTGCTATCTACATCTCCTGGTTTGGGCGATATAACCAATTCTTTGCCGACCTACCGCAATGGCTCACCGCCTTCATCGTGGTGATTGTGACCGTGTCCCTGAACCTGGTCTCGGTTAAGCTCTTCGGCGAGCTGGAGTTCTGGTTTGCGCTCATCAAGATTCTGGCGCTGCTGACCTTCATGGCGGTTGGTATTTGGTACCTCATCTTCGGACAGCCCATCAACGGCGTGCAACCCGGTATTCCGCTGATTATGTCACATGAGGGGCTCTTCCCGCAGGGTGTTCTTCCGGCATTAATCGTCGTGCAGGGCGTTGTGTTCGCATACGCCGGTATCGAACTGGTGGGCACCACCTCCGGCGAAACAAAGGACGTCAAGAAGATTATTCCGCGCGCTATCAACGCTGTGGTGTGGCGCATTGCTATCTTCTACGTGGGCGCCGTAGTGCTGCTGTGCCTGCTCATGCCGTACACCGTCTACAGCGATGACGAGTCGCCCTTCGTGACCTTCTTCGACAATATTGGCGTGACCGCGAGCGCCCCGATCATGCAGCTGGTCGTGATTACCGCCGCCGCATCGTCGCTGAACGCGGGGCTGTATTCGACCGGTCGTATTCTGCATTCGATGGGTGTTGCCGGGTCTGCGCCGAAGTTCGCGACCAAAGTTTCTAAGTCGGGCGTTCCGGTGGCGGGTATTCTGCTGACCGGCGTGGTGGGGCTTTTCGGTGTGGTTCTGAATTTCATTGTTCCCGAACAGGCGTTTGAGGTCGTACTCAATATTGCGGCCTTCGGTACGATGGCATCCTGGGTTGCTATTTCGCTCTCGCACCAGAAGTTCCTCAAGCTGGCCAAGGAAGGAAAGTACACACGCCCCGAATACCGTGCTCCCGGCGGGCGCTTTGCCGACTGGTCGGTTCTGACCTTCATGGCTATTGTTATTGTGCTGATGGCGCTCGACTACCCCGTGGGCACATGGACTCTTATCTCGCTTCTTTTCGTGATTCCGCTGCTCATTATTGGTTGGTTTGTGGTGCGCGATCGCGTGAATGAGGTTGCGCGTGTTCGTGAGGGCTTCACGGGTGCTGTTCCGGTGATTGCGGCTCCTCCGATGGCGCGTAAGCTCTCGAATGAGGGCGTGTACAAGAATTACTTCACGGAGCTTGCCGAACACGACGATGATTCGGATGAGGATCGGAAGTAGCTTTTTACACACATTATTTTCCGGATATTGCACACACTACGCTGACATAATGTCATGCATATTGTCAGCGTATTCCGGGGAATATTATATACATCACAGTAATAATCTATACATTTGACTGCTGATATACTGATTCAGTATTTCATGTCAGCCTCTCACGACTAAGGAGATTATCGTGACCGACCACAGGGTTGAATTTGTTGATGTTGCATCCATGGCACAGTGGATTCAGCGTGACGGCGTTGGGAATATTATTGCCGGTATGGTGAATTTCTTGGAAGAAGATTTCAAGAAATGGCAGAGCTTCGATAAGATTCCGCGCGTGGCATCCCACACCCCCTTCGGCGTGATTGAGTTAATGCCGACCTCAGATAACATCATCTATTCCTTCAAGTATGTGAACGGGCATCCCTCGAACCCTGCACGTGGATACCAGACCGTGACCGCGTTCGGTCTGCTGGCTGATGTGGATAACGGCTACCCCGTCTTCCTCGCGGAGATGACCCTGCTGACCGCCCTTCGTACTGCCGCTGTTTCTGCCATGGTGGCTAAGCATCTGGCACGCAAGGATTCGCGGAAGATAGCGATGATCGGCGCCGGTTCACAGTCTGAATTCCAGGCTCTTGGGATGCGCGCCGTCCTCGGCATCGAAGACCTTGTGGTGTACGATGTTGATCCCGCCGCTATCGAGAAGTTCCGCCGTAATCTGGAGCCGCTGGGGTTCAGGATTCATGCCGCATCCAGCGTGGACGAGGCCGTTGCAGATGCCGATATTATTACCACCTGCACCGCCGATAAGCAGCAGGCAAAGGTGCTTCTAAATTCGCAGGTGAAGCCCGGCGTGCATCTGAATGCTATTGGAGGCGACTGCCCCGGCAAAACCGAGCTGGAGAGCGAGATTTTGGATCGTTCGACCGTGTTCGTGGAGTTCCCGCCGCAGACCCGCATCGAGGGTGAAATTCAGCAGAAGGATCCGGACTTCCCCGTGGTGGAGTTCTGGAAGGTTCTGACCGGCGAGGAGCCCGGGCGTACCTCGGATGAGCAGATTACTCTCTTCGATTCGGTGGGCTTTGCAATCGCCGACTTCTCGGCGCTGCGCTATGCACGCGAGGCAACCCGGGGCACCGATCTGCAGCAGTTCATTGACCTGGTGGCAAATCCGGACGATCCGAAGGATCTTTTCTCGCTCGTGAACGTGAACGTTCCGGTGGGCTAGGGGTTCACTCCCCTACACAACACCGCGAGCAGGTGGTTTTTGGTCCGAGCAGGTAGGATTTTCCTACCTTTTCGGCAAAATCCTACCTGCTCGCG
>NZ_KV804796.1:54116-185811 GCF_001811455.1 Rothia sp. HMSC065G12
CTACCTTTTCGGCAAAATCCTACCTGCTCGCGGTGTATTTGTTTTAAGGTTTCTGTCCGAAAACGTGGCGGCGCACCCAGGCGTGCATCGCGATCCCAGCGGCGGTTGCCGCGTTCATCGAGCGGGTTGAACCGAATTGCTCGATCGAGAGCGTATCGCGCGCGGCGGCGTGAATTTCCTCCGATAACCCTGGGCCTTCCTGCCCAAAGACCAGCACACAGTTCTTCGGCAAATCATAGGTTTCAAGCGGCACCGAATCCGGAAAAATATCGATGCCGATAATGTCCAGCCCCTCGCCCTGCGCCCACGCCACAAAGTCCTCAATCGTGGGGTGATGCCGCACATGCTGATACCGGTCGGTCACCATCGCACCGCGTCGGTTCCAGCGTTTCTTACCAATAATGTGCACTTCCTTCGCCAAAAAGGCATTCGCGGTGCGCACCACGGTACCGATATTCAGATCGTGCTGCCAGTTCTCGATCGCGACGTGAAAATCATGGCGGCGCGTGTCAAGGTCGGCGATAATCGCCTCCATGCTCCAGTAACGGTACTTATCCACCACATTGCGGCGGTCGCCCTCGCGCAGAAGCTGTTCATCCCAATGCTCGCCTTCGGGCCGCTCGCCCTCCCAAGGACCGACGCCAACCTCAAACCGGGGCGTTCCGAAAGTCTCGCTTTCGGGGTACTCTTGCGGTGTACCCTGCGGCTCTGCAGATTCGTTCACACAGGAATCCTGCCCGGGATCTGAGGGGTCAAGGGGGGTCTGATGGCTTGGGGAACTCATGGTTTCTTTCTGATGGCGCGTACATATAGTGCCGGATGCGCGGCGAAGGAGTCTGGGGTGGGCGGTGCGGCGATGCCCGCACGCCAC
The DNA here is from genome assembly GCF_001811455.1 of Rothia sp. HMSC065G12. Classification (NCBI taxonomy): domain Bacteria; kingdom Bacillati; phylum Actinomycetota; class Actinomycetes; order Micrococcales; family Micrococcaceae; genus Rothia; species Rothia sp. HMSC065G12. The sequence continues at coordinate 54,988 of NZ_KV804796.1, forward strand.
TGGTTGCCAGCACGCGCGGGCATCTACAAAGTCCCTAGTCGAGCCCTAAATCATCCTTGGAGTAGGCGTAGAAGCAGGGAACCCCGGCAATCTCTTCGATATGTTCTTTCGCCCCGGTTGCACGGTCTACGATGACGGCGACGGCGACGACCTCGGCGCCCGCTGTGCGCAGCGCATCCACGGCGGTTAACGCGGACCCGCCGGTGGTGGAAGTATCTTCGACAGCAACCACGCGGCGACCCTCAACGCTGGGCCCCTCAACCTGGCGACCCATGCCGTAGGACTTTTGCGCCTTACGCACCACAAACGAATCGATAGCACGATCTTGATCGCCCGCCGCGCGCATAATTGCGGAACCAACGGGGTCGGCGCCCATCGTTAGACCACCGGCGGCCTCAAACTCGATACCGTTGCGGTCGAGCAGATCGAGCATCACCTGACCGACCAGGCGCGACGCTTCGTGATGCAGGGTAATACGGCGCAAGTCGACGTAGTAGTCGGCTTCTTTCCCGGAAGCAAGAGTCACTTTACCGCGCACCACGGCAAGCTCGGAGATGAGCTGGCGCAGACGTTCGCGGGCTTCTTCGATGGGCAGGGTTTCGGATAGTTTAGTCATATTTCAAGTTTAGCGGGTTACCCCGGGTACGGGCTGGCGGTGGGTGTCCAGGGCTATACCTTAGGTGCCTTAGGGGTGCGTCCCGGCTCTCTGCCGCGTAAAAAAGGCTCTTTATTCACATAAAGAGCCTTTTTAGCACCTACTGCCCTAAATATGCAGGTTAGTTCTGGTACGGCGCCTGGGGCTGAACGGGCTGCGCCTGTACGACTGTGGGCTGGGCCATCGGATTCTGTGCCAGACGGTACGCCTTGGAGTCACGCATAAACCTGTTGGTCCCGGGCAGCCACAAGAAAACAATCAGGGCAACGTTAGCAATAAACAACACCACGTAGATCACAATGAGCGTGGAAAGGGAAGACGTAAAACCGGGCGCGAGCGATGACCTCTCTTCATTCATGCCGCTCAAAGCCGCCGATGTGATAAACATGTGCAAAACAATACCGGCAAGGGCCAAAACAGCAATAACGGTCATGACGATACGCGACCAGTTGTATCCTCGGTAGATGAAAACACCGAACAGGATGTACAGAATAATGCTGAGGAACAGCGGAAGAGAAATAAAGGACACAAACGATTCTAGAGTATTGTAGTTTCTGAGTGACTGCCCGCCATTCATCGCAGCCACAGTCTGCAGAGAGCTCATGGCAGACCTCATGGTACCGAACTCAACGAGGCGTAAGAGCGCGCACGCCAGACTGACTATAAAAGCGGTCATAGCCAACGCCGTAATTTTGGGGCGAGTGGCTGGTATTGAAGGTGCAGCGGCGTAAGCTGTCGGTGCGGGCTGCATCATAGGTTGCTGAGAAGAAGTTTGCTGAACAGACGGGGAATTCTGCGGTTTTTCTTGACCGGACGTAATGTTTTCACTCATCGGTGATGCTCCTTCAAATATTGTGTGCGGAAAGATGGTTTTGTGAAACCACCTCTAGAGCATAGCCGAAATTATGTGAAATAGGGGTATTCTGCGATGATTCGTCGGATTTCAGACTGCACCGAACATTCCGCGTCAAAAGAGCCTTGATAGTGAATAAAGCGTTAAAATCCGCTTGATATAAATAAAGAGCCTTTTTACAAGGCGGACGAGGAGGCGAGTACGCGGATGGCGGCGGCGACTGCATCCGGATGCGGGTCCACCGTCAGATCTGCGAGCGGCAGCAGGGCCTCATGCGAGCCCACCGCAACCGCATACTGAGCACCCTCAAGCAGCCCTGCATCGTTCATATCGTTGCCAAACGCAATATAAGGGTCGGGTTTTTCGCCCGGACGCGCGCCAAGCGCCTGCGGAAGAGTCGAAACTTTATGCACTCCCCCGGGCGCCAGATCAATACTCGTGGTGGCGTCCTGATGCTTAGTCACATGCAGGTTTAGGCTCGCGATAGTCTTTTCAAGCTCGGCGTAAAGATGCGGATTATTGATGTCAAGCAGAATTATTTTGACCGGATTCTCCAGGTCTTTCAAGGAAACTAGGCGGTCGGTTCCCTCGGGGTTTAGCCGTTCCACGAGCACATGCGCATCGGGCAAATCAAAGGCGTAAGAATCCAGGGAGTCCACGATATAGTGCAGCCCGTGATGTTCGATAATGTCCCGAATTTTCGCATAACTATGCGCATCTAGGTGTTCCCGCGCACGCAGCTGCCCGTCCCGGTACAGCAGTGAACCGTTCGCGCCGATCAGCGCCAGCCCGCTATGCGCGCGCACATCATCAGAGAGCATGGGCAGAATATCGCGCACCGGTCGGGCAGAGGCAAAAACCACGCGGTGGTCCGCCTGCAGCAGCGCATAAATTTCGCGCTCAATGGCGGGTTCGATCACCATGCCGTTAAAGCTAGTGGTGCCGTCGATATCGAAGACAAAATTCATGATACCCCTGAGTTTTCTCGGTCGGTCGCCGCGGTGGCGCTCTGCTTACTCACGTCCTTTTCAACGACGCGCCCCACACTCGGCGGAAGCGCCGCACGTAGTTTCGTCAGCATTTCTTCATACTCGGCGTTCGGGTCTGAATCGGCGACAATAGCGCCGCCGGCGGCGAGGGTTATAAGCCCGTTATCGTGCGCAACCAAGGTACGTATAACAATAGAGAGATTGGCACCGCCATCCGCCGAGAAGAATCCGAGAGCACCCGAGTATACGCCGCGGGGGCGCGCCTCCAGATCCTCAATAATATTCATTGTTGAGGGCTTAGGCGCGCCGGTCATAGATCCGCCAGGGAAGCAGGCCGCGCTGGCATGCACTGCGGACATTTCGGGCTTAAGGCGCGCAGTGACGGTCGAAACAAGCTGATGCACCGTTGCATAACTTTCCACACCCATGAGTACAGGAACCTGCACACTCGCGGGGTCACTCACCGTCGAGAGGTCGTTGCGCAAAAGATCGACGATCATCAGGTTCTCGGCGCGGGTTTTCGCATCGTGCTGCAGCCAGTGAGCCGCGGCGGCGTCATCCTGAGGATTCGCACCGCGCGGGCACGTCCCTTTAATCGGCTTCGTTTCGGCGTTTCCGTGCGTATCAACCATCAGAAAACGCTCAGGAGACGAAGAAAGCACAGAGAAATCGCCGCACCGCAAATAGGCGGCATAGGGTGCGGGATTGTGCCTGCGCTGAGTGCGGTACAGCTCAAAAAGCTGATCTGGCGTGAGAGGATGTTCTACCCGCGCGGTACTTTCGGCGCTCAGGCACACCTCATAACTATTCCCCTCGTAAATATGCCATTGTGCGCGCTCAATATCTGCGCAATAGCTTTCACAATCCGGGGCGTCAAAAAGTAGATGCTCCACATGCTGGATCAATGGTTTATCGCCGTCATGTGCGTTATCACCCGGTATCTCACGCCAAGAATCCCGCGCCAATTCGCGCAAACGCGGCTCGATTTCCTCAATCCAGGGTTCGTCGCCAAGCAGCCACGCGCGACGGGTTTCATGTTCATAGGCCAGGTATCGCACGGCGGGCATCCAGAGAGAATCCGGGGTTTGCGCCGTGTGCCGGGGCGTGTATCCGATACGCCCGGGGTGCAGGGCGGCGCGCGCCTCATACCCGAAATAACCCACGTAACCACCGCGCAAACCTTCGGGCAGCTCGGCAATGTCATCGGGTTCAGGCATACTGGCAAGCGCAGTATCGAGGGCATCCCAAGGAGTCGTGTTTTTTGCCTCGCATGCGTTTTCGATGCGCAGCACAGCCGCCCAATGCGGGACGACGCCCACATACGAGACGCGAGACATAGGCGATTCTTCTCGTGCGGAATCAAGCCAATAGGCGTACCGAGCGTCCGCAGCGATCACGGGGTATGCGGCCTCGGGCATGATCGCAAAGTCGAGGGCGCGCACGTGCAGCGTTGGGTATTGATCGGGCTGAAGAATCACGTTTCCTATTGTAGAGTGCGTTGCCGTCGGTCTTGAGCAGTGTGGCTTCGACCCGAATACAAAGGATGCGGCACCAGCAGCCATTTCGGGGGCTGGGGTGCCGCATCTTTATATGTCGTTTTGGCTATATACACTAGTCAAACCGGATATATTCCAAATTTTTAGGGTATAGCGTCATTAGTGAACGACGGCAGGTTCCTGCCCGTTTTCGCTTTCCATGGGCAACTTTGCGGTGAACCAAGCACTTGTTCCGCCAGCAATATTTTTCGCCTGGTATCCGTTCTGGCGCAGGTATTCAGCCGCACGGTTTGAACGCCCGCCGCCGTGACAGATCACATAGAATTCTTCATCTTTGCTGGGTAGCTCTGAAAGTCGCTCGGTCAGCGTTCCTAGGGTGATGTGCTGGGCACCAGCAACGTGGCCGCCTTCCCATTCGTAGTCTTCGCGCACATCAATAATCTTGGCATCGGCAGGAACATCGGCAGGGGTTACCTGGGGTACGTTATTCATGGATTCTCCTCTGTAGTCTCGTGAGATACATTATCAACTCTACAAAATTTTGAGGTCATAAGGCACGCGCGCGTGCACGCAATACACCCCACCCCCACCTTTCGGCATGAGATTTCATGCAGAGTAAATCGGAATTTATGCCTAATTTCTGCACAAGCTTCTGTATACATATGCACTTCATAGGTATAGACTAAGGAAATATAACCTAGAACACTTCCGGTCTGTGTATTCTTGGGAGGCTTTATGGTAGCCACACAACCAGCGGCGCAGAAGCCGCGAACATTCTTTGGGCATCCGCCGATGCTCGCCAATCTTTTCACCGTGGAAATGTGGGAACGGTTCTCATTCTATGGGATGCAGGCTCTTGCCCTCTACTACCTGTACCACTCTATCGAAGACGGCGGATTAGGGATCCCCAAAGAAGCAGCCACCGGCGCTATGGGAGCGTACGGTGCAACCGTTTATCTCATGGCGATCCTCGGCGGTATTTTGGGCGACCGTGTTTTAGGCCCCGAACGTACCCTCTTTTATTCCGCTATAGGTATTATGGCGGGGCACATTGTTCTTGCGGTCATGCCCGGTGCCGCTGGTGTGATCACCGGTCTTCTTCTGGTCGCGATCGGTTCAGGGTGTCTCAAAAGCAGCGCCTCGGTTCTGGTCGGTTCGCTCTACAGCAAAGACGACCCCAAACGCGAAGCGGGGTTCACGCTTTTCTATATCGGCATCAACATCGGTGCGCTTTTAGGTCCGGCACTGACCGGCTGGGGATGGGGTTGGCTAGGCTTTCACTTCGGCTTCGGAATCGCGGCTATCGGCATGGCGGCCGGGCTTATTCAGTATGCGCTCACCCGCAAGAACCTGCCCGAATCGGTGCACGAGGTAACCGTTCCTTTCACCCCACGTCAGAACGGTATTTTAGCCGGTGTTCTGGCGGGTGTAGCTCTCATAACATTCCTGCTGGTCATGATGGGCTGGATGACTACAGGCAACCTCGCCACGTGGGTGGTAAGCGCCGTCGGCATCGGGGCCATAGCTCTCTTTATTCAGTTGCTCACCGCCAAGAACGTAACCAACACCGAACGCTCGCGGGTGTGGGCGTTTATTCCCCTCTGGATTGCCAACGCTATTTTCTGGGCGCTCTACCAGCAGCAGTTCACGGTCATTCCCATCTATTCTGATGAGCGACTCGACTGGCATATTCTGGGCATGGATCTTCCTCCGACCCTCGTCAATTCCCTTGCCCCTATTTTCGTGATTCTTCTGGGGGCGGGGTTCGCCGCCATGTGGACGAAATTGGGCGATCGGCAGCCGCGCACAACCACCAAGTTCTCACTCGCGCTCGTGATTATCGGCCCGGCATACTGGGTTTTCCTCACGCAGGTGGGTGTCTCTCGCGTGGCGGTCTACTGGATGGTTATCATCATGTTCATCTTCACTGTTGCCGAGCTTACGATTTCGCCCACGGGCATGGCGCTGACCACCAGGCTCGCGCCCGAAGCCTATAAGGTGAACATGATGGCGCTTTACTGGACCTCGCTGGCGATGGGTACCGCATTCGCGGGCTGGTGCGCACAGTTCTACAGCCAAGACACTGAGGCTTCTTACTTTATGTGGGTGGGTGCCGTCTCGGTTATTGCTGGTATCGTCCTCTTCCTCTGCCGTGCGCCCATCCAGAAACTTATGCGCGATGTGAAGTAGTATTCCGTTTTAGGCATATATAGCGGTGGGTGTATCTTCAACGCTTGAAGATGCACCCACTAGTTTTAACGTCTTAGGTTTGACTTGGGTATATGCCGCCTACGTTATATTCCAGGAGGGGCATAGAGCCTTTCACAACATGATTATTAAGCCTGGATGCGCCGCCCGGCACGCGCCGCAAATGCGTCAAGCGCATCGTTAAGGTGAGGAACCGTCCATACGCGCTGACCCGCAACAAAGGTTTTCTCACGGCGTATCACCCCCGCTTTCTCAAGGGTTGCGATGATGCGGTATATCGTTGCCGGTGCCACAGACGTATTCTGCTCCACCATCTGTACCGTAAAAGCCGGTTCGGTGCAGCAAAAATCGGCGACCGCCTTCAAAGCGGATGTTGTTCGACGTGCTGTTCCCATAATTTTATCGCGTAATCCGGAGATGTCCTCTGCCAAGATACGAGCGTTCTCGACGGCAGCATTTGAAGCTTGAATAAAGCACCGGATCATAGGCTCTATATCTCCAGCGCGGTATGCGGTAAGCGCCGCAATATAGTCTGCGACGTCATGCAGAAGCCCCGAAGAAATTGGCAGCACAACATGTTCGGTGACTCCACGGGCCATGAGCAAAGCCGAAATAAGCGCCCGACCGGTACGCCCATTCCCATCAGTAAAAGGGTGAATAGTCTCAAATTGTGCATGAGCGATGGCAGCCTGCACCAGCGGGTCAAGATCACGACGCGCCATAAATTCAACGAGGTCATTCATGGCGGCGGGTACTAGCTTCCAGTGCGGTGCCACATAATCTGCTGTTACAGGCGACTGCCCGCCAACCCACACCCACTGTTGGCGGAATTTCCCGGCGTCATCTAGGGTGCCAGCCGTCAATTCATGGTGCATATGCACGATAGATTCAATGGTCAGGCTCTCTGCCGCCCCTAAAGCTGCCTGCATGGCGCGAACATTGCGTGCCACCAACTCGGCATTATGCCCCACGGCAGAGCTGGAAGCGCCCACCACCGCCAACGATAACCTACGTGCTGAAACCGTCAGGTTTTCAATCTGCGAACTTGATGCCGATTCACCCCGCAAAAGCACCGCCGCAAATGGCACACCACCTAACGCCGCATGCTGCTCGTCGAAGCGAGTAATCGTGCGCGTGCAGTCCTGCACCAGAGTATGTAGCTGCGGGGAAAGCTGAGGTGTTTGCTCGGCGATGCGCGGTGTAACGGCACTTTTAAACTCGCCAGTGTTCCGCTGACGAGCACGACGGGATGCGAGTGGGTCACGATGCTGCCACAGAGGCTGCTGTTCCCAATCAAGAGAAGCCCATGAGATGGCTGGCATACCCCACGCTCCTTTCTGCTGCATGATAGGGAATGCCCTAAAAAATGAGGTAAGTACGGGCAGTTAATGAGAATTTGAACCTCTATTTTCTCATTAAGAATACTATTGAGAAAATAGAGGTCTCATTTCTCGCTAGGGCAAGCTACTGCACGCTATTTAGCCAGCAGGGGCATAAGGGCAGAATAAGCCCCTCATCAGCAGATCTGACAAAACACGTATTTTCACTAGTCAGATAGTAAATAGAGGCATTCTACGCTACCAAAAGTCAGCCAGTTACGCTACCAAAAGTCAGGTGTTTACGCTACCAAAAGTCAGGTTTTGCTCGCTGCGTATCCTAACCGTCAGCATCTTAAACCCGCCCCGAACATTAGACGCCGTATACATATTCCCGTCACCGCTGTAACATGACGTTTTGTGTCTCCGCATTACTTCATGTGACGGGTGAAGGGTTCTTAAATCTTCGTTTTAGGACTCATAGCGAAAAACATTATGCGCCGCGCCCGCGACCGGTTTAGGGTATATGCCAGACCCGCCGTACAGGCAGGTAAAAGACAACGTCCTATCTAAGGAGAAAACAGACATGGCCCTGTACCTGATCGAGCTGACCCCAGCAACCGCATCCAAGGACGAGGCAACCGCACTCATCGAAACCGTTTCCAATTCCCTGAGCGAGGGCGCGGAGCTCATCGAAACTCAGGTTTCCGCCGATCACAAGCTGATCTTCGCTATCATCGAATCTGAAAACACCGCGTTCGCACCCGCCCTCACCGCGGCCATTGGCGAGCGCGCATCCGTGGTTGGCCCCGACGAGGTTCGCTTGGTGGGCGCAGAACTCGACGACATCAAGAAGCTCAAGAAAGATGCAGACTACCTGGTCGAGTGGGATATTCCCGCCGAAATCACGATGGAGCAGTACCTGACCCGCAAGAAGGCGAACGCGCCCAAATACGCCGAGGTGCCCGAGGTTTCCTTCCTGCGCACCTACGTGCGTGAGGATACCGCTAAGTGCCTGTGCTTCTACGACGCCCCCGATGAGGATGCGGTACTTCGCGCCCGCAAAGCCGTGAGCACCCCTATCGACCGTCTCTTCAAGCTACACGCATAAGCACACCTGCACATTGCATATAGGAGCTCTCTACCATGTCTGAATTCACTCTTGAACCTCTTGAGGATTATCCTCAGCGCGAGCGCGTGCTTGCGCTTGCCGCCGAACACGCTGATGCCGTCGATGCCGGTGAGCGTTCCCCGTTTGAGAATCTACGCGAGATTGCGAAGGATGGTCTGCTAACTCTGGGGCGCACCGGGTCTTTGCTTCCGCAGGTTTCGGTTGCTTTTGACCTTGCTTCGCAGGATGCGACAACCGGGTTCTCGCTGTGGGCTCATCGTTCTACGATTGCGTTCTTTGATGCGGTGAACCGTGAGCTGCCCGAGGGTTTGGCTGAGGCCACGACGAGCGGTACAAGCGCGATGGCGGCGGCGTATAAGGAGGCTTCGGGGCTTGCGCCGATCAAGGTTTTGGGCACTTTGGTAGAGGGCGGTGTGAAGCTCAACGGCACGGTGTCGTGGGCTTCTAACCTGTACCCGGGCGGCGTGATTGTGCTGCCGGTAGCAGTGCAGAATGCGCAGGAGGGGCATCCGAACCGGTATATTGTGACGGTTCGTCAGGATGCTCCGGGGTTGAAGGTTGTATATCACCGTAACCTGCTGGCGCTCAACGGAACCGAGTCTGGCACGATCATTTTTGAGGATGTTTTTGTGCCGACCGAGGATATTCTGACCGATAATTTTGAGGGCTTCCTTAACGATGTGACCGCGCCGTTCTTGCTGGTGCAGTCCGCATTCTGCTTGGGTCTTGCCGCCGGTGCGCTGGTGGAGGCTTCGAAGCATCTTGAGGCTTCGCAGGGTATTTTCAGTTCTGAGTTCCCGCTGATTGTAGGCGAGTACGAGAGCTTGCGCGATGAGCTGGTGCGTTTGGCGCGTGAGCCGCAGCGTGCCGAGCGTCGCGATTTGTTGAGCTTGCGTCTAGGTGTTTCGCATCTGGCAACGATTGCTACGCATTTTGAATTGCAGGTTGTTGGAGGCGCCGGTTACGTTGCTTCCTCGCCGACTGCGCGGCGTTTACGTGAGGCTTCTTTCCTGCCGGTGCAGTCGCCGACTGAGGGACATCTGCGTTTCGAGCTCTCAAAGTACGACCACTTAGAGGATTTGCAGGCGGCACTGTAGCGGCAACCTGCCACCGCCTCCCCCAACCCTAAAAAGGCTCTTTATTTGAATAAAGCGGCAAAAAACACTCTTTATTCAAATAAAGAGCCTTTTTACAATGCGCACACCAGGCTCAACAGGTGTAAAATTACTGGGAATTTTGTCCTCACCTTCACCTGGAGATCGCATCCCATGAGCACACAGAAATCCGGTTTCGGCTGGCGTCTGCACGGCGACGGCAGAAGTATTAAACCCGGCTCGGTCGTGGCGCCGAGCGAACGCCTCGCCTGGCCTATTACGATCGGCATCGGCGCCCAGCATGTGGTGGCGATGTTCGGCGCGACCTTCCTCGTCCCGCTGCTGACCGGGTTCCCACCCGCAACCACGCTGTTCTTCTCGGGCCTGGGCACCGTTTTGTTCCTGCTCATCACACGCGGGCGTGTGCCTTCTTATCTGGGTTCTTCCTTTGCGTTTATCGCACCCCTGGCGGCGGCGACAAACCAGCACGGCCCGGCGGGTGCGCTCGGCGGCATCGTCATGGCGGGTCTGTCGCTCTTCCTGGTGGGTGTTATTGTGCAGTTTGCGGGTACCGGCTGGCTGACGAAGCTCATGCCGCCCGTGGTGACCGGCGCGATCGTGGCACTCATCGGCTTCAACCTGGCACCGAGCGCGAAAACAAACTTCATGAAGGCGCCCATCACCGCACTCGTAACCCTTATCTCGATTATCCTGATTTCGGTGCTGTTCAAGGGTATTATTGGTCGCCTCTCGATTCTGTTGGGCGTGATTATCGGGTATGTGACTGCGGTTGTGCGCGGCGAGGTAGACTTCTCGACCATCGAAAAGACCGTGCAGCAGCAGGGCATTATCGGACTGCCGCATTTTCAGAGCCCCGAGTTCCACTGGGAGCTTGCCGGGCTGTTTATTCCCGTGATTCTGGTGCTGGTTGCCGAGAATATTGGACACGTGAAGTCGGTGGCGCTCATGACGGGCGAGAACCTGGATGAGTACTCGGGTCGCGCGCTCATGGCAGACGGTTTAGCGACCACCGTCGCCGGTTTTGGCGGCGGTTCCGGTACGACCACCTACGCCGAGAATATCGGTGTCATGGCGGCAACCAAGGTGTATTCGACGGCGGCATACTGGGTGGCTGCGATTTTCGCGATCGCTCTCTCGCTTTTCCCGGCGTTTGGCGCGGCAATTGCGACCGTCCCGGCGGGTGTTCTTGGAGGTGCCGCAACCGTGCTCTACGGCATGATCGGGATGCTCGGCGTGCGTATTTGGAGCGAGAACCGCGTGGATTTCTCAAACCAGATTAACTTGACGACCGCCGCTGTGGCGCTGATTGTGGGCATCGCAGATTACACCTGGGAGTTCTCGGGCTTGTCGTTCGCGGGTATTGCACTCGGCACGGCGGCGACCTTGATTGTGTTCCACCTGATGACGTTCATCGTCAAATACACCAGGGCGGCGGGCGACCCGCTGGAACCCTTCACTGACAGGGACCACGACGAGCTGGGACACTAACTGCTGGGCTTGCCCACAATCCCTTGAGTTCCGGGAGCGTTTTCTTCATTCGGGAGCGGTTAAAGTGCTCCCGAATGAAGAAAACGCTCCCGCTTTTGTCCCATCAAGAAATATCAGTAGTTTGCCCTCCGGTTAGCAGCATCCTGAACTGCACATGCCAGCACAAATTTGAAGTTATCTTCGGAATCCTTCATGTACTCAGCTGCGGGGCGGCCATCAAAGAAATTCGACGGCATAGCGAGCCAAAAAGCAACTTCCCACTCAGTCAGTTTTCCGTCTAATAGGGTTTTAATAACCTGCCGAACCTGCGGATCCACTGCCCCGTCTTTGAACTGAAAAACCGGATACCCGTTACGTCCCGCCTTGTTTTTGAGGCGCAGAATATTGTTCTTGCGCACCCTATCGTTGAGGGCCTGCAGACTGATGCCGCCAAGGTATTCGCGGGTGCTGCGGCTATCCTTCACCTTGCCAATATACTTCCCAGATCCCCGCGCGCCCTTGCGCACCTCAACCGTATGCGAGAGCGCGTTCGAGAGCTCCTGCATAGACTCGGCGGTGGGAGTGATTTCACCCCGATCGATCTGTTCACGGATGCGCCGCTCAGTATCGTGCAGAACACCTGTGATGAACTCTTCGGTCGCTAAACTCTTAGGCATGATGCACTCCTTCCCTTGTACACACCACCCTATCAACTTTATATGGCTTTATAAAGCTGATAGGTGCAAGAATTCTTGCACTCGGCAATGTTAGAGTGGGAAAGATGAAGACGAAATCGAACTACCTCATGGTCTTTCTGATTATCACCTTCGGCGTGGATGTGCTGGATCGGCACATGAAAATCGAATATATAACGGTTCCAATAATCCTCATCATCATGCTGATCGTTTTTGTTCAAATCATTTACTATTCCTTCTTTAAAAGGATTGACGCGGGAGATAATCAGCAAAACCGCTAATACGACGGGGCAGCTCTTGGGCATTGATAAATGCGCACTGATAAATAATTTATACTTGGATATAAATGTCAAATATACTTAATAATTAAACGTATTTTCACTGGGCTATACTTTTTATTTCTGTATTTTTATCGCTAAATAATTCTCTGAAATACACCGCTTATCATAAACTTCTAATCCCTCAGTTCCCGCACTGCTTGTGTTGCACGCTCAAAACGTGGGCGCATCACAGAGGCGCTGGGCGCATCCACCCCATAGCCGCGAGCGCGTTCCGGGGCACGTTCCAGCAGAGGAGCTACGGTTCGCAGCCAGCCGTGCGCATCCTGCTCAGATACTCCAAAAAGAGAAAGCGAATCTTTAGAGACAAGCGCAGAAGGTTCATATGAGGGATCGCCGAAGAGAGCCAGCTGATGGGTATCACCGTCAGGGGTTGGATTCATATCGAAACACGGGGCTATTCCCCATTCACGCCCAAACCGCAAAAACCCGTGGTTACGCAAATGGTCGTCGGTATTCCCCACAAGCACCCCAAGCATAGCGCGCTTCCACAGCTGCTCGGTATCTGCGCCTTCTTCTCGGGCATATTCCACCACATCGACCCAGTCCCCGCCATCGCCGTCGGACGCTTCCAGTGCCGTCATCGCAGAAATATAGGGGATGCGCTGCCGACTGTCCTGCAGGCGGTCAAAACGACGCGCCACATAGATATGCCGATCTTCACCATTAATATCGGTAATTTTCAGCAGGCGCGCTTGCGGCACGATAATACCCAGATCGGCGCCCAGGCGGTTGAGAGTGTACTCCCACCCCATGAGATCCCACTCATCACCCACAGGCTTAGGAAACTTTGCGAGCCACAACTCGCCGTTGATCAGCACATTTGCCTTTGGGCGAGCGCCGCCGAGCGAGCCGGTAGCACGGAAAAGGCGACGCGCCTGAATATCATCTACAGCAGACGGATCAAGCTCTATAGCATTCGCTGTCGTCAGTAGTTCGGGCAAATCCAGCTCATGGGGTATACCCGTACCATCGGAGCTTAACGGGGTATCGTCTATCCAATATCGTAAAGACCCCTGCCGCCCGGCATCATCTACCCCCAGAAGATAGTCGAACTCACTGAGCGAGGTGCGTTTTCGTGCACGCTGCAAGAGTTTACGTCCCCACCTGTCAGGGACAGAATCGCTCAGCCCGCCCAACCCATCAAGGGGCTGTGCGCCAGCAACAAGAGGGAGCGATGGGGCAAGAGCGTAGGCGGCAGGGTTCGCTAGATATGCTGCATCGTAGTGAAATACTCCGGTTCCACGGTTGATGAAAAGACGACCAGCGATTACCTCACGGTCGCCTGCCACTGTCGTAACCTGCACTGTTTCACTCATAGTTACCAGCCCATTTCGCTTTTGGGGATGCGCACCGACTTAGGTAGTTTTTCGCTGGCACGCAGGCGGCCGACATCCGTGAGATACGGATCGGTAGCGGTGACGACCGCATCCAGCATGCCGAGCACCCGCAGCACACGGAAAAGCACGTCGGTACGCACCGATTCGCCCTGCTCAATGCGCCGCAGGGTCACGGTCGTAATGTCTGCACGTTCCGCAACCATCTGCGCAGTTAGACCCATCAGTTTGCGTTGGATGCGCAGCTGCTCGCCTATCGTCCGCGCGGCTCGGCGCACCTTGGTGGGAATATACGCCATAATCTCCATACCCTCATATAGAAATAACTACTTCTAGTATAGGCAATAATAGAAAGAATTATTTCTATATAGACGACCGTTTTATACCCAGTACGTACTTTCGACGGCTCCCTCATCCAAAAAATGCGCCTCTCATCCAAAAATTTTTAGATGAGAGGCAAAAATTTAGATGAGGATTTGAATGAGGCCGCATGGCATGCAGTCGCGAGGCTACATCGCTCGGTACTGTGCCTCACCGCGCCCCCGAAGCATCGCCTCAATCACCTGCGCTACGCCGTCTTCCCCGAAGGGCGGGCAGGTGCGCCCCACCTTCTTAATCAGCGCAGGCTCGCCGGATGCCATCGCATACCCGTGACCCGCCCAGCACAGCATTTCGGCATCGTTAGGCATATCGCCAAAAGCCATCACCTCATGCGCCTCAATACCGTGTCTTGCGGCAAATTGGGCGAGAGTGCGCCCCTTATTCACGGTCTTCGAGCCCATCTCGATCAGCGGCTCGCCCACAACCCCGCGCGTGACCGACACCAGCTCACCCACGGTCTGCGCTACACGCACATGCAGAATATCGGGGTCCATACCAGGCACCCGAACCAAATATTTAATGATTGGAGTATCGCCGAGCGCCACGAATGCCTCCGCTATAGAGGATTCAACCACGCGAGCGCCCTCAAGCACGTCTCCCCCGTCGTGCGGACCCTGAATGTAGACGGTATCTACGGTTTCGAGAATATAGGTGACCTCGGGGAATATCGGCTCAAGCCGAGTGTGGGCACGCTCGATCACGGCGGGTTCGGCGCCGTTAACCGCCTCTACTTCGTTGGCGCCCAGATGATACACCACGGCACCGTTCGAGCAAATGGCGTAGGAGTCAAAATCGGTTTGTTCCCGCAGCGGGGTAAGCCAACGGCTCGGGCGCCCGGTCACGAACACGATGTCGATGCCCACCGCACGCGCCGCCTCTAGGGCGTGCAGGGTGCGGGGGCGAAAACGAAAATCAGGCCCGATGAGTGTGCCGTCCAGATCGCTGGCGATGAGCTTAATCATGCGAGAATAAGCGCCTAAGCCGCCGGTTCTGCGTAGGTGACGGTTAAGAAGGCGCGCGCGATGCCGTGGAAGAAGAGGTTGAAGTTCACCACGGCAGGTGAGGTGTTCTCGTCTACTTCAAGTTCGGGTACGTCCACGGCAGTCACGCAGAATATGTAGCGGTGCGGCCCGTGCCCTGCTGGAGGTGCAGCACCCACGAATCCGGGGGTCCCGGCGTCGTTGCGATGCGCTATCGCCCCGGCGGGAAGCGCCGCGCCACCCTGACCGCCGACGATAGCGCCCGCGTTGGTCTCAAGCGCGGTGACCGATGCGGGGATGTTTGATACGGTCCAATGCCAGAAGCCGCTGGGGGTGGGCGCATCCGGGTCGTAGCAGGTGACAACGAAGGATTTTGTCTCTTCGGGGAATCCCGACCAGCTCAGCTGCGGAGACTGATCCTGCCCGCCGGGCACGCCAAAGAGCGCCGAGAGCA
This sequence comes from Rothia sp. HMSC065G12, assembly GCF_001811455.1. Classification (NCBI taxonomy): domain Bacteria; kingdom Bacillati; phylum Actinomycetota; class Actinomycetes; order Micrococcales; family Micrococcaceae; genus Rothia; species Rothia sp. HMSC065G12. The sequence continues at coordinate 70,404 of NZ_KV804796.1, forward strand.
TGGCGGTGGGCGCGGCGGCGCCGTTTTCAAGGTCGGTAGAGGTCAGGTTGAAGAGCGGCAGGTCGGGCAGCCCAGCGTAGGGTTCACGCGGCAGGGGTGCGGTGCCGAGGTTGTTAGTCACGGTAGTCCTCCTCGTTTAGTCGGGTAGCTGACTTAGCCGTTGAGTACGGCGTTAAGTTCTTCGCGGGTGGGCGGGTTCGCTCCGGAACGCGAGACGGTAATTCCCGCCGCCGTTGCGGAGAATCGTAGCAGATTTTGAATATCTTCGCGGGTGAGCGCGGCAAGTTTGGCGCGTGCTTGGGCACCGCTGATGCCTCTGTCGAGGAGTGCGGCGATCAGCGCCGCCATGAGCGAATCGCCCGCGCCTACAGTATCTGCAACCTCCACACGATAGGCCGGTTCTTCAATCCCGTTGGGGTATGCACGGGTGTAGGCGATCGGCCCGCCTTCACCGCGGGTTATCACCATCAGCTCTACACCGAGGTCGAGCCAGGCATGCGCGGTTTCTGCAAGGGAACGGTCAGGATATAGCCACATCAGGTCTTCGTCACTTGCCTTCACCACCGACGCGAGCGCAGCAAATTTTTCTGCCCAGCTCTGGGCGAGGGCACGGTCGCTAATAATGGTGGGGCGGCAGTTTGGATCGTAGCTGATGAGGGCGCTTTCGCGTGCCGCCGTGAGTGCTTGAGCAACCACGTGGGCGCCCGGTTCGAGCATCGCCCCGATAGAGCCGGTGTGCAGCGCTTCGCAGCTGGGGGCTAGGGCTAGAATGTCGTCGGCGTAGCTGTCGAGGCTCCAGTCGATATCGAATTCGTAGCGTGCCGCGCCGTCTTCCCCAATATACGCCTGCGCGGTTGAGGTTCGTGCGGCGCGCGGCTCGAAGGGTACCTGCACTTTGGATGCGCTCAGGTGCGCGGCGATGCTGGCGCCGTGTTCGTCGGTTCCGTAGTGGCCGATAAACCGGGTCTTGTGCCCTAGACGCGCGGCGCCTACGGCGACGTTGAGGGGAGATCCGCCGGGGTAGGCGTGCATGGGGGCATCGTTGCTGTGGACGACGTCTACGAGTGCTTCACCGATGACAGTTAACATGTCTCAATTCTACTCAAGGTTGCCTCGCGGTGGAGTGTGTTTCTGTGTGTTATCCCCGTTGTTTTCGCTTCTTGTGTGAGGGCTTGTGTGGGCTTTATTGGCTTCGGGCGTAGTGCATTGTGCAAAGCGTGCTAGATTTCACAGATTCGACGGCGTGAGGGAATAAAACCATTCGCCGCAGAGGTTAGACTTAAAGCAGAGTCGGTTGCGTGCTGCCCGATAAGCTGGGCATGCGCATCGGCGCGAACAACAAATTCCGACGAAGACGTCCATTGAGGAAGAAGGTCAAGAGTGACGACTCCCGAAAACACTCACGAGCAGTGGATTGCCCGCGAAACCCAGGCCGAAGAGATGATTCCCCTCATCGGTAAGCTAAACCGCGAGAACGGTGTAGTTCTTAATATTCACGGTCGCAGCCTGGTTAATAAGTCCGTTATTCAGCTGTTGCGCCTGCATGATGGTGCCGCGAAGGTTGATGGAACCCCGCTGAACCCCGAGCATACGCTAGAGCTGGTTCAGGCACTTTTTGACCTTAACCTTGGTCCCTGCTCGATCAACATTGCGGCTCTGCATCGCCAGCATGTTGATGCGGGCTCCCCCGACTTCTCCATGTGGTTGCCCGAGCAGGTTGGCGCATCGGTTGGTAAGAAGGGCGAGACCGTTAAGCAGCAGGATGTGGTGCTCTATGGTTTCGGGCGCATTGGCCGTCTGTTGGCGCGTATTCTGCTGGAGCGTTCCTCATCGCTGGGGGCAAACCTGCGTCTGCGTGCGGTGGTGGTGCGCAAGAATACCGAGAACGATCTTGAGAAGCGTGCTTCTTTGCTGGCGCGCGATTCGGTGCACGGTCCGTTCAAGGGCACGATTAAGGTAGATGCCGAGAACGACACCATTATTGCTAACGGTCTGCCGGTGCGTTTCATCTATTCGTCAGATCCGACCACTGTGGATTACACCGAGTACGGTATTGAGGATGCGCTTCTGGTCGATAACACCGGCCGCTGGCGCGATGTTCCGGGGCTGACCCAGCACCTTGAGCGCCCCGGTATTTCCCGCGTTCTGCTGACCGCTCCCGGTAAGGGCGATATGAAGAATATTGTCTTCGGCGTGAACGATAGCATCATTACCGACGACGATAAGATTCTTTCGGCGGCATCCTGCACGACCAACGCGATTACCCCCGCGCTGAAGGTTCTTGATGACGTGTACGGTGTGGAACGCGGTCACGTGGAGACCGTGCACGCTTTCACGAATGATCAGAACCTGATCGATAACTTCCACAAGGGTGATCGTCGCGGCCGTTCGGCGGTGCTGAACATGGTGATTACCGAAACCGGCGCGGCACGTGCTGTTTCTAAGGCACTCCCCCAGTTGGAGGGCAAGCTGACCGGTAACGCTATTCGCGTTCCCACCCCGGACGTTTCGATGGCTATTCTGAACGTGAAGCTGGCTAAGCCCGCCGGTTCTAAGGATGAGCTGAACGAGGTCTTCCGCCAGGTTGCCCTCAACGGTGAGCTTCGCCGCCAGATCGGTTACTCCGATTCGCATGAGGCCGTCTCCACCGACTTTGTGGGTTCCCGTAACGCAGGTGTCGTGGATGCGCTTGCCACCGTCGTCACCGACGACTCAGCCATCCTGTACGTCTGGTACGACAACGAGTTCGGTTACTCCTGCCAGGTAGTACGCGTGCTCGAACGCATGGCTGGCGAAGAAGCACCTTCGTACCCCACAAAATAAGGTTTGAGTAGTACATATAGCCGAATAGCTATATAACTTGATAAGAATATACGGGTGGCTCCCTGACATATTTTCAGGGAGCCACCCGTATATTTTTATGCGCCGACCTGCGAACAGAGCCACCTTTAAACCCCTGGTTTCACCACTTCGCGCGCATCGTCATTATGCATTATTCTCCGTTAATACTTTCCGCAAACTGGCGATAGCATTTAGGGCGGCGGGGAATCCTGCATAGACCGCTATCTGAATCATCAGTTCCACAAGTTCGTCTTGAGTGCCGCCTACATTCAAGAAGCCGTTGATATGAACATGCAGCTGAGGCACGCACGTTCCTAAAGCGCTGCACGCAGCCACAGAGACCAGTTCGCGTTCCCACAGGCTCAGCCCGGGTCGAGAATAAACATCGCCAAATGAGTACTCGACAATGTAGCGGCCTAAATCTGGTGCAATATCTTGAAGCGATTCAACCACAGCCTCGCCACCAGCTCCATCTACACGCTCAAGATACGAAGAGCCTACCTCGAAACGCTTGTCAGGCTCGGTGCTATGCGTATCTAAGTTCACGTCAATACCGCGTTCGGTGAAAACCTTACGGGCAACAGAGACGGCATTTAATGCAGCGGGGAAACCAGCGTATATGGTCACATGGATAAAAGTCTCGATAATCTGTTCAGGAGAACAGCCCACATTGAGGGCACCATTAATGTGGAATTCCAGCTGCGGAGCTGCATTCCCAAGTGCGGCCAGAGCAGATATGGTGATGAGCTGGCGGGCCTGATCGGATAAACCTTCCCGATCAAAAACATCTGCATACCCAAACTCCACGACAAACCGTTCTAAGTCAGGCGAAAAAGAAGCTAAGCTATCAAGAATAGATCCGTGAGGGTTCTGCTCTACCCGGGCAAGTACCTCTTTCCCACGCAGATAACGTTCATTGTTTTCAGCAGCCATAATCTTAACTACCTTCCTGGTGATGACATGATGCGATAGAGAAATCTGCATCCGATTCTATGCGGTCAGCTTTCACGTGATGCCGCCCTCCCTAATGCTTATGAGGGTATGCAGGCTTAAACCCTTACGCCCGACCGAAGACCTCGTTGAGGTGGGCAGTATAGTCAGCGATATACTGTTCGACCTGCGGATTTTTAATCACATCATTGCAAATAAAGGTGGGTAATTGGGTAGTCCCCAAGAACTCATTGGCTTTATGAAAATGCATGTAGAGGGCATCTACCCCGACTCCCTCGAAGAAGTCACCCTCCCGGATAAAAGCTTCGCGAGGCGCGTTCCATGTCAGCGACAGCATATGCCGCCGCCCCTGAAGAAGACCGCCCGTGCCGTATCCTTCAGTGGGGTTGGCGCTGCTGCGACCGTCATTAGCGTACAGGGTGCCCGCGCCGGTGGTAAACACCTCGTCCATATATTTTTTCACGGTCCACGGCTCATGCATCCACCAACCGGGCATCTGCCAGATGACCGCATCCATCCACTGGAATTTTTCTACTTCCTGGTGAATATCGTACCCGTCGTCAATCACAGTTTCTCGCACATGATGACCGAGCGCCGATAACGTATCACGGGCTGTTTGATGCAGGGTGTGGTTCAGGCGACCCGCCGAGTGTCCAAATGCTTTACCGCCGTCGATCAAAAGAATATTCACTGTAATTCACTCCTTAAACTCAACACCACGAGAACGGCTGGCTGTATTCCAGCCGCTTGTTCCACAGTACAGGGCTGCTACGCTGTGAATCAGCCCGTTTCTTGACATGAAACGGACTTTATTCCGGTATGCTCTCCACCATGTGGAAACGAATAGGCGGTATTCCAACCCGGACAGGGTACAGAATACCGCCGTATATACGCTATAGCAAGAGACCTTAAAATTACCGCTTACGGTAAATAACCCCGCGGTGGCCGCCTTCTAGGTCGAGACGGCGCTGCGGCAGACGGTCAAAAGTTGTACATCATCCACTGCTCACCGTCTATACGTGCACTGACAATGTATCGCCCGTCGTGCGGTGTGATGAGGCAGTCACCGTGGGCGTTGCTCTGCATACTCTGGTCTTCTAGGCGGGGTGCTGGGGCACAGTCCGCCGAAACCCGCATCAACAATCCACGTCCGGTTATCGAACATTACCTCAAGCAGCATATATGTGCGTGCACCGTATTCATCTGGTTTAGATCCTTAAACGTGACCGGTGAGCGGACGGGCGGGGTAGCCCAGGAGCATGAGCGCATCCAGCAGGAGTAGATTGAGTTCTTAACAGTAGCCCCCGCGCCGTTGCAGCACGAGTTTATAAAAGATACTGTCACTATCATGTGACACAGACTGACCCAGCGCGACGCTCAAGGTGTATGCACATTTAGGCGTCTTTAGGTTCTTTTCGTCACCAAGAACAAGGACCCGCTGAGCGTAACCAGTATTGAAATAAGGAGGATGAGAATATGTGAGATATTCCAGATGCCTCCGATACCGTAGAGCAGCATTCCGAGGGGAACCGCCACTGAAGAGACAATACTGTCTATATTGGCGAACGACTGCAGTTCATCCTGCTCTAAAGAGGTTTGCACCTTCACATCCCATGACACCGCAGCGGCGGATAAGGTCAAAGATGCGGCAAAGGTGCACATGAAGATCACGATAATCTGCGTTCCGTACCCGTACAGATAGACTTGAAGACCCAAGAGAACGGCGGTAGCCATAGCAAGGTAACGCCAGGAGATTTTCTTCCAAACACCCATCAGGATGCTTGCCGAACCTGCTATAGAGCCCAAAGCAAGGGAGGTTGCAACAGCGGCCCAGGATTCCTCATTCAAACGTGAAATCATCTGATGCGGGCCTTCAGCACCCGAAAACCCTAGAGCTAAAGAGATTAACGACCACGCAGCTATTCCCGCTACGATCCATCGGGGAAAACTAACTTTTGCCAGGGAGGAAGCACCGGAAGAAGACCCATGATCGTTGGCAGATGTTGATCCGTTTTGCCCTACAGCCTTCATGAGGAATATGAGTAAAAATATTCCGACCATAAAGGTAGCAGAGTCAATGAATAAGATAACGGGAAACCCGTAGACAAGATATATGAAGGTGGATACTGCGGGAGCTAAAATTCCAAAAGCATCCGTGAAAAAATTACTAAAAGCATTGAAGCTCGTAAGAATATCTTCGGCAACAAGTGTAGGAGTTAGCGTATACCTGGAAGGAACAAAGAAAGAAGTTCCCAATCCGTAAATGCATGATGAAATACACAGAGACAGTATGGAATTGTAGCCTGCTATGACCCAAATTCCGAGAATGAACTGTGCTAAGAACCTGATAACATCTGCGTATATCATGGTCCTGATAAGGGGGAGTATATTACCGTACCTGCGGTACAGCACTGACCCAAAAAGACGTGCACCCCAGAGACTCAATAGAACTGCAGTAAAGCCGTATCCGCTATTCTCAAGCTCAACGGCAGAGAGCGCAAAAGCAATCGGTATCATCGAATCACCAAGAGTTGAAATAACTATTGATGATAAGAAAATTGCCTCATGCTTACTATATTTAGCTATTTTCAACACAAGCAATGTCTTTCTTGATATAAAATTTTAAAATAATGGGTTTTCACCATAAGAAAACCCGCTGCATTATTCAAAAACATAAAATCCACGATATATTTCATGGCAACCTCCTCTAGAGTGATGCAGATCTATAATCTGCGTTGTAGATATATACTACATACACTGTCTCAGAACGTGCAAACGCTTACGCAGAGTTGAAATACCTCCACCCTGCGCGCAATATATCCCAGACATAAATATGCAACGAAGATAATATCCAGGAATACATACCCGAGTTTTATACAGATAAACGGCGGTATTTCGTGCTATATATCAAGCACGAAATACCGCCGTATATACGCTATAGCAAGAGACCTTAAAATTACCGCTTACGGTAAATAACCCCGCGGTGGCCTTCTAGGGTGAGGGTGGCTGGTGCCGCGTTGTTTTGCGCATCTACAAGCCCTTGATCCTGCGGCACGCGCACCATCGTGGTGCGATCGCTCGTATTCAGAGCCGCCCAGCCGTGCGTGAAAGCACGGGTCTGCACACTGTCCTGAGCCTCAATCTCACCGGATGCAGCCCCCAAGTCAAAGGACAGCTCGGGCGCGTTCGGAGTACCGTCATAGGCATCGTGCTGAGTTGCGTTGATGCCGGTGAAGCGACCGCCTCCAAAAACCCAGAACCCAGCCAGACCATACAGCAGATTCTCATCCGTGCCGCTAATCGGCGATGTCGAGTACCCGTGCGGGGTGCGCAAAATCGTGACCTTAGGAAGGGACTGCTGGGTATTCACAGCGCCGTAGGCATCGCCCGAGCGGTCCTGCACCGCATTCAGCGTTACCAGACCTTCAGCACCGCGCCCAATATGGTTTCCCTGCATGGTGGCGTAGGCGCCGCTGAGGAATTCTTGTGCGCCCCAGCCGAGCCACACTTCCTCAAATCCGCCGCCGTAGGCGCTGTGGCTCTCCCATTTGCCCCAGCGCAGGCGCGATTCGGCAATATTAGGCACCAGGATTTTGCCGATCTTATTCAGCTCAATACCGGCGAAAGAGATCAAGAAATCGAGATGCTGCCGAATCGTGGTGATGCTTTCAACGCCCTGAATCGGCAGGTTCAGTCCGTAATAATCATTCTCTACGTCGTTATCAGCCATTACGCCGTCAAAGGGCGAGTTACGCAGTTCTTCCACCACGGAGTGCACCCACTGCCAGCGGTAGTCTGCACTCCACACCGCCATCTGGTAGTGCTGCCAGTACCCCGACCACTCGATCAGAGAGCCGTCTAGGCGGCGGGCGAACAAATCCTTACCGGTTGTGTTCAGAAGATCTTGCGCGTATTTATAAGAGACACCCGAAGAGTAGATGGGGCCGGGTTCATAGGCGCGGCTGGAAGAAAGGCACTTATAGGCAAGTAGCACCATATTAGGCGACTGCTCTTTGAGGTAGCGTGCCGCATCCAGCTCCCAGGGCTGCAGAATAGCTACCGCATAGTTCTGCGCCGCAAAGGCCAGCTGCTCTTCCGATATAGGGTCGCCGCCGTATCGAATCCAGGCACCAAATTTTCCCGGAGTGCCGGCTCGTAGAGAATTATCGCTCATTCTTCAATCTGCTCCGTAACTCGCTGAGGTATTTTACCTAGCTTACGGTATATCTGGTCATAACGGTCCATAACCAGGCGAAGTTGGAAGAACTTTACAACTCGGTTGTAAGCGTTAACACAGTACCGCTCATAGATGCTGGGCTCCTCCATCATGGTGCGAAGCGCCTGCGTGAAGCCTTCAACATCGCCCGGAATGGTTAGAATACCGCAGTTACCTATTTCACTGCCATCCGAGGTGACCAGCACATCATCAATCAGCTGCGACATACCGCCCACATCGGTACTCACCAGCGGAATGGATGCCGCCATCGCTTCCAGCGCCACAATGGGCTGACCTTCGTTGTAGCTGGGCATGAGCAGAACGTCGAAGCGGTCCAGCATTTCGCGCACCTTCACGGTGCCGTGGAAGGTAATGAAGTCGCCCATATTGAGCTCTTCGATCGTGCGCACGCACAACTCATAGTATTCCGGCATGTGGTTCTTCGGCCCGAGCACATCCAGGTGGAAGTTGTCGAGCCCGGCATCACGCAGCAGCGCAAGCGACTTCACTAGGTCTGTGAGCCCTTTAATGGGCACCACACGCGCGATAAACACAAAACGCCACATGTGCCCGCGCCCCTCCGCCAGGATGCGCGCCCGGGCAGTCTGACGCCCCACATACGCCGGGTACACGCTCTCGATAAGCATACCGTTCGGCAGCACGACCGCGCGGTCTTCTTCACCCTCGTTGTACTGGTCGATGGGCGCGCCGATGCCGCGTGCCTCCTCAATCGCCTTGGGGTACAGATAGGTCACCATATCGGCGCTGGGGTAGCAGAAACGTCCCATTTCCAGGAACCAGACGCACCACGCGGTCTCTTCGAGCGTGACGGGACCCAACTCGGGTTTATCGCGCGGCTCCTTCAGGAAGGCGTAATCCGTGGTGACGGGCTTGGCCATATTGCGTTCCAGCTTGGTGTTGATAGTATCGCGCACATACAGGTTGTGTTCGGTCAGCAGGAAGCTGGTGCCGTAATCGCGCGCACCCGCAGCGCCCAAAAGTGAGGCGTAGCCGGTGGTGTGGGCATGGTACACGCGGGCATAGGGCAGGCGCTCATGCAGCAGGGCGTACACGATAGAGACGAAGTTACGGATCTCCCAGAAGAGTTCGCCGAACGGAACCTGTGCGAGGAAGCCCCAGTTACCGACTGCCTCCATAAACTCGCGGGTGCCGGTGAGGGCGAAGAGTGAGTAGGTGCGGGTGCGGGGGTTAATTCCTTCATCGTAGAACGACCAGAGCGGGTTTACATCGCCGTGTATAAGAGCATCGAAAGCACTCATAAGTCTCGCCACCAGTTTCTTGCGTTGGCGACGATTCATCTTGAGGTTTTTCGGGTTACATTCTTGGGCGAATTCTTCCTTATGCTCCTCTAGGCTCAGGTAGATCACCTTCACCCATTTGACGTTTTCGGGCATACCGTACAGGTCTTTAAGTTCCTGTTTACTATCCCAGGAAATATGAATAATTCCGAAGCTGATGCTCGGGTTTTCCACGATAATATCGTGAACCACTGCGGAAACCCCGCCCTTGAGGTAGGGGTAGGTCGATTCCATCACCAGCGCAACATCGACCTCAGGATAATCAGGGTCGGGTGTTCGGGGTCCCGGCGCGGGCAATTGCAGCGGGGCATAGTGGTTACGCATTGCGGTGTTTATCAATGTATATGACCTCTCATCTACCAGGCTAGGGCACGACGCCAGAAGAGTGAGTATTCGGGATTAGCCCAGGCACGACGGTAGAGTATCCACGTGACGAGGGCGAGAACTGCTTCGCCGATAATGATGGGCAGATAACCGCCATCGTTCGGGATGATTGAAAAGGCGACAGTGACGATCAGCAGGTGTACCGCACCGATAATGTGCACGGTCTTAAACATGGTCATGTATTCCAGCTGATAGATGAAGAGCGCCATCGCCAGGAACAACCATGCCACCGTCAGTCCCGCATAGGCGAGCGGGAAGGTGTTCGGTACGAAGATATACATCAGAATGCCCGTAATGACCGAGCAGATAACTGAGACAATCAACGTGTTGCGCACGGAGGCGTGAGAAATACGCACTACAGCGTGCGCCTCCGGCTCAATTTCATTGAAGGGAAGTTTATTGAAGAGGGTCCACAGGCGCTGAATAGAGCCGTTCACGCGGTTAGATTCAACCACGAAGAAGTAGTTATAGGCGATCACGCAGGGAACCAGGCTCATGTAGATGGCGATAACGTCGATCTTGCCGTTCGTCACCAAGAAGAGCACGTATTTATCAGCCCAGAGGATAGAACCGGTCAGCAGGCCGCGAATAACGTCGCGGTAGGCGGCACCTAGCGGAAGGCGGCTGAAGTGGAACAGCTGCTTAATTTCACGCCCAATACCGCTAAACAGAATGGCCGACCCCACCAGCGGAGGCAGGAACCACACGGTCGGCAACGTCAGCAGAACAATCGTGTAGCCCAACCATGCGAAGAACCACAGCGGACGGTTTTTTGCCACGTTCGGCACAATAAGCAGCTGCGCATACGCAACGTTCAGCATACTCAAAAAGAGGAAGGATACCAGCGCCACCATATCCCAGTGCAGCACAAGCACCACGGGAATGGCGAAAAGGAACGCGATGGGCAGCCCCACCAGATAGAGGTAGCCCCAGTGGCGGCTAAATGCCCTCAGCTCGCTAATATGCTGATATTTCGGGTCGGTATCGAGAGTAGCAAGAAGTTCTTGCGCCTCTTTGGATTTATGGTCCCGTTTGAGAATTGCCGCTTCTTCCTGAACTTCGCGGCGTGCATCCTCAACTTTCAGATGTTCGGATTCGAGGGCGCGGTAAATAGGCATGCATACCGCCTGGCTTAACCAGGGAACCACGATGGATGCCGCCAGAATAATCTGGATAAGCGGCACCGACCCCACATAGTTCTTGCTGAGAATGGGGGTTACGAACGGGAATGCGACTGTTAGGAGTGCAACGGGAGATACATAGAGAAGAAAATTGTAGAGGAGTCTCCAGCTCCAGCGGTTTTTCGGGATGTCTGCATGGTGGGAAGACAAGACGGGAACTTCTTTCAGCGCTATTCTCACCTAATGCCTATATGTATATTGCCCCTGTACCTGTGGTTTAAGGGCAGGGATGGGCTAAGCGCAGGAAAAACTGCGCTGAACGACTAGGTGATCGGTTTTCGGGATTTCAACCCCTTGTATTGTATACGTGTAAACTATTTTTGACACGCAGCCCGCAACTGGGATTTATGCCACATATTCCCCGCTTTTTAAGGCAGGGGAAGCCGCGTACGTGCATCACAAGGTTTCACTACTACTTGAGTATAGCGGTACCGAACCAAGTTTGCGGGGTTTACCGTCAGATGTGCACAAAAATATCTCACACGCCATGCGCTGAAATACTTAAAAATCCCTGATAAATAGCGGAATATCGGCTAAAAAATATTCTTCATTTTAATCAGCATCACACCGCGACACGACGACAAAAAGCTGTTCCCTGCCCCACCCACACGCGGGCAGAGAGGGAACAGCTTTTGTTATATCTCAAGAAGAGCTTTAGGATGCGCTCGACAGGGTACGCAGCGCTACCGAAATCACGGCAAGGCGCGGGTGCGATGCGCTGTCGGGCTCAGCATTGCGAACCTCTTCAAAGATGCGGTCGATATTGCCCACACGGGTCGGGTGGTTCTTAATCCAGGAATCCAACGCCTGCAAAGCCCCCTCGGGGTTGCTCGGCGCGTGGCCTGCGTCTTCCTCAGCCACCGACGTTGCAAGCTCTGCGGCGGTCTCGTAGAGGCTACCGCGCAGAGCCTGGCGAGAGAGGGTCTCCCAACGGTCGTTACGGGGCAGCTCGCTAATGAGACCGAGCAGTTCATCAACCTTGAAGCGGTCGTAGGTTGCGAAGTAAATCGGTGCCAGCTCAACCGCCTTGAAGTCGTTATCGCGTGCAGAGCGAATAACATCCAGGAGGGCATAACCCTCGAAGCCGCGAATCCAGATGACGATGAGCTCTTCGGGAAGACCCCAAGCCTCGCCGGCATCGCGCTTGGAACGAACCCGTGCGCGGGAAACATCCGAGAGGTATGCGGGCAGGTTCTTGCGAAGCTCCACCACATCGCCAAAGCGTTCCAGCAGGGAGCTGAGCGGGTTGCCCGCAACCACGCCGCGCTCAGCGATAAACCAACGCACCACGCGGTCAAGAACACGCTGATCATCGTGCAGCACGGTGTTCCATGCATCCAGGGCGGTGTGTGCGGGCAATTCGCGGTGCAGCTTCGCGGCCTTACCCAGCTCGAAGAGCTCGCGGGCAACGATGAAGGCGCGGGCGACCGCATCCACCCCAACGCTGGTTTCTTCGACCGCGCGGTAAGCGAAGGTGATGCCGCCCAGGTTCACCATCTCGTTGGCAACGCGGGTGCAGATAATCTCCTTGCGCAGCGGGTGCGAATTCAGGTACTCGCCGAAACGCTCCACCAGAGGTGCCGGGAAGTATTCGCGCAGCAGGCCCTCCAGGTAGGGATCGTCTGCGAAGTCGGTCTCTTCCAGAGCGTGTGTGAGGTAAATCTTCACGTAGGCGGCCAGCACGGAAAGCTCAGGGCGGGTCAGCATCTCGCCGGTGGTGTCAAACCGTGCCTGCAGTTCCTTATCCGTGGGCAGGAACTCGACGGTGCGGTTCAGACCGGCGTGCTTTTCGAGGTCGCGCATCAGACGCTTGTAGACATCGATGCCCAACGTGCCGTAGTTGAATTCACCCTGCAGCAGAACATTCTGCTCAACGTTGGTTTCAAGCACCTTGGCGCCGACTTCGTCCCGCAGGGATTCGATGAACGATGCCCGCTCATCCGGTGCAAGCTCGCCGCGTGCCACTAGGCGGTCCACCAGAATCTTGATGTTCACCTCGCGGTCACTGGTTTCCACACCTGCGGAGTTGTCAATGGCGTCGGTATTGATGATGACCCCGTTGCGTGCAGCCTCCACACGGCCCAGCTGGGTGAAGCCGAGGTTGCCGCCCTCGCCCACGATCTTGGCGCGCAGCTCGTTGCCGTTCACGCGCAGGGCGTCGTTTGCCTTATCGCCCACCTGCGCGTTCGTTTCGGTGGATGCCTTCACGTAAGTACCAATACCGCCGTTGTAGAGCAGATCAACCGGAGCCTTCAGGATCGCGGAAAGCAGTTCAGAGGGTGCCAGCTCGGTAACATCGTCCTCAAGACCCAGCACCTCGCGCACCTGCGGGGTAATCTCAATGGACTTCAAACCGCGCGAATACACGCCGCCGCCCTCAGAAATCAGCTCGCGGTTGTAATCCTGCCACGAAGAACGCGGCAGCTTGTACAGGCGCACGCGCTCCTCGAAGGAGACGGCGGGATCCGGGTTCGGGTCCAGGAAAATATCGCGATGATCGAAGGCGGCGACCAGGCGGGTTTTCTCGGAGCGCATCAGGCCGTTGCCGAAGACATCGCCGGACATATCGCCAATACCCACGGCGGTGAATTCTTCGCTCTGGCAGTCGTGACCGAGTTCGGCAAAGTGACGTTTGACGGATTCCCACGCGCCGCGGGCGGTAATGCCCATCGCCTTGTGGTCGTAGCCAACCGAGCCACCGGATGCGAACGCATCGCCCAGCCAGAACCCATACTCGGCGCTGATCGCGTTTGCGGTATCCGAGAATGCGGCAGTCCCCTTATCGGCGGCAACCACCAGGTAGTAGTCGTCACCGTCGCGAGCGATTACACCCTCGGGGCGGACTACGGTCTCGGTGCCGTCGGTAGCAACGGAGAGGTTATCGGTCACATCCAGCAGGGAGCGGATAAAGACCTTGTAGGATTCGCGACCCTCGGTAATCCAGGCGTCGCGGTCCACGGCGGGATCGGGCAGCTGCTTGGGATAGAAACCACCCTTGGCACCGGTCGGAATAATGACGGCGTTCTTGACCATCTGTGCCTTGACCAGGCCCAACACCTCGGTGCGGAAGTCGTCGCGACGGTCTGACCAGCGCAGGCCGCCACGCGCCACATTGCCGAAGCGCAGGTGCACACCTTCCACACGCGGGGAGTATACGAAAATCTCGAACTTGGGGTGCGGAAGAGGCGCAAAATCGATCTGCTCGGGCGCAATCTTGAACGCAAGCGCTTCTCGACCCAAGTATGCGTTGGTGCGCAGAATAGCTTTGAGAATTTTCAGGAGCGAGCGCAGGTAGCGGTCGGCATCCAGGGTTGGAATCTTGTTGAGTTCTTCGCGAATCTGCTCCAGGATTTCTTCGCGTTGAGCTTCGCGCTGCTCGTCGGTGAGCCCGTTGTTCGGGTCGAAGCTATTGTGGAAGAACTGGACGTAGAGCTTCGCGATCTGCGGGTACGCCATCAACGTATTTGACATGAACGACGGCGTGTAGCCCAAGCCCAGCTGAATCAGGTAGTGGTTGAAGGCGCGGAATAAGCGGACTTCTTTCCAGGTGAGCCCATCGGCTAAGATAAGCCGGTCCAGGGTGTCGGAGTCGCGTTCTCCCAACAGATAAGCGTTGAGCGCATCCTCGTAGAGCGTTGCGACAGCGTGCGGGTCTACACCTTCGGGGAACTGCACACCAAAGTCGTACAGGTATCCGTAGTCCTGCCCATCTTCGGGCGCGAACTCGTAGGGCCTTTGGTCAACGACGACCAGTCCCATATTCTGCATCACCGGGAGCAGCTCGGTGAGGGTATGCGGTGCTGACAGGTAGGTCTTCAGACGGGTGGTAGCTAAGTCGCCGGTCTCGACTTTGATAGCGGCGGGCCTTTGGGTATCGCCCGAGAGAGATTCAAAAATCACAATATCCTCGATCGCGTTTTCTACTTCGTAGTCGGCGCGGTAGGTTGCTGGCGCGGCTTCCGCCCAGGCGGAGGCGAGCCGGCGTCCTTCTGCACCGGGTTTCCAGCCCTCAAGCGCGGCGGCGGTAGCCTCTCCCCAGGAGCGGGTAGCGGCTTGCAGGCGCTTCTCAAGGGCGCTTACATCAACATCCGGCACGACGTTCGGGTCGGCGAGCCGGATGCGGAAAAACACACGCGCCAGCGACGATGCCGAGAGGTAAATCTGGTAGTCGATGGCGGTTAAATCAAATTCTTCGCGGAATACCTGCTGGATGCGGGTGCGCACAGAGGTGTTGTACCGATCGCGCGGCAGATACACTACCGCGGAGATAAACCGTGCGAACTGGTCGGGGCGCAGGAAAAGACGGGTCTTGCGCCGTTCCTCCAGACCCATAATGCCGCGGAAAGTTTCGGTGAGTGTATTCACCGTGGCGTGCATGAGTTCAAGACGCGGGTAGTCTTCGATGAAGCCGATGAGCATCTTATCGGAGTAAGAGCCGGGGTGGAATCCCAGGCGACGGCGCACCATGGCGATGCGTTCGCGAATGAGCGGGGTTTCTATGGCTGGCAGAGAGTATGCCTGGCGGGTGAACAGCCCCAGAATCACGTATTCGCCAACCACGCGCCCACTCGCGTTGAAGCGGCGCACCCCAATGTAGTCGAGGTAGTCGGTGCTCTGAATGGTGGAGCGGGTGTTCGCCTTCGTAATGTAGAGTGGGCGCGGCCTGAGCGCGCGGGCGAGGGTGTCGTTTTCCAGCCGGATGCGGTGCTGTCCTTCGGTGGAGCGCAGGATACCCAACGCCGAGTGAGGGCGGTCTGCCAGTTCGAGTACCCCCGAGGAGCCGTCGAGCAGGCGCTCTTTGATACCCATGAAAAGGAAGTTACCGCGGGCGAGCCAGCGCAAAAAGTCCTGTGCAATTTCGATGCGTGAGGAAGGCTCGTTGCCGCCGGGATGCGCGGTGAAAGATTCTTCGCCTTCGCCGAGGGTTATGCCGCGCAGCGCATCCAGGGATTCGGCGATAGTGTTCACGCGCTCGGCCATGGCTTCAGCATCGGTTTCGCAGGCTTTAATATCGTCGAGGATTTTCAGCGCGGTAGCGCGCAGGCGTTCGCTGTCTTCGTCGTTGAGCTTGCGGGTGAGGCGAATCGCGATCCAAGACTCGATCATAGGATGCGCCGTGAGCTTGCCGTCCTTCGCTGAGAGCACGGGCAACCCGTAGGTTGCCGTATCGCCACTGGCAAGGTTACTGGCGCGACCGGCGCCGCGTGCCGAGAGAAGTTTTCCGTTGGGGTCGCGATCCACGATGAAGATGGGGTGGAAGAGCGAGTAGACGCCGCCGAAGTCTGAGGCGATTTCAGCGGTGAGGGAACTGACGAGGTATCCCATATCGTCGGTGACGACGAGCAGCGTGGTGGAGTATTCGTCGTTATGCACGGTGACCGCAGGGGTATTGGGTTCGCGCGTCTCAGCGAGCGCACGGTGCGCTCGCGCTAACTCTTCTAGTTCTTCCGTTGAGAAGACTTCTCGGTCTTCAACGGGGCTGTTCTGGTAATACTGTTCAATCCACGCATCATCGCCAGACCAGCGTTTCATAGCGTTGTCATTCACTGACAAGGTATGCCTCCGAAGTTTGTATCACTTCTCTGTGACGTTCTGTCTGTGTTTTATACGGCGTTGTGTGTAATCTCTTCCTAGCTTATACCCTGTACACCGGTGCAGGCTTCCATTTTAGGGAAATCCGGCAGGAAAATATTTTTATTGCGGAGATAAATCACATATGCTTCCGCTCTGAGCAATATTTGAGGCTTTTCGCGTTGTTTTTGAGGCATTAAACCCGTATTCGTGGCATTTGTATGCATTCCGGTGCCTGTCGTGTTTTTAACCGGAAAGCTGCATGCGTTGAGGGGCTTTATTCCGAGCGCGTGGCATGAACACAGTTCCGGGAGCGATGGTTTGCCTTGGGAACGCATCCTTCAAAGCCTTAACCATCGCCCCGGAATTTTTATCTATCTTCCCGTCTGGTTTTATTCCCCGTATGGTTCGTGCTTGAAGACGAACTTTCCGATGGTTTTACCGGCGCGAAGCCGCTCTAAAGCCTGGGCACCGTCACGAATATCGACTTCTTCCTGAATAGGCACCGTCACCTCGCCGGATGCAACCAACGCCAAAGCACGGCGCAGATAGGCAGTAGAAATATCGGGGTAGGCATTGGAGAGCAGCCCGATATTGAAGCCCATCATGCTGATGCCGTCGAACCAGAAGGTATTGGTGCCCACCGTCTGATCTCCGTCTTGAGCGGCGTTGCCCACCACGATCAGTCGCCCCTCGAAACGCAGAAGTTTAAGGAGTTCGGGGCGGTCGCGTCCAGAAACCGGGTCGATAATCACGTCGAATTGCCGCCCGCTCTTATCCGCAAGTTCATTGCGCAGCCACACCTCGTCGTAGCCGAGGTCGAGGGCGAGCTGGCGTTTTTCTTCGGTGCTGACAATGCCGACCACCTTTCCGGCGCCCATGAGCTTGGCGACCTGCCCGAATTGAGTGCCCAGACCGCCCATAGCGGCCTGCACCAGCACGTGTTCGCCGGGCTGCAGACGCGCCGTGCGTTCGAGCGCTGCAAGGGCTGTAGGGGTATTAGCAGGAACGACCGCCGCCAATGCCGGTTCATACCCGCAGGCAGGGGTGCCACAAGGTTTGCCTGCGCTAGGCAGATTTGGCCGAAGCCGCCTCCTGAACCCAACAGAGTCAGCGGAGCCGCAACCTTATCTCCCACACGCAGGCCGGTTACTCCTTCACCGAGGGCATGGATGCGCCCCGCGGCTTCGATACCCGGTGCCCAGGGAAGCGGAAGCTCTGCCATGCCTTCGGCGAGAAGCGCATCGACATACCCGACTCCCGCGTATTCTGCGCGAATGGTAACCTGCCCGGGGCCTGGGGTGGGTTCGGGCACGTCCTGGTACTGCAGCCCGTCGATGCCGGTGTACTGCGTGATGTTGAGGGCTTCATGAAATTATCCATTCTATAGCAGATATCTTAATAGTAACAGGTGTCTGTTATAGAAGATACAGAAACGCATTCCTCACACAAAGAATGGGTGCTGGCATTAATACACTCGCCCGTAAAGCGGGAGCATTTTCTTCATGCGGGAGCGGCTTAAGTGCTCCCGGATGAAGAAAATGCTCCCGAAATTTCTACGCACCCGAATACCCGAAATAGCGCTGCTTCTAGCGACAACGAGCCCTCGTCCAAATTACGCCTGCGCCACGGTAAGCGGATGCGCATCCAAGTAAATCACTAAAAGCTCCTCGGTCACGTCAAGCTCATAGGCAAGCGCGGGCAGGTTATCCGGGTAGAAGGCGGCGGCGCGGCGCAGATCCTCCGGGTCGATCAGGTTTTCTGCGGCCAGCAGGTCGCAGCTGCGTTCGCGGCGGGCGCTATAGGATGCATCCCAGGCGTCGTGCTCGTCTCCGCGCACAGCGTGCACGAGTTCGTGGGCAAGCACGGAGCGTTCTTGCCGGGTGCGCATTCCTTCGCGCAGGGTAATGGTGCGGCTGGCATGGTCGTAGCGACCGAGCATCCCATGCCCGGGCGTTCCCCAGACTATATCGACCCCGAGCGTATGTGCGTGAGTGTAGGGATCGTAGCTAGGCACCAAAGAATCCCTCCTCACTGTCATAGATTTCGCCGCGTTTTGCGGCCAGGGCGTAGTCCTCTGCCGTGTATTTGCGCTCCCCTTCGCCGGATGCACCGCTCGTAGCACCCGCGACTGCTCGCCCAGTTTGCGCGGATGCGGCGGCAGGCACCTCCACGGGGGCGGTAGGGGGTACCGCAGCACGCACCGACTGTTCCCGAGTTTGCACCGCCGTCATGCGGCGCAGCACCTCGCCCATTAAGTCTTCGTTGGAAACATCGCGAATAGACCCGCCCACCCGCAGAGATTTGGCGCGAGCGGTGGTGATAAGCCCGCTTTCGACCATGAGGTCGAGCAGGTCAAGCCCGAAGCGGTCGGCTATCTTGACGAGGGTTTCTACATCCATCACTCCAGCACCCGAAAATCGCCGCTGAATAGCGTTGGGATTCATGCCGAGTTCGGCGGCGAGCGCCCGCTGGGAGAGTCCTGTCTTGTATTTGATGTAGTCACCGATAGCCATGCCACCAGTCTAGCAGACTGATTTATTTTTCGGGTCATAAATATTACAAAGTCATTTATTCTGCCCGAAATTCTAGGGTTTTAATCGTATTTTGTATTAATAATTCAATCAAAACGCATGACTTTTTCTTTCGTTTCGGGTATGCTGTCACAAGGTCCCACAGCATACCCCTCTAGATAGAACCTGCCGCCCGGCGCCGCATCTCAACCAGCAGAAAGGACGAACTATGACACGCACACAAAAACCGCGCCAGCAAAAACGACGAGCAGTTCAGCGGTTCAATTGGTTTAAGCATCTCAACGCGATCATTCCTGCGGTAGCCACTCTTCTGCAGGTGTACGGTCTGCTCAGCCATGAGCAGGCGAGCGCCTGGGCTGCGCTGGCGCTAACCATCATCAGGTTGTGGTTAAACTGGCGCGCAGAACGAACCTCACACGCAGCTGAGAGCACCTCACATTCCGCGTCACAACGCAGGTAATACGTGCATCCTCCAAAACCGGCAAAAAACGCCCCGGTATTCTGCCGCTGTTAGAGAAGATGCACAACAGGAAGGCATCTAAAATCTGTCCGAGATTTTAGACCATGAGCTTTCTCAGGCTAGAAGTTCCCGCAGATTCCCCGCATATATAGGGATACCTGCGGGAGCTTTATCCGTCTTAAACATGCTTCCGATAGGTAAACTCTTATACTCGCGGTAGCATGAGTAGCAGACTACCCTACAAAGACGGAGATCCTATGCGTACCCCTCGTACCAGCATCATCATGCCGGTCTACAACACCGCCAACACCGTCATCAACGCCATACAATCCGTCCGAAACCAAACAGACCCCAACTTTGAACTGCTCATCATGATCGACGGATCCCCCGATAACTCCGCCGACATCATCACCGACTACCACAAGAAAAACCCCGACACCCGCATCCACATCTTCAACAACCCCGAAAACCAAGGCGTCTCCGCCGTACGCAACCAAGGCCTTGACGCCGCCCGCGGCGACTGGATCACCTTCATCGACTCAGACGACGAATATCACCCCGAATTCCTCGAAAAACTTCACGAGGCGGCGCACACTCACGATGCCGACATCGCCGTATGCGGGCATACCATCAGACACAGCGACGGTACCGAAGTGCGCCGGGCAAAAGTTACCCCCGGAGTGCACGAAGGCGAAGATATTGCCATCGAGTTTTTGGAAGACCGCTACACCGGGTTCATGTGCGATAAAATCTTCCGTGCCCAGCTATTTGATGGGGTACGGTTCGCCGAAGACATTCATCGCGCCGAAGATGCCCTCGTCGTCTTCGCCTGCTGCATGAAGGCGAAGCGCCTGGTTGGCATCACCGATCACCTCTACACCTACAGGATGGAACAGGGCGGGCTGACCTGGGGGCGCATCACACCCGTTGAAGAGAGTATTCGCCACACCGACTATATGCGCCGCGTCGCCGGAGATTTACTGAAAACCCCGCGAGGCAAAAACGCTTTTGCCGCATCTACAAGCGTCACCTTCCTCAATAATGCGCAGCAGGCTCTTCTTGCCGGCGGTTCGGATGCACCCGGCGTTATCGCCGCATGCCGAAAACAGCTTTCGTGGGGTCAGGTTTTTGCGACTCTGCGTTCACGCCCGCTCATGGGTGCTGCGGGTGCTCTTTTAAAGCTCTCGCCAAAGCTATACCGCGTGCTCTACGGCGCTTATGTCAAACGTAACTACGGCCTTTAACCCTATATCGATCCAGGAAAAATTTTATGCGTACCCCTCGTACCAGCATCATCATGCCGGTCTACAACACCGCCAACACCGTCATCAACGCCATACAATCCGTCCGAAACCAAACAGACCCCAACTTTGAACTGCTCATCATGATCGACGGATCCCCCGATAACTCCGCCGACATCATCACCGACTACCACAAGAAAAACCCCGACACCCGCATCCACATCTTCAACAACCCCGAAAACAAAGGTCTCTCTGCCATGCGTAATCAGGGGCTTGATCATGCACGAGGTGAATGGGTAGTTTTCCCCGATTCTGATGATGCCCTCGAACCTACCTTTTTGGAACGGCTACATCAGCAGGCTGAGCTTACCGGGGCAGACGTAGTGAATTGTGCTCATAACATGGTAGATACGCGGGGGCACAAGACTAAACGTCTCAAGGGTACACCGGGTATACGCACCGGTGAACAAGCAGCTTACGAGCTTCTGCAAGATGAACTTTCCCCCTACGCTTGGGATAAAATCATTCGCCGTTCTCTTTTCAACGATGTTCGTTACCCCGATATTGAGCGCGCCGAAGATGAATGCGCTCTCCTCAAGTGCTACTTGGCGGCACAGAGCGTATCAGTGATAGACGATCCTCTCTACAGCTACTCCGTAACTCCAGACAGTCTGACGTGGAGTCGCATCACCCCGGTAGAAGAAACACACCGTCTTATCGCATATTTTGAGGATGCTCTCGGAGAGCGCCGCAGTGAGCCCGATGCGCAAAAAGCCCTAACCGTCGCGCGAGTTCTTGCGTTTCTTAACAACGCTCAGCAGGCGCTAATGGTCGGCGGTGACGGTGCGCGAGAGACACTACGTGAATGCCGTAAAGGTTTCACCTATACGCAAGCGCTCACAACACTTCGCACCAATCGAGTTTTTGGAGCAGCGGGAGTACTTCTTAAAACTTCCCCAAAACTCTACCGTGTTTTATACGGAATATATATAAAACGTACTTATAAAATGTAGAATATGAATTTTGGTACTGTCACGTATCTATAAGCATAAACAGCAGTCATAAAACACAAAGGGTTGGTATGGTAGGCTCCACACGCGATAATTCCCTTCACCTTAAGGGAACAAAATCCTCAAAGCAGCGCCGTGTGTACCTTGACCTCATCAATTCGGTGGCAATCATGTGGGTGGTACTCCTGCATGTGCGTTTTATTACCCCGGATAATCCTTCCTCTTCGGCGTGGTGGGTTGAAAATATCCTATCTGGCTTCGGGGTTGCGGCAGTTCCTCTATTCTTTATGGCGACTGGCATTAATCTCTTGGATTTTACTCGCCGCGAGTCTATAGGAACGTTCTATCGCAAGCGTTTTACCAAAATTCTGATTCCCATAATCTTATGGGCGCAGGTCTATCTTTTCGTTCATATGTGGACGGGTTCTACTCCGTTTCCCGGAGTTCACGAAATTCTGCGAACATTAGTAGCCCCCAGCAGCGAGGCAGCCACCTTCTGGTATCTTGAGGCCTTAGTCGGCGTCTATTTAGTGCTTCCGATTTTCTCTTACGCCATACGTGGTGCTCAGACGGAACAAGCTACCACGGCACGCACCGGATTCTTCTGGCTTATGGCGGCACTCGGGCTTTTTCTACCGATTATCACCCAGGCAATCCACCTGATCTACCCTCACGTCCTACCCGAGTTTGTTGCACCCATCACCGGGTATCTTGGGTTCTGTCTTCTTGGGTATGCGCTTGCCAATACCGAATTTTCTCGTGCGTGGCGCATCGTTATTTATCTGTTGGGCATCGTGGGATTAGGAGGATTTATCTTCGGCAGTGCTTATTTAATTGAGCATCGCCCAACGTTCGTGCCTCTGGTACACGGGTACCTTGCAGTTCCAGCAATTTTATGGGCAAGCGCGGTCTTGGTGTTCTGCAAGTATTCACGCATTGGTCAAGCATCGCCCACGGTGCAGAATATTCTAAAACGCCTTGCGGCTCTCACGTTCGGGGTTTATCTGGTACATCTTCTTATCATCCAAATTCTACAGGCGGTAAACTTCTCGCTGACTAAAGTGCAGTGGGAAGTTCCCTATGCGCTCTTCGTGTGGGCTTTATCCGCCGCGATTGTGTGGATGCTGCGGCTCATTCCTCCGGTACGCCGCTGGATTCTGCCCTAATAAGTTTTACCCCGAGAAATCGTCATGAGGGGTTTACCCACAGTATATTGACGCAACGCTGCGAAATTTGTGGAAGCGTAAACTCGCTCTCAATATATAAGTGAGTTCACCGAGAAAGACTGTTAAATTTCTACCGTTAAATAAAATCATTTAAAGCACACTGTTCAGGTAGAATTTAGATAGTTTGTGTCACTCACTGATGATCACGGTAGATCGTCTAATAACTCAGGAGCAACCGCGTGCTGCATAACAATATACAGAGATACCCTACGCTTTATGAAGGGGTATTTGAGCGTGCCAATTCACTCAATTTTTTAAGACTTATTCTCGCTTCTTGCGTGATTTTCTCCCATACACCCTACCTTGTCATGGGTGCCAAAGTAGATGAGCATCCTCTTGTGCACAACTTTTATGTATTTGGTGACTACGCGGTTAATGCATTTTTCTGTATTTCAGGTTTTCTAATTGCGCATAGCGCCTACCGTAGCGGGGCAGGTTCTTATCTTGTTAAACGTGTGCTCCGTATTTTTCCCGGTTATTGGGTTTCTATTCTTTTTGTGGTTGCTCTTGGCGGCCCGATCTCGGTCATAACGGGGCACGCCGCAACGGGGTGGGACTGGGCAGATGCTCTTCACTACATTCGCAGCAATTACGATCTGATGGCGCTTCAGTATCCGCTCTTTGGCGGGCCCATTGACGTTCCTCTGGAATTTCCTTCATGGAATGGGTCTGTCTGGAGCCTAGAATATGAATTCTTCTGCTATCTCCTATTACTTCCGCTCTTTTACCTGCCCTTGATTCGCAAGAATCTGAAAATCTTTATTCCGCTGGCATACCTCATAAGCCTGAGCTACTACCTGTGTAACCAATATCTGGGGTACGACTTTATGAGTCAGGCATTCGGGCTTCATCCGCGCGACCTCAACGCTTCGGCACGTATGTACCCGCTTTTCTTTGCGGGTTCCCTGCTCTATCTGCTGAGCCGCAAAATCAGGGTTTACCCGGTGCTGTCGGTTCTGTGCGTTGCAGCCGGGGTATATTTCACCTGGTTGGCGCCGTATGCGGATGTTTTGCAGTGGACCCAGCTTATTCTCGCCTACGGAATCATTGGTTTAGGATGTTCCATCAACGTTTCGTGGGCGCGCACCAATGACATTTCCTACGGCGTATATGTGTATGCGTGGCCAGTACAGCAAATTCTGGTGATGCTCGGGTCGGTATCCCTGGGCTTAGCGGCCAATATTTTCTTGGATCTGATACTCACCTTTGGCGTTGCCTGGCTTTCCTGGATGTTTATCGAAAAACCCGCAATGAACCTGGCACGGCATCCCATCGTGACGGGCAGCAAACGCAGGGAATCATCCCCGCCGGCCACGCACAGTACATCAGATACGCCCGCATCACAGGCGGATGAGCCCGCAGCGGCTCAGATACCGCATCCTCTGGGGCATCCCATACAGTTCTCATAAAAGCGTCAAGGGGCGGCTTATCTTAGCCGCCCCTTTTCTATACGTATTAGTGGGTTTCACCTCGTGCTGTATTCTCAACCAGCATTTCCCGTAAAGCCTCGCCCTCACTGAGCGCCTGCGCGGAACGGGCGTGAATCCTCATCGCTGCCAGATGCACCACGAACCCGCAGATAGGGCCCGCATAGAGCGCAACTAGGGCTCGCCCCACCACCGGAAGAGGAACTAAAAACGCTACCGCGATAACTACCACGGCGGCGGTTGCCCACCCCGTTACATACGCACGATGGCGCCCAATCGCCAACACCATATTCCCCGACAGGGAAATTAGCGCCAGCACGGCGGAGGCAAAAACCAATACCGCCATGACTGTACCGGTGATAACTTCGGCATAAGCATCATTCTGATTAGCTTCCGGCGGGTAAATCAGCCTAAAAAGCATAGGAGCTACCAGGTATGCGGCACCGGCGCCGAAAGCCCCAAGCCCCAGCACCGCTACAGCAGGTTTTAGAAAAGCCGCTAACGGGCGATGCTGCTGCTTCAAGAACGCCGAAACAGCCACCCCCTGAAACGCCTGCAGGGGAATCATAATCGGCGAGCGCGTAATAGAAATCGCCAAAAAGAGTGCACCCATAACGAGTTTGGTGTGTTCACTCTGGTTCGGCTCGCTGCCGTCCAAAATATTGGGAAAGCCCATCATAATCACAGCGGCGGATGCCGAGGACAGGAACGACCAGATCAGGTTCATGCTGAGCTGTTTGACCTCAATATCGGCGCGTGCCGCCCAGGCTTTGCGCCCGCCGGGAAGAAAGAGGGCAAGAAGTATCCACAACGCCATAGGGGTTACGGTGGCGACTTCCAGACCCGTGAGCGTGGGAACCGCGAATGCTGCGGCGATCATCAGCACGAGACGACCCGCCGATTCTAGGGCGCCGATCCCGGCGAAGAGATACCAGCTGTCACGCCCAGCACTGGCACCGCTCATGGTTGCCTGCAATGCGTAAAAGGCTACACCTGCGGCAATGGATCCTACCGCCCACGGGGTATTTGTAGGAATTTGATCATGCGCCCACAGCGGGGAGGTGAGCACCACGAGAAGCCCCGCTAACAGACCGAAAGCACCGGCAACATATATCACGCGCACCCGGTATACGCCGTCACGCCGTGCTGCGCCAACCGCGCGGGTTACTTCCGGCTGAATGCCCGTAATAATACCGGTTACCGCGAAGAGCGCGCCCCAGAACAGCAGAAACTCTTTCATCTGGATACCGCCGAGCGCATGATTAGCGATAACGGTAGTGCCTAAAGTCGCCAGCGCCGTCAGCACCGAGGACGCTAAAAGCGCCATCGATTGATACCGGCTGATAGTCCCGCCGGCTGTGCCCTGCTGATCCGTATTCTCGGGGGTTATGTTCTCTGGGGCGGGGTCATCCTGGGGTGTGTTCTTCGCGCCAGCCATTGGACCTTACTTCACCACATGAACGGCAAGGTTTTTCACGCCCTGCCATTTCTTCGCCATGGCCGCCTTCGGAAGCAGCGTCAGCGCGTGAGCACGGGATGAGAAGCGAATGCGCGCCACCCGCGCTGCCTTCTTCCACCCGAGCTCGTCCATCTCGGCGGCCATCGTCTTGTAGTAGCCGCGTTCCTCTTCAAAGCGGGTGCCTTCCAGGGCACGCCATGACGAGTCGGACCCTCCGTGACGCCGGTACATGAAGGCTACCTGCGGATCGTAGTAGAGGGCGCCGCCGCGCATCGTAATGTCGAGGATAAGCGCCATGTCTTGGATAACGTTAAGGCCTTCACGGAATCCGGTATCTACAATAGCCTCAGCACGCCAACCGAGCGAGGGGAAATAGAACCAGGCACCGCGCAGCAGAGAAACCGCGAGCTCTTCACCCTGAAGAACCGCCTCTGCCGCAGGACGGTAGTGTTCTTTCGTGCGCTCCACAAGAGTATTAGACAGCGCATTATTCTCGTCAATAACCACCACACCGGGCTGGAAAATACTGGCTTCTGGGTGGGCGGCGGCGGAATCTACCAGCCACTGCACATAGTTGGGGAGCATCACATCATCCGCGCCCATAACGGTTACGAGGTCGTTCTCTACGAAGGTCAGACACTTACGGTAGTTGGCGTTTGCGCCCAGGTTCGTTTCGTTGCGCATATAGGTGATGCGCTCATCGTTCAGCGAGGCAAACCAGCCGGGGATAGACTCGTCCGGGTAGCCGTCATCCACTACAATCAGGCGCCAGTCGGGGTTGGTCTGCCGCACGATAGAGAGCACAGCCTGCTTCATCATTGAAACATCGCCGTAGTAGGGGAAGAGGATATCAACGGTCATCGTGTTCAGCTCCAGAGGTTGAGTCTTGGGGGTCTTGATCGGGATCTTGCGGGGTGCGATGCGCTGGCGCACCACCGGGCTGCTCGTGAAGCGCCCGCAAGATAGCCACTTCTTCGGCAAGGATGCGCGTCTTCTCCGAAAGCCTGGAGACCTCTAAGGTGAGGTGCAGGCATACGGACATCAACAGCACGATAGAGAGCAGGAAAAGCAGGTTAACCGGCAGCGTTAAACCCACAAATTCGGTAATACCGTCCAGCAGACCGGGGAATATTCCCAGCACAATAATGGCGGCACCGACGCCCAGCCACAGGGCCGCGTATTTTTCTTTCATCTTCAGGTTGCGCACCTGAATAATAACGAGCGTACAAATACACAGCGCAACGATAAGGAAGAATATACTAGCGCTCATGCTGATCCTTCCTATCAGTCTTTTTACGGTTCATCGAAATCCAGTAGGCAAAAAGTGAACGAACAAGATAAACCGCCGATTTCACCGGACCGGAGGAAGGGGTTCCGCCTTGACGCTCGCGCATTCTCACGGGGGTCTGCTTCACACGCAGACCCTGTCGAATAGCCATAGCGGTAACGTCGATGGTATCGCCTAAATACTCAGCGGGCAGGAATTTACAGTAAAACCTGATACCTCTGCGGTTGGCGATTTTGAAGCCGCTCGTCACATCGGTGAAAGGGGTTTTCGCAGCGCGGGTGAAAAGGTGTGAAAGCAGGTTCATCGCCCATTTTCGAGGGCCAGATACGTTGTATTCGCCCGAGCCCGCAAATCGGGAGCCAATAACAATATCGCAGTCCTGCGCGTGCGCAATCAAATCTGGAATGCACGCAGGATCATGCTGACCGTCGGAATCCACCTGCATCGCATAATCGTAGTCGGCTCGGCGAGCATATTTATACCCGGTGCGCATTGCCGCCCCTACCCCCATGTTGTAGGGCAGATCGATCACAAAAGCACCGGCTCTGCGGGCGATTTCTGAGGTATGATCCGTGGAACCGTCGTTCACCACAACCAGATCTACCTCGGGGACCCTCTGTAAGAGCTCAGTGATAGTGTTACCGATAACCTCTTCCTCATTCCACGCAGGCATAATAACGAGTGTGCGCGGCACCGGCTGCGAACTCTCTGAACTCATGCGTAGGGGATTCCTCTCGGTGATACTGGAATACACGTGTTATGACTGTACTCAGTCTATCAGTCAGAACTATACGCTTTTTACCACTTATTGAGATTCTTACCCACACGCATGAGTTACCTTCAAGCACAAACCCTTATGAAGATGCTCAGGAGTCGCATGCAGAGATACGATATAGCCCCATCTCACCTGATGTATACACAGGGGTAAGAACACCATTTTCAACGGCATCAGACATACCATCGTAAAGATTCTGAGCATCTGGACCGAAATTTAGCGGGTTCTTGAAGTGGACGTACCAGTGCACGTTATTTTCATTAACCACTTTGCAGACTTCAGGATCAGTTTTAGCATCTTTCAGGTGCTTATAGATTGGGCGATACTTTTCGTCTGTCTTGAAATCGAAATGGTATCCCGTCAAGTTACGATGCACCAGCGAATATATATATGGGCTGCCATCCCACGGGTTATTAGCAATAATATCCCCTTGAGGCACGTAGTCTGGAATATGCTCAATAACATTCATTTCATCAGAAGACACTACGACTGACGAAGGCTCTATCCGGTATTCCTTTGATACCGCAAGTGTGGCGTCATGTACCGCCTGAGTACGTGAAGTAAAACCTGCCCCTACCAACACAATCACGGCGCTCGCAACAAGTAATACCTGTGGATAACGTGTATCGTTCACACGAGGCAAACGAGCCAAAACAAATTTAAGTACACTCTGAACAATAGCGCCAAGGCCTATACCTGAAAGGATGACACCTGGAAGGACTACAAGAGTCGCCAACCGGAAGTGATCGGTATACCACGGGCTAACCATGAGCATACGGAATGGACCTCGTTCAACGCTTGCAGAAATTACCCATAAATACCCTATAAGTATCCAACTTGTGATAATCCATAAATTCCTGTGTTTATAGATAAGATATCCTGCTCCCCAGAGGGTCAAAAACGCCATAATGTAGCTAGGCTCAAACTTATCGCCTAACTGGTTTGCATTCTCCAGCCCAAAGAATAAGAACTGATAAACTGCCTCACCCTCAGACATCGCGGAAGTCCAGGTATTACTAGCGAACTCGCCGGGGCGAATCATATACCAAACTGCTACACAAGTAGCTAAAGCTGCAAGTATTATCCCGCCTGCAATAGCTGTTTGTCGGGATTTGCGGTAGGTACGCACAACCTTTCCAATCATGGCAAGCAAGAAAGGAACCACGAACACAGCAACACTCACAAGAGCGTTTGGATGCGCCAAAGCACAACCTATCAAACCTAAGAGTAGTGTAGGAATTAAAGTCCAGAGCCTCTGATACCGACCTTTAACAACAGCGCGCACGGTCAAAATTATGAGGGCAATTGCAGCAGGCATAACCGCATACCCAATAAGGTTTGGATAAAGAACTCCCCAGCGCAGCAATAACCCAGGATACGCGAAAAAACCACACGTAACAGCCGGAATTGCTAATGCCTGAAGCCGCGATACTTTCGGAATGCTTAAAGCAAGTGCGATAAAAGAAAAGCTCCAGATAAACCCAACCGTAACCAAGATAGTCACAATAGTTGCTGTTGGAATACTTACCCCACAGCTGCTGTACACCAGGTATACAAGATCATGCCACCCAGCTGGGTAGAAAACAGGAGAATGATGAGTATCGGCTAAAGCACCAAGCGTCAAACTTGAAGCATCGCCATGATCCTCGATCCATTGAATAGCATTAAGATGGAATGAGTTGTCAAGGCTCTGGGAAAATGCCTCCGGACCATACACCATATCTCGGGTAGTGTGTGACAACAGAGCTCCGCCTACTATAGCCCCTGCTAAGGGCCAGCCTAAAGATACACCTTTGAGGGAGAAGGGTTGCGGAACTTCTAATCGCTTTCCAAGTAAATAATATGCTCCCCATAAGATGCCCACCAGAACAACCATAAAGACGAGGAGAGGGATTACACCCCAATGTATACCAACTTTGCCCGTCACAATTGCGGCAAGGCTAATCACCGCTATAGAAAGAAGCGGAGCAAATCCAACGCGAAAACGTTGAGGTACTTTCAAAGCCCAACCCACCGCATAGCCAGGCACAAATACGCAGGCAACAGCGAATAGTGTTGCCGGGATTAGACTAAACCAAGTCATATATTCTTCCCCATCGGTGTATTTCGGTGATATTTGATGCTTTTTATATAGCTCCAGCTTCTGCCATTCGCATCTTTCTCAATTCTAGTGGTAATACTGCTCAGAACAATTTCTTCCGGCGTATCTATTGGGCGAATCACACAATTTTAGGCTTCTGCAGGCTGTTTTTGGCGGAACGGGACGGGGTATTAAAGCGCTTGAGTGCACAACCGGCTTGTTACGAATGAAAAGATTTAGGCACAGGAACCACCCAAAGTTCCAGGTTTTATTACGTAATGTTGCTTGGTGCCCGTCATAAAAGCCCTGTCAGAGAAATATTGAGCAATAAACGTGTGCTGGGGGCGGCGGCGTTTTACTCTAAAGATAGTTTGCCCCACATTCACTGGCGATGCAGTATGAGAAAGGTCTTAACTATGGCTGAGCCTCTAGAATCAGAAACATCAGAGCTTTTCAAGCAAGCATTCGGGCATCATCCTGCCGGAGTTGCCGTTATTACCGCCACCGATGATGCTGGCGAGCCCGCGGGTTTTACCGCATCCTCACTCACCTCGGTCGCCGCCGAACCCGCGATTGTAGCGTTCTCCCTCAAGGCAGACAGCGGATCTGCCGGTAAGATCGCGGCCGCTCCCTCATTCCTCATCCATATGCTTGACGCCGAGAATGTGCAGCTCGCCAAGAATTTTGCCACCCACGGCTACCCCCGTTTTGCGGATAAGTCTTCATGGGAGTTCCTCTCCAGCGGCGAGCCGCTCGTGCATGGGGTGCGGCGCGTGCTGCGTGCCACCCCGCTCAGCCGTGTGGAGGCTGGCCCCGCTCTCGTATTCACCGCCAGGGTTGAGGAGTTTATTCGTCACGATTTGGGCGGCACTCCCCTGGTTTATCATTCGCGTTCTTTCCACGCGCTCGGCAAGCATTCCAACGTAGACTACGCCATCTAGCCTGCCGCCGACTGCATCATATGGCTGCATTAAGGCTTTTGGGATTGAATTAAAGCGCTAGAAAACCCGCTTTAATTCACTCCCAAGAGCCTTTTTACTATGCATGAAAGCCAATTCACAGGTCCATAGAGGCGGCAGACGCGCTAAGGTATTAAGAGAACGTAAGCCACATAAACCCACACAGAGCCACAGCATCGAAGGAGAATCCGTGAGCACCGAGGACCCAGCCCAGAGCGCAGCGCACGCCGGCGGCACAACATCAGACATCCCCGTAGAGCCTCAGTCCTTGGAGTGGATGCGCCGCCTAGTTGCCATTCCCAGTATCTCGGGCACCTCAAATCTGGGCGTTATCGAACTTATCGAGGCGGAATTCGCGCGCTACGGGTACACCGGGCAGCGCACCTATAACGCGGATCAGACTCGCGCGAACCTGTGGGTTACCGTGCCCGCAGCTGATGGCTCAACCGAGGGCGGCATCGTGATTTCCGGCCACACCGATGTGGTTCCGGTCGAAGGGCAAACTTGGGATTCCGATCCGTTCATGCTGCGGGTTGAGGGTTCGCGCGCCTACGGGCGTGGCGTATGCGATATGAAAGGCTTCCTGGGCGTGGCACTGTGGCTTTTGCCGCAGGCCGCGCGAGCGCAGCTGAGGGTTCCGCTGCATTTCGCGTTCTCCTACGACGAGGAAATCGGGTGCGTGGGCGCCCCCACCATGCTTGAAGATGTTGTGAACCGCAATATCAGACCTCAGTTCGCGATCGTGGGTGAGCCGTCGAGTATGCGCGTGATTTCTGCGCACAAGGGGGCGCATCGTGGGCGCGTGGAGATCACCGGCACGGCGAAGCATGCATCGTTGGCGCCGCACGGCGTGAGTGCGGTCAATGCCGCTGGCGAGTTCATTACTTTCTTCTCACGCCTTGCCGACACGTGGCAGTCTGAGGGGCCTTTTGACGATGCGTTCATGGTTCCCTATGCGACCGGCGGCGTGAATTTTGTGCGCGGCGGGCTGCAATACAATATTGTGGCCGAATACGCCGAGCTTGAGTACGATCTGCGCACGCTGCCCTCAATGACCACCGAGTCTGTGGTGGAGTTGATTGAGGATGAGCTTTTCGACAAGATCCTGCCGAATCTGAAGGCGCGCGCTCAGAAGGCAGAAGAACTTTCCGGCGCGCATTCGGGGGTTTTGCAGGAGCGTGTTCAGATCAAACATGAGCTTCTTGCCGCCGTGCCCGGCCTGGGAACGGCAGACGACGCCCCCATCATAACCCTCATGAACGACCTTTTGGGCACGAACGAGGCGCCCGAAAAGGTCACCTACGGTACGGAGGCGGGGCAGTTCCAGCGCGCGGGCGTTGAGAGCGTGGTATGCGGCCCCGGCGATATCGCCCAAGCGCACTCCGCCAATGAATGGATTGAGCTGGAACAGCTTCGCGAATGCGAGCGCTTCTTTGAGGCAATCCTGAGGTGGGCCTCGCAGTAGGTCCCCCTCCTTCCCCCGCTTTTCTATCCCGCTAGTTATTGCGTATTTCGCTGGTTATTTCGCCGCATGCATAATACCTCGCCAAATACATATATCCCCGTTATGGTTTAGCCGGTTTCGGACTTTCAGGCATCGTTATCTCCTAAATCGCCAAAAATCGGGGTTATGGGGCGCGAACGCACGGTTTTTACGAAAGGATCATCCGAATTCCAGCCTTCACGAGAGAGTTTTTTGACGTTGATTTCTAGGCCAAGACGCTGCTCAACATCATCAATAGCCTCGTAAAGAGCGTGCCGTGATGGAGTGCCGATAGCGAGCACATCAAGGTCGTGGGGAACTTGCCCGGGCTCTCCACTGCGGCGCTTGGCCCATGAACCGTAAATTGCCGCAGCTTCAAGACGCGGAACCTGTGCTAAAGCCTCACGAAGCGCCGGGACGGGACCGTAGGTAACATACATAAGCTGCTGCAACGCTTGCCCAACTGGGGTATGCACAAGCGCATTGACGAGGCGACTTTTGCCAACCTGGCGAGACTCTAATAGCCCTGCATTCTCAAGTCGGCTCAGTTCCCGCGAGACGGTAGCCTGCGATGCATTCGTAAGAGCCGCAATTTCGGAAACCGTGTACTGCCGTTCGGGATGCAGAAAAAGAAGCGCAGTTACCTCACCTTGCAGGTTACTGCGCAGCAGGGGCAGCAATGTGGGAGCAGACGTTTTCATAACATGAATTATAAAAATCATTTTATGAAAATGTCCCAGGTGAGTGTACCTCACGCAGACTTTCTAACCGGCGAGTTATTGCGCAATAGCCTACGAAACGGGAGCTTCCGTCATGTCAGCATCCTTATCTGTTTCTAAGTAACGATTAGCAATTGGAATCCAGGTGAGGGTTAGTGCCAGCAACACCCCGCCGATCGCCAGCACGGTGAGGCGCGTGCTCGTTTCCGCGCCCAGACCTACGAGCGGGTTCACCACAATACCCACGAGGCTCCCGACAGAGCTTGCCACGTTCAGCACTGTGGCGCGGCGATGTGCAGGAATCAGTTTATTGGTTACAGCAGAGGTGATCGGCCCGCGCGCGTGAATACCCACCACCACGAGTAAGAACCCCGATACTACGGCAAGGACATGCGGCACCGCCATCAGGCAGAAGCCCGCGGCACCATACCCCATGGCCAGCAGAAGCGCGGTTTTGCGCCCCACCCGCTTCTCGATACGCCCTGCCGCATAGTTATACCCTGCCGCAAGGAGCTGACCGGCACCAGCGATCACGCCCCATGTTGCAATAGGAACATCTTGTGCGGCAAAAAGCGGCTGGTTCAGCGTGTACACCGCGTTGAAAAGTGCAAAGGATGCGCTCGAACCTACCGCAACGTACAGCAGAAGCGGCGAGGTAAAAAGTAGTTTCACACCTATTTTTAGCGAAACCCACGAAGTTTCAGGGTATTTATCGTGAGTTTTCGGATTCTGCTTCGGCAAAAACGCCACACAAACTGCCGCAACTACGGCCATTGCCGCCGATAACAGAGCGGGCAGTGAAATATCGACGGACCCCAACGCAGAACCCACTACGGCCCCTGTTACCCCCGCGGTGAGCATCAGGGCGCTAAGATGCCCCCACGCGCCAACCGCTTTCGCATCAGCATCATCGCCAAGGGAATCATAAATATAGGCGTCTTGCACCCCCGTAAGCATGGCAATACTCAGCCCACTCATCACAAATGAAAGAGCATAAATGGAGAAATTTGTGCCAGTGGCAAAAAGAATCTCAGCAATCGCGTTGAACACAAAACCGGCACCTACGAGTCTCCGGCGGTCGAAACGGTCGCCAATAACCCCGGCAGGAATTTCAGCCACCAAAATACTAACGACCAAAACACTTTCCAGCATGAAAATATCGGTGAGCGATAACCCACGGCTTTCCAGGAAGAACGCGCTGACCGGCACATAGAAATCAAATCCGGCGGCAATCATGGCGAGCGCCATGGGTATTAGGGATTTGCTCGACCAGACGATCCGACGTGCGGTATATGTGGCGCTCACCTGTTTCTCCTGATTTTTATAGCTAGTCAGGACGCGAATATGGAAGAGGGTCCCATGTGCCGTGCATCCTTATTTTCTATTCTCTAGCATCCCGCATAAAAAGTACCTTTATGTGAATAAAGCGTTAAAAACCCGCTTTATTCACATAAAGGCACTTTTTATCGGGTAAATCCAGGTGAGGGTTACCGCCAGTAGTTGTTGGCTGCCGCGATGGTCTGGAACTCGATGGCTACCACCTGCGCCGCAGCCGTCAGCGAGTCCGGGTCTACCGCGTATTCCGGGCGTCCCGCTTTGAGAGCATCCGGGTTAGGTTGAATCTGGTGGATGGTATGCCGCGCGATAAGCATCGCCAACTGCCGCCCTTCTTCGGGGGTTTCGGTGATGAGAGTACCGCCGGGAATGCCCTGTAGTTCTTCTGCCGGAAGTCGCTGACTCATGGTAAATACTCCAATCTGCATATACTCCTTCAACGCCACCGTAATGAACTGCCCCGGCACTCTCAAGCAAGTTTCCCCTGATGCTCGGGTTAAGCCACCCCTTATAGCCAGCGCCGCATCGGCAAGCATATCCGCATCAACATCCGTGCCGCTTAAACACGCGTGATTCGCCTCCAAACCCTGGACTGTCACACGTGATGTACGCCCCACTTTTCCACATAAACCCACGAATACCGCTTATGTCTTTGGGTTACTTTATCCCAAAGTATTGCTATTTCGAGCTTCATCACGTCTTATAGAAACACATATAAAACCAAATATTCCAACATAAACACAAGCGGAGGGTTCCGTGCACACCATCAGCCCCTACCTCGCCGAATTCCTAGGTACACTCATCATGTGCACTATCGGATGCGGCGCCATCGCCACCGTCGAGCTGCGACGCTCCAAAGGGCACGGCGACAACTTCTTCACTATCGCCTTCGGCTGGGGTTTTGCCGTAGCCTTCGGCGTCTACGCCTCACACCCGTATTCCGGCGGGCACCTGAACCCCGCGGTCTCTGTAGGGTTGGCGGCTTTTGGCGAATTTGATTGGGCTAAGGTCCCCGGGTATGTGATCGCCCAGCTTCTTGGAGCCATGGCTGGCGCGGGGCTGGTGTACCTGAACTACCTGCCGCATTGGAAGGCCACCGCCGATCAGAAAATTAAGCTCGGCGTATTCTCCACAGTTCCCGCCATTCACAACTATTTCACGAACGCGCTTTCCGAAATTATCGGTACTTTCATGCTCGTCTTCTCGGCGCTGTACACCGGCGTGAACTTCAAGCCCACAATTACCACCAGCGGCGTGGAACTCTCCCTGAACCTCAACGATGTGCTCAAACCCCTCGCCTTCGGCTTCATGGTGG
This sequence comes from Rothia sp. HMSC065G12, assembly GCF_001811455.1. Classification (NCBI taxonomy): domain Bacteria; kingdom Bacillati; phylum Actinomycetota; class Actinomycetes; order Micrococcales; family Micrococcaceae; genus Rothia; species Rothia sp. HMSC065G12. The sequence continues at coordinate 106,178 of NZ_KV804796.1, forward strand.
CGGTGCTCGTGGTCGGGCTAGGCGGGCAGACCGGTTACGCCCTAAACCCAGCGCGCGATCTGGGGCCGCGCATCATGCACGCTCTGCTGCCCATTCACAATAAAGGAACCTCACGCTGGTTCTATTCGTGGGTTCCCGTCTTTGCCCCGCTTGTGGGCGGTTTTATGGGAGGAGCATTCTTCAAACTCTATTACGAGAGTGAGTTCACTCTCTGGGTTGTCATCTCGTCGGCATGCGCCATCGCGCTTTTAGGGTTCGCGTATTGGGCAAATAGCCACCTGTACCGCGCACCCAGTGCCGAGGTGATTCCACAAGGCGAAGACACCCAAGCGACGGCGGCGAGGGCTGCGGCGACCTACACCGCTACCGGTTCCATCCCGATTATCGAGAAGCGAACCTATCAGCAGTAGCTTCTCAGCCTCAAGGGGTATAAAACCGCGAGCAGATAGGATTCCGACGAAAAGATAACGAAACGTTATCTTTTCGTCGGATCGGAATCCTATCTGCTCGCGGGATAGTTTTAAGGGCGGCTACCCGTGATTCTCTCAATCAGCAGGGGAACGGCGCTTGAAGGGAATTCTCCCACGCGGTTAAAGTCTAGGTTGGGGTCACGCTTATAGGCGCGTTCACTCGCCTTCTGATAGTTCTCAAAGGGGAATGCTTCACCTATATGCTTTCGCTTTTTCATAGCACCTTCGGGGAGATCTTTAATTTTTTCGTCGATCTTCACAGAGTCGAAGCTAGAACCCTTCGCAGGATCTTCCCCAAAATGCCACAGAAGCCATACCTCAAATTTGAGGTTCGTTACCACCATACAAATCGGAACACCCGCTACCTGAGCAGATGAAGCCGTCCGGATTGCCTGCTCAAGGTTATTCCGTCGACTAGAGTCATCAACATCGACCACACAGTAAATTTCCGAATATTTCTTACCCTTCTTGTTGTCCCTCTCAGCAATCCGACGACATTTAAGAAAAACGTTCATAGGATCGGTCCCATTTGGGCCTTCTACCACAACACCCGGGATACCAAGCTTTTGTACAAGTTGTTGAAAATATTGAACCTCGGTAACTTCACCCTCAGTACAAATTAGGATATGACGATACTCACCACCCGGCTTATTGAGTCTTTTGCCATTAAATCGTCTCTTACGTGAAGACATTTACTGCACACCCTTCGGCTCATCCGCAGTATCAACGAGCGCGGAAAACACGCTTGGTGCCGTCCTAGGAACTGCACCATACCTACCAGCAAGATACCGCTTCTCAAAATTAGCATCCTTGGGGTGCGGGAAATCAACAAGAGAATATAAGTGAGTAGAGCCGTCTTTACCCTTCTCAGTAAACCAAATATTTTTGGCATCAAGACCAAGCTGCTCAAACTCACCAAGAAGAGTAGCATCATGAGTCGTAAAAATAAGCTGAGCACCATTCACGTTAATATTTGGGTTCGTGAAAAGCGATACAAGCACTTGGACAAGATACGGATGTAAGCTTGAATCAAGCTCATCGCCACAGACGACGGTACCGCGACGCAAAGCAGAAAGCATAGCTACTGAAATAGCAAGCCATGCCAAAGTACCGTCGCTTTCCTCATCAAGGGTAAGGGCTGGAGCATCAACATCATCTGCATCATGGAAAAGTTCAAGGCGGCGCTCCACAAGTTTAGCGACTTTCTCCTGCATTTCTTCAGGATCATCGCTAGAGGCCAGAATATCGCCAAGGTTACTCTCCGAGTCCTCAGAAGTTATAGCCTGCATAATGGACTGAATACCTTGGCTAAATAGAACAGCGTCAATTTCCCGTTCGGATTCTAAAAGCCCAATACGCGAAATACCAATATCTGCAATTTGGAGTATTTGAGTAACTTCGGAGATTTTGAGCGTTCCATCTGCAAGAGCCTCAGTGATAGCGTTAACGCGCTGTGCCTGAAATGGACTGCCATGACGTATGAAATCAATATCTTCAGTAATCGCGGTAGCTATTTTTCCCAAAACATCTTGACGATCAAGGGTCAAGGCACGCGAAAGCACGAGCTCACGAGGAGCAGGATCCAGCGCAAGGGATGGGTCCTTAAAGACAGTCTCGGTGCTGTTACGCTCAAAAATTACAGTCCAAGGAGCACTACGGCGACTGGGAATATACTCCAGATATTCTTCAGTAATACCTTTGGCAAGTGCGCTAAAACCGTATCGATACCTTATACCTTGATGTACAAAATCAAGCTCATATGAAGATTCAGCATCACGGGAACCGGCGCTAAGCTTAAACGGGAAATGTGGGTACCGCTTGCTGGTCTGCCATTCCGCTGCAGACATACGTACCGCAGTCACAAAAAACCTGAGTGCGTCCAAGAGATTCGACTTTCCAGATGCATTCGCACCGAAAATACCAGCAACGGGGTAGAGATAGTTATCCCAGGTTTTGCCAGCACCCGGCTTATGAGTTTTGAGCTTGGGTGAGACCAGCTCAAGTGCAGTATCATCTCTCAGACTTCTATGGTTGATCACACGAAAATTCAGTATTTTCATACCTTTACAGTACTACAATATGTAAACCAAAGCTATATTTTTACGAAAAACGTTAAAATACAACTTTTCTAGCTTCAAATATTTGCTCCCTCTCCCCAAATTCAGGGAGAGGGAGCACTGATACTATCAAGATCACAATCTTACGAGACTATTGCCTAATTCTTACCCGATATGATCCGGCAGGTGGCGGTAGCGCATCCGACGGCGGATCCGACGCCACACAAGCACAATGAGCGCACCGATCAGGGCGCCGGCGGTGTTGTTGATAATATCGTCCACGTCGAAAGTGCGGTATGCGCAGGGCACCAAGCCCCAGTTGCCGCTCAGCTGGCTCAGTTCGATGAAGAGAGACAGCCCGAAACCTGCCAAGGCTGAGGCACGCAGACCCCAGCGCAGGCATCCGGCAGTAAACAGCCCTATAGGAATAAACAGGCCGATGTTAAAGAAGAGTTGGGCGAATGCCCGCGAGGTTGCGCCGCCGGTTCCTGGGGTTTGCAGCATCTGGAATGCTTGAATCCAGCTCCAGCCAGCATAGAGGCGTGGATAGTATAGCTCTGAGTGGCATTTTCCATCACCCACCCCTATGGGGGTGAGGGTCAGAACCAAAACCACCGCCAAGAACAGTGAAAATATGCCGGTGATGATATAGTGCCGGACTGTCAGCGACGATCCCGCGCGGCGAGCGCGCGTTCTCATCAGAAGAAAACCAAGGGCAAAAAGAGCGAGGGTAGCGCAGATGATTTCAAGACTAACCGTCCCCATCTGCTCCGATAGTAGTTTCCTCATCCACATTCCTCGTCAATAATGTACAGCGTCTATAGGCAAGCCGTGAGTGGTAAAAACTCGCCTAGCACCAGTGTAAAGCTATTGGGGCAACATCAAAGAACCGGAGCTTCATACGCCGCCGAATGCGCCCCTCACCTGTGCTGCACCCCACACGGATGCACCCTGTAGACCCTACCTAGCCGGGTTAGAAGAAAATATCGATGGGGATGATGGGGGCTATGTCGTCCCCCAGCAGCAGGACGAAGCAGAGCGTGCCCGCGAGCGCCGCGAGAACCGCCCCGATAACCTGCACGAGCCAGAGCATCAGGAACTTGGCCCGTTTGCCTTCGCGGCGTGCCGTCAGCGCTTCGACCATCGCGGTGGAGAAGGTGGTGAACCCGCCGAGCAGACCGGTGGTGACGGCGGTGCACCAGAAGATGACGGACCCGGAGGCGCCGTAGTGAATATCGAGCGCATTCGGGTTAGCGACCGGCATAATCAGCAGCCCGTAGAGGAATGACCCCACCAGGTTAATCACGAATACGGGGCTGATGATGGAGCGTTCGGTGCGCAGCCGGGGCGACATTTTGACGTCGAGAAAATACCGGGTCATTGCCCCTAAACCGCCGAGCAGAAAGACCGTTAGTGAGAACATGATGAGTCCTCTTGAGCGCTGGCATGGCGTGCCTCCCAGCGGGCGGCGATTTTTCCGCCCATGAAAAGGCCTAATGCTGCGGCCGCTAAACCGCCGATAAAGAGTACGGCAAGGCTGAGCAGAACATACCACCCGTGCACCGTGTAATGAATAAATACCGCCTGCGAGGTCACCGCCGCGATGGACGAGTAGGTGGTGTACCCGCCCATCATTCCGGCACCGAATAGGAAGCGGAACGGGCGCACCGCATCTTCGCCGTGCATACGGGCGCGCGATGCCCACAGCGCGGTCAGAAGCCCCAGGGTGAAGGATCCGATCAGGTTCGCAGCAAGCACGCCACCGGGTGTGTGGATGCGGCAGAAGGCGCCTATGCCTCCTCCTAAGAAAACCAACAGCGGCGCGGGTATGCGGTTCAAGTATGCGGCGAGCGTTCGTCTTTCTGCCATCGTGCGGTGCGCCCCTTCGATGCGCTCGGGGTGAGAACTCGTGTTCTCGCTGCGATCCCCTACTTTCACCTTAGACCACGAAGGTACCAAGACGTTAATAAACGTGTTTTAGCCTGCCGCTCATTACCTAAAAAGCGCGAGCAGGTCTTTTTTGCTCCGACAAGATAGGATTTTCCTACCTGCTCGGCACAATACGACCTGCTCGCGCGGTATACGGTATTAGCGGTTATTCAGTTTTCTTCTTCGCCCAGGGAATCTCAACCTCGGCCACTTTTTTCGCCGCAGATTCCTGTACTGCCGCAGGTTCCTGTGCTTCGGTTTCTTTCTGCTCGGAATCATCGGATGCTTCAGATTCGCTAGGCCCCTCATCACCGCCGTCGGATTTATCCAAGTCTTTGTGTTCCAGCTCTTCCAGAAGGGTTGCGCCTTCCACATCCATATTCGGAACGAGCTTATCGAGCCACTTCGGCATCCACCATGCTTTATCACCCAGCAGGGTCAAAACTGCGGGGGTGATAGTCATGCGAACCACGAAGGCATCAACCAACACGCCGAAAGCCAATCCGAAGCCGATGGGGCGAATCATTGCGGATTCGGCGAAGATAAACCCGCCGAACACCGAGATCATGATGATCATCGCGGCAACCACCACACGCACCGCATGGTTGTACCCGGCGACGACGGCGGTTTTCGCATCCTTACCGTGCACATATGCTTCGCGCATGCCGGAGACCAGGAACACCTGATAGTCCATCGCCAGGCCGAAGAGAATACCAATCATCAGGGTGGGCAGGAACGCCAGGATCGGACCGGGATCGTGCACCCCGAAGATGGTACCCATGAAGCCCATCTGGTAGACCGCAACCACGGCACCAAAGCTGGCCAAAATCGAGAAGAGGAACCCGACCGAAGCAACCAGCGGCACCAGAATTGAACGGAACACCAGAATCAGCACGATAAACGACAGACCCATGACGACCGCCAAATACAGTGGCAGTTTCTGCGCCAGCGTATTGGAGACGTCGATATTGCCGCCGGTCAGACCGGTCACGCCCAGGCGCACATCGGTACCCTGCACGTTAACATCAACCTGCCGCAGCTTCTCAACCAGGTTCACGGTTTCAACCGAGCTAGGCCCGTGTTTGGGGATAACCTGGAAAATCTGCAGGGTGTGATCATCAGTTTGTCCGATGGGAACTACGGTTTTTACGTTGTCGGGGTCTTTCGCCTCAACCGCATGGGCGATATCGAGCTGTGCCTGCTCGGCCTGCGCATCGCTCATGCCTGCAGGGGTGTGTGCCACTGCAACCACAGGACCGCTCATGCCTTCACCAAACTTGTCTTTAACAATTTGGTAGGCCTGGTACTCGGTGCTTTCCACCTGCGAGCTTTCTGCCGAGGGAAGACCCATGCGCATCTGACCCATCGGAATGGCAATAGCACCCAACGCCACCACGCAGAGCAGGATGGTCACCACAGGTTTGGCGAGCACAATTTTCAGCCAACCGTGCGGGGTAGCCTCACGTTTTTCCTGCTCGGCGTGATGCGCTGCGATCTTCTCGGGAGTATCGATAGATGCCCACGTTTTCTTCGACATGACCTTACGGCCGATCAGCGAAAGCATCGCGGGGGTCAGGGTTACCGAAATCAACACGGCCACGAAGACGCACAATGCCGCAGCGTCGCCCATGTATCCCAGGAAGGGAATACCTGTCACGTTCAGGGCAAGCAGGGCGATAATCACAGTTGTTCCGGCGAACAGAACCGCGTTACCGCTGGTGCCGTTAGCGACCGCGATAGATTTTCGCAGCGGCATACCGTCCATCAGGTTAGACCGGTGCCTGTTGAGAATGAACAGTGAATAGTCGATGCCCACCGCAAGACCAAGCATCATGCCCAGCATATAGGTGGTTGAGCTCATATCGATAAGGGATGAGAACGACAGGGTTCCCAGAATACCTATCACCACGCCCACAAGCGCCATGATGATAGGCAGCCCGGCGGCAATAAGAGTACCGAGCATAACGATAAGCGTAATGAGTGCCACCACAATACCGATAACCTCGCCAATACCCATACCCACATTGGGAGATTCGGCGATATTCTGGTCAAAATAGACCTTCAAACCCTTCAGATCGGCACTCTTGAAGTGTTCCATGAGCTTTTCTTTATCAGCCTGAGGGGTTTCTGCACTCTTTGTCTTGAAGAAAACCCCGGCGATTGCGGTCGAGTTATCTTCAGAGACCGTTCGATAGTCGCTTGTCAGCTCCAAAAGCGCAGATTTGCGGGCGTATTCCGACTGTTGTTCGGGGAGTTTTTTCTCAGCATCGGCAAGTTCAGCAGACTTAGCGTCATATTCTTTCTGAGACTCTTCCAACTTGGCGCGTTGCTCGTCCAACTGCCCCTGTTGGGAGCCGAGCTGTTCGCGCATAGACTCTAGAGCGCCAGCCGCTTTGGCTTGTTCGCGGGCTTCGTCGAGTTGTTTTTGTGCAGCATCCAGCTGCTCTTTACCGTCTTTAAGCTGCTTACCGGCTTCTTCGAGCTGTTTCTTGCCGTCCTCGATGCGCTGCGGTGCGGCATCTAGCTGAGGTTTGCTCTCGTCAAGCTGTTTTTTACCGTCGGCTATCTGCTGTTCGGTGGCAAAAGGATCGCTGACGGCGTCAACAGCCGAGTTCTCATCCTTGAGGCTGTTCAGCGTGGTTATGAAGGCCTGTTTCTGTTCCTCGGTGATTGCGGATCCGTTATCTGTCTTTACAACAATCTGCCCGTTACCGCGGTTAGCATCGGGATACCGAGCAGAGAGTTCGTCGGTAAGACGCTGGGTTTCGGTTCCGGGCATCGTGAAGGTGGTCTTCAGCTGCCCGTGGAATGCGCTATAGCTACCGGCAACACCGGCAATAACAAGCACCCAGATAGCAATAACCGCCCACGCCCTGCGTGCGGCAAAGCTACCTATGGAATATAGCCACTTAGCCACTATGGTTCTCCTCAAATGTCTCTGTATCGGTTGAGTATGGTGTGCGTATTTACCGCGCCTATGTGTATTTGCCGTCGATTAGCTCTTCGACGTAGTCGAGGCAGTGTTCTATGTTTTCCCGCATTTTTTCGGCATTTTCGGGCGGCTGTGGGTTACCTTCGGCGTCGTAGAAGGAGGTCGCGATTCCCTCGCAGATAGCGGAAGCAATGAGGTTCCCGAAGATTGCGATGCGCATCCGCGGTATGTCCTGCCGCTCCTGCCATAGCTTGTCAATGACCATCTCAATGGAGTTCAAATAGGAGGTTGAGCTGTACTCATTGAACTTATTATCGAGAGCGTAGTCGTGAAGGGCGAACAGCAGCCGAGCGTGGGGTTCTACGTGCTCGGCAAGGCGTTCGGTGGTGAATGCTGCACGCACGCCGTTGAGCATATCCCGCTCGGGATGCGCTCCTCTGGGGGTGCAAAAGTCGGGGATGACTTCAAAAATACGGCGTAGGTAATCGTTCAGGCGTTCAACGACGGCGGCTTCTACCGAGGAAAAATGATTGAAAATGGTGCGCCTGGATACACCGGATTCTTTGGCAAGCGCATCCGCCGTGAGCGCTTTAAGGCCGCCTGCGAGCACGAGTTTTTCTGCCGCATCCATAATGGCGATGCGGTTCTCGGCTTTACGCGCGGAGCGTTTATCTACAATCTTTTGGGCAATACACACAGTTATTACACTAAGTGCAATATTGCACCAAGTGCAACTATTTTTTGTGTGAGCTCAGACATATTTTTGCACTGAGTGCATATTGTTTGAAAAGTCTCTGCTCGCCAGAAAGCCCCGAGCCAAGCGGTCTATGAGACCGAAACCCCCTGCCGCATAAGCGGAAGACGTACCGAAAATTCGGTTCGTCCGGGGCGGCTTCGCACAGAAATCAGCCCGCCGTGTGCCTGCACGATCGCCTGCACGATTGCCAACCCGAGGCCGGTCGTCCCGTCAGAGCCCGAACGCGCCTTGTCTGCCCGCGCGAATCGGTCAAAAATCTTGGGCGCAAACTCTGGGTCAATTCCGGGACCGTTATCCACAATGGTCATAAGCGCTTCACGCCGATCCGCAGATACCCGCAGCCCGGCAATAACGGTCGTACCCTCGTCCGTATGTTTGCGCGCATTAGAAAGCAGATTCAAAATAACCTGCTGAATCTGCGAGCGGTCCGCGATCATCTCAACCGGCTCATCCGGCACATCCATGCGCCAGATATGGTCGCGCGCCGCCGCCTGCATATCCGAAACACTCTCGACAAGCAGCTCGGTTAAGTCGATGTTCTCAAACTTCGGTTCACGCCCTTCGTCCAAGCGCGCCAGCAACAGCAGATCTTCCACAAGACGCGACATTCGTTCAGTCTGCGAATCGATGCGTGCAAGCGAGGACTGCCCACCATCGGCGAGAGGTTCCGTCCACCGCAGCATATCGGAGTAGCCCTTAATGGCGGCCAGCGGGGTACGCAACTCGTGGGATGCATCCGCAATGAAGGCACGTATCTGCTTTTCGGTACGTTCACGCACGTCAAGAGCCGAACTCACGTTATCAAGAAGCTGATTGAGCGCATACCCCACAGACCCCACTTCGGTGCGGGGATTCGCATCCTTGGGGGTCACACGCACTTCGGGAGCAATAGTGTCAGATTCCAGATTGAGGCGCGCCACCTCAGTCGCCACACCGGAGACACGCTCTAGGGACTTCATCGTTCTGCGAATTACGAACGAACCCAAAAACCCGGTACCGATCATCACAGCAACCGAGCCAATACCCATTGTGATAGAGAGCATGGTAAGGGTCTGATACATTGCCCCCAGCGGCACACCGGTGATAAGCGCGTCCGAAGAAGGCCCCGGTGAAGAAACCTTCACCATGTATTTACCAACGTCAAGGTTCACTTCGGTAAGCTGACTCTCTTGATTTACGGTGTTCCGAAGAGAGTTAAGAGTCTCGCGGTCTTTATCGCTGAGCTCCTTGATACTCCCGTCAGCACTCAAATACCCCGAGAATTTGTAACCACCCTGATGATCAACACAAAGGTTAATGGTTCCGGCACCCTGACCCGGCGTATAGAGAGGGTTTTTCGGATTAGATTTATCGAGGCATTCAAAACCGTGGCCGCTGGGAGAATTATTGGGATTGGCGGCGCGATTCGCAGTTTCTTTGAGGGTACTGCCGATTTGTGATCGCAAAGAGTTCTGTAGCGTGGCATAGGTTGAAACGCTGGTGATAAAACAGGCGATTCCTAGAGCCGAAACGAGAATAAGAATAAGTCGCCTGCGCAGATGCGGCATTGGGCGTATGGCGGTTTTATCCCGTTTTTTTCGACTACCCTGTGGGGGCTGTGTCTCGGGAACACTGGGAGCTTCCACAATGGTCACAGACTTCACCCCTTCCAGGATATATTACTAAATCGGAATATAAGAATATATACACCTTGACTAGGCACTTTACACAATCAGGGGCTTAAACTGCCGGTCGAATTACATAGCCAGCACCGCGTACCGTATGGATCATAGGTTCACGACCCACATCAATTTTCTTCCGCAGATACGAAATATAAAGTTCCACAATATTCGCCTGACCACCAAAATCGTAATTCCAGACATTATCCAAAATCTGGCTTTTAGAGACCACGCGCTTCGCATTCTCCATCAGATAACGCAACAGGTCGAATTGGGTTGCCGTGAGAGCGATAGGTTCACCGCCACGTGTAACTTCGCGAGTATCTTGGTTGAGCACCAAATCCCCCACAACGAGTTCGGCATCGTCAATAGCGGCAACACCCGAACGCTGCACCAGTCGGTGCAGGCGAATCATAACCTCTTCCATCGAAAACGGCTTGGTCACATAGTCGTCGGCACCGGCGGCAAGCCCTTCGATGCGGTTATCCACCGAATCTTTCGCGGTCAAGAAGAGGCAAGGCACTTCGGGGTAAAACTTCCGGATGCGGTCCAACAGTTCCAGACCGTCGAAACCGGGCATCATAATATCAAGCACCAGCACATCGGGGCGCCAATCGCGGGCAATAGCTAAGGCTGCGGGTCCATCACCAGCCGACTGCACCTCCCACCCGATCATCTTCAGGCCCATACTGACGAGTTCTTTGAGCATCTCCTCATCATCGACCACTAGGGCACGAATGGGGCTGCCGTCCGGATGTTCAAGGGTCGGCAGGTTTTTAGCGATTTCGGTTGCTTTGCTGCTCATAGTGTTAAGGGTAGCGGTATTTAAACGCCTGTGTAGGTTTAGCGGCTACTTTTCGAGCAGAACATAAAATATACATGCCCCGCACACAGCCTGCACACAGTATTCCTAACCCGCCAGTACAAGGATGTCCACAAAAGTGGGTGACGCGCATTAGTCCACGTCACCCACATTATGAGGAATTATTTAGAGGCGAATACCGCTTGGTACTACTGTACGAGGCTGAAGCGGCACAACACCACCGCCGCCGGGAGAGCCATATCCGTTAACGCGGGATGGCGTGGCTGTTTGGGCATCCGAGAAATCTTCATCCCGAATCTCTCCTCGATCAGTGATCTCGGTGAGTATTTCTTTATCCCGGTCTCCCACCCGTATCTCTTGGGGAAATATTTCAATCCATGAGCCGTTAGAGCAGGTCATGACTTTTACTTCCCGGTCTTTAATATACCGATAGGTGCCGTCCGCGTTAACGTATGTTTCTTGTCGGGTTCCATACCCGTAATTAGCTTCGGTGATTTCCTGCCAGGAACCGTCAGCATGCAGTTCTGCGCTGTGGCTCTTTGTTTTCATGGTCCAGGTTCCATCAGCTTTGACTTCCCCATGTTCATCGCCGCGCTTATCGTAGATCCATGACCCATCGGATTCGTTGATAGTGGTCCATTTCTTATCTTTGCTGTCCACAGATTCGGTGGATCTGGGGCGGGGCTTACCTGCTTTGTTATCGTCAGTCAGCGCTATCTCTTTTTCGCTGATACCCTTTTTCTTGAGTTCTTCAAGATCCAGGTTTTTGCCGGATTCGTGGCTCGGGCAGGTGATTGGAAACTTAACGTCCCGCATAAAATCAAGACCCCGCGCCTTTTCTGGGTGCTCCAAAAGTTCAGATACTTCAATCTGCTGCCCAGCAGACGATGCGTTCGAGCCGGAGGATGATGCCGCAGCATGCGAGCTTTGGGTCGAGGAATTATTGGATGAAGATGCGGTTCCTGATGAACACGCACCCAGGGCAAAAACCAGAGCAGTGCCCAAAGAAAATACAGAAAGTCTACGCATTAAAAGTCCTTATCGGTGACTATGAGGGAAGTTACAGGATCAAATATACCCTGTCTCAGATCTTCCCCACCGAAGACACGCTTCTGCCGGTCATAGGAACCAAACGTAGGTACCCTTCTACGAATACTTTCTAGCGCTCATTATTTAACAGCCCGCAAACCATTATTTAACCCAATACCCGTTTTTGCCCCTAAATTTCGGGGATTTCATGGAAGGGCATAGAATCATTATTTAACCCAAGGTCACACAGTATTTACTCTGTTACCGGAGGATCTTACATACCATCACGTAAAATCTGCGGAAGCATCCCGAGTTCATCAAGTTGCCTCACCACATAGATCGTCAGATCGTTTCCCTGCACCCGTACACTGTATTGACGAGTCCCCTCGGGCCGATACAACAAATCACGATCGACTAGTTTCTTCAGGTATTTACTGCGAACCGCTGCAGACCCAGGCACAAGGTCTTCAACATCTTTAGCATGAGCCCGGCCCATCTCAGCAATACGAAGAAGCACCGCAACATCACGACTTGTCAGAACAGCATTCTGATAAGCTTTTTCGAGTACCGGGCCGTAAAGCTCATTCAATACAAAACCGGTAGACGATAATTCAAGAATATTCTTTACATCGGATTCGATTCCCCGCAAAACATATAAGCACCATGATTCAAGATCATCATCGCGTAACGAATCGGCGGTCTCCAAATGCCGATAGTAGGCGTGACGATCAGACCCAAAAACAACGGTTGGGTTCAACGCTCGATACCCATGTGTTGCGGTAAAGCCAAGCTTAACGAGCATCGCATAGGTGATGAGCCGTGAGACACGACCGTTTCCATTCCCGAAAGGATGAATCCACACGAACCTGTGATGACTAATAGCAACCTGCAGCAGGTGATACTGCGGGCTCATGGGTTTGTTCATAAACTCAACAAGCTGGCGCATATCAGCGGGTACGGATTCCGGTCCGGGCGGCTGGTGCGTAGACTGCGCGATGCGCACCTCGGAACTTCGATAACTTCCAGGGGTAGCATCACCTTCCCGCTCTAGCCCATCGACTGCGAGCGCGTGAAGTTCTCGAATAAACATTTCCGTCAAGACAAAATCTTCAGTCACAACGTCGTCAATATAAGCACTGGCTTTTTCAAGATTGAGGATTTCACGCACACCGTCATCAAAGCTCTGTCCATCGCGCACACCTTGGAGCGCATCCAGCATCGTGGTGCGATTTCCTTCGATGCGCGCCGACATAATATTGGAGAGATTTTGAAAAAGCTTTTGCAGGTCGCTGTAGAGTGGCAGGTCCGTTTGATCCTGCCCCTGCAAAGTGGTTCGAATTCGTTCAAGCTCAATAATGGTCGAAGCTAGATCAGAGGTAAAACTGATGTGGGGAATACGAATAGGCTCCATACCTTCTATACTACCGACAAGGACTGCATTATTTAACAGCCCGCAAACCATTATTTAACCCAGCACCCATTTTTACCCCTATATTCCGGGGAATTTTTGGAAGGGTACAGAATCATTATTTAACCTTCAGGCAAATATTATTTAACTCCGAGCCCTTGATGATGTGTGCAAAAGGGTGACGCATCCAGCCATACAATCTGGATGCGCCACCCTCTACCTTCTTCACAAATAATTTCCGTTAAGACACAGCCTGCTGACCGGGCTGCAGAGGCTGACGCGGGGTCAGCGGAATGACCCCTCTCCCACCGGGACCATCACCTCCACCAATCAGTAAATCTGGTTGAGGAGGAACGTAAATATACCGTTCTTTATCTACCGAAGATACCTCGCTCTTACGCGATGACGATTCCCTACTTACCGTAGATTCCCGATATACTTTGCCGTCCGGGGTGCTATATACAGTTTCATAGGTGCTCTGAGTGCGCCACGTGCCATCAGATTTTACTTCTTCTGTTCGGTCCCGGTCTTTTCTCTGCCAACTTCCGTCAGGGTTTACGTGAATAATATCTTCCCCGTCGCTGCGTGTATTATTTTTGATTTCCCATGAGCCGTCAGCATACAACACAGTAGTTTTATCATAATTACCGGAGTTATCAGAATCTTTCTGCGTCCACGTGCCGTCTGCTGCAACATGTATTGTCGTGTCACCATCGCGCGATTCCCAGCTCCACGAACCATCCGGATTGACCTTAGCCATACCGAAGAAGGGGTCTTTTTCTGAACGTGGTCGGGGCTTGCCCGCTTTATTCTCATCCGTCAGGAGTATGCCCTCAAGTTCAGCGGTAGCATGCTTATACTCATCGGTTCCAGGAACAGCCTCTTTAACAGGCATTCCCAAAGGCAGAGCCGTACGCGGTTTCAGGGGAATAACACCATTTTGAGGAATATATAACCCCATATCGTACATACTATTCATGTATTCCCTAGGAGTTGTAACCCCACTCTGCGCCCCACGTGTGATAGATTTTTCCTCCCCGGTTTCTGTATTCTTTTCCACGGCTGTACCGTCAGGGTTTCCCGTGATGACCTTATTATTCGAGTATCCGCTAGACTTCCACGTACCATCGGCATGTGCCTCAACATTGTCTGGGGAAGATGAATCGCTCTTACGCTCGACACTCCACGTACCGTCAGCATTAACGCGAGTTTTCGTCTGTGAAGAAGAAACTTTTTCAATCCTCTCCCAAGATCCATCTGCGTTAATCGTCATTTCGTGATATATGTCAGACCCCGTTCCACGCTTCACATGGAATGTACCATCGACATTAACTACAACTGATAATTTATCCTGGCCGCTGCCTTCTTCAACAGTCCACGAACCGTCGTCCTTGAGCTTTACATTCTTTCCTAACGAGCTCTGAGGCTTCTGTTCAGCGCGCGGGCGGGGTTTACCAGCCTTATTATCGTCAGTAAGACCCACAATCTGTTTCTCATGACTCTGTTCTTCATTCTTCTGTTTCTCCTCTGCTGGGTTTGTCGTGGGGGAAGCGGAAGAAGACTCGGGTGAGGCAGAAGATGATGCAGAGGAAGATATAGAGGAGACAGGGGAAGATCCCTCAGATTTACTCGGCTGAGATCGTTCCACAGTCATACAGGCGCTGAGCGCGAGCATGAGGGCGCATCCGGTGGAAAGAGGAACGACGATGCGGGTGAACTTAGTGATTTTCATCGAAAATTTCCTTAAGACACGGCTTGCTGACCAGGTTGAAGAGGCTTACGCGGTTTCAGTGGAATAACGCCTCCGCCGCCGGGGCCGTCCTCTAAATAGGAGAGGCTCGGTTCATGGGGAACTTGAATATGGCTCACTTCATGTTCTCCCGAAGGGAGCTCGGTCTTCCGACCCGAACTCTCCCGAAAGACTTTACCGTCTGAGGTGCTGTACTTGGTGTCGTATTCAGTTTGGGTGCGCCACGTCCCGTCCGCTTTCACCTCTACCGTTCGGAAGGAATCCTTTGAAGTCCAACTGCCGTCGGGGTTCACGTGAACAAAGTTTTCTCCATCGCCCATTTTCATTTTAGATTCCCAAGAACCATCCGCGAACAACTGCGAACTTCCTTCACGGCCAGTTTCTGCGGAGTCCTTCTGATCCCACGTACCGTCTTCAGAAACACGTATGGCTGAACCTTTACTCTGCCAAGTCCATGCCCCATTCGGGCTGACGATAGCATCATCATCGATTTTCCTCTCTGAACGTGGACGGGGCTTGCCCGCTTTGTTCTCATCTGTCAGGAGTATGCCCTCAAGTTCGGCGGTAGCATGCTTATACTCATCGGTTCCAGGAACAGCCTCTTTAACGGGTATTCCCAAGGGCAGAGACTTACGAGGCTTGAGCGGAATAACACCGTTTTCAGGGACGATCTTATCAAGGTTATAGGTATCGGCGATCGAGCCTTCATCATGGTCTTTCGGGGTCGTGACCATCTTCCACTCTAGCGGGGTAAGAGGTTTTTCCTCCCCCAACTTCGTGTTCTTTTTGATTGCCGTACCGTCGGGTTTTCCCGTTATAACCGCGTTCGTCCTTTCGGTAGATTCCCAGCTGCCGTCGGAACGCATCTCAACTTTTTCTGGGGAACCCTCACTCCCATATTTTTTCTCAATGGTCCACGTGCCGTCAGCATTAACGTGAGTTTTTTGTTCGCTGGAAGAACTTTTTTCGATTTTCTCCCAGGACCCATCGGCGTTGAGGGTAAATTCTTCCGTAGAATCTTCCGAATTTTTATTCTTCACCTGGAATGTGCCATCGGCGTTAACCGAAACCGATTCCGTGCGTCCATTATTGTCTTCTTCGACAGTCCATGAACCGTCGTCCTTGAGCTTTACATTCTTTGTTGAATCCAAAGGCTTCTGATCAGAGCGCGGGCGCGATGTACCGGCCTTATTATCGTCAGTAAGCCCCACGATCTGTTTCTCATGCGACGTTGCAGAAGCTGAAGAGGATGCGCCGGAACCGCCATGAGTAGAATCTTCCGAACCGATTCCTTGTACAGAGGTCGAGCAAGCACTGAGTGCCAGCATGAGAATACATCCGGCAGATAGGGGACCAAATACGCGAGTGTGATTATCATTCTTCATCGGAAGTTTCCTTACGGCTATGTAGTCTATGCGGTGCTTTGATGCGGTGTTTAAAAATACCTTTAGTTTCAGTCTACGGTTCTTGGACAGACCCGATGCCGCTAACACCCCACGTTTTCTTCCAACACTCAGCGAATATAGAGTACGTTCCCATATTTCTTCCAGCAAAGCTCCAGATAGAAAGGTGTTTTAGACACAAAAAGGGTGACGCATCCAGCCGTAAAATCTGGATGCGCCACCGTACTACCGAGAGAGGTTCGAGGTTACTGAGCCTTCTCCCCTGCTTTAAGCGGGGTACGCGGTTTGAGAGGAACAACGCTGTTGCCGCCTACACCGCCAGGAGCATACAGGGTAGGTGGAACTGGAACTACGGAAGGAGTAAGTTCCTTCCCAACCTCACGCTTCTCTTGGCCTGGTTTCTCTTGGTAGACCTTGCCGTCGGCAGTTCCGTAGAGGGTAGAGTGCGAGTCCACACTGCGCCACGACCCATCGGCTTTAACCTCCATGCCCTGGGCCCCTTTAATCAGATCCGTATCACCGCTCTCGCGTACTCGAATCCAGCTGCCATCGGGGTTTACGTGAACGCGTTCATCTCGGGCCGCTTCATATTTTTCCCAGGTGCCGTCAGCATTCAGATTAGCCTTATCACCATTATTGCTTTCCCAAGTCCAAGTACCATCTTTTTGGACATGCATCGTTCCCAAACTACTGGTGTAGTCCCAGGAGCCATCCTCATGGATGGTAGCACCGCTGGAAACAGAACTATACGATGATGTCGGCCGCGGCTTACCGGCCTTATTATCATCGGTCAGGGCTTTTGAGGTAGCGCTCGAACTTGCCGAAGCCGAGGCGCTGGTGCTGCTGGAAGCTGAGGCACTAGGTGATGCGGTTTCCGAGGCAGACGCGCTCGCGCTCGACGAGCTGGCGGCGGAAGACGAAGGTGCCACACTGCTCACCGAGGAGGAGCAGGCGCTCAGGGCGAGCACCGCAATAAGAGCGGCGGAAAGCGGCATCGCTAGACGACGAGGGTTATACATAGAAGTCTCTTTCAACAGTGATTATTGCACGATGTTTATAGCACCGACTTATTCATTCTATCGGCATCTCTCCATAAAATGCAGAATATACCCTTCATATTTTAGAAGGACTGCATCGTATTTTATGTTTATCGAGGTAAAAGGCGGCAAGCCTAGAGCGCATAGATTCGCTTTCTCACAGTAAACAGCACAAGGGGGCTGTAAAATCTTGAGAAAGCATTCGATACCGCCCACACGGAAGGAGGGATGCATGCGCATCAGCCGCATCTATAACAATAATGTCGCCCTCACCCGTGATTCCTACGGGCAAGAGGCAGTAGTTATTGGGCGCGGACTTGCCTTTGGTAAACGCAAGGGCGATCTGGTTGATCCAACTAAGGTCGAGCAGACGTTCATTCCCGAGCACGATATTTCCGCCGAACGGCTCAGTTGGTCGCTCTCCGAGATTCCCCCGGAGATTCTTGCTATTGCCTCCGAACTTGAAACGAAGGTTCGCAATACCCCCGATATTAAAATCGCGAACTCCTTCATCATTCCTTTCGCAGACCACCTGCACTATGCTGTTGCGCGCGCTCGCGAAGGACTGCAGGTTGATTATCCTCTCGCACCAGAGGTAACGCTGCTGTATCCGCGTGAAGTTGAGTTCGGGCGCCGGGCACTTGATCTGGTACATGAGCGTTTGCATCTCACCCTAGATCCGCAGGAAGCTATTCCTTTGGCGTTACATCTCGTCAATGCCCAGTTTGCGACGGCCGATATGTCGCGAGCCTTCCGCATGACTGAGGTTTTTGCGCAGGTTTTTGATGTTATCGGAGCAACGTATGGCAAGCCGATAGACACAAATTCCATGTCGGCGGCGCGATTTATTACCCATCTGCGTTATCTCTTTGTGCGCGCCGATCGAGAGAACAATAAACAACGGCGGCATATTACTCAGCCCGGTGTTTTGGCGGCACTTCGGGCGGATGCACCCCAAGCCTTCGCATGCGCACAAAAGGTTCTTCTCCTATTAGAGATGCAGCTCAATCAGCCGTTACGCCAAGATGAGCTCACATATTTGACGATTCATATTGACCGCCTCGCCCAAGAGATGTGGGGTTCTTAGAATTTAAAATCATCACATCCGCACAATAAAAATTCTCTTGATCGTAAATAACGCAGAATTTTTAATGTTTTATTCACGATCACAAGCATTTTTAGTCAGAATACACTTTACCCCCTGACAAGCTCTCCCAAAACTCGATATATTCCTATATTGGAATATAAGAATATACGCTATTAATGTATCAAAATACAGCAAATAACAGCTCTTTACCCCCTGTCCGACTGATAACCTTTCACGCTCTCCACCCTCTAGACCATGTCCTTAAGAACGACATAGTTTAGGTCACATATACTATATTTATGTGCCGAGCGGTTCTCGTGTAGAAGCATTTTTTCATATATTTTTCTCCATATTTAAAACCATTACCGACCGTGATATTCTCAAAGGGCTTAGACCCTTAAATACGGAAACAACACACATTCTGTAGTAACGAGAGGACCATCATGGTCACTATCATCGTGGCGGCACACGGGGAGTCAGCACCCGCGCTCTTAAAGACCGCCAGCATGATCCTCGGAAACCTCGATAACGTGTATCCGGTGACATTTCTCCCCGGGCAGGGTCCGGAAGATTTGATCGAAGAGTACACGCGCATCGTTGCGGAAACAGGATCCGAAGAAACCCTTATTCTCGTCGACCTCTTCGGCGGCAGCCCCTACAATGCAGGCGCTCGATTCGCGGCAGAACACGAAAATATTGATGTTGTCGCAGGCGTCAACGTGCCGATGCTCATCGAAGTTATCAGCGGCGCCGGTCGCAAAAATGCAACCCTCAAGAGCCTGGTCGCCAAAGCCCATAAGGCGGGCGTGAAGGGTATTCGCTCCTTCCAAGAAGCCAACCAACCGGTACAGGAAGAAAAGCCTTCTCAAGAGGCAAAACCCGCCAAAACACCGGCGGCACCGGAAATACCCGCAGAACAGCAGGTTGAAGGCGGGCATATGGATGCTATTTTCACGCGCATCGACTCCCGTCTTATTCACGGGCAGGTCGCGGGCACCTGGGTTCCTTACGTGGCACCGCAAACCTTTATTGCCGCATCGGATGCAGCCGCCCACGACAACCTCCGCAAGACCCTGCTGCTGCAGGTGGCGCCCGCCGGAGTCAAAACCAATGTGCTCGATATTGCTAAAGCGGGGCGCGTGTACAACAACCCCAAGTACACCGGCATGAAAACCATGTTTGTACTCGAATCCCCGGTCGATGTGGTGCGTCTAATAGACGAAGGCGTCGAAATTCCAGAGGTCAATGTTGGCGGCGTAACCTACAAAACCGGTATGACGCAGCTTTCTGAGGCCGTCTACGCGAGCGAAGAAGACCTCGACGCATACCGTGAGCTTCTCAAACGCGGCGTCAAGCTGTACGTACAGCAGCTTCCCAACCACAACCCCGTCGATCTGGCAAAAATTTTGAAAGAGAAAGGCCTCGACTCATGAGTCCCCTCGCATTTATTCTCGTCATCGTGGTGGCGTTCATTGCGGGTGTCGCATCCGTGGTGGACGAACGCCAGTTCCACCGCCCCCTAGTGGCATGTACCCTCATGGGTTTCGCCCTCGGAGATCCCACCACTGGCATTATCTTGGGCGGCATGCTCGAACTCATTGCCCTCGGGTGGATGAATGTCGGCGCGGCGATGGCACCCGATGCGGCGCTCGCATCATGTATCGCAACGGTCGTCGTCATTCACGGTCACCTTGATAAAGCGCAGGGCATCGCCGTTGCTATTCCGATTGCAGCAGCCGGGCAGGTGCTCACCATTTTCGTGCGAACTATTACCGTCTTCTTCCAGCATCAAGCCGACCGGTTCGCCCAAACGGCGAATTTCCGGGGTATTGAGCTCATGCATATCAGCGGTATGGTTCTGCAAGGTTTGCGTGTGGCTGTCCCAACCGCCGTGGTTGCCCTTATTAACTCCGAAACCCTGCAGAACTGGCTGCAGGCTATTCCTGCTGAAGTGACGAACGGCCTGCGTATCGCTGGCGGCATGATTACGGTGGTCGGTTTCGCCATGGTCATTAACATGATGAAGTCCCGCGCCCTCATGCCATTCTTCTTCCTCGGATTCATCGCGGCAGCCGCTATTCCGGCGTCCCAGGAAATCACGCTCAGCGGCGGCAACCATGATGCTATCGGCAACCTCGCCGCAACCCTGGCAGATCCCGCGCAGCTGAACCTAGTCGCGATCGGTATTGTCGGAGCGTGCCTGGGACTGCTGTATACCCAGCTGAATCCAATCTTCCATAAGAGTGAGGCGGCACCGGCAGCCGCACGCCCAGCCGACGACCTCGATAACGAGCTTGAGTAGGAGCGAATCATGACTGAGAACACTCAAGAAAAAGTAACCGCAGAGGTTCCCGACCTCACCAGGCGCGACAAGATTGATACCTACATCCGCTCCACCTTCCTGCTCGGCTCCTTCAACTTCGAGCGTATGCAGGCCATTGGTTTTGCGGTGTCGATGATACCCGCGATTAAACGTTTCTACACCAAGAAGGAAGATCAGGCGGAAGCACTCACCCGTCACCTGGAGTTCTTCAACACCCAACCCTGGGTCGCGTCCTCCATTATGGGTGTGACTGCCGCTATGGAGCGCGAAAAGGCAGCCGGTAAAGAAGGTATTGACGATGCCGCCATTACCAACGTGAAGGTTGGTCTGATGGGACCGCTCGCAGGCGTGGGCGACCCGATTTACTGGGGTACCGCGCGCATCGTGCTGGCGGCGGTAGGTGCATCCTTCGCTATTGCGGGCAATATTCTGGGACCGCTGATTTTCTTCTTTGGCATGACCGCGATTCGGTGGGCTACCCGCTGGTACGGCTTCAAATATGGGTACGAAAAAGGTACCCAAATCGTGGGCGAAGCGGGCGGCAACACCCTGCAGAAGATTACGCAGGGCGCCTCGGTGATGGGCCTGTTCGTGATGGGGTCGCTCGTGTACCGGTGGACGACCATCAACATTCCGCTCAAGCTCACGGAATACGAACAAAACGGTAAGAACGTTGAGGTCACCGTGCAGTCGATGATGGATCAGCTGCTGCCCGGGCTCGCCGCACTGGCCCTGTGTTTCCTGTGCATGTGGCTTCTGCGCAAGAGGGTTAACGCCATTTGGATTATTTTCGGTCTCTTTGCCGTGGGTATTGCAGGTTCCTACCTCGGATTCCTGTCACTTCCCTCGTAAGCCCTAGTGACTGTTTAGCCACCCTGTGGGATGCGCGCTCCGGTAGACTGGTACCGGGCGCGCATCCCGTGATTTTTAGCCACCGCACAGACCTGAGGAATCCCATGAAAAAACTGATGGCATTCGACTTGGATGGAACTCTGCTTTTTGACCGGACCATCGACCCCGCGAATGTACAGGCTATTCACCGCTGGCAGCAGGCCGGGAATCTTGCGGTGTGTGCGACGGGGAAAAGTATTTTCGCCACGAAACTTGCCCTCGATAAAACCGGCGTAACCTTCGATTACAACGTGTTGTACACCGGCGCGGTTGTGACCGATGCCGAGTACAACATCCTGCACGCGCAAACTCTGCCGGTGTCAGTGGTGCGCGCCTGCTATGAACGGTTCAAAGAAGAACCGGGGGTCGCTCTTTTTGCCACGACTTTAACCCATGACTATCGTCTGGCGGATAATGTGGGGTCTTCGACTAATATTCTGCCCGAGTTCCTGCCGCTGGCAGAGTCCGAGATTGATACCCAAGATTATGTGGGCGTGCCCCTGTGGATTCCTGAAGACGATGCTCGCGAGCGCACCTACCGCTGGATTCTTGAGGAGTTCGGTGATTCAGTGGATTGTCACAAGAATCAGGATTTTCTGGATATTGTGCCCCCGCGGTGCACGAAGGCGACCGGGCTGGCGTGGCTTGTGGAGTACCTGAAACCGGTTGAGTATGAAACCTACACGATTGGGGATTCCTGGAACGATGTACCCATGCATGAGTGGGCGGATCATGCGGCGTCGTTCAGCTATTCCCCGGATGATGTGAAGGCGCGAACCGAGGTTTCGGTGGATCATGCGTGGGAGTTTATTGACTCTTCGTTGGGTGCGTAGATTCTACGTTTCACGTGAAACTTTTTGCGAAAACAACGTCTATAGATTGTTAAAGCGGGGTAGATGGCGAATGTCTTCAACAAATAAAGAGCGCAATCCCGAGAGTTTTGGCGATGCTTTTCGGCAGGCCGCCCGTGAGTCTTTGGTGAAGAACCAGCGCGAGCGTTCCAGCGATATTGTTTCTATTGCCCCGATTCAACTGGCGCTCGCCGCGTTGGCTATAGGTATTTATGCCCTGTGGAATAGTTGGTTGTGCTTGATTCCGCTGGGAGTGGTGCTGGTGCTCATGTGGGTGCGGTACACCATGCAGCGGCAGATTTCCCGCGATTTTACGCAACTGGATGCGGCACGCACGGCTTGGCGTAAAACCCGCGATAAGCAGTATTTAGAGTTTATGGCGGAGAATGCCGGGCGCATCCTGAAGGAGAATAAGGCGCTGACCAAGGATGCGCGCAAGCGTGTGCAGGAGTACGCCGACTACGCCTCATCCCGGCTTTAATCCGCTGCCCCCGTTTTCCCGCGAAAGAAAGGCTCTTTCATATGGACGAAAGAGCCTTTTGCAGCGATTCTGCCTGCTGAGTAGTACACCCAGGGGTGTTTTGATCACCCCTGCCGAGTACGTTGCTGCATTTATTACATATATGTAATAAATGCAGCAACGTACCTAACCTAAACCCATGCTTCCCCATTCCAGACTTCTTCTTTAAGTTCTCCCTTCATCACCTGATCCAAGAAATTTTGGGCAAAATTTTGAGCTTGAGAATACGACTCTGGGAACATTTGGGGTTCATCTACTGATTTTGCGATAAGTTTCCTGTATTCCTGATCATTCCAGTTCTCAGGGAAAATTAACCACTGACAATATGGGTCAAGGTTATTTTCTAGCCTTTTAGCTTCCAGTGCTTTGTACAGATCTGCCGCACGTATCCCAAGAGACTGCTGCGCAAGTACTGGAATATCAATAAGATCTTTAATACGTGTGCTCCGAGAACCGCAATGTCCTACCCCTGGATATACCTGCATAGTTGCAGTTACTTTATCTGCAATATGATCTACCAGTGGATATAGGCTAATATTAGGCATTTCAGGAACATCAAAGACTTCTGCTAAATCATTTCCTGGATAGGATTCATAAGGGGCTGTCGTTATATCTCCCACAACAAGGTCAATATCAATCGGAGAGCATACCGGAGCTCCTGATGCTTTCGAAAGTATGGAAACTTGAAGTTTTCGCCCTGCTTTATCACCCGGCATGACGATATTACCTTTTTCTCGTAGCCTCATCACAACATCATCAGGCGGTATATGTGCGGGGTTTCGGATAAGAATATCCTGTAATGCTTTGTGAGCATCCTGGATAGTTGATTGTGTACTGAAAAGGTCAATATCCCTAGTAGCACGGGCTTTCGTATCTCGCCATAAAAGCGCATTACCCCCTTTGAGAACCCAACCGTGTGGTGATGCCCCAAATATACGTGCTAATACAATGGCACGGTTAAATTCCGCGTCCCGTCGAGCGGGTGCAATATCAGAATATCTTCCTTTACCATCTTTCACTGAGGTGCGTGCCTGAAGGTATGTTCGTGCCAAGATTCTTCTTTCATGGTCGTGTTTTTATAAATTTTCCGGGATATTTCAACTCGATCTGAGGGATAGATGATATCGGGATTACCAATATGCCCACGACCCTCAACCGGCATAATTTTTTCGCCAGATTCTAGGTATGAATCCAAAGCCGGATGCGCAGAAACACGTGTTTCAATCCTGGTTTTGAGAAGCTCACCCATAATCCAAGGTGCGGACGCCGAGTAAACCCTGTAAGAGTACTTGTGCACTGCATCCACAACATCAGACCAGTGAACCTCATACTCTTTCTGAATAAGTTCCTGCAGAACGAGTGAAACCTTCTCAAGGTCGCGGCTTTCCCGCAAGAAATCACAGATCAGTCGGGTTGGAGGAACCAAGGGAAGACCTTCAACAATAGTGGCTTCAGCAGGCATATCTTGGCGACGCGACAGATGAATATCCTCGAAAGAGATCTGCTTACGTTCCCGTGAATAAAACTCGTACTGCTGTGTATAGAAGTCGCCTACCCCATATACTTCGGCCGCAGAGGCAGAAGCAACAATAAATTGGGGAGAATCCCACAGTCTCTCCCCCGCACTCTTTTTGGGGTCCAGCGAAAGCCACGCCGCGCGAAGATCGCGATGGATATCCCAGCGAGCAGAGGACAAAACGTACACACCTCGCCGCACCTGCTGTACATACCCTTGACGCACTTTACGATGCAGAGTCGCACGGCTTACCCCGCGCACATCCACCTGTGCCGAGGTTATGAGCCCATACTGTTCGCCCGCAAGAACTTCTACGTCTAGCCATCCCATACTGAGATTATTTCATATATGAAACAAAAACAGTAATATTTGAGATTACAAACTCATTTTAGAAGGTCTTATACTCACGACTGCCTCACAAGAACCTGGTTCGGCAAGGATATTCGCGAGGGCGTAAACCTCGCTATCGAGAACTATGCTCTGTTGCATAAGCTCTGGCGCGAAGAGCGTGTGAACAGGTCGGGGCGCTTCCGCACGCCGCTCAACGGATTTACCTCAACCCCGCGCCCGCTCAACGGTGTTGCCCCGTTCGTATGGCACGGCAGCATCCGTACTCCCAAAATTGCGGAGCAGGCGGCATACTACGGCGACGGCTTTTTCCACAACAACATCTTCTGGCCTAAGGAACACACGCAGCGCATGATTGAGCTGTACCGCGAACGCTACGAATATTACGGTCACGGCGGTGCCGATCAGGCTATCGTAGGTCTGAGTGGGCAGATCTTTATGCGCAAGAATTCACAGGATGCGCGCCGCGAGTTCCGCCCCTTCTTTGATAACGCCTCGGTCTACGGCGGCGGTCCGTCGATGGAGGACTTCATGGAGCAGACCCCGCTGACCGTGGGTTCGCCGCAGGAGGTTATTGAGAAGACCTTGAGTTTCCGCAATTATGCGGGCGATTACCAGCGTCAGATATTCCTGATCGACCATACGGGTCTGGAATTAAAGACCGTGCTGGAACAGCTCGATCTGTTGGGTGAAGAGGCTGTGCCAGTACTGCGCAGGGAGTTTGCAGCTCTGAAACCCGCCCACGTGCCGGAGGCACCCACCCACACCTCGCTGATTGACTGTAAGGAACGCGGTGAAGCGCCCATTCTCGGCGGTACGCGTGCTCAGCAAGCCCAGCGGGCTGCGTAATTCAGCAGTGCATTCTTTGGCATTACCAAGGGTGCCTCAGTTATCAATACCGGTTCGGGCGATGATCCGCATCGCCTTACAGTCACCCCGTTTGAGCAGCTTCTTCAGGATGCTCACGACGGGTAACGATTATCTCGCGTGTGGTTAGATATAGGGGTGGGCGGACTATCAAAATCCGCCTACCGTTATATTCTTATTTTGGAATATATACCTTTTGACATGGCAATATTCCATCATTGATATAAGAAAATGTAGGGGAGATTCAGCACAACAGTGCATCGAATCTCCCCTTGCTATCAGGTTTTCCATGAGGGCGAATATACGCCACGCTTATTTTCTGAAGGTCTTACGTTCTTTTTACAGAAGCAGTATCTTTTGCCCCATTCTCCACAACCTCTGGAGCATCAGGAAGATCCTCCAGCAGAGGTTCTGCATCCATATCCACAGCCGGTTCAGCAACTTCTTCATCAAGACGCTGCACCACCGGTTCGCCGATCTCTAGTTCTGATTCATCGGGACGTTTGAGCTGAGCGCCAAGATGAGTCAGTTGATCGCGGTTAACCAAGACAACTAACACCAAAGCGTTCAGAAAAAGACCGACGATAAAGAAAATCCAGCCGATCAGCATAAACCTTCCTCCACTGAGCACAGCACCTACTATCAGCAGTGCCGCCGAGCATAGATATGCGGGTGAGAGAAGGAATTTTGTGTTCATAGCAGACCTTTAGCGAACGTTTGAGCGTGGGTGAGAGCCTCGTGAACCGTTGGGTTTTGAGGGAAGAACTCCAAGCTTACCGGCGTCAGACTCGCGGGTCGAAGACTGCGCGGCTTCATCCGATGCGGAGTTTCCTTCTTCACCATCATAAGCCCCGTCATCACCCTCAGGACTGTCATGACGCTCCGCATTTTTATCGCGCATAGCGCCCACAAGATTATTTTCCATCTCACTTAAGCTTGTCACTAAAGCGGGTGTAGGCTCTCCTTGAGCCTTGGAAATAGTGACCATATGTGCAAGAACGTTCAATCCCAGCGCGGCAAGAACTAGAATCCATCCGAGCCACAGCAGCCATGTCTGTGAGAGGCTAATCAGCAAGGCACCGACCACGATAAGAAGTAGGGAGGTGAGATAGGCGGGCGAAAGTTTTTTAGAATTCATGGGTTTTCACAGCTTTTCAATTATGAAGAAACGCATAAAATATTCGTACACATTATGCGTTTGAACGGCGTAAAATTCCTCTTAATCCAATTTTAGATGATATGAGGTCTCAAAGCATTTCATACCGTGAATTTCCTTAATTTTCCCAGGTTCACGGTGTGAAAATCATAGCTTAACGTTGTTCATCAAATATGGCATTAGAAACATATGGCGAAGAAGGGGCGTCCTTCACGATGGGAATAGTCGAAGTTCCCAGATGACTGCGGAGCATGTTATACCTTTCAAGAGCTACGGCAGGCAACGAAGGCAGAATAAAGTTATTATTCGTGCGCACATTCTCAGCCTGAACCAGAATATCCAACTTACGAATTACTCGGGAAACATCGTGGGAATCGTAACGATCCTGAGCTGAAATCACTGCACGCTGTGCCGCCATCAGCGCCGCATCACGCAGACGAATATAGTCGCTTCGCTTATCCTTGAGCTTTTCGATATGGGGCTTATATTCCTCAGGCAGGCTCTCGATAATCTCGTCGCGGCGAGTAATAGCGGTGTACATATCCTTCACGCGAGCGTAGGTCTCTGGATCAACCGTTGCCTTTGCTTCTTCCTGCAGGGCTTCCAAAGCCGCATTCTGAGCCAGTTTGAGCAGTTCTGGAACGGCGGTATCTTCCTCATGGTTCACCTGCACCTTCAAGATCCTCACCACAAACGGCAGGGTCAGTCCGGGCACCACGAGGGTAAAGAACAGAACCGAAATCATCATCACGATAGCGTCTTCGCGCACCTGTTCCATACCGTCGATCATGGGAATAGAGAGCGCAAGAATCAGGGTCACTAGGCCGCGCATCCCCGACCAGGTCATCACGATAACCTCGGCGAAGGATTCGGGAGCACCTTCATGCACCGGGCGGGCAGCCTTACCAACCAGCCAGATGACTGTGAACCACACAAGACGAATTATCATCGCGACCACAGCAATAACGGCACCATCGACGAAGAGACCGGCAATACGCTCTGAGTTGGCTTTATAGATAATTTCGCTCGCCTGCAGGCCGATCAGCCCAAAAGCAATACCGGTCATGAGCAATTCAATAATCTGCCAGAAAGATGAAGTCGTCAGACGATCCTCAGCTTCTAAGGCCACCAAATACTTAGTGCTGGTGAATTGAATTGCGGCGATCACCACGGCAATAACGCCGGATGCGTGAATATTTTCTGCCACCAGGTAGGCAGCGAAGGGAATTACAAGAGTTACGGCATTTCTTGTCACCACATCGTGGGCGCGCAGACGCACATAACCACCGATCCAGCCAAATGCAAAACCGATAATAACTGCTAGAACCGATCCTAAAGCGAAGTCCCTCATAACCTCGATTGGTTCGATGGCGTGATGTTCCTCCATCGAATGAATAGCAGCATGAAAGAGCACAATCGATATAGCATCGTTGAAACTACCCTCAGTCTGAAGCGTGCCAATCAGACGTCGTGGAATGCCGACAGGCTCGGCAACGGCCTCAACAGCAACGGGGTCAGGGGGTGAAACCGCGGCACCAAGTGCCAGAGCGACAGCAACCGTCATTCCGGGAACCCACCACAGGGCAACACCGGCAACGGCAAGCGCAGATGCCGTGGTGAGCAGCACCGAATAAAGGAGAACGGATTTCCAGCGGCGCCGGAGTGTACCCCAGGAGAACTTTACGCCAATGGCCCACAGCAGCGGCGGCAGGAAGATCGGCAGAATAATATCGCTGTCGATTTCAATATGGGGTCGATCGGGAGGTAGCAGCAGCGCTCCAACACCCAGGATGGTCATCATCACGGGCCAGGGAAGATTAAGGCGATCGCCAACGCTCACCATAATGACTGTTGCAAGTAGAATCAGAACTATAACGGATAAGTAGAGCATTGTCTCTCGTATCAACCCCTTGTATTTTTAGATACACTCACATTCAACTTTACCGGAGAGTCACAGGTAACAGCCCTTCTCACAGGAGAGTTCGGGTAATGTTCACCTACAAGACGAATAACCGTAAGGTAATACTATTCCAATTTTGGAATATACCGCTTTTACCCTGCAAAGACAGGGAACCCCTTCACCAAAATCAACCTCTGCGAACTTGGTGAAGGAGCAATTATATTCCGTGAGGGAAGCTAGATGCTATGCCGACCCACAGCCGCCGGAACCGCATCCGCACCCACCAGAAGCGGCGGGTTTCGGAACCTCAACCGGCTGAGCGGAATCATGCCCACCACAGCATCCACCTTCGGAATGCGCGTGCTGTTCTGTCGAGACGGAATCGGATCCACAGCCGCCCGAGCCACAGCCGCATCCACCCGAGGATGCGGCAGGCTCGCTTTCGTGCCCGCCGCAGCATCCGCCGCCATCAACGGAACCGCAGGCTGAGCCGCGTGCCTCACGGTGGCCCATCAAATCAACACCGAGCTCCGAAAGATACGCTAGGTACCCGGCGAGCGCATCGCGACTGCCCGAACCGGCGATCACAATCCCGCCGTGACGCAGTGCTTTGAGGGTTTCATTCACGAGCGGCCAACGCTCAATATCATCGGTAATGGTAATAGCACTCACAATATGCATAGCCAAAGATGCCAGCGAACGCAGCGACTCTTCGTAGCCTTCGGGAAGGTGAATAACCTTATCGGGGGCGGCAAGCCGCAAGACGGAGAGGATGCGCATCAGCGTCATCGGAACCGCCTGCTGAGGTAGTTTTACGGTAATGCCGGTAGATTTCCCGGCCCCTAAAGCCACCATCCGGTCAGCGAGTTCATGAGAATCAATATCTTGGCTTATATCTAAAATTTCATAAGAATCAATAGAAATTGAACGTGTACCTAATGCTTCAGCTAATTCCTCATCTTCAGTATGAATTGCTATTACATTGCGAAATTCTTGGCGGCGAAGTGCAGATGCTGCTTCAATAAGCGCAAAATCTTGACCGTCTTCAGTGCTCAGAAGCGACTGCGCTTCATCGCGGGTCAGCGCCTCTCCCCCGCTAATGCGTGCCACAAGTTCGGAATATGCGTTACTCATACCATTTATTAAACACCTACGTAAGCCTCAATTTTTACAGTTATGCCACTAGCAATTTCTATAGTTTTCTACATAAATACAATTACTTCTTCATACTCTTTACGAGAATTTATAGGTGTTTTTCATGACAGCAGAGAGATTTCACCCGTAAAATAGACGTGTGGTACTTTCTCAAGCAAAAATTTTAGACACAGCATTTGATCTTCTGGTAACCAATGGTTTAGCGGATTTGTCGATGCGCCGTTTGGCAGCTGAACTTCAAGTTGCTCCCGGCGCCCTCTATTACCATGTCAAGAATAAACAGCACCTTTTGGTGCTTCTTGCGAACTATATCTTGGATAAGAAAGCTCCAAAGGAGCTTCTTATGCCCGCGGATTCTAAGGATCCAGAGGCAGTGAAAGAGTCCTTGATCGTGCGCGGACAGGTTCTTTTCGAGACTATTTATTCCATTCCAGAATTTCCTGAAGTTATTCGCCTAGCATTGGCAACTAATCCTGAGCGGCTCAAGCCCGTGGCGGCCATTGCCTATGACGCACAAAATATGGGGTTTGAGCCTGGGGAGGCGCTGCGCCGCGCCCGCATGCTCATTCACCTTGCCTTGAGCCTGGTGGAAGAGGCACAGGCTATTCCTGTATTAACTTCGCTGACTGCGGAAGCCGAAGAGAATCCCCTGCAGGAAATTCCCAAGCCGGTGTGTGAAGCATATACAGCTGATATTTCCACTGCTATCGATGGGCTCATGCTCTCCAAATAATTCCCGCATACAGATGCATATGCATCAGCCGGGGCTGCTGCCGTTGTGCAGTCGTGCCCCGGTACGCAGGCGTGCAGATGGTATGTTGAAGAGTACCGTTTTATCGCATTGCCTGAATGGAGTTCTATGACGACCACCGCAATCCCGCAGTGGGCTTCTCTGCCCGAACATCAGGATGAAATTCAACGGGTACGCCAAGCGTTTCGACAAACCTACGGTAAAGAGCCTGATGGGGTGTGGTCCGCCCCCGGTCGTTTGAACCTCTTGGGCGAATACATCGACTTTCTGGGTGGTTCGTGCATGCCCATGCCGTTGCCCTACCGTACCTACATTGCGGGGTCGTTGCGCCGAGACGGGGTGCTGCGCGCATCCTCTCTGCAGATGCCCGGAGACGAACGCACAATTGTGATTCGGGATATTCAACCCGGGCATATTAAGGGTTGGTTCACCTATGTTGCCGGTGTTGCGTGGGCGATGAATCATGAGGGTGGCCGCGATATTATGCTTCCCGGCCAGTTCGGGGCTGATTTGCTCATTAACTCGCGGGTTCCCGTGGGAGGGGGGCTTTCTTCGTCCGCCGCTTTAGAATGCTCCACAGCACTGGCGCTTCTTGACCTTTCCTGCCCGCTGCGCCCCGGTTGCCCGGATACCGATGCGGTTCCTTCCGACCGCTCCCCCGATAATGATGCACTCCGGGCTCGCTTAGCGCAGGTATGCATCACCGCAGAGAATAAAGTTGCGGGCGCCCATACCGGCGGACTCGATCAGACGGCGTCGCTGCGGTCAAAGCCAGGCCAGGCCTTGGTCGTCGATTTCCGTGATTTTTCGATAGACCCTATTCATCTGAACCTGCAGAAGCACGGGCTAAGTTTTCTTGTTGTTGATACGAATACCCCGCACGCGCTGGCGCATAATGGTTTTGCCGCCCGGCGTGCCGCCTCTGAATCGTGTGCGAAAGCGCTTGGTCTCACCTTTCTACGTGATGCTCTTCCCGAAGATCTTACGTGTGCACACCACGATGAACGCGAGGCTAAAGAATGGCGTTTGGAACTGGTAGATTCTTCGGTTAATCGTTCTCTGACAGCGTTAGAGGAACGTGAGGGCCCGGCAACTTTCCCGCGCGGTTGGGTCCGCCATGCGTTTCACGATATGACGCTGGTGGGGCGCGCCAGCTACCTGCTCAAACATGCGGATGAGCTGGGGTATCGGGCTTTTGAAGAGGCCGGGCGCATCTTTACCGAGTCCTTTATTTCGATGCGCGACGAGCTTCGCGTCTCCCGCCCGGAGATCGACGCTGCGGTTGAAGCCTGTCTGATGCATGGAGCCTTAGGGGCGCGCATCGTTGGAGGCGGTTTCGGCGGCGCCGTGATGGCTCTTGTTAAAACATCCCGACTTGAGGAAACAGCTCAGGCGATCGCCCAAGCATACGCCGAACATGGGTACGCCGAGCCTCGTTTTCTGCCGATGGTTGCCGGTTTTCCTGCGGATTGTGATTGGCTCTCGGAGAACTTTAGATAAATTTCACCCTAACTCATGTCATGATATTTCGAGGGTTGTTTATACTCTGTACAACCTCTACACTGTGTTTCAACCAGTCACCCAAAATAAAGGAGAGTCTTATGGGTTTCGATCCGAAGAACATCGTCGAGCAGGGCATCGACAAGGCTAAGAACCTCGTTAACGACAAGGCAGGTAAGGAAGTCGTCAACGACGAGCACACCTCGAAGGCTGAAGAGGTCGTCAATGAGAACGTCCAGAAGATTACCGATAAGTTCGGTAAATAAGACTCTAGTCTTCAAGAATTCCCCGCACCATGAAAATGAATGCGGGGAATTTTTCTGTATTCGAAGGCCTTTACCAGCAGATTCATGATTCTTTCGCCTATGCTGGAATTATTGTCTCAAACACTCTGTTTTTGTAGTGTTAGACAGCCCGCATGCAGCCTGTTGCTTTACCTCGATGGGTCACAGTAACCGCGGCGGGCTCCCTATTGTGTTATACCTTTGGAGATCAAAATGCTCGAACGTCAGCAAGCAACCCAAGAAGACGCACGCAAAGTTCAGGAAGACGGCGGAGTCGTCATCTATTGGCGCCCCGGATGCCCCTTCTGCGAGCGCCTCGATTCGTCGTTAGGCGATCTGGGCAATCATGCAACCTGGGTCAATATTTGGGAGGATCCTCAGGCGGAGGCTCATGTGAAGAGCCTCAACGACGGCAACGCGGTTGTTCCCACACTCGATACCGGCGATATGCATTTCGTGGTGGCTGACCGCCAAACTCGCGAAAAAGCCGCAACTCTCATTCGCAACACTCTTTCCTAAACCACCGAAGGACTCCCCTATGCCGCGTCCACCGCTGAACCGCGATACGACCCTTTGCATTTCCCTGTCTGGACGACCGTCAAACCACGGCATCAAGTTCCACAATTATCTGTATGAGAAACACGGCCTTGATTACCTGTATAAGGCGATGACAACCACGGATATTGAGGGTGCTATCGCGGGTGTGCGCGCCCTGGGTATTCGCGGGTGCTCCGTTTCTATGCCCTTCAAACAAGCGGTTATTCCGCTCATGGATGAGGTCGATCATTCGGCACAGGTCATTGGGGCGGTCAATACTATCGTCAATACGGACGGGTACCTGCACGCCTACAATACCGACGTGATTGCAGTAGCTTCCTTGCTGAAATCGCATGCCGTTGATCCTAAGCTGCCGTTTCTTCTGCGCGGTTCAGGAGGCATGGCGGCGGCCGTTGCGGGTGCCTTCCACGATGCTGGATTCCGGGCGGGCACTATTATCGCTCGCAATGAAGATGCAGGCACGGCGCTCGCACACAGGTACGGGTATGCGTGGGCGCCTGAACCCGGCGATCTTACCGCTCCAGTGATTGTGAATGTTACCCCGATCGGTATGTCTGGCGGTGCCGAGAGCGAGCAACTGGCATATCCGCAACCCACGATTGAGGCGGCGTCGGTGGTATTCGATGTTGTGGCGATGCCTGTGGAAACCCCGCTGATTCGTGCTGCTCGCGCTGCTGGTCGTGAGGTTATCACGGGCGGCGAGGTGATTGCTCTGCAGGCGGCTGAACAGTTCCGGCTGTATACGGGTGTTACGCTTAGCCCCGATGACATTGCTCAGGCTGAAGCGCAGGCGAACTAGTCCGTACAAGCGTTCCTCTGGGTGCAGTTCGTTGATCGAACTGCACCCGTTTTTTGTAATTACACATCCTGGGTTTTAAGTTTTCCACAGGTGGGGATAAACATGGGGAAAACCTTACATGCCTGTAATTTCGAGATGATAAAGCCTTCTATCCACAGGTATTTACGGGGTACTAACAAATATGAAATTACATCATTGTAGTTATTCACAGTGTGGAAAACTCATGTGGATAATCAAAAAATACAGGTGTTTTTCTGTGCTATAAAGCAATCGGTGGACCACCGTATCCCACTCTGTCCCCACGGGGAAACTTAGGATGCTGTGACCCACCGAAAATTAGTTATCCACAGGTATTTCGAGTATTACCTTCGGATACTTCGTGTGCGCTGAATAATCTGAGGTGCTAAAAGCGCTGCCGTGGCAAGAGCACCGATCACAAAACCGCCCGCGTGAGCCTGCCAGGAAATCCCGGGAACGAGGAATCCAAAGGCGACGTTCACGGCGATCATAATCATGAGGGCCCGTATATTATCCCGTTCGCGCAGAACCACCATAATCACCAAGTAGGCACCGATCAGCCCGAAGATACCGCCGGATGCGCCCACAACCTCCGCAGTTGGATCGTCCAGAAGAAGCACGCCAAAAGAACCGCCTACGATGGAGAGCAGGTATACGAGCAAGTACCGCCACCATCCCATCATCTGTTCAAGGGCAATACCAAAGATATAGAGGGAGAGCATATTCATCACAATATGTGAGTAATCGTTCTGTGAGTGCAAGAAACCACTGGTCAGCACGCGATAGTACTCCCCCGTGAATTCGGTGTAATCCCATTTCAGGGCAAACATGGAATACACCCAATACTGCGGGATGATGAGCTGAAGCAGATATACCACTACGTTAATCCCGATCAGGGTGTAAGTTACGTAGGGAACGAACCTGCGCGGTGCGCGCGCCTGATATTGGCGTCCATATAGCTCTCGGTAGCAGTCAGGACAGATCATCCCAACATCCAGATTAATTTGGCATTCCCCGCAGGCGGGACGCATGCACCGTTTACACCGTGCATAGCTCACACGGTCGGAATGCCGTGGGCAGGTGGGCTCCGTCTGAGAGCTATTTTGCTGTGGATTAGATGGGTAGTCCACGTTTTTCCTTTCATACGCTCTTACTCAGTCCCTCGGTTCCCGTGCTTCGGCTCATGGATGCGAGAAGAACGCAGATACGGTGAAGGACCCGTCCCGGTTGCCCAGGCGGGTCCTTTCCCAGCACGAAATTAGAGTTTCTTGATGTCGATTGAAGAGATAACGACATCCTTCACCGGGCGATCCTGTGCACCGGTTTCAACGCTTTCAATAGCGTCTACAACCTTCTTTGAAGCTTCGTCAGCGACCTCACCGAAGATAGTGTGGCGACCGTTCAGCCAAGGAGTCTCTGCCGTGGTAATGAAGAACTGCGAGCCGTTGGTACCGGGGCCTGCGTTCGCCATTGCGAGCAGGTAGGGCTTAGAGAAAGAAAGCTCGGGGTGAATCTCGTCCTTGAACTGGTAGCCGGGGCCACCAATACCCATGCCGAGAGGGTCACCACCTTGAATCATGAAGTCCTTGATAATACGGTGGAACACCACATCTTTGTAGAGCGGAGTGTTCATGACCTCGCCGCTGCGGGGGTGCTTCCACTCTTTAGAACCGTCTGCCAGACCGATAAAGTTCTCAACGGTCAGCGGTGCATGGTTGCCAAAGAGATCAACGACGATATCACCGTAGTTGGTGTGAATAGTTGCTTGAGCTGTTGCATTAGTCATAGGTCTATTTTGTCATGTTGTCTCTATGATGCGCTAGAAGCCGCGCTATCACGGCGTCACGTTAAATTTAGCCTGCTGAGAAAACACGGGCGGTTTATCAGTATTTTTAGCTGAGGTGAGGGTTTCAACAAGCATTTTTCAGGGTAATTCCTTATGCTGAGAGGTGAACATTTACCCGCGTACGTGAGGTATTGCGGTATGACTAATGGAGGTTCACGATGTTCTGCAAAAAGCGCAAGGCTCGTAAAGCCGCGAAGAATTCGGCTGTCGTCGCCGCTATGGCCATGGCAGAGAAGGCCGATGACCTGAATATCCCCGGGCACGCAGATATGTTTGCTGAGAAGCTCACCGGCAAGAAAAAAGCCATGAAGAAGGCTCGCAAGACCGCCTCGAAAACCGCACGCAAGGCTCATAAAGAGCTGGCACGCATCGAGCGCAACGGCGGTAAACGCCCCCGTAAGGGTCTAGCCCTGGTGGGTCTGGTTCTTGCGCTGGGGATTGGAGGCGTTGCCGCCTACAACGCGGCTCGTCCGGTTGAAGACCCCTGGAAGAGCGCCTAGTTGCCCTCTCCCCCATATCCGAAAAGCCATTTTCTTGATTCCCTTGTTCTACAGGGTGGATCGCGGAAGATGGCTTTTCTGTTTTAAGGTTCCTCTAATGAGGTCATATAAGTCTGATGCCAAACCAACGTGCAAACACGTAGTTCACTGTGTATGTCCAGTGGGTTCTAGAAGCTTCAAGATGGCAATCGAGGCAAAGAGAGCAGATACCAACCAGAGGAGATCTCCCCAGCCGAAAGGCCGAAAGAACGCGACACTAAAACCCGTGATCATCGCGGATGCTGCTGCCAAGATTACCGAGGTGGTCAACGGAATACGGCGTGGCAGAAAGAAGTGGGCAGTCCACAGTAAAGCCATCAGGAAGAAAATGGCGGATAGTCCTCGCCACCACGGTTGCAGCTTGCTGATCCCAGCTTCGCCCGAGGTGACAACTGCGGCTATCCAGCCGATGATAACCAGTGCCACAACGGCTACGGCCATAAGACCTGAAGCCACGCGGGAAACGTCGTTATCCTTTTTCATCATATCGGTCATCAAGGTGCTCCTATCGCCCGGGCAGGGATCCTATCCTACTGTTTACACCTATCACGGTTAGATCACAAAGGGCGGCGCTAAAAGCATCATCGGACGGATATTGGGCTGAATATTCAGCGCCGTAGCAGATAGAGTCTGCTGAATTATCTGGTGAAGAAGACTATTTCGACAAGGATAAGTCATATGCACAGCAGAAGGCTAGTAGGTTCGGTATCGTGCAGACATACATTCTGACCATTAGCCCGTTGTATATGAGCAAGCAGGCAGATATAGCAAAGAGGCCTCAGACATAACGTCTGAGGCCTCTTCGGAAAACTAGTCCGGCGACAACCTACTCTCCCACACCCATCAAAGTGCAGTACCATCAGCGCAAAGAGGCTTAGCTACTGGGTTCGGAATGGAACCAGGCGTTTCCCTCTCACTATAATCACCGAAACGTGGAGGCGAGGGGACTCGAACCCCTAACCCTCTGCTTGCAAAGCAGATGCGCTACCAATTGCGCCACGCCCCCGCGGTGCTCTACTACTATAAACTACTTTTTATAACGTAAGCAAATCCAGCAGAGCGTTTCTTATGAGAAGTACATCACAAGATTTACAGACCCCTAAAAATTGTTTCCTTCACACGAATGTGCATTTCTTTGAGCCCCTCCAGCGTGACCCTCTGTTCACGCATATACGTTTGAGCCACATCGACGAGGTCTTCGGGATTTCCATCAATAACAATAATCAGACTGTCCTTCTCCCCCGACTTACGGCTGCTGCTCTTTCCTGAGGTATCGTCTATCCAGCGTGCCGTGAAGCTCTTCAAGTTATTGAATTCCTGGGTCTCCATAGCATCCTGAAGCGCCATAGTTATCAGATTCAAACGCTCGGCGCCCAAAACCTGAATTGAAATATCCGCGGTAGCACCCGAAGGAACCTGAAGTTTATTGCGCTGCACGGTATATTGCACTCGCATTCCCTGCGAGAACTGCGCGTTTTGCAGGGTTCGCAGATTTTCCTTGATCTTGTTCCATGCGCCCTTCGTGAGGCTTGCATCGACGTCAAGGGTATTCGAATCGTTGTCTTTTTGAATGCTCAACGCATCAACGGCATAGCGAGGTACTGAAACCCCAAGAATTGTTCCCCACTCAGCTTCGGATATTCCTTGTGGGGAAGGAATGGTCATAGCTGCTTCATTATCCGAGGGTTCAAGAGTAATGGACTCGGGGTGTCCATATTCCCACAAGGCCGAAAGAGCACGTGCGGTACCGGCAGAATCTTGTCGCCCACGACTCGTTATCGAGATACGCCCGATAAGTTCAAGATTATCCTCAGAGTTATCGTCCTTGTTCCGACCCTGAATCGTAAATTCTTCGACCTTGAGATAGGTTCCGTCAATATTCTCTCGAATATCGTGCTCCCATTTTTCAAGCTGTTTCCTCCGCGAAACAGTCGCCGCCGCCTCATCGCCTAATATTCCAGCACGGGCAAATTGGGGCATCATCGCAACAACGTCGGCAGCCACGATGCATCCCGCCGTCAGCAAAAGCGAGCGCCTGCTCAGAGAATTCACGCGCTGAGGAACATATTTCTTCCATCCGCTAGACTGAGCATCTTTGTGTGCAACATCGTTATTTTCCGCGTTCTGCGACATTACGATATTCCTTTCACCAGTGAGTGAGATTCTACGTTTTTATCTCTACTCCCAGAATACCCAATACCGTCGCAGAAGAACTCATCAGGACTGTCTCATCCGCTTCACATCACATGAGATTACGTTCAGGCAGATTAGTACGCGCGCCATAAACACTTAAAGCTGTGGGGCAAGAATGACTGCAATTCTCGCCCCACAGCTTTATCTTCGGATTATCCTAGGCAGATTCAGCTTTTTGAGTCTCTTCTTCATGCTGCCCGGCGTTGTTTTGTTCAAGTGCCTCGTTCTGGAGTGTCACATCGGCTGCCGCAAGTTCGGCAATACGGATTTCCCCGGTAGTGGGGTCATCATAGGTGACATATTCAGGATGCCCCTCGATCTCAGTACCGTCATTTACGTGAGTCTCCGATATTAAGAAACCGTGTGCGCCTAAAATTTTGGCGACTCGGTCAATATCTTGAGGGGTTGGTGTATGGTCTACCACACGACGAATGTATTCGTTAATGCGTTGGTCACTTACATACGCCTCGCCGCGAGCGGCACGCGACTGCATAAGACGACGCACAACTTCTTGAAGCTGTTCGTCAGTCAAACGCATTTTCAAAATTGCCATAACCGCTGCACGGTCTTGAACAGGAACGTCCTTCGGGTAACCGACACTGAGCCAGTCAACAACACGCGAGATGATGTTTTTATCCGGCATCGGATACCTCCTCTATACGTTCATCATATCTATCTTCAAGCATGTATTTAGTGACCTCCACCGGTCACACCAAAGATATTCCACCCAAAAGTATGGAAGATGAAATCTTTGGCGACCCACAGAATGCCAATAAACACAATTCCTATGATGATAGCAAATACAACGCTCGCGGCAATCTTTGAACCGCGACTAGGAGGCTGAATCTCGATGAGTTTACCGTCTGCCGTGTACTCGGTATCCCCCGCCAGCAAACGCATTCCAAAGGCGTAGAGTGCTGGCAAACCGGCACCTAAGAAAAGCCCAGCAAGAACAACAGGGACGATCTTTTCAAACAATTCGAAAAGAGACATTATGCACCCGCCTTTTCACGTGCTGGAGAGGATACTTCAGGAATGTCTTGATTATCGCTTTGGCGACTCTCAAGAGTTTCGTCCTGAGTCTTCTCAGTCTCCCCATTCTTGCTGTCGTTCCAGTCGGCGGTCACGTTCGATGCGTCCACAGCATCCTTCTGGGAATGGCGCCACATCCAGATACTAAAGGCCAGCAGGATCAAGAAGACAACCAACTCACCCACGTGATGAGTGTTCGTCAGGTTATTCAGTCCCGTACCAATCAGCCACGTAATAGCACCGATAGCGGCAGCGGCGGGAAGAGTAATAACCCAGGCGATCACCATACGCCCGGCAACACCCCAGCGTACTTCTGCGCCTTTACGACCCAAACCGGTACCCAGAATTGAGCCGGTAGCAACATGGGTGGTCGAAAGTGCCATACCAAAGTGCGAGGAGGTCAGAATAATTGCTGCAGATGCTCCGTCGGCGGCTACGCCCTGCGGGGTATCAACTTCCACAATGCCCTTGCCTAGGGTGCGGATAATACGCCAGCCACCCAGGTAGGTACCCAAGGCAATGGCTATAGCGCAGGATGCTTTGACCCAGAACGGGATAGCATCGTCGTCTTTTACGGTGCCGGAAGCAACTAGGGCTAGGAAGATCACGCCCATGGTTTTCTGCGCATCGTTGGTACCGTGTGCCAAGGACATGAGGGATGCGGTGCCCACCTGACCCCAACGGAATCCGTTGGT
Organism: Rothia sp. HMSC065G12; assembly: GCF_001811455.1. NCBI lineage: Bacteria > Bacillati > Actinomycetota > Actinomycetes > Micrococcales > Micrococcaceae > Rothia > Rothia sp. HMSC065G12. The sequence goes on from NZ_KV804796.1 coordinate 146,260, forward strand.
CTTCTTATCATCAGATACCGGCGAGGCGACGCGGTAGACCAGCCATGTACCCACCGTAGATACAAGAGCCGCCACAACCGGAGACATCACGGCGGGAATTACGATCTTGGAAACCACGCCTTCCCACTGCACACCATTGAGCCCCATAGCGGCGAGCGCGGAACCGATCAAACCACCGAAAAGAGCGTGGGAAGAACTGGAGGGAAGCCCAAAAAGCCAGGTCAGCACATTCCAGAGAATACCGCCTACAAGGCCGGTAAAGACGATCAACATAAGATCGGCGCCGTTGGTACTGATATCAATCCTGTCAAGGTTTACCAGCCCTTTACCGACGGTTTTAGCAACCTCAACGGATAGAAAGGCACCCACTAGGTTCAGCGATGCTGACAACGCCACCGCTGTCTTAGGCTTAAGCGCACCGGTAGCGATGGAGGTCGCCATCGCGTTTCCGGTATCGTGAAAGCCGTTTGTGAAGTCGAAGGCTAGTGCCGTCAACACCACAATCACGAGGATGATAAGTTCAGTAGTCACATTTTGATTATGGAATGTCTCGCGTAAAATCTAAAGTATTCTTCCCCGAAACGAAATAACACTTAAAACAACATAAACCAACACAATGCCTGTGGGCTACAATGCCTCATCTTGACCTAAAAACCCGAGAAATAAAGGATATACGAATAATAAATCCACCATATATCACGAGCCTTTTCCATGGTTTTCTGTGGTTTATAGCGTTTCCTAAGATTCTCCCCAACAGCAGGTCTCCTCATGTATAACACGTGTTCATCTACTGTTCATGTAGATGCGAGGATTTATGACGCAGCGCGATTATAAGGTTTGTAATTCTATCTAGGAACACTACATATTTGAGAGAATTTAGCGGCATTTTGGTGATAAAACGAAGGACCCCGAGTTCTATGCTCGGGGTCCTTTTCTAAAACTAGTCCGGCGACAACCTACTCTCCCACACCCATCAAAGTGCAGTACCATCAGCGCAAAGAGGCTTAGCTACTGGGTTCGGAATGGAACCAGGCGTTTCCCTCTCACTATAATCACCGAAACGTGGAGGCGAGGGGACTCGAACCCCTAACCCTCTGCTTGCAAAGCAGATGCGCTACCAATTGCGCCACGCCCCCGCATTAGCGGAAAATCGCTATGAAGTTCTAAATGGAATCTGTAGATTCCTGCCAGGCCTGACGGACCTGCTGCGACTGAACCTTTTTGAAGCCCAGAAATGCCACGATCGAGACAGCCGCAAGAACAAAGAGCTTTTTCATAGCAACCTTTCGTCATGGAGAGTGGGCGTACCAAGACTTGAACTTGGGACCTCTTCGTTATCAGCGAAGCGCTCTAACCGCCTGAGCTATACGCCCTCCCATTCCGGCGGAATTCTCCGCAAGAACGAAATATAACTATACAGATGTTTTACCCTGTTGCCAAATCTCTTAGATGTGCATTACAACACAGACAGAAGCCCCATAAAACCAAAAAACCGGGGGAGTATCACTCCGATACTCACCCCGGTTGATAACGCACAAAGACGGCGGTTTTAGATACTCAGGACTATCTTATGATTCGTCGCTGAGGGTCAGCGTAATACCACCCACGAGCTTAGCGGCCAAGTTATACAAAATTGCGCCGATCATACTCAAAAGCGTGAAGATAACGGTGTTAATGACCGACAGAATAGTCGTTGCCAAAGCCACCTGACCGATATTGACCATCTGGGTAATATCAATATTGGTGTTACCGGTACCCATGGAGGTTAAGATCTGGTTCACGCCGGTAAAAGCACCCGAAGCCTGCAAGAAAAGCCAGAGGATTACCGAAGCCACAATGGTCACAATACCCAGAGCCATAGAGAGCAGGAAGACCATCTTCGCAACCGACCAGGTATCAATTCGCTGAACCACCAGACGAGCACGGCGAATACGCGAGCGCGGAACCGGGCGGATAGACTGGCGTCGTTGTCCCTTGTTTTTAGGGCGTGTACCATTGGCAGGACGCTTCGCAGAACGCTGCTGTGATGAACCACCAGGCTTAGATGCATTGCTTTGCCGGTTAGAAGCATTCGTACCGCCCGCAGGGGTTCCCTGTGCTGCGGGTGCCGTTTGTTTTCCTGGAGCCGACCCCTGTGGGTTTGCGCTCATTAGTTACCTCCGTCTACATCGGTGGATGCGGTGGTTGGCGTATTTTCTTGCGTATCCACCACCTCGGAATTTATCACAGATTCTTCTGTGGCTTCCACCTCAGCGTCGTCTTCTTTCTGTTCATCTAGCTGGCGATCTTGGTTACGAGCAATACCAATAATGCTATCGCCCTTACCCGGCTTCGCAAAGATAACGCCCATAGTGTCGCGTCCCTTGGCAGGAACTTCGCTCACATTGGTGCGAACAACCTTACCGCTCTGCATCACCACGAGCACCTCATCGTTCTCAGATACGATCAGGCCACCCACAAGAGCGCCACGGCCTTCCACAAGCTTAGCAACCTTAATACCGAAACCGTTACGACCCTGAACGCGATATCCCTCAACATGAGTACGCTTGGCGTATCCGCCCTCGGTCACGACGAACACGAAGGACTCAGGGATAACAACCTGTGCCGAGATCAGTTCATCACCGTCACGGAACTTCATACCGGTCACGCCCGAAGTCGAACGTCCCATAGGACGCAGAGACTCATTGTTAGCGTGGAAGCGCAACGACATACCATTGCGCGAAATCAGCAGAATATCATCTTCGGGGGAGACGAGGAACGCAGAGACCACTTCGTCATCGTCACGCAGGTTAATCGCGATTAGACCGGCGGTACGGTTCGTATCATAGTCACTCAGGCGAGATTTCTTGACCAATCCGCCCTTCGTGGCAAGAACCAGGTACTCGGCATCCTCATAGGTCTTCAGATCCATGACCTGGGCAATATGCTCATCCGGCTGGAATTCCAAGAGGTTAGCCAAATGTTGTCCTTTGGCATCACGCCCAGCCTCTTGCAGTTCATAGCCCTTGGTGCGGTATACACGCCCCAAATTGGTGAAGAACAGAATCCAGCTGTGCGTGGTAGTCACGAAGAAATGTTCCACAACATCGTCGCCGCGCAGCTGAGCGCCTCGAATACCCTTACCGCCGCGATGCTGGCTGCGGTACTGGTCGCTGCGGGTACGTTTGATATATCCGCCGCGGGTAATCGTCACGACAACTTCTTCCTCAGGAATAAGGTCTTCCATCGACATATCGCCGTTGAAACCGCGCAGAATCTCGGTACGGCGGTCATCGCCGTAACGATTCACGATCTCGCCCAGTTCCTCGGAAATAATCTCGCGCTGGCGATCTTCAGAGGCAATAATCGCGTTGTATTCCGAAATGAGGCGCTGCAGCTCGTCGTGGCGATCCTGAATCTTCTGACGTTCCAGAGCCGCCAGACGACGAAGCTGCATATTCAGAATTGCCTGAGCCTGCGCTTCATCAATATCCAGGAAGTCCATCAAGGCCGAACGAGCTTCATCGGCTGTGGGGGAGCGGCGGATAAGTGCAATAACCTCATCCAGAGCGTCCAGGGCTTTGAGTAGACCGCGCAGAATATGTGCTTCTTCTTCAGCCTGGCGCAGACGGTACCGAGTACGACGTACAATCACGTCCATCTGGTGGTTTACCCAGTGGCGAATGAAGGCATCAAGTGAGAGAGTACGCGGCACGCCATCCACAATCGCCAGCATATTGGCAGAGAAGTTCTCCTGCAGCTGTGTGTGCTTATACAGGTTGTTGAGTACAACCTTGGGCACGGCATCGCGTTTGAGCACAATCACGAGGCGCTGACCGGTACGGCCTGAGGTTTCATCACGCAGATCGGAAATTCCGTTGACTTTACCTTCCTTGATGAGATCGGCAATCTTAATCGCCAGGTTATCGGGGTTTGCCTGGTACGGCAGCTCGGTCACCACAAGGCAAGTGCGCCCGTGGATCTCTTCGACATTGACGACCGCGCGCATCGTAATGGAACCGCGGCCGGTGCGGTAAGCATCCTCAATACCCTTGGTACCCAAAATGGTGGCACCGGTGGGGAAGTCCGGTCCCTTAATACGCTCCATGAGGGCACTCAGAAGCTCTTCATTCGTGGCGTTCGGGTTCTTGAGGAACCATTCCACACCTGCGGCAACTTCACGCAGGTTATGCGGAGGAATATTGGTTGCCATACCCACAGCGATACCTGAGGAACCATTCACCAAAAGGTTCGGGATTCGCGCTGGCAGTACCGTGGGCTCAAGCGATTTACCGTCATAGTTAGGCTGAAAATCGACGGTATCTTCATTGATGTCACGCACCATTTCCAGGGCGATCGGCGCCATCTTCGTCTCGGTATAACGCGGAGCCGCAGCGCCGTCATTACCGGGGGACCCGAAGTTACCCTGACCGAGCGCCAGGGGATAGCGCATAATCCAGCTCTGGATCAGGCGTACAAGGGTATCGTAAATGGCGATGTCGCCGTGGGGGTGGAATTGACCCATTACATCGCCCACCACGCGAGCACACTTATTGAAGGCACGGTCGGGCCGATACCCGCCGTCATACATCGCGTAGATGACGCGACGATGCACAGGCTTGAGTCCATCACGCACATCGGGCAGGGCGCGACCGATAATAACCGCCATTGCATAGTCCAAGTAGGAACGCTGCATCTCGGTCTGCAGATCTACCTGTTCAATATGACCGTGGGGATCGTCAAGCACAATCTCACCACTATTTGTGGTGACCTCGATATCTGGGTTTTCGCTTTGGTTTTCTTCACTCATGAGTTTTTCCGTTCCTCTGTGACTCTCTCGCTTATATTCCGTTTGGGAAATATAGCCAACTGGCTATATGCCAAACTCTTTAGATATCGAGGAATCGAATGTCCTTGGCGTTCTGCTGAATAAAGTCGCGGCGGGCTTCTACATCCTCACCCATCAGAACCGAGAAGATCTGATCGGCTGCAGCCGCATCCTCCATCTTCACCTGAAGCAGGGTACGGCGTTGAGGATCCATCGTGGTATCCCACAGCTCGGTATAATCCATCTCGCCAAGACCCTTGTAACGCTGAATGCCATTGTCTTTAGGCAAACGCTGATTCTTTGCCTGGCCGCGTGCCAGAGCCTCATCTCGCTCGGCATCAGAGAACACATAATCGTGCGGAGCGTTCGACCACTTGATGCGGTACAACGGAGGCTGTGCCAAATAAACATATCCGGCTTCGATAAGCGGGCGCATAAAGCGGAAGAGCAGGGTTAGCAATAGGGTGGTGATGTGCTGACCATCCACATCGGCATCTGCCATAAGAACGATCTTGTGGTAGCGAGCCTTCTCCAGGTCGAAATCGTCGCCGATACCGGTACCGAAGGCCGTAATCATAGCCTGAATCTCAGCATTGGAAAGGGCTCGATCGAGGCGGGCACGCTCCACGTTGAGAATCTTACCGCGCAGCGGCAAAATAGCTTGGCTGTTTGGATCACGCCCCTGCACTGCCGAACCGCCTGCGGAATCACCCTCCACCAGATAAATTTCGGAGATCGACGGATCCTTTGAGGCACAGTCCTTGAGTTTGCCGGGCATGGAGCTGGTTTCCAGCAGACCCTTACGCCGAGTCGTCTCTCGCGCTTTACGTGCCGCCATACGTGCCTGTGCCGCCGTAATAGCGCGGCGCACCACATCCTTGGCAACAGCGGGGTTACGATCGAACCAATCGGCCATATGATCGTTGATCTCGCGCTGGGTAAAGGATTTTGCCTCGGAGTTACCGAGCTTCGTCTTCGTCTGCCCTTCGAACTGTGGCTCGGAAATCTTAATCGAAATAACCGCAGTCAGACCCTCACGCACGTCTTCACCGGTGAGGTTATCGTCTTTATCCCGCAGCAGTTTATTTTCGCGAGCATAACGATTCACCAGGGAAGTCAGCGCAGCACGGAAACCTTCTTCGTGAGTGCCGCCTTCGTGAGTGTTGATCGTATTCGCATAGGAGTGCACCGACTCTTTATACGACCCGGTCCATTGCATAGCCACCTCAAGCGCCATATGGCGCACGGTGTCCTCAGCCTCAAAGTAGATAATATCTTCGTTAATAACGGTTTTTGAACCCGCGTTGAGGAAGTGCACGTAGTCGAAAAGACCATTATCGTAACGATAGGTGACCGTGCGGTGTCCTTCAGCGTTTGCACCTACACGGTTGAGAGGGAGAACTTTATCTTTCTCATCCTCTTCTTCGGCGACCTCGTCGCCCCCCTCAAATTGATCACGCTCATCGGTGAGAGAAATTGTCAGTCCCTTGTTCAGGAACGCCATCTGCTGGAACCTGGCACGCAGAGTCTCAAAATCAAACTCAACGGTCTCAAAAATCTCGGGATCAGGGTAGAACGTCTGAATAGTACCGGTCTTCTGAGAGGCTTTACCGCGGCGCAGGGGACCATCAGGAATACCACCGTTAGCAAAAGAAATGTGCCAGGAATAACCCTGACGGTGGACTTCGGTTATAACCTTTTTCGAGAGCGCATTAACGACAGAAATACCCACGCCGTGCAAACCACCGGAAACGGCATATCCGCCGCCGCCGAATTTACCGCCAGCGTGAAGAACAGTCATAACGACCTCGACCGTGGATTTATGCTCAGTTGGATGCTCATCCACGGGAATACCGCGGCCATCATCTTGAACGCGCACGCCACCATCGGCCTGAATTGTAACTTCAATATGGCTTGCGTAGCCTGCGAGCGCCTCATCTACGGAGTTATCGACCACCTCGTAGACCAGATGGTGTAGACCGCGTTCGGTTGTCGAGCCGATATACATACCGGGACGTTTACGAACCGCTTCCAGACCCTCCAAAACGGTAATGTCAGATGCGCCGTATTCATGGGGTTGTTCAGATGTCACGAGTGCGTAACTCCTTGGGGTAGATCTCATGCCCGGTGATGTATCACCGCTGCACCTAGATGAGCGCAGCATCAGCATATTCTCTACTATTCTACCGAATTTCACGACTTTACGCCCATATTTTAAAGGGTGTGGAACGGCTTATTTCGAATATACAGCCTTCTAAGGCTTTTCTGAGCATACTCACCCCGGTATGCGGTAGGGGATATATACCGTACCTTTATCTTCGTTTCCGGCGATTTAGGCCCTTATGACGCAAAAGTGTCAAATAAGCGGGTTATCCGTAGGTGTCTCGTACCCCTCGGCCTCCCGGTGCCCGTTTAGGACCGCGCGATGCCCAGCGCCCGTTATTCGGCCCGTAAATACGGATGTTCGTCACCACGCCTTCACCGAGTTCACGCGCGAACATCTGCACAATTTGATTACGCATGAGCCTAAGCTGCGTTGCCCACGCGGTCGAATCACACTGCACATCGACCACGGCATTCTCAAAGCGCGTGGGTTTAGCATGCGTGGCAAGTTCGGGCCCAACAAGTTCACTCCATCGCGCCATGACGCTGGAGACCGCCACAGGCTCTTTCCACCCACGAGAACGAATCAGGTACGAGATCACGCCGTCAAGCGGCTTCGGATCGCGAGAATCTTCTCCAGAGGCGGTATAGCCGCCCAACACGCGCATATCAACCCGTTGGGCGCGAGGTTTTGTTCGTTTCCCCGGTTCGGCGCTCATGGCAGAGCCAAATTCACGAAGAATCTTTTTTGCGGAGAATGCGTTGAGTCGCCCCTCGCCGCGGGCTGCTGCGGCGGCGCGCATCCGTTCTACTATGGCGGCGGGGGCATCGACCTCATCACGATAGTATTCTTGCTCGGGATCAAGTGAAGATTCTTCATGATTCGACGGTTGCGTGCCTATTTCCTCACCGTCATCCCAGAGTTTCTCGCTCATGAGGACAAATCCTCAGTCTGCGGTGTGTCTGTGGTTTCGGGCGCATATTCGGCGTGAGCGGCACTCACCCGCACTAAACGGTACGTCCCCAGCTCCTCGGGGATATCGCTCAGGACGGCACTGGTGAGCAAAACCTGTTCTGCCTGGGCTACTAAAGCACCGAGACGGTGACGTCGTTCTGAATCTAGTTCGGCAAAAACATCGTCAAGAATAAGAATGGGGGAGGACCCGGGAGAATCGTCGTCGGCACGATGCACAAACCAGGAAGCCAACCGTAAAGAAAGCGCAACCGACCAGCTTTCCCCGTGAGAGGCAAATTGTTTAACAGCTAACCCGCCCAAAAGCAGCGTTATATCGTCCCGATGCGGTCCCACCAGAGTCACCCCGCGTTCCAGTTCGGCGGCACGACGCTCGCGCAAGCGCTGCGCCATCGCATCTTTAATATCGTCGATGCTCATACGCGAAACATGTTCGAGCCCTCGCTCGGTGATCTCGGGAAAAACCGTCGAATCGTAGGTAAATGAGATGTCCTTTGACCCATCGGTAAGCCCGGCGTAGGCGCGCCTCAGGTGGGGAAGCAGAAGCCATAGAACGCGAAATCGTGCTGCGAGGAGCTGTGCCCCTAGCTGAGCCAATTGTTCCGACCACACATCAAGGGTGTGCATCGCGTTTTCATCGTCTGCCGCCAAGGAACCGCGGCGCTGCAATGTTTTCAACAGCGAATTGCGCTGGCGCAAAATGCGTTCGTATTCCTGACGGTACCCGGCAACAACGGGTCGCAGCGAAACCGCTAAATCATCAATAAAACGACGTCGCCCCGCGGGTTCACCCTTGACGAGCTGCAAATCTTCGGGCGAGAACAACACGGTGCGCGTAATCCCTAGGGCTTCACGGGCGCGCACGGGAGCGGCTCGATTGATGCGCACCCGATTGCTCGCCCCGGGTGCTATCTCGAATTCGGTGACCGTTTGTTGTGAACCGCGCACCGTGCGCACACGAATATAGGCTCGGGATGCGCCCACCCGCACGAGCGGACCATCATGGCTTACGCGGTGCGAGGAAAGATTCGCGGTGTAGTCGATAGCCTCAATAATATTGGTTTTTCCAACACCGTTAGGCCCTAAAAAAACGGTAACTCCGGCGCTCAGCGGTAGGTTGAGAAGGGGGTAGGTGCGGTAATCAAGAAGCGAAAGATGATCAAGATACACAATACCCCCTTCTATAAAAACGAATGTTTATTCTAATTTTCTATGCCCCGGCGCCAGAATGCGCGATTAGTTAGCGGGCAGTCGAATCGGTTGAACCAGGTACCGGTAGCTAAGATCTTCTTCACTTAGCGGCTCATCCTGACCGGAGAGCACGGCAGGTTTAGGAGCCTCAGTAAAGGAGAAACGTACAAAGTCGGTATCGAAGGCACCCAACCCCTCCGAAAGGTACGTGGGGTTGTATGCCACCGTAATTTCGTGACCGTCCAGCTGCGCGGGCATCGATTCGGATGCGCGAGCCTCATCGCCACGCCCGGCATCGATCGAGACCTGTCCGTCTTCGGTGAACTGTAGACGCAGGGGAGTGTTACGTTCCGCCACGAGGGAAATACGGCGCGCCGCCTCCGCCAAATCTGATGTACGAACCACAGCATGAACCGCGGTTTCGGTTGGGAAGAGGGCACGAAGATTCGGGTACTGACCGTCCATGAGAACACTCGTGGTTCGGCGGGATCCCGCAGAGAAACCGATAAGATCGCCATTTTCAGGAAGTGCGATAGAAAGCTCTCCTGAGCTTGAGAGGGTACGCCCCACCTCGGTCATGGTTTTGGCCTTGAGCAGAACCGCAGCCTCAATTTCAGGGTTCTCAGGATTCCAGGTAATTTCGCGCATTGCCAGGCGGTACCGGTCGGTAGCAAGAAGAGTCATGGTTGAACCGGAGATTTCCAGGCGAATACCGGTAAGCAACGGCAAAGTTTCGTCTTTGGAAACCGCGATCTGAACCTGGGAGACAGCCTTAGCGAATTCCGCGCCATCAACAGTACCGGAGATCTGCGGGAGTTCGGGAAGCTCCGGATAGTCCGCCACCGGCATACCCGCCAGCTGGAACTTTGCGGAGCGACAGGTCATAAAAATTGTGGAGTCATTAGCCACGAACTCGACATCTGCGTTAGGCAGCGAGCGGCAAATTTCGGCAAGCATCTTACCCGGTACTAAACAGGTTCCTTCCTGCTCTACCGACGCCTCGATCGTCTGCTTGGCACTGATTTCATGATCGAAGCTCGAAATAGAAACCTCACCACTTTTAGCTTTGATGAGAAGGCCGTTGAGCACGGGAGAGGTGGGACGAAGAGGTAGCGAGCGTGCGGTCCAACCAACCGCCTCGGCAAGTACGTCACGTTCAACGGTAAATTTCATCAAAGAGCCTTTCGGTGATGAAGCAAACGGGTTTGAAAAAAACGATGATGAGCTCACGGATGCGTATGGAATTGAGAACCCGACATCGTGCGTGTGTAGTTTATGCAAAACTGCATAATCCATCCTACCGGATACAGGTTCGTCAAGGAGAGGGTACAGGTTAGTTCCGCTCAGAGGGTTTAGAAAATTTTGTAATTACATCTTTAGAAAGGTAGATCATGCAGTACAGCTTCAGAAGGTTATGAAAATTGTAATTACAAAAATCTGATGCTGTTGTCTCGCTACCATCGTCAAAATAGTTGGATACTGCGTTCGATTGGACCTGCGTGGGTGCGCTTCATGTTATGTGAGGGTGTTTTCTTTAAAGTACAGTAATGTTAATAACCCCTGTGGATATCGTGGAAAAACCAGAGTTCCCCTGTAAAATCAAGGAAATCACCTGTGGATATTAAGTGGACAAAAATTAGCGTTTCTGAGGATGTATTGTGTATGGATATTTATACATCTACCTTCGTCCACACATCATGAATAATCATGCACTTAATATCCACTTAACGCCCCGGTTTAACACACACGTTATCCACAGGCTGTTTAAACCTTGAAATTCCGGGGAACTACCGACTTTCACGCTGATCCTGCTTGATTTTGTTCGTCAAATCGGTGACCTGGTTAAAGGTAGTGCGTCGTTCGGCCATTTGTGCTCCCACCTTCCGTACCGCGTGCATAACCGTGGTGTGGTCGCGGCCGCCTAATTCCTGCCCGATGCGCGGCAATGACATATCTGTGAGCTCACGCAGTAAGTACATGGCAATCTGACGTGCATTTGTAAGGGTTCGAGTGCGGGACTTTGACCGTAAATCTTCTAAAGTCACATCGAAATAGGAAGCCGTAGTCGCCAGCACTTGCCCCGAGGTAATTTCGGTGTCGCCCGCATCTGTAATGAGATCCTTGAGCACAACTTCGGCTAAAGCAACATCGACGGGCTGCTTATTGAGCGAGGCGAATGCCGTTACACGAATGAGCGCGCCCTCCAACTCGCGGATATTCGCCGTAATATGCGATGCAATATACTCCATCACATCATCGGGAACGTTGAGCGATTCACTCTGTGCCTTCTTGCGCAAAATAGCGATACGAGTCTCCAACTCGGGAGGCTGAACATCGGTAATCAGACCCCACTCAAAGCGCGAACGCATACGTTCGGCAAATCCAGTGAGCTGTTTTGGTGGCAGATCAGAAGTAATCACAACCTGCTTTTGGTGATTATGCAGGGCATTGAAAGTATGGAAGAACTCTTCCTGCGTATGTTCTTTACCCGCCAAAAACTGGATATCGTCAATCAGAAGCATATCGACATTGCGATAAATCTGCTTGAAAGATGATCCCTCATCGTCACGAATCGAATTGATGAAATCGTTCGTGAACTCCTCAGAATTTACGTACCGCACGCGCAAGCTCGGGAAAAGATGCTTGGCATAGTGCCCAATCGCGTGCAGGAGGTGGGTTTTACCCAGCCCCGAATCGCCATAAATAAAGAGGGGATTATAGGCTTGGGCGGGGGACTCTGAAACAGCAAATGCTGCGGCGTGTGCAAAGCGGTTAGACTGACCAATCACAAAAGTATCGAAAGTGTAATTTGGGTTCAGACGTGCCGAAGAATCCCAACCGGAATCCGAAGAAACAGCGGTATGAGTATCCGCGGCTGGGGAAGAAATATCCTCAGTCTCTGTAGGAGAAGAAATCGGCTGAGCGGGAACGGCAGAGTCCACGTGATGCTGCGTGTGTACTTCGGAAAAATCGGTGGGGGAGGGGGAAGAACTCTGCGGGCGCTCGGCAAAAATGGCGGGATCAACCGGTGAAGCTGCCGGTGCATCGGCAACGGGCACATCCGCAGTTTGATGAGGCGGTACAGGGGTGTGGAGCTCGGCCTCAACCTCATGAAGCGGGGGCATAGGAGAATCGTCTTCGACCTGCTGTATTGAAGGCGAAACCGTCTGAGATGTTTGCGCAAGCGATTCATCAATCGTGAAAGCCTCTGATACACCGGGACCAAAAACGGTGGTCAGAGCCTGTTGGAAGGGTGCCTTGAGCTGAGACTGAAAAATATTGCGGGTTAGTTCGCTGGGAACGGCAATCAGAAGAACAGTTCCCACGAAAGCCTGAGGCTGCGCAAGACTCACAAAACCACGCAGACGCTGAGAGACCTCAGAATTCGCTTGCAGAATGCTTATGACCTGTTCCCAGCGTTCCTGAAGCTGCGTGTGCTCAGCGTTCATCAGTGATTCCCCTCGTAAAGATGACAAAGATATGTACCGATTCTACCGTAGGTTATACACATCATAAACAGCTTATCCACAGGAGTTATACACAATGTGGAAAAAATGTGTCTTTCCTGAGGATAAACGGTTGAAAAATTCTTGAATTTCATTATTTTTCCTTGATATATCAAGGAAATTAAGTGTATAACAAGGATGTGGAAAACTGTGGATATGATGTTTTAAAGACCCGTTGAGAACACCTGTGGATAGTCTAATCCCCACAACCTGGGGATAACCTGGGGTTATGTGTGGGGCGGATTAACTTGCTTTGTAGCATAGACTCTTCTAGAGTTGTTCTGTTGTATGTGTACCGCCTACCTCGAAGTGTCGAGGTACCATCGGGCACGAAAAAGCTTAGAAATCCTAACCAGCGGGCTAGGATTTTGTGTCCAAGGAGATAAGTATGAGTAAACGTACTTTCCAGCCGAATAACCGCCGTCGTGCGAAGAAACACGGTTTCCGTCTTCGTATGCGTACTCGTGCCGGTCGTTCTATCCTGTCGAACCGTCGTTCCAAGGGTCGTTCCAAGCTTTCGGCATAAAGAACTCAGCAAAACCCGCTAACGCATTCGTGTTAGCGGGTTTTCCACTACAGGGAAGGAAAACGTGCTGCCAATCCAGCACCGGATGCGCACCAGCTCCCAATTTTCCGCGACTTTTCGTTCCGGTACCCGCTCAGGGCGCCGGAACTTAGTTGTATATACGGCTCAAAAACCCGGAAATACAACCAGGATAGGTTTCATTGTGTCAAAAGCCGTTGGAAATGCTGTGACTCGTAACCGTGTTAAACGGCGTTTGCGTGAACTCGCTGCCGCAACCGTTAGCACCTACCCGCAGGGACTGTATATTGCCGTGCGGGCGCTTCCCGCATCCGCTGGAGCGAACTGGGAAGAATTGCGCGCAGACTATCGAGGTGCCCTAGAATCCTCTCTGAAAAAACTTGACCGTCAAGATCAACACTGCAATATTGAAAACCGTGGGGGAGGGGACTATGAACCATCGTCGATGTGATGAGCGTTTTCACCCTCATCACAGCAGCACACATCATCCCCACACACATCAGCTTGATCCCGATGAATGCCTCGCACAAGCGCCCCATGAGTTTGTGCATCCGGTATCTTTTCTGCATGCGGTCTATACCCTGCCGCAGAATATTCTGATTGGGCTTATTAAGGCTTATCGTAAAGTCGTATCCCCACTCTATGGGGATGTGTGCCGGTATTATCCGACCTGCTCCGCCTACGGGTTGGAAGCGGTCACCACTCACGGAGCCCTCGGCGGTCTCAGCTTGACCGTGCGGCGCATTCTGCGGTGTAATCCCTGGGCAACCGGCGGAGTCGATCCCGTCCCGCCCGGAAAACGGACCTTTGCTTCCGGTCAGGAACCTAAAATTATGCTCCTGAACCATCCCCTAGAAACTCACTCGAACAACCACTAACGGTTGTCGAGATTCCTACGAAGACTTAGCCGAGTCATAAGGAGAAAAACTCCCGTGAACATTTTTGACATGATCCTTTGGCCCTTTAAATTGGCCGTGTCTGCGGTGCTGTGGTTCTTCCACACGATCTTTACCAGTATTGGTATGGATCCGTCCTCAGGCTTTACCTGGGTGCTGTGCATTATTTGCCTGACTCTCGTGATGCGTGCCGTAACCATTCCCCTATTTATGCGCCAAATTAAGTCGATGCGCGGTATGAACGCCATGCAGGGTGATATTGCAAAGCTGCAGGCCAAATACAAGGGTAAGAAAGATCAGCTTTCCCGCCAGGCTATGGCACAGGAACAGATGGCACTATTTAAGAAGCACGGCACCAGCCCCTTTTCATCCTGTATGCCGATTATCGCGCAGACGCCGATCTTCCTCGGTCTCTATCAGGTGCTCATGGGTGTTTCTGGTGCGGCTGCAAACAACGAAGATATTCTGCTGCTTCCTGCGGAACTGGTTAAACAATTCAACGAAGCCTATATCTTTGGGTCACCCATCTTCTCGACCATGATGAACCCCGGCAACGGCAATCATACCGCCACCGTTGCCCAGGCCATCATCATGATTCTGCTCATGAGCGGTACCCAGTTCTTCATTCAGAAACAGCTCAGTGCCAAGAACATTTCCGAGGCAGCTAAAAGCTCCCCGATGTTCCGTCAGCAGCAGATGATGATGTACGTTTTTCCTCTTATCTTCGCGGTTACAGGCGTTAACTTCCCCATTGGAGTGATGTACTACTGGACCGTCTCAAACTTCTGGGCTCTCGGGCAGCAGTGGTGGGTTATCCGCAATAACCCGAATCCCGGTTCTCAGGCTGAGAAGGAGCTCAACGAACGCCGTGCCGCTAAAGGTCTGCCCCCCGTTGGGAAAACCAAGGAACAGCACGAAAAAGAGCTTGAGGAGGCGCGTGAGCGTGCCGCCGCGGGCCAGCGTCAGCAGCCCATGAGTAAGAAACGCCAGAAACAGCAGCAGCGTAAAGGCGGCGGGCAGAACAAATCGAGCAATAAAAACTCGAATAAGCCGAAACTCAACTAAACACAGCATCGATAAATTCAAGGAAAACCATGACTGAAATATTTGAAGAAACCGCAGAATCGCCAAGCACCGCATCGGAAACTGAGGCTGTCGAAGAAATCGACGAAGTCAGCATGATTGAGGAAGAAGGGGATATCGCCGCTGACTACCTCGAAGAACTTCTCGATATCGTCGATCTTGACGGAGATATTGATATTGAGGTGCGCAACCAGCGCATCTACCTCTCGGTGGTCAATGATGAAGATGGGAACGAAGACCTGCGCCACCTTGTCGGTCGCCGCGGTGAGGTCTTAGACGCTCTGCAGGAACTCGTGCGCCTGTCGGTTCTGGCCGCCAGCGGCAACCGTTCGCGTCTTATTCTCGATATTGCGGGTTACCGTGCACAACGTCGAGAACAGCTTACCGAAATAGCCCTCGACGCCGTCGAGAAGGTACGTGCCTCCGGCGAAGATTTCCACCTGAAGCCATTGGGTGCCTATGAACGCAAGGTTGTACACGATGTGGTTGCTGAACAGGGGCTCTACAGTGAATCCGAAGGCGAAGGCACACGTCGCCATGTGGTGATTTCCCTTCCGGAGGCGTAAATGACGGTTCCTTGTGAAGGTCAAGACCTTGTAGCCGCTACCGCAATTTTTGGCGATCGTCTGCCTCTAGCACAGCGTTATGTGGAACATTTGGCGACGACGGGGATTGAGCGCGGACTCATTGGTCCGCGTGAGGTACCGCGCCTTTGGGCTCGTCACGTGCTCAACTGTGCCGCTGTGCAGGAATATATCGCCGAAGGTGCATCCGTGGCGGATGTAGGCTCTGGAGCGGGTCTACCGGGGCTTTGTCTGGCTATTGCCCGCCCCGACCTTGCGATCACGCTCATAGAGCCTCTGGAGCGCCGCGTGATATGGCTTCATGAAGTGGTTGAGGATCTAGGCCTTGAGAATGTAAAAATTCTGCGCTCGCGTGCCGAGCAGGCTGTCGGGCAGGTTGAAGCCGATGTGGTGACTGCTCGCGCCGTATCTGCGCTGGTGGGTCTTGTGGATATTACCCTGCCGATTTTGCGCGGTACCGGTGAGCTTCTGGCTCTCAAAGGGCGTTCTGCACGGGAGGAAATCAAGAAGGCTAAGAAGAAACTCAACCGTTTCGGGGCTCGCGAGACTGAAATCCTGACGGCGGGGGAGGGGCTGCTGGATGAGCCCACAACCGTTGTGCGAGTTACACTCTAGTCTCGATAAACTCTGAAGCTGCGAGCTTCATAGGGGTTGAAGATACATCCGAGAATGTATCTTCAACCCCTTTTCTTATGGTCTTTATTTGATACCGGAGAAAGAGTTTGTGGTACGTGAGAGATGAAGGGGAACTTTCGGCGGGGCACCGTAGTTTTTCGTGAATGTGGAATATTAAAAATGAGTAATAGAAGTTGTATAAATTTTCCTGGCTGAGAGGTTGATAATCGGTTCATGATGCTGTGCTGAGAGTGAATACTTGGGGATGAAATCATAAATTTTCGTGAAAAAATACGAATCCTAGACAACTTCTCGAGGGTGTACGTGGTATATCGCTGTTTTGACAGGTAATCTTAAAGAGGAACGCGCAGACCGGAGACAGCATCGGTGTTTCACGTGAAACATCCTTGATGCTCTTTATTCAATGTTTCACGTGAAACACGGTGTGCGTATCTTTATCTGGCGAAAGACACATCAACCATCAGCATCAGGCGCGGAGGATATATGACGATCACCCCCGGTGGCTCGACGCCGCCTTTACTGCCCAAGCCCCCACATACACGCGTCTTTACCATCTCGAATCAGAAGGGTGGAGTCGGTAAAACGAGTACCGCCGTGAATATTGCGGCCGCCCTTGCAGAAGCGGGAATGAACGTTTTGGTCATTGATAATGACCCCCAGGGAAATGCTTCGACGGCTCTCGGTATTGAGCATGGCGTGGAGCTTCCCAGTACTTACAACACTTTGATTGACGATACTCCGCTTTCCGATATTGTGCAGGAGTGCCCCGATCTCGACAATCTGTGGTGCGCGCCTGCGAATATAGACCTTGCCGGGGCAGAGATTGAACTTGTTTCGGTCGTGGCACGTGAGAAACGCCTTAAAAACGCTCTGGAAGACTATACTGAGTGGCGTGCCCAGCAGGGGATGGGGCGGCTCGACTACGTATTTATCGACTGCCCGCCGAGCTTGGGACTGTTGACCGTTAATGCTTTCGTGGCGGCAGAGGAAATCCTGATTCCTATTCAGTGTGAATACTATGCCCTGGAAGGTTTGAGCCAGCTGCTCAAGAACATTCAGATGATTCAGAAACATCTGAATTCCAATCTAGAGATTAGTACGATTCTGCTGACTATGTACGACGGACGTACCAATCTTGCATATCAGGTAGCGGAAGAGGTTCGGGAACATTTCCCGAAGGAAACTCTACAGACCAAGATTCCGCGTTCTGTACGAATTTCGGAGGCGCCGAGCTACCAACAGACCGTTATTAGCTATGATCCAACGTCTACCGGTGCTCAGGCCTATCGTGAAGCGGCGCAGGAAATTGCGCGCCGCTAAGAAGGAATACGGAGCATATAAATGCTCTGAAATATCGGCATATCAGGACTGGTAATTACTCCGATATTCTCCATAAATAAACTTTTTGAGATTTATATCTAGGGAAATACCGAATTTTCTGAGCGCAGATTTTATGGTGCTGCAAGGTTCATATGAAGTGTAATCGGCATGCATGAGAGCGGTAGGAAATTTGGTGTGAGGAAGGAAAAACATGGCAGAGAAGCGACGGGGTCTCGGAAGGGGACTGGGTGCTCTCATTCCCAACAATACGACGCCTGTTGTGACTGCTTCCGATGTTGCCGAGAAAGAGGCGGAAAAGAAGGTAGCGGCGACTCGCAAACCTCAGCAGGAGGAACAAGCCGCCGCATCCTCAGCAAAACGCCCGAAGACTCGCAACGTAAAGCCGGAGCCGCAGAAAAAATCTGCCCCGAAAAAGGAACCGTCTGCGACAACGAAACGGACAGAACAGCAAGAGAACCGCATCTCTTCGTCGCAAAAGGCTACGGATCCGAAACCTCAGGAATCTTCTGCTGAGACTCGGAAACCTTCTGGTTCATCGAAACCGCAAAAGGTTTCTGCGATTAAGATGCCTAGTCTTAAAGCCCCTGCCGTGAAAGCGGGGGAGAAAAAAGAAGAGAACGTACACGTCTCATCTGCTTCTTTGTCCGCATCGCAGCCTGTGCAGAAATCAGATGTTTCACGTGAAACATTGTCTCAGCCTCGTGAAGTTCAGAAGAAGAAACCTCGTATGGATATGGGTGCGGCACTTCGCAATACGACGTTAACACGCCGCCCGGTAGATTTCTTCTTTGGTGAAGAAACGAAGGAAGCTGAGGAAGAAGGTAACAGCAACCTCGTACCCGTTCCTGGAGCTCAGTTCGCAGAAATCAAAGTTTCTGATATTCACCCAAACCGCAAACAGCCTCGCGTTGATTTTGATGAGCAAGACATGGCTGAGCTCATCCATTCGGTTCGCGAGATTGGTGTTCTGCAGCCTATTGTGGTGCGCCCTTCACGCGAGAAAAATGCCGAAAAATATGAGTTAGTGATGGGCGAGCGGCGTTGGCGCGCAACCCAGGCTGCGGGTCTAGAAACTATCCCTGCCATTATCCGTGACACGCAAGATATTGATCTGCTTCGAGATGCCCTGCTGGAAAACCTGCATCGTAGCCAGCTGAATCCCATTGAAGAGGCGGCTGCATATCAGCAGCTTATGGAAGAGTTCAGTACTACCCAGGAGCAGCTTGCAAAGCGTATTGGGCGCTCTCGCCCACAGATCTCAAACACGATTCGTTTGCTTAGGTTGCCTCCTCTCGTACAGCGCAGGGTAGCGGCAGGCGTTATCGCTGCCGGGCATGCGCGCGCTCTGCTGACTTTAACCGATCAGGCAAAGATAGAGACCATTGCTCAGAAGATCGTGAATGAAGGGCTTTCTGTGCGTGCTGTTGAGGAGCTTGTTGCCCATGCGAGCGAAGCTCCGGCAGAGAAAGAGCGGAAGACCCCGCAGCCACAGAAGCATCACGAGCGATTGGACTATATTGCGGATGCGTTCGCCGACAAACTGGATACATCGGTTAAGATTTCGCTCGGTGCTCGTAAGGGTAAGATGACTATTGAGTTTGCTAATGTCGAGGATCTCAACCGCATTATTCGGGTTCTGGATTCTGATTTCAAAAGTTCTTAGTTCATGCGATAGTTTAGAATCCTTCCCCGCATAATCTACTGGGGGTGGTGATGTTTCACGTGAAACATCACCACCCCCAGCCTTGTATAAGGCGTGTATATCTGGTTTAGTGAGCATCGTGGCGGGTTGTTTCCTTGTCCATCTGCCATTGTCTCCGGATAAGAAGAGCTCACAGAGATCTGGAGCATGTGTGAAAACGGTAGGTATACGAGTCTTTGTGGGACCTACAGCGGTGTATATAGCAAAGCAGGGGAGTGGCACGAGGACTAATAAAACGAATTCCGATCTGAGGGTAATTGTGAGTCTGCGCATCCTTTTATGGATATTGAGGATTGCAAGGATAATTATCGAAACGAGCTAAAATCCCCACGTTTTCGACACGATGGAATGGTTATAGGAAGAACTGTACCGAAGTCATACAGAGATTCACGGGTAGTATCTTCATAAGATATTCTTATCTAAAATACAACCTCAAAAAGTATATAAAGTGTTTTTAGCTCTGTAAACGAAGCAGGTATAAAGATAGAAGGTGTGGATGTTTCACGTGAAACATCCACACCTTCTATGAGTTTCTGAGGATGAAGACTTGAAGAAAACCTACTTTATGTATTCCTCAAAATCAGCAATGAGTGCCTGTTTGGGGCGGGCTCCTACGCTCTTCTTCACGACCTGCCCATCTTTGAAAAGGTAGATCGCGGGGATAGAAGTAATGCCGTATTCCATAGCGGTGTCGCCGCTCTCTTCGACATTGACCTTTACGACATCGACCTTCTCGCCATATTCGGCGGCGATTTCATCGAGGACTGGGGCGACCATGCGGCAGGGACCGCACCATTCGGCCCAGAAATCGACGATCACCGGTTTGGAATTTTCCAGAACCTCAGCCTTAAAAGTGGCATCGGTTACTGCTTTTGCATTGCTCATATCTGTTTCTCCTGACTAAAGGTTTTCGAGGTAGTGCTGTGCGTCGAGTGCTGCTACCGCACCCGAACCGGCGGCGATAATCGCCTGACGGTAGGTTGGATCAATGACGTCGCCCGCGGCGAAAACGCCGGGCAGAGAGGTTTTTGATGAGCGTCCCTGAACCGCAATCGTGTTCTGATCGGTAATCTCCAGCTGATCCTTAACCATCTCGATACGCGGATCAGACCCGATGGCAATGAACAGTCCGTCGAGCTTCATATCGCGGGTAGCGCCAGTAACGGTATCGGTCAGAACGACCTCTTCCAGCTTGGAATCGCCGTGAATTTCGCTCACCACGGAATTCCAGAGAACTTCAATCTTGGGGTTGTCGAAAACGCGCTGCTGCATAATATCGGATGCGCGCAAAGAGTCACGGCGGTGGATCAGGTAGACCTTGGACGCGTAGGTGGTGAGGAAGAGTGCTTCTTCCAGAGCAGAATCGCCGCCGCCTACCACCGCGATTTCTTTATCTTTGAAGAAGAAGCCATCGCAAGTTGCGCACCACGAGACGCCGTAGCCAGAAAGTGTATCTTCACCTTCAACACCCAGCTTGCGGTACTGCGAACCGGTTGAAATAATAACGGTTTTCGCCAGGTGCACGGAACCGTCGGAGAGAATAACCTTCTTAATATCGCCGTCGAGCTCCAACTTTTCGACATCCTGGTAGCGAATATCCGTGCCGAAGCGCTCCGCCTGGGCACCGAAATTGGTCATGAGCTCAGGCCCCTGGATTCCCTGCACAAAACCGGGGAAATTCTCGACTTCGGTTGTAGTCATGAGAGCGCCGCCGGGGGAGAGGGAGCTTGCGAAGAGTACCGGCTCAAGGTTGGCACGCGCCGCGTAGACGGCGGCAGTGTACCCGGCAGGGCCGGAACCCACGATAATAACGTTGTGGACCTTCTGATCGCCCTCAGAGGCCGTTTCTTGGGGGGTAGAGGATGCGGCAAGGTTCAGACCGCCGAGAGCGGCGCCTCCGAACAGATTGCCCAATGTATTTTCAGTGCTCATTCTTCTCTTCCTCAATTTTCTGCTGATAGTCGCTCAACGCAACAGTATCCCCAATTATTCCATTCTGGGGGCGGCTAATCCATATTGACTGGGGTCGAAGTAAAAATGCCGGGTACCGAAGAAAAATGTGACATTTTATGTTCAGGGTTGCACCCGACGGAGAATACTGGTCGGGAGGTCTTGAGAGAGTGAGATCGAGGCAAAATAAATGGCGCATCCCCATGTATGAGGATGCGCCACTCGTTGAGGCTATACGCTACTCGGCCTTAATCTCGCCAATGCGCAGACCATAGCTGTACCCTGCGATAGGCTGCGAGAGCTTGGGTGCTTCATCGAAGACGATGATGATGTAGCCGCCCTTATCGGCAGACTGCTTGTCCTTATCCAGCTCAACCGTGACGTCCTGCCCAGAGAAGCTTCCCTTGCCAACTTCGGTAGCACCGCTCATCGAGGCTTGGTTATTGGTGTATACGGTGAAAGAACCGCCGGAACCGCCCGTCTGCTGAATAGTTAGTTTAGAGACAACCGTGGGAGACTCTAGTTTAGCGGCAAGCCCGAATTCCTTGACGACACCACCGAAGGCGGGGCTACCAAAACCATAGCTGGACCAGGTGCTTGAGGGGCTACCATCGGTCAGTGCAGGAAGACCGGAATCCATATCCGCCATAAAGTTAGGGTTGCTCGGCACCAGACGCGATACGGAGGTAACCTTTACTGGGGCGTTGGAGGCGCTGGGCGATGCCGACGGGGAAGCTTCCTCAGATTCTGTAGACCCTGCCGTAGCGCTTGTGCTCGCCGAGGCGTTCTTACCTTTGACCGGATTCGATGCATGATTCGATCCCAGACCGGTCAGCGTGGTGAGCACGCCACCGGCAACAATGACCAATAGAAGTACGGCGGCGAAGGCAATAGCCCAAGTTCCGCGGTTTGTACCCTCGTCTTCGTCGTCTTCATAGACGCCGTCATCGTTCGGTCCGGAGACCATAGGTGCAACGTTCATCGAGGGGATCTGTGAGACCTCCCAGGCCTTTACGGCGCTGATGGCGGAGGTTTCGGAACCCACCATTGGGATGTTCTCGTAAGTTTGCGGTGCGGCACCGGTAAGGCTGTCACCGAAGATTTCGGCCCCGAGTGCCTCATCAGGGTTGCCGTCGGGAGAGACCGAGGGGTTGTCGGTCAGTAGGGTGTCAAGCAAAACATCCGGGCGGCTGTATGAGGTCACCAGGTATTTATTGCCTTCGGGGGCGATTCCCATATCGAGAATCTGAATGTTGTAGCGGCTATTGACCGCCAGCGCCCGCGAATTCTTCTCCAAGAGGTGGCTGCGCACGGGAGAAGCCACCACCACCGAAACCTTACGGTTCAGAATCTGATCCTTACCTTCGAGGATCATATCTGATTCGGCGGTGATGATAATCTGTGCGGTGATTTCGTAACGGCCACCCAAAACGGTTCCGACCGGAATCTGCTGCGACAAGTTCTCTCCCGTCATGTATTTTCTCGCCTATAGTTTAGTAGGCCCTTCCAAAGATTTTACCCGGATTACGCCGGATACGGTGTTTTTAGCGGTTTGCGGGCTGGTTTAAGATTCGTTTGAGGCCCCTCGCCGTGCGAGTGCTTTCACCTTGCCTGCAATGGGTGCGAAGAGAGCATCTGCCTCACGCACGCGGAAAATCTTGAGCATCACTACATAGCTGAAGAGCATGGTGAGACCACAGATTATAAGGGTTATAACCGCTGAAATTTTTGATGCCCAGGCGAAGCCATCAAGATTGTATCCGCCCAATACCCACAATACGGCGGCGGCAATAACTCCCGCAAAACATGCCGCGAGGGTAGTACGAGCGTACATGTTGATAATACGCTTCTGCCCATAATACCCAAGTCTGCGGCGAATTTCGTAATGGCTGATGGCGACCACGAAGAGGTTCTGTACCGGGAAAATCAGGGAGAGCGCATACACGGTGTAGCGCGGGTCAAGCAGGGAGGCAACCCCACTCATAATGACCATAACAATCGCGGCGTAGAACTGAATGAGGAAGGGGGTGCGCGCATTCTCTCGGGCATAGAGAACGCGCCCGTAGAGGAAGGATATAGTCAGTGCAGGGGTTCCCAATGCAGTAATAGCAATGAGGCGCCCAATGACGGTTGCCGCAACCGGGTCTCCGCCGCTAAAGAGCACCGCCACGGGACCGGCGAGGACGATAAGTGCGAGCGCACAGAAAACGGTGGCAATACCGGCGGTACGCATACCGTGTGAAAGGGCGTGGATGACGCTGTCACTATCGTCCGCGATGGCGGAGGAACTCATGCGGTTAAAGAGCACGGTAGCGATGGAAATGCCGATCACGCCGTGGGGGAGCGAGTAGAGCATCGAGGCGTAGTTCATTGCCTGCAGACCGGGAATCTGAATACCCATATCGGCATACTGGGCGCGGGCGCTCACCACGGATGCGGCAACCCGCGTCATATACATATACGACAGGTTAGAGACGGCACCGGCTGCAAGGGTCCAAATCGCCAGACGAGATGCTTCCCGCAGTCCGATACCGCGCCAGCCGAAGTCCGGTTTGAGCCGCAGCCCCAGCTTCCTGAGCGGGATAAAGAGAACGATAGCCTGCAGTGCCACGCCCAGAGTTGCCGATCCGGCGAGGAAAATCGTCTGCATCGACGTCCAGCTTTCGACCGAGTGGCGTGGCGGATTGATGGTTGTATCCTGCGCCCCGAAGGTAAAAATAAAGATAAAGAGCGCAGCGATAGCAACGACGTTATTGAGCACGGGTGCCCACATGAAAGCCCCGAAGGCCTCTTTCGCGTTGAGTACCTGCCCAATGACCGTATAAAGCCCGTAGAAGAAGATTTGCGGCAAACACCAGAACGAGAATATATACCCGAGTTCTTTCTGCTCTGGCGTCCATGTAGAGCCCATAACGTTGATAATAGGGATGGCACACGCCAGCGTAATCGCTGTAATCAGGCCGATGGCCGTCACCGTAATAGTCACGAGCTTGGAAATATACCGTTCGCCGCCGTCTTGGGCTTTAGCGGCTTTGATAATCTGCGGCACGAGCACGGCGTTGAACACACCACCGGCGACCAACACGTAGATGAGGTTGGGGAGCGTATTTGCGGTCTCGAAGACGTCACCTACGGTCGAGAGGGCACCCAGTGCCACCGTGAGAAGGATTGCCTTAAGGAACCCTAGAACACGGGATACGAGCGTTCCCGCCGCCATAATGGCGCTTGAGCGTGCATCGGTACGTGCCAACTTCTTCTCCTGGTTGTGACGTTAGAGCTGGGTATTAATATACTCTCGTGCAATATCTGCGATGCGCCGTTCATTAGCGAAAGAGAGTTTCTGGCTAAGCTCCGCCAGGGGTACCCACGCAACATCGACTGCTTCATGATCGGGGTCATGCTCAATGGTTAGGCGGCCGCCGGTAGCACAAAAAAGGTAGTGATGTACCGTTTTATGGATGCGCTGCCCACTAGACGTAAACCAGTAGTCGATATACCCGAGGGTAGCAACAATGTAACCAGTAATTCCGGTTTCTTCGGCTATTTCTCGCTGAGCTGTTTCTATCAGACTTTCATGACCTTCAACATGTCCCTTAGGTAGACACCATTCGAGCTGTCTGTTGCGGTTATAGCGCGCAATGATTGCCACCGGCAGGTCGGGACTATCAAAATTAATCATGAGCCCTCCCGAAGAGACCTCTTCAAGCGCAGGCACCGGAAGCTGGGGCGCGAAGGGGCGCATTTTGGGTGCGCGTGGTACGGGAAAACTCATAGTTCTACCTTATCCGATGCGGCGCTATTTTGGGCTATGGTGCGGCTGATAGGAGCCCGCTAATATGCTCTTGCCGCTAATATCTGGCAGGATTAAGAGACTATGTCGCAAAAACTTGATGTGCTCTCAAAATATCCGGATGCTGTTGAACTCGGCGAACTCTACCGCCAGGCGGGTTTTGATCTCTATCTAGTCGGTGGTTTGGTGCGTGATGAACTACGCAATGCCCCCGGCGAATTCACTGATTTCGATATGACTACGAACGCCACTCCCGCCCAGAGCGAGCAGATTTTGAGCGCCTGGGGAGAGCATATCTGGGATATCGGCAAAGAATACGGCACCATCAGCGCCCGCAAAAACGGCGCTGTTTACGAGGTAACGACCTATCGCGCCGAAGTGTACGTCGCCGATTCCCGCAAACCCACAGTGGAATTCGGCACCGATCTGAAGGCTGACCTAATACGGCGTGACTTCACTATCAACGCTATGGCTGCTGCGCTGCCTTCGGGGGAGATCGTGGATCTTTTCCACGGCACTAAAGATTTAGCAGAGGGCGTTTTGCGCACCCCGCGCTCGCCTCAAGAATCCTTTTCCGAAGACCCGCTTCGTATGATGCGCGCGGCACGGTTCGCTGCTCGGTTTAACCTCACTGTAGCGCCGGAAGTATTCGAAGCGATGCGGCAGATGGCACCGCGCATCGAGATTATTTCGGCGGAACGGGTGCGCGACGAACTCATCAAACTCATCTGTGCAGATTACCCGCGCGTGGGCCTGAACTTGCTCGTAGAAACCGGGCTTGCGGACTATGTGCTCCCGGAGCTGCCCGCCCTGCGCATGGAAATGGACCCTTCACACCACCATAAAGACGTTTATGAGCACTCGCTCAAAGTCATGGAACAGGCGATCGAGAAGGAAACTGACGCTGACGGTCCCTGCCCCGCGCCCGATTTTGTGCTGCGTTTCGCATCGCTTCTGCACGACATCGGCAAACCCAAAACCCGCAGATTCGAGAAAGACGGCTCGGTATCTTTTTTGCAGCACGATGTGGTTGGCGCGCGCATGGTCAAAAAACGGATGCGCGCCCTACGCTTTGATAACGACACCATCAAGGCGGTGGCGCGCCTCGTAGAGCTTCATATGCGCTTCTACGGCTACCGTGAGGCCGGGTGGACCGACTCTGCGGTACGTCGATATGTGCGGGACGCAGGGGGGCAGCTGCAGCGTCTCCACAGGCTTTCTCGGTCGGATGTCACCACGCGCAATAAGCGCATGGCGCGCTCGCTGGCGCAGGCATATGATGATTTGGAGCGGCGTATTGATGAGCTTGCCGCCCAAGAAGAGCTGGATGCGATGCGCCCTGAACTGGATGGCGAACAGATTATGGCGGTGCTGGGCATCGGTCCTGGGCCTCTTGTGGGGCAGGCGTATAAATTCCTGCTGAACCTGCGTTTGGATGAGGGTGAACTTGGTGAAGAAGAAGCGACCCGCCGTCTGCTCGTATGGTGGCAGGAGCATGGAGAGTCCTAAATCCCCATAATACGGCGGAATACTGCGGAAATAGAATATGACGGAGACTACGGTACATAAGGTTCACTAAATGCCTCTGTGAAGCTAAATTGACGTGCTGAATGGTATTCAGCGGCAGCGTTCGCCGCGCACGAATACACATTCACCGAAAGGGCATTACTATGTCTGATAACTCTGCCTTTAATCCGGATTCTAACCCTGCATTCAACGGTTCCCAACCTCACGGACAGCCCATACAACCTATCGCCGTAGCACCGGTCATGATGGTGCAGCAACCCAAATCCATGGCGGTGGCATATCTGCTGTGGTTTTTCCTAGGTTCCCCTGGTATTCACAAGTTTTATCTGAACCAAACGGGTCAAGGGATTCTATACCTGTGTTTATTCCTTACTGGCTGGGCAACTGTTTGGTTTCTTATCGGGATAATTCCTCTTGTAATTTTGGGCATCTTGCTCATCATTGATATTTTCCTGATACCTGGCCGGGTGAACCACCTCAACGGCGTAACCCCCGTTGTCGTGAAGCAGTAACAGCCCATTATCACGACTCCACCGCGCATTGGAGAATCCCGCATCCTCACAGTCGAGGATGCGGGATTTCTGTCTGAACGAAGGTTGGTGCGGTGGGGGAGGGGAGGGCAGATTCCCACCGAATACACACCCCGTTCCCAGGGTTTGCGCATGTGAACTGTCTAAACTTGCAGTGAGCGCGTTATATACAGCGCGCTGAAACACTCACGAAGGAAGGAAATATGAAATATGTCGCAACAGGTTTATGAACCTAAACTTTTCGCCCATGGAACCGTTCCGGGCAGCCGTACTTATGTGAACTCCGAACATGAACAGTCGACCGTCGTCGTGATTCGCCCCAAATCTGTGATTCTCACCTATGTGCTGTGGCTTTTCCTCGGATGGTTAGGCATCCACAAGTTTTATCTGCGTCAGCCAATTCAGGGGCTGCTTTATCTGGCGCTCACCGGTATAACCAGCCTGCTGACGCCCATAGGTTTAGGTTGGATAACCGGTATTCCGCTAGGCCTTCTGCTCTTCAAAGACCTCTTCACGAATATCCTTCGAGTCGCCATCCTCAACCTTCGGGACTCTTCGGTTCGTTACTACTAAAACCAGAATTTTTAGCGTTCAAGACTCTAGCTTCAGGATGCTCCCGTTACACCCATGCGGTGTGGTGGGCGCATCCTTCTCTTTGCTGGATTCTACCGCGTATTCTCGTGTAGTATAGAAGAATCTGTGTGTGCATCCTGAACAAGAGGATGCTGCACCGGGTGCCACATGAATCTCCTGCTATGGAAATCCCATAGCCGTTTAGCCCAAAGGAGGGGTTTAATCATGCGTGCATACGAACTGATGGTTATCCTCAACCCCGAGGTTGAGGACCGAGCGGTAGAGCCGTCTCTGTCGAAGTTCCTGGAAATCGTCACCAACGCTGGCGGTACCATCGACAACCTTGACATCTGGGGTCGCCGCCGTCTGGCATACGAGATCCAGAAGAAGTCCGAAGGTATCTATGCGGTTGTTAACTTCACCGCGAGCCCTGAGACCGCCGCTGAGCTCGACCGTGTTCTAAACCTGAACGAGTCCGTTATGCGTACCAAGATCATCCGTCCGGAGGATCAGAAGGTCAACAAGTAAGACTCTAAAACCGCGACCTGATTAAAATGTCAGGTTCCTATGGTTACCTAGAGTTATATACTTGAATCCATTCGAGGAGGCATCAATGGCAGGCGAAACCATTATCACTGTGGTCGGGAATCTCACCAGCGACCCTGAGTTGCGCTACACTCCCGCAGGTGCAGCGGTTGCAAACTTTACGATTGCATCTACCCCGCGTACCTACAACCGTCAAACCGGTCAGTGGGAAGACGGTGAGGCACTGTTCCTGCGTGCGTCTATTTGGCGCGACTACGCAGAGAACGTCGCAGAGACCCTGAAAAAGGGAACCCGTGTGATCGCCCAGGGTCGTTTGAAGTCTCGCTCGTATGAAACGAAGGAAGGCGAACGTCGTACCTCAATGGAGATCGAGCTCGATGAGATCGGTCCCGCTCTACGGTACGCTACCGCCCAGGTAACCCGTTCACAGCGCACCTCTGGAGGTAACTT
This sequence comes from Rothia sp. HMSC065G12, assembly GCF_001811455.1. Classification (NCBI taxonomy): domain Bacteria; kingdom Bacillati; phylum Actinomycetota; class Actinomycetes; order Micrococcales; family Micrococcaceae; genus Rothia; species Rothia sp. HMSC065G12. The sequence goes on from NZ_KV804796.1 coordinate 174,992, forward strand.
CGGTGGTCAGCAGGGCGGCAACTTTGGCGGTAATAACTTCGGTAATAACCCCCAGCAGGGTGGTTTTAACAATTCCGCGCCGCAGCAGGGCTTCGCTCAGCAGCAGGGTGGAAACGGTTACTCCAGTAATGCCGGATTCGGTGGGGGAGCCCAGCAGGCCCCCGCACAACCGGCACAGCAGCAGGCACCTGCGGCTGATCCGTGGACCTCGCAGTCCGGCGGAAACTACGATTGGGGTACCGGTGCCGATGATGAACCTCCGTTCTAAAGAAACGTTCCGTCTTCCTCAAACCAAACCATATATCAATCCATCCCGCGGTTAACGCCGCGGGCTCCCAACCTAAAGGAGCACCACGATGGCTAAGGCTGAAATCCGTAAGCCCAAACCTAAGCAGAACCCCCTGAAAGCTGCTGACGTCACCGTTATCGATTACAAAGACGTCGCCTTGCTACGCAAGTTCATCTCCGATCGCGGCAAGATCCGCGCTCGCCGCGTAACTGGCGTGACCGTTCAGGAACAGCGCAAGATCGCTCAGGCAATTAAGAATGCCCGTGAGGTTGCACTGCTTCCCTACTCCGGCGCTGGCCGCTAACGAGAAGGAGAGTAACAAGTACTATGGCTAAGATTATTCTGACTCAGGAAGTAACCGGTCTGGGTGCCGCTGGTGACATCGTCACCGTTAAGAACGGCTATGCACGTAACTACCTTCTTCCTCGCGGCTTTGCCGTTTCGTGGACCGTTGGCGGCGAGAAGCAGGTTGAATCTATCCGTGCGGCCCGTGCGGCCCGTGCGAAGGCCTCCCTGGAAGAAGCCCAGGAGACCGCAGCTAAGCTCTCTGCTCGCCCGATTGTAGTAGCACACAAGGCTGGTGCTGATGGTCGTCTCTTCGGCTCCGTTAAGGCAGATGCTATTGCTGACGCTATTGAAGAGGCAGGTCTCGGCACTATCGACAAGCGCACCATTCACCTCGGTTCCGCTATCAAGCGCACCGGTGAGTACCAGGTGACCGCTCGTCTGCATGAGGATGTTGTTGCCAACGTTACTCTGGACGTTGTAGCAGCCGCATAAGCAGGGCGTATTTAGACGCTGTGAGGGCGTCGCATTCCGACTGGGATGCGATGCCCTTTTCATATGTGGAGCCAATTATCCGTTTTACCCGAGAAGTGCGGGGTAGGGGAGGGGTATGTTTCACGTGAAACATTGCGTGTTACAGAGTACCGTCAATAAAATCTATGACCGCTTGGGTTACCTCTTCCAAATGCCCCTCGATCATATGACCACCCGTTTCGAAGATACATGTGGTGAGATTCGGGTATCGGTACATAGAACTCTGCACATGCCCTCGCGGCTGGGCAAAAGGCACAACTCGGTCATCTTGTGCATGGATCAGAAAAACGGGCGGTTCCAAGCTCTCAATGGGGTATTCCTCAAGATGGACCGCCATATCCGGGTTTGTGATAGCTGCGTCGATCTTGGCTCCCATACGTCGCTCCTGTAGGGGGAACATCCCATATATGGTGTGTGTGGGAAGCCCAAATAGAGGTTTGAAAAACGGAGACAGCAGCCACATGATGTAGTCATGGTTCAGAGCGGCAGGAGGCCCCATACGCGTGGGCAGCTTTCGTGGTTTTTCCTCCCAGGGCGGAGCAGAGCTGAGGAGAATAAGACCTGCGGTCCGTTCCGGATAATCCAGAGCGAAACGAAGAGCGGGGTTCCTCCGGCAGAGGCGCCTAGCACATAGACCTGCTCAATATTGAGGATATCGAGGAGGGCCATCAGAGCCGCTGCCTGTTCTTTGGGACTCCCTTCACCTGCGACCGCGCTTCCGGGGTACCCAAAACGCGATGGAGCAATAATCCTGTAGTGTTTCGAGAGCTCCCTAACGTTCTCAAAGGCTTGGTCGTAGCCGCCATAGATACCGTGCAGAGACAGAATAACGGGAGGGTCGCTATATACTGAGGACGACCCGGTGGGCATAATATCGAGATATGCTATCTCTCCATAGCTGAGATGCGCCGTTTTGACCGGATACGACGCGAGTTCGTCCACAGCATCGTGGAGTGCCCGGCGGCATCGTATACCTTGAACACTTATGTAGGTTGTGGCAGCAAGCGCTGTACTACCAAGGAGGCACCTGCCCCACCGGACGTATCCTGCACGGTTTTTCTGTGGTTCCGGTGTACTGCTAGTCCTACGCATAGTTCCCTACCCCTTCGTATACGGTCTATTTTTAACTACAGTAATTTCACAGACGTGGGCGCACAACCCTAGGGGACGGGTATCAGGACTATTCTTGGAGATACTTCGATATAGTAGTATTTCTATCTCTATACGTTGGATAACTATATTTCTATAGGAATTTTCTTATAGACAGCATCAATGTTTCACGTGAAACGGTGTATGTAAAAAGATTGAGAAATAATAAAAATTCCGAAGGAACCTCAAAAATCCTATATTCTCCGAAGTGAGAACCGTAGACTGGACGTGATAGAGCAACCTTAAACTTCTTCAGAAGGGTAGATGTAGATGTTACAGGTTCAGAATCTTACTAAGATGTACGGTGATAAAACCGCCGTTAACGATATGTCTTTTATCGTTCCCGACGGTAAAGTCACCGGTTTCTTGGGTCCCAATGGGGCAGGTAAATCGACCACGATGCGCATGCTGGTCGGACTCCATAAGCCCACCTCGGGCGAAGCCCTTGTGGACGGCAAAAATTATCAGTCCCTTAAATCTCCGCTCCATACGGTAGGAGCCCTCCTTGACGGGAAATCGGTGCATCCGGGGCGCAGTGCACGCACGCACCTTATGTCTATTGCGCTTACCCATGGTATTTCGGCGAAACGTGTGGACGAAGTTATCGGCATGACCGGTCTTAGTCAGGTGGCTAAGCGGAAGGTTGGCGGTTTTTCCCTCGGTATGAACCAGCGTTTAGGTATTGCCTCAGCTATCTTGGGCGATCCCCATAACGTTATTTTGGACGAGCCGGTTAATGGTCTTGATCCCGAAGGTGTGGTGTGGGTTCGTCAGTTGGCAAAGTATTTGGCATCCGAAGGTCGGGCGGTGCTGATTTCTTCACACCTCATGAGCGAGATGGCGCAGACCGCTGACGACCTCATTATTATTGGGCGCGGTCGCCTGCTGGAACATACGTCTATTGATGAACTTATCTCGCGAGTAGGCGGTCATAAAGTTCTGGTTCGTACCGATGAACGTGACCTTTTCGCTTCACTCCTTGCGGAACGATCGCTTCCTTTCGAAGCAGTCGATACCGATGGTTTGTTGGTTTCGGCTGATGCTCGCGACCTGGGTGAACTCGCTTTGCGTGAGCAAATTTTGCTCTATGAGCTGGCGCCTCATGAAGCGACTCTTGAGGATGTTTACCTTGAAATTACACGTTCAGAGGTTGAATATGTCTCTGATAGTCTTCCAGGTGCTGGTGCCGTAGCCGCGGTTTCTTCGGTGCCGAATGCACCGGCAGCCGATCCTCAACTGCAACCGGTGACTAGTTCTCCAGAGCACAGCTTTATCGATGAAACCCAGCAGGGGAATGGGAGGAACATATAAATGAGTACTCAAACTTACGCTACTAAAAATGCGCCTGCACCGGTTGCTCATAATCTATCATTCCTGGGTGTGCTCCGCTCAGAATGGTTAAAGATGCGCTCCCTACGTTCTCAGCAGGTTCTCTTCATCATTACGGTAGTGCTGATTTTAGGACTCGCAATGCTGCTGGCTCCTGTTTTTAACGAACAATTGGCACAGTATGAGAAAGATGTGAGTACATCGCAGATTGTGAATGGGCAATCAGTCAACGGTTCCGAGATCATTGACCAGATGAAGAGCGCGTCGTATTCTATCGGAGTTGTAGGCGCTTCATTGGGAGGCATTATTCTTTCTTCCATGGCGACGGTATTTATTGCATCTGAATATGCCACGGGTGCTATGCAAACAAGTCAGTTAGCAGTACCGCGTCGTTCTCTTTTATATTCTGCTAAAGCCCTTGTGGTGACGGTGGTAGCTTTTGTCGTAGGAACCTTGAGTGGTATCTTGGCATTCTTCTTAGGCCAGATGATACTCACGGAAAAGCTACGAGTCTCTTTCGATGGTGAAGTACTTCGAATCACTCTTCTTCTTGGACTGTATCTTGTGGTACTTGCTTGGATGGGATTCGGGTTTGGTGCTCTCCTCCGTAATAGTGCCGGAGCTATTGTTCTTACAGTCGTTCTGCTTTTTGTGGTGACAATAGTTCTTAGTTTCTTCAGGTCTGCTGAGTGGGCAAGCGATGTTTCCAAGTATCTACCTGTTCATCTGGGCGAAAATATGTTGGTCTACGATACTGACCAGTTTAAAGATCCCAGCTACGAAATCCGCTGTATCCTCTTCACCCTGTGGGGCTTTGTACCCCTGGTACTTGGCTGGATTCGCTTCAAATTCAACGATATGAAGTTGTAGACTTACGGCTCATCGGATAAAAGGAAGTGCCGCCTCCTGAACATATACTGGATGGGAGGCGGCACTTGCTGTTACATCAAGGATCACCGTTGTGAGCTACTCTCGGTTAGGCTAGATATATGGCGAAAAAATCTTTCAATCACCTTCCCCCCAGCACTCAACTTTTGCGGGTCGGCATCATCTTCGAGGCAGTAAGTGTTGTACTTGTGATACTTGCCTTTATTCCTTTTCCCTCGCTCACGGTGAATGCCATCCTGTTTTATATCACGATAATCGTGGGTAGTTTTACCTCTGTGATCGCCTTTATCTGTGCCATAGTGGGGCTTATTCGGTTTGTGCGCCATCGCATCGCAAATATTGTATTGGCGGCGGTATCGGTGCTGATAAACCCGGTGACCGTGGTTTTGGCTGATGCTCTTCTGAACTCTAACGGATAAATTACTGTCGCACGGGGATCGTGCGCTGCACACTGGGGCATCGCTGAAGTTCTTCCCAGTATTTCTTGCGGGGACTTTCAGGTGTTTTTCAGCCAAACCCCAAGGTTCCTCAAGGTAACTACGGTTAACTAGAAGTGTTGGTTCGAGAGGACTGCGATGTGAATGTGTGTGTTTCAGAGAGTGGATATGCTCTCGTGGAACTGAAAAGCGAGGCTACTGTGTAGCCTCGCTTTTCAGTTTTAAAACTCTTCCTTCTTTCGGTTAGTCATCACAATCTCATGCACGGCACCGGATACAGCGTGTAATTCTCTGCGATATATGCCCTGTAAGGAAATTCTGATCCATGGCCTTGTGTCTACAGCGCACACAACTCCTCGCATTCACAGATATTCCCAAGGTTTAACTCACGAGGAATAAAGGTTGACGGCTCATAGTTATATCAGGTAGTTCGAGAGGACTATCTGAAAGTTGGACTTTCCTTAGCGGAAGTGGCTCTGATTTTCGTATGTATGTGTGTGTGATTGAGGCTGAGATCGAATCTTCGGGTTCGGTCTCAGTTTTGTTTAACTCTTAGTCTGTGTTCCGCACATAAAGCCACAGAAAACAATGGCGTAGTACCGGCGTAACAGGAGGTTTGCAAGATACAGCATAAGAAAAATGCGGCTACCTCATAACGGAGTGTAGAATTAGAGCATAAAAATCTTGCATATTAAATACGAATTATCACAGGAGATTTATCGTGCCTAAAACCCCGAACGTTCCCGGTACCGATCGTCCCGCTGAAAAAGCCGCCGGACACTGGCTGCTCGCCCAACTCGGTAAGAAAGTCCTTCGCCCCGGTGGGCGCGAAACTACAAACTGGCTGCTCAGCCGCGCGCTTGGCGGGCAGATCGACGTAGTCGAATTCGCACCCGGACTAGGTATTACGGCGCTCGAAATCGTCAAACGCAGCCCCAAGACCTACACCGGTGTAGATCTTGACCCAAAGGCGGCTGAAATCGTGCGCGGGCGCATCGGAAACAACCCCAACTACACGGTCGTGAACGCCGGGGCGCAGGAGACCGGGCTGCCCGATTCCAGCTACGACGTGGTGGTGGGCGAGGCTATGCTGACCATGCAGACCGACAAGCACAAGCTGGAAATTATGCGCGAGGCGGCGCGCATTCTAAGGCCGGGCGGCTACTATGCTATTCACGAGCTATCGCTAACCCCTGACTACCTGCGCCCTGAGATTCAGGAAGAAATTCAGAAGGACCTGGCACGAAGCATTCGCGTGAACGCACGCCCGCTTACGGTTGCCGAATGGACCCGCCTTGCCGAAGAAGCCGGGTTTGAGGTGTTAGACGTATATCAAACCGAGATGGCTCTTCTGGAACCCAAACGCATGATTGCCGATGAAGGGGTGGGCGGACTCGCCAAGATCATGTTCAACCTTGCACGCAAACCGCAGATTCGTGAGCGCGTGCTGGGCATGCGCAGTGTTTTCCGCCGTCACGCCGACCATATAGGCGCTATCGGTCTGGTTCTACGGAAGAAATAACTACGATTTGCGCGGTCAGAAAACGGAGCCTGAGTTTTCCCGATACAGTGGGCGGATTACTGAGGCTCCGTTTTACACTAGATATATATGAGGCGTAGATCCCACTCAAGCATGTGTACGCCCCCCACTGGAGAAGACAATGAGCCGTATTCTTTTCTCTCCCGAAAGCTTTAATATGGGTGAAACCACGCGCAGCATCGAAATAGCGCGTGTTGCTCAAGATCGAGGGCACAAAGTCCTCTTCCATATATACTCGCCCAAATACCGTGGGTTGCTGGAAAGGGCGCGGCTTCCCGTGCATCTTCGTGAACCCATCATGACTGATGCCGAAGCGAAACAGCTCATGGCGCTTGACCAAGGCAGGGGAGTGCGGCATCCCTTCACCACCGAGAAAGTACGCCAGAGGGTTACCGTAGAACTTGCTGCTATTCGTGACTTTAACGCAGATGCTGTGGTGATCGGCTCTAACCCGACTATGCTGATCTCCGCGCGCATCGCCGGTGTACCTATTTTCTATGCGCGCCCTTACGCATATTCAACGACCTATTTTTCTGCGAAACCTGCCGGTGAAGCCCCCGCAGCACCGGGATGGTTACGCGCACTGGCTCGGACAATATCTTATAAACCAGCCTCGTTCACTCGCGTAGCCCGCGAATACGGAATCAAACTCCCGCGCCGTACCATCGACATGTTCAGCGCTGACGTAAACCTTATCTGTTCTCTTTTTACCGAGCTGCGCGGCGATTCGTTAACAGCTCCAGACATCAGCGTGGGACCTATCTACTACCGTGCTCCCGGTGAACTTCCGCGGATTGTTCGGGAACCTAAAAAGCGACCACTTATCTACGTGGGGATGGGCTCGTCCGGGTCTGCACGCATCTTGGCGGCGGTGCTGCGGCAACTTTCAACGGCACCGGTAGATGTTCTGGTCGGTGATGGGGTGCTGTTAGCGGATGCTGATGCGCGCTCGCTGGGCGACAATATTCACCGTGCGGGAACTGTTCCGGCTCATCTGCTTGCCGGGCACATTGATGCCTCAATCACGCACGGTGGTGAAGGAACCGTGCAGACAGCGTGTCTGGCGGGGGTACCGTTTGCGGGTATCGCCATGCAGGCCGAGCAACGCTGGAATATTGAGGAATGTGCACGGTACGGCAACGCCCTGCGCTTCGCGAAACATGATGTGCACCGAGGTCAGATGCACGGCATTCTGGATCGTTTACTTTCAGATGAGACCATGCGCGCCAAGGCTCGACAGCTCAGCAAGGCAATGCGCGGCATGGACGGTCCAACCCGCGCCGTCGAGGTGATTGAGGGCTATCTCAAAGACTGTAATCCTGCCTAAAGGGTGCGAAACTTTGTTCACAGAACCACATCGAGGTGAAACGATGAATATTTTGGTTGTTGGAGCATCGGGCTATGTGGGGCGTCATATTGTGGAGCAGGCGCATCGTCGCGGGCATCGGGTGCGTGCTGTGGTGCGCGATAAGGCTCGGGCTGAGAACGCCGGGGCGTGGGGTGCACCATCGCTGGCGGATAGGGTAGATGAGTGGGTGGTTGGTGATGTAACCGACCGTTCCTTGACAGCAGGGGTGTGCGATGGCGTTGATGCGGTTATTTCGGCACTAGGGGTGACTCGGCAGAAGGCCGACCCCTGGGATATTGACTACCGTGCGAACCTAAATATATTGGAGTCTGCGCGCGCCCATGATGTCACACGTTTCTGCTATGTGAACGCCATACACGCCGAGTCGATTCGTTCGCAGCTCACGCGTGCGAAAACGGCTTTCGCGCAGGCATTGATCCAGTCACCGCTGGCGCATCAGGTGGTGAGCCCGAGCGGGTACTTCTCGGATATGAGCGCTATAGCGCAGATGGCACGCCGCGGCCGGGTGTATCTTCTGCGACCGCAAGGGCGGCTTAACCCCATTCACGGGGCGGATGTTGCCGCATACTGTCTTGATAAGGTGAAATCTGCTCAGGAGGGATCCTACGATATTGGTGGTCCCGAGGTTCTCTCGTGGCGCGAGGTAGCACAGTACGCTTTTGAGGCGGTGGGACGCCCCGCGAAGATCACAGTTATCCCGCCCCGGTTAGTAGACGGTGGGGTGAAGGGGATCGGTCTTATCAAACCGCGCGTGGCTGATACTTTATCGTTTATGCTGTGGGGCTTAACGCATGATTGTGTGGGAGAACCGACGGGAACGCATAGTCTTCGAGAGTTCTACCAGGAACAGGCGCAGAATTTATAGGGCGGTGTACATTTCAACAAGCGTTCATGAGAAACTAGCATAGAAGTTCTGCAGAAATTGCTTCTGGAACGCCATAAACATCGGATAAAAACGCGATTTTGAGGAAAAAGCATGTCTGAAACTGCCATCGATTATGGTTCTCGCACCCTGCCGCACGATGATGTCGCGGAGCAGTCGGTGCTGGGCGGCATGATGCTCTCTAAAGACGCTATTGCCGATGTTGTGGAGACTCTGCATGCGGGAGATTTCTATAAGCCGCAGCATGAACTGATCTATGAGGCAATTATTTCTCTGTACGGTCACGGCAACCCCGCCGATGCGATTACGGTAGCGGATGAACTCAAGGGCCGCGGTGAACTCACACGAGTTGGCGGGGCAACATATTTGCATACGCTCATCGCTTCTGTTCCTACCGCTGCGAATGCCCAGTATTATGCTGAGATCGTCAAGGAACACGCGGTCATGCGCCGTCTGGTAGAGGCTGGCACTAAGATCGCCCAGCTCGGTTACACGAGCGAGGGCGAGGTAGACTCGCTGGTTGATCAGGCACAATCTGAGATTTACGCAATTTCAGATGGCAACGCGAAAGAGGATTACGTTACCTTCTCAGATGCCTTAGAAGCCACGATGAACGAGATCGATGCGAACTCGAACCGCCCGGATGGCGTTTATGGCGTGCCCACGAGCTTTATTGAGTTTGATGAGCTCACCGGTGGTTTGCATCCGGGGCAGATGATTGTGGTTGCCGCGCGTCCCGGCGTGGGTAAATCGACTTTGGCACTGGATATCGCTCGTTCTGCCGCGATTCATCATGATATGACGACGGTCTTTTTCTCTTTGGAAATGGGTCGCACCGAGCTTGCAATGCGTGTGCTTTCGGCGGAGGGCCGCATTTCGATGGGCCGCCTCAAGAAGGGAGATCTTGACCAGGAGGGATGGACCAACCTGGCGACCCTGCAGGGGAAAATAACCGGTGCACCGCTTTTTATTGATGATTCGCCGAACATGACGCTCATGGAGATTCGTGCGAAATGCCGTCGCCTTAAGCAGCGCAATCAATTGCAGCTTGTGGTGCTGGACTACCTGCAGCTGATGAGTTCGGGAAAGAAGGTTGAGTCTCGTCAGCAAGAGGTTTCGGAGTTTTCCCGTAGTCTCAAACTTTTGGCGAAGGAACTTGAGGTTCCGGTCATTGCGCTGTCGCAGCTGAACCGTGGTTCGGAGCAGCGCACCGATAAGCGCCCGATGATCTCTGATCTGCGTGAGTCCGGTTCGATTGAGCAGGATGCGGATATGGTGATTCTGCTGCATCGTGAGGATATGTACAACCCCGATAGCGATCGTGTGGGTGAGGCAGACATGATTATTGCGAAGCATCGTGGCGGCCCAACGAAGACTATTCCCTTGGCGTTTAGCGGTAAGTACTCGCGGTTTAATAACATGGCTTCTGAGACTCCACCGCAGCAGTATTAGCGGAATCTAGCGCATTTGAGCGTAAGAAAGGCGTTGCTTGACCGGTATTTTTACCGGGAGGGCAGCGCCTTGAGTCTTTAAGAATTTTCGGAGTATAAGGAGTTTTCGTGAATGAGGCTTTCATGGAAGTAAACACCCAAAATATTATGTGATGTACTGCATATTATTCTGGTTTGCAAAGCACGGAAAGCCTCTGTATAGTTATATGAGTCGCCGCGGCGAGGGGAAGTAAAAACCCCGAGATCTTGCGGCAAAACCAACTATACAGTGCACAATTTGAAATTCATGTTTACGTTCGCACGGTAATTTTACAACCATGAGAAATTGAATGAATTTTGAATATTTGTTATGTGAGGCATAAAGTTTTTAACTTGTGTTTCTTGATGAAAGCGAGTATAGTTGTATAGGTTGTCACTCAAAATGGAGTGGCGATATCACTGACCGGCTGATGATGACTCTGATTGTGTGTTGTTGTTGGTGTGGTGTGTTGTTTGAGAACTCAAGAGTGTGCTTTGTTCAATACGTTTTAGACACAACTGTGTGTTGTGTTGTGATGATGTGTATTGGTGAAACGGGATGTTGTGACAGTGCACTGGTACCCCCCTTTTTTTTGGGTGGGGGTGTTGGTGCACGGGGTTGATACCGTATATGTTTTTTGATCTTAT
>NZ_KV804797.1:0-2563 GCF_001811455.1 Rothia sp. HMSC065G12
CCTGAACCCGTGTGCTTACAAGCCGTTATAGCCCCCCTTTTTGTGTGGGGTGGTGGCGTGCCTTTTGAAGAATGAGCCTGCGAGTTAGTGTTTTGTCGCGAGGTTAACCCGTGTGGGGTAGTCGTAGCGAAAGCGAGTCTGAATAGGGCGTTGTAGTGGCAGGATCTAGACCCGAAGCGGAGTGATCTATCCATGGCCAGGTTGAAGCACGTGTAAGAGCGTGTGGAGGACCGAACCCACCTAGGTTGAAAACTGGGGGGATGAGCTGTGGATAGGGGTGAAAGGCCAATCAAACTCTGTGATAGCTGGTTCTCCCCGAAATGCATTTAGGTGCAGCGTTACATGTTTCTTGCTGGAGGTAGAGCTACTGGATGGCCGATGGGCCCGCGAGGGTTACTGACGTTAGCTAAACTCCGAATGCCGGTAAGTGAGAGTGTAGCAGTGAGACAGTGGGGGATAAGCTTCATTGTCGAGAGGGAAACAGCCCAGACCATCAACTAAGGCCCCTAAGCGTGTGCTAAGTGGGAAAGGATGTGGAGTTGCTGAGACAACCAGGAGGTTGGCTTAGAAGCAGCCATCCTTGAAAGAGTGCGTAATAGCTCACTGGTCAAGTGATTCTGCGCCGATAATGTAGCGGGGCTCAAGTACACCGCCGAAGTTGTGGCAATCAGTCTTTGTGGCTGGTTGGGTAGGGGAGCGTCCTGCACGAGGTGAAGCTGCCACGGGAGTGTGTGGTGGATTGTGTGGGAGTGAGAATGCAGGCATGAGTAGCGAATCACGGGTGAGAAACCCGTGCGCCGGATGATCAAGGGTTCCAGGGTCAAGTTAATCTGCCCTGGGTTAGTCGGGGCCTAAGGCGAGGCCGACAGGCGTAGTCGATGGAGAACGGGTTGATATTCCCGTACCAGTGAAGGACCGTCCATACTGATATTGTGATGCTAACCATGCCGATCACGGTGTCATGAAGTTTTTCTTTGTGGTGTTGTGGGGTGTGTGGGACCCAAGCTTTGGAGGTAAGCGTGTTAACAGGTGTGACGCAGGAAGGTAGCCAAGCCACGCGGTGGTTGTCGTGGTCTAAGCGTGTAGGATGACTGGTTGTTAAATGCGCTGGTTGTGTGTCTGAGACGTGATGGGACCCCTTGTTTGTGGGGGATTTGGTGATCCTATGCTGCCGAGAAAAGCATCGGCGTGAGGTTTTAGCTGCCCGTACCCGAAACCGACACAGGTGATCAGGTAGAGAATACTAAGGCGATCGAGAGAATCATGGTTAAGGAACTCGGCAAAATGCCCCCGTAACTTCGGGAGAAGGGGGGCCCTGAGCGTGATCTGCCCGTGCGGTGGGGAGCGTGTAGGGGTCGCAGAGACCAGGGGGAAGCGACTGTTTATCAAAAACACAGGTCCGTGCGAAGTCGTAAGACGAGGTATACGGACTGACTCCTGCCCGGTGCTGGAAGGTTAAGAGGATTGGTTAGCCCTGTGTGGGCGAAGCTGAGAATTTAAGCCCCAGTAAACGGCGGTGGTAACTATAACCATCCTAAGGTAGCGAAATTCCTTGTCGGGTAAGTTCCGACCTGCACGAATGGAGTAACGACTTCCCTACTGTCTCAACCATGAACTCGGTGAAATTGCAGTACGAGTAAAGATGCTCGTTTCGCGCAGCAGGACGGAAAGACCCCGTGACCTTTACTATAGTTTGGTATTGGTGTTTGGGTTGGCTTGTGTAGGATAGGTGGGAGACTGTGAAGCCGCTACGCTAGTGGTGGTGGAGTCGTTGTTGAAATACCACTCTGGTCAATCTGGATGTCTAACTTCGGGCCATGATCTGGTTCAGGGACAGTGCCTGATGGGTAGTTTAACTGGGGCGGTTGCCTCCTAAAGTGTAACGGAGGCGCCCAAAGGTTCCCTCAGCCTGGTTGGCAATCAGGTGTTGAGTGTAAGTGCACAAGGGAGCTTGACTGTGAGAGTGGCGACTCGAGCAGGGACGAAAGTCGGGACTAGTGATCCGGCAGTGGCTTGTGGAAGCGCTGTCGCTCAACGGATAAAAGGTACCTCGGGGATAACAGGCTGATCTTGCCCAAGAGTCCATATCGACGGCATGGTTTGGCACCTCGATGTCGGCTCGTCGCATCCTGGGGCTGGAGTCGGTCCCAAGGGTTGGGCTGTTCGCCCATTAAAGCGGTACGCGAGCTGGGTTCAGAACGTCGTGAGACAGTTCGGTCCCTATCCGCTGCGCGCGTTGGAGAATTGAGAAAGGCTGTCCTTAGTACGAGAGGACCGGGACGGACGAACCTCTGGTATGTCAGTTGTACCGCCAGGTGCATGGCTGATTGGCTACGTTCGGGAGGGATAACCGCTGAAGGCATCTAAGCGGGAAGCCTGTTTCGAGATGAGTTCTCCTGGCGCCCTTTTGGGTGTGTGAGGCTCCTTAGAGATGATGAGGTTGATAGGCCGGGTATGGAAGCGTTGTAAGGCGTGGAGTTGACTGGTACTAATAGGCCGAAGACTTATTCACACTAGAGTTGTTGGTGGTGTTTGCGTTCGCTGTATAGTTTTGAAACAACAA
>NZ_KV804798.1:0-311 GCF_001811455.1 Rothia sp. HMSC065G12
TGTTTGCGTTCGCTGTATAGTTTTGAAACAACAAGCCTGGGCCCCGTTTTTTGTGGGGTGGGTTGTTGTTTGGTGGTTTTGCGGTGGTGATAGCTTGGGGGAAACGCCCAGTATCCTTTTCGAACCTGGTGAGCTAAGCCCTGTGGTGTTGATGGTACTGCATCTTGGTGGGTGTGGGAGAGTAGATGGCTGCCGCAATAAATATTTTGTTTAGAGGTAAGTATGGGTGGGGGTTTCCTGTGAGGGGGAGCTTTCGCTCATGCTTTTTGTGTTTAATTGTGGTTTTTACTCAACAACCCCAACCCGGTAGC
>NZ_KV804799.1:0-1779 GCF_001811455.1 Rothia sp. HMSC065G12
ATTGACTTCCTCTACCCCGTGAACGGGGTAAATTCCTACCAGTCACTACAACCAAACTAAGCTGTGGTGACTTTCGGTGGGTGAACAGCATCAACAACAACAGCATTTGCTAACAAACGTCTTACATCATCTCCGCAGTATTCGTTTAAACTCTCGGCAAGCCCTGCCGCGAGTAGGATATTAACCGCCGCATTCAAATCCCTATCCACATGGGACTGGCACCCAGTACAGGCCCATTCACGGATATTCAACGGCTTTCTACCATTAGGTGTACCGCAAATCGAGCAGATCTGGGTAGTAGGTGCGAACCTATCCACGCGGATAAGGGTTCTACCGTGTTCGGCAGCCTTCTCTTCAATCAACCGGTTGAGGTGTCCCCAACTAGCGTCCAACACACTCTTACCCAACCGGGTTCTAGCTAGACCCGTGATTGAGAGGGTTTCCAGGGTGATAACTTGGTTTTCGTTAACAATCTGGTTCGCTACATGGTGTAGGTAATGGGTTCGCACGTTTCGGACTTTCGTGTGGGCTTTAGCTACCCTGAGTCGTTGTTTGACATAACGGTTACTACCCTTTTTCTTTTTCGAGAGTTGTTTCTGTAATCGAGCTAGTTTCTTCTCGGCTTGTTTCAGAGGTCTAGTGTTAGCAAAGACGGTGCTTCCCCCGTTACTGTTCACCGCGATAGCTAGGTCTTTCAAGCCCATATCCACGCCTACCGCGTAGGCGGTAGGCTTCGGGGCTGGGGCGGGGGTGCTTTCGACAACGAAAGACACATAATACCTACCATCCGCTTCTTGGATCAGGGTTACAGAGGTTGGGGGTGAGGGTAGGTTACGTGAGAGGTTGAAGCGGACTTCACCAATCTTAGGCAGTTTCACAAAACCTACCCCGTGAGTGGTTTGTCTAACCTTGAATGCTTGGGATGTAAACCTAGCAGCTTGCCGGGATGAGCGTTTCCTAAACCGTGGGGCACCAATCCTAACCCCTTTACGCTTACCTGTCACGGAGGTGAAAAAGTTAGTGTACGCCTTATCCAGATCCCGTAAGGACTGCTGTAAGGGTACAGCGGAAACGTCTTTCAGCCACGCTTTTTCAGGGGTCTGTTTCAGGTGAGTGAGTCGGGCAGAAAGCTCTTTACTAGAGGGCTTCTTCCCTGTGTCTTTATACTGTTCCTCTGAGTAGGCTAGAGCGTCGTTATAGACCACGCGTACACACCCAAACAGGGCAGCAATCGGCTGTTTTTGCCCTTTCTTGGGGTAGGCGCGGTAACGATAACGCTTGAGACTCATAACACCTATTATATACTTGGTGTCATGGATAATACCACTGATATAAGACGTGGTAGACATGCGATTTGGGATTTACATGTTCACTTGGTGTTCGTCACTAAATACCGGCGCAATGTCTTCACTAACACCATGCTCACCACCTGCGAAAGAACCATGCGAGAAGTCTGTGAAAGTTTCGGGGCAACCCTAGATGAGTTCAACGGGGAAACAGATCACGTTCACTTGCTAGTACGCTACCCAGCCACCGTGACTGTTTCTAAACTCGTGAACTCCCTCAAGGGGGTTTCCTCTCGTGTACTTCGGCGTGATTTTGAAGCTGAGATTACCCCGTTTTTATGGGGTGGCCATTTGTGGTCACGCTCGTATTATGCGGGGTCTGCTGGGGGTGCCCCATTGAGTGTTATTGCTGAGTATGTGAAGTCCCAGGCTCGCCCTGGTAGCTGATTCATCTCCACCCTAAAGGGTGGAGTCTTCTCAGAAAACTAGATAA
>NZ_KV804800.1:0-18366 GCF_001811455.1 Rothia sp. HMSC065G12
GTGCAGTGAGTGAGTGCTGTGCGGAACGTTGAATGAAGGTTAACACGAACACCCCTCCATTATGCCTGAGCGCCTCGGGTTTTGATAGGGTTTCGCGGTACGGGTTGGCAGGGGCAAGCACACCCGGGCGATGCCGTTTCTCACAATCGTGGCGGGTTTGGTGACGACAACCGTATGTGTCTCATAAAACTGTCTAATATGCCTTGTCAGTCCTCGAAAGTGGGCGAGATCCAGGAGGCGGCGGAGCGTATCAAACCCAGGTATCCGCCCAGCGCCAAGAGTTCGGTGATGCTCTGTGGTACGAACCGGTGCAGGCTGTCGGATGCGACCAGCACGGAACACCACTGCCCGCGTGAGAGTGCCACGTTCAGGCGGTTAGGGGAGAGCAGAAATTCTGCGCCTCGCCCCGACACTCCGGCATTTGAGGAGGCCATTGACACGATCGTCACCGGCGCCTGCTGACCCTGAAACTTATCAACGGTTCCCACGCGCACGCCGTGACCGTCCGCATCCAGAAGTCTGGCGCGGCGCAGATGCTCCGCAATCGTATCGACCTGCGCGTTATAGGCGGCGACCACCACAATATCCTCGCCGGTGAGCTCGCGTGCAGACTGATTCGCCCCGGGAGTCCATAAAGCACCCACGAACTCGCCCGCTAAGCGCGTGACGGCTGCCGCCTCTACTTCGGAACGTACGGTGCAGTGCTCGTGGTGAACGCCGTACATATACAGCCCGGGATCGGCAGGGATAACAGGTTCTTCCAGTGCGGGAACCTTGAGGATGCGCTCGCTCGCCGCCGCTGCCGAGTGCAGCTTCCCGCCGTAGGACAGTGCGGAAACCGGCGCGCATAGTTGCGGGTGCATACGCCAGGTGACTTGCAGAAAATAACCGAATGCAGCGGGAAGTACCGACTGCCCGCCGGACAGCCAACCCAGCGCCGAGGTATCCAGCGGGTACGGATGCTCACCCACCGCCACCTGCGGCAGCTGCTGCGGATCACCCAGCAGAAGCAGGTTCCGTGCGGCTCTTCCAACCGCCAGGGTGTTAGCGAGCGAAAACTGCCCAGCTTCGTCAATAACGAGCAGGTCGAGTGAGCCCTCAGGAATACGGTTCGGGTTCGCAAAACCCCAGGCGGTCCCGCCAAAAAGAATGCCGAGAGAAGTTCCGGTGCCGGATTTTTCGCTGCTAAGCCCACCGGAATTGTCCAATAAAGCGGTCAGATCTTTATCGCTGACCTCAACCCAGGGGTAATCGGGGAGCTGAGATTTGCCCTTGGCGCGCATCACCCGCTCGGCGGGAAACAGGTTACGTTCCAGGCACGCGGTCAGCATATTTTCCACGACGGCGTGAGACTGCGCCACCACGCCCACTTTCGCGCCCGCCGCAACCAACCTGGCGATCACCTGCGAGCCCAAGAAGGTCTTACCTGACCCGGGCGGACCTTGAACCGCCACATAGGAACGGTCAAGGTCACGAACCGCCGCGAGCACCGCCTCAACAGTGGGCAGCTCGGCGTGAGAAAACTCCGTCTCTTGGGGCAGGCTCTCGCGGGTTTTGAGTCGCGGCGGGCGGCGTTCGATAAGGTCAAGCGTCCCGGTCGCGGCAACGTTGGGGAATGAGTCTTCAGCCTCGACCGCTACGCGCATAAGCGCCGCCTCTAGCTGTTTCGTCGTCACGGGTGCGCCAGGGGTGAGCCCTAGCGGGAAAGCCGCATGTTCTTCATCGTTCACACGGATGCGCTCGGCAACTACCATCACAACACGCTGCCCGCCACCTGCCAAAGTAGCGCCCTCTGCGAGTTCGCCCGGTTCCTCACACGGTTCGAGAGACATAATTTTTGCCCCGAAAAAACCGAGTCGATGCAGCGTATCTGGCACGCGGACCTGCGGGTTGGTCGCGCGAAACGCCTCCACCTGGGAATCAATGCTCTCGTATGCCTTCGCGGGCGCATCGTCGGCACTATACAGCAAATAATGCCCGGTATCGTCGGCCTTGAGAGTGTGCGAATCCGCCAGGGTGGCGACCGCACGTAGAGTACGCATTTTCGCCCCGCGCACGCGCTCCCAATCGGTTGCGGTCTCAACACTCTCGAAAATCACGCAATTGCGCGTATTAGCCCAATTCTCGTAGGGCTCGTGCAGGCGGCGCAGATGATCCCGCCAAAACGGTGCCTTCTCGCGGCGGTAGAAATCGACACCGGAGAGGAGCATCGCCAACCGGGAATTTTCGGCAGATAGCCCCCGATTCTTCTGATTCTGCTTTTCGAGCTCGGCAAGGCGTTCCCGCAGGCGCTCAAGCTGAGCATATTCTTCATCGTCGTCGGCAGGGGCGGCAGGCCGTACCCGGTACGGATGCTGTGCCTTCGCGGGAATGCCCTCAAACGTCGATTCCGCTGCGGAATCATCGGAATCCGCCCAGGATTCTTCGTCTGAAACATCGCTGCTATGAGGAACGAGCTCTGGTTCGTCAAGCGTTTCGGATGCGCCAGCTTCGGCCTTCACACGTGCCGCACACGCCGGGCAGTCACCGCAGCTCAGCAGGTCGGGAATATCGGCGAGTGCCATACCCGCCCGCCACGATGCGCGCAAAAATTCGTAGCGTTCCGTGAGGGTTTCCAGCACCGGGATTAGCCGCGCGAGCGGGTAGTATTCCGTGCCCTGAGCGGTGTGTATTTCCACATCGGCGTCCGCCGTATTCCCCGTGTCTGCAACGCATGAAGCCTGTGCCGCCTCCAGCAGTGCCACGACTTCTGGGTTTAACTGGGGCGCGCCGCTATCACTAAGCACGACATGAGAGAGCTCGCTCGCGGTGGCGTCGTGGTCGTTCTCCCGGGTGCCTGCCGTATGCCGCGAAAAATCGGCGTAGAGCGCCGTCTCGCAGTGGTGAACACGCAAAAGCTCCGTAACGGCGACTCTCGGCAGATCGTCGGGCGCGGATGCGGCAGAGGGTGAAGACACGAAACTATCCTTCGGAACGGGGTGAGTGAATATGCGCGGGTAACCGCAAGGGTGCTTGGGATATGCGGTTGCTATATGCCCGCGGACGTACTCGGCAGTCAGATAAATATACAATACTTTGCATATTCGTGCTCTACTGCGAGCTGGGAACCTCGGCGGGGTTTTGTTCCATCGCCTGGGAGGGCGTATCCCCCTGCGGCACGTTCTCACCGGCGGGCGAAGCGGAAGACGAACCATCCGGGGCCTGCGAGGCATTCGGGGCGGAACCCGAACCTGTAGCATCGGGAGACGAAGATGAACTCGGTACCTGCGAGTCCGAAGGTGCGGGCGTTCCCGTGGGGTTCGCGGGAGGTTCGGTACGTGCCGCCACGATCGCCGCGGCGCTATCGACCGTATCCTTCGCGCCGGGCAGAGCTTCCGCACCACCGACATCGTTGAGCAGACTCACGAAAATCAGGCGTGTGCCGTCTGGGCGGGTCGCATACCCCGATAACGAAATGGCGGTGAACAGCGTGCCGGTCTTTGCTGCCACATGCCCGCGCGCATACTTATTCGCTTCTCCGCTAAAACGATCCTTGAGCGTACCCGAAACACCCGCAACCGGGAATCTGCGCTCAAGCTCTTCATGTTTCGGGTGCGCCGCCAACGCCCCCAAGGTCTGCGCCAGGGTGCGTGCCGTCACCCGGTTCTGCAGGGACATACCGCTCACATCCGCCTGCACCAGCCCGGTAACCGAAATCTTCGCTTCCTGCAGTTTCTCGCGCACAAGTTTCTGCGCCTCGGATGCGCTGCCCTCACGCCCCGCAGCGATCGCCATATTGCGCCCCAGCACCTCGGCGAGCACATTATCGGACTCTAACATCATCACAAAGGCCTGTTCGAGCGCGGATGCCGACTGAACCTGAGCGATCTGCTCGGCATCGGCCTCACGGGGGCGGCGGTCGGCAACCGTAAATACGTACCCTGCTTTGACCTCTGCATGCTCTTCACTCGCCTTATTGAGCACCTTCACGAACGCTTCTAGGGCGGCGATTCCGGCGTCTTGCGGGCGCGCCGGTTTATCGGGGGTGGACTGCCCGGGCACGGTGTGCGAGGCCAGCGCGATCGGGTTAATCGGGGTGATCTGCCCGGATTCGAGGTCGCCGGGCTCCCAACCGGGGTTAGTCGCGGAACCCGTGTAAATCGTGGTGTCGAGGTAGACGGGGAAGGTGCCGTGCGCGACCTTGCGTTCGTTCATCTGCTGCACGGTATCCGCAGCGAGCGTGCTCAGCCCGGCGCGCATCGTCGGCGAGCCCGCAGTGGCCGGTTCCGTGGCTCCTTCCACGAGCAGAGTATCGCCGCCTGCCACCAGAAACAGCCCATTTTTACCCTGCACCACCGAGGTTGTGAAAGTGCGTTCCGGCGCGGTCTGCACGAGCGCAAAATAGGTCAGAATCTTCATATTTGAGGCAGGCAGGCGCGGGGTATCCGGGGCATCCGCATAGAGCTCACGTGTGCCGTCAAGGGCGGTCACGAGCATGGAATGGGCGGGGTAGGGGCGCTCCTGAAAGAGCTTATCAATCCGGGCTTTCAGGTCTTGAAGCTGCTGGGCATCCAGTACCGGAGTGGGGGTCGGCGTGGGTGTGACCGACGGGGTTATGGATGCGGTACCGCCCTGCGACTGTCCGCCGCTGGGGTTTGAGCATGCGGCAAGGAATAGCGCGGGTGCTGCACCGAGCAGGGCGCGGCGAGTGAACGGGGTGTTTATCGGTTGGGGTGAACGCATCTTAAGAGCATAACGAATTCCGCTGCGAAATACCGAGCCGGTTACACGCATCGCGAGGACTACAGGCTACCGGCTCGCCAGGATAGCGTGGATGATATTCGCGGCAACGTATCGAAAGCACGATTTTTGTGGCATTGAATGGGTGTTGTGCATGCGTTCAGGGGGTACAATGGGGGAGTTGTTCGCCGCCTTGATGCGCGGTGCAGAGGCTTACATTCATAGAAAGAGGTTCCCATGGAACTCGACGTCACGATTGAAATCCCCCGCGGCTCCCGGGTGAAGTACGAGATAGACCACGAAACCGGTCGTCTGTATCTAGATCGCGTGCTGTTTACCTCAATGCAGTATCCCACCGCATACGGCTACTTTGAGAACACACTCGGCGAGGATGGCGATCCGCTGGACGCCATGTTGGTTCTAGACGTTGATATTGTTCCCGGTGTGATCGTGGAGGCTCGCCCGGTTGCCGTCTTTAACATGACCGACGAGGCTGGTGGCGATGCGAAGGTACTGTGCGTGCCCACCGATAAGCGCTACGATCACATCAAGTCGCTGGCGGACGTGCCCGAGCAGCTCAAGGCCGAGATTCAGCACTTCTTCGAGCGCTACAAGGATCTGGAACCCGGCAAATGGGTGAAGGGTGAAGGCTGGGACGACATCGCCGCGGCAGAGAAGATGGTTCAGGAGGCAATCGACCGCTTCGCCGCTGAAGGCCACTAGGTCTTACTCGCGTTCCTGTTAATAACGGGAGCGGTTTCTTCATGCGGGAGCACCTTATTTGCTCCCGCATGAAGAAACCGCTCCCTTTTGTATTAGGGGGGGCAAGAGCGGTTCTTGCGGTTGCTATTATGGAGCCGCAGTTTTCCCGAGGAGCTTTATTAAAAATTAATTTTATTGTCGTTGCACTGCGCTACGTGAACGTATAGTGTGGGAAATAATACGCTGTTCATTAAATCTTTTATATGCATGCAGAGACGGATAATTAGCCCATAATCTGGGTATCCGCACGCGATATAGCATTATGTATTTCTTAATTAAGAGTTTGTTGTGCACCAAAATATGCAGCATATGACGTCCTTGGAATAGATATGCCGTGGTGAGGAGTATAAATGAAAGGCTTGGTATGTGATTGTCGAAATGCCATTCGTTTAACTGCCACAGCAGGGGTTTCTGCGATTTTCGCGGGTGCTGATGTTGCTGCGTGGTCTACTGCTCCGAACGTAATGCGCAAGGTTCTTGATATCAAAAATGTAAGCAATACGTCGTATGGCACTACCGGCAAAACTAGGCCCGTTGTCGCCTTGCGAGCGCGCGTGTCAGCTCTGACCGACACAATAGCGGAATATAGTAAAGCCATTGGGCGGAGCCAAAAAACGAAGCGGCTGTGGAATAGTGTGTCTGGTATGGGGAACACTATCCATCAAAGGACCTTGTCAATGAGGTCGGTGAAGGCGCCGCAAATCCTTGGGAAGCAATACTCACCCCTAAGGGAATTGCTTCAGCCTGTCTTCCAGAGGCTATCTTCGCAACTTTATATGGCATCGCTCGTCTGGGGCAGCGTCTCTATGTTGCGTGGAGGGCGCACGAAGGAGCGTCAGTATACGCCGGATCATCCAGAGTATGTAGCACTGACGAGTGCACTGAAGGGTGGTTATTTCAGTGGTTTTTTCGAATCGTTCTGTGTCTTTTTCGTGATTCTCGGTGCTCGGGCTGTTGCGCCAGCTTCAAAGCTTTCTGCGCTGTCTCTTCCGCGGCTGCAGATCGCTGGTATCGTATGGATTTCCTACCTCATCTTCCCGCTAGTACTCACGTTAGCTCAGCGTCCGTTGGTTGTGCGTGCGCAGCATCCCTCTCCGGGAGGACTGCTATTTGCTGCATGCGATATCTTAGCGCCGCCCCTGGTGTATCTGGCGGTAACACTAGGGATGTTTCAGGAGGTAGGCAAGGCGGCAACAGTAGGTTCCTGTGCCTTAGTTTTCTATCTGATTTACGCGGCGTGGCTTAAGCCCTGGAAGCCTGGTTTAACGCGTACCCAAGTGCGTCACAAAATTCAAGAGACTAAACGGATGACCCGCGAACTGGTGGGCGATATCGCGCAGGAGTACGCCGGGATGATGCAGGAGCGTGCTGAGGTTATGCAGAAGTACGCTGATGTTGATGACCCAGCTATTAAGAACCTATTTCTGCCGACTAATCGCTACCGTATACCCCTCGATTATGAAAAACGAGGAGCGCTTCCGTATACGCGGTGAAAATACTCCAAAACGTTGAGAATGCGGGAAGGGATACGTATATGAAGAGTAGTCAGTATACGCCGGATCACCCAGAGTATGTACCGCTGAGCGCTGCGTTGATGGGTAGTTTTATATGGCGTCTGCTCGAAGTATTTTGCGTATTTCTGCTGATTCTTGGTGCTGGGGCTGTTGTCTCCGCCTTGGGGCTTTCTGCCCTGTCCCTCTCTTTGTATCAGGCGACTAAGACCGTACTGATTTCTTACCTTATCTTTCCGCTAGTACTCGCATTGGCGCAGCGTCCGTTGGTGGTGCGTGCACAGCACCCCTCTCCAGGAGGGAAGCTGTTTGCTGCATACGAAATCTTAGTGCCTCCACCGGTGTACTTGGTTGTGGCACTGGTAGTAACTCAAGATATAGGTAAGGCAGTAATGGTGGGGGTCTGTGCTTTAGTTTTCTATCTGGCCTACGCGGCACGGTTTAAGCCCTGGAAGCCTGGTTTCACTCGGACAGAGGTGCGCAGCAAGATTGAGCAGACCAAGCAGATGACTCGTGAGATGTTTGGTGAGGCTGCGCAGGAGCGTGCTGAGACGATGCAGAAGAGCGCTGAGGTTGATGACCCTGCGGTCAAGGATCTGTTCCTGCCAAGTAATCGTTATCGTATGCCTCTTGATCATGACGAGAGGCGTTCCTAGCTCGCTTCTTTCTTACGCTGCACCTGCTAGTGCATCTGCATGTTTCGGGAGCGGTTTCTTTATTTGGGAGCACCTTAAGTGTTCCCAAATAAAGAAACCGCTCCCGCTTGTGTATGAGTGTCTTCTCATCTAGAGAACCTCAAAATTTTTCCGAAAAATAGTTCGTATTTACTGTATTTTTAGTCTCCCTGCGGTGTAAAATTCTTAAAACCGAACTATTATTCGTATTTTTAAGGGGGATGCGGCCATCATGCCGCACACACGATGGCTTTTCATGCAGAAGAGTTTGCTCAGAACTTCGGGCAGCGAGTGCGGCGCATCCGTAAGGAAGAGCGGCTTACCCAGCTGGAACTTTCCTATATGGTGGGTGTAAGCGATAAAACGATTCGTGATATTGAACGTGGTAAGCCGGGACCATCTTTTGGGTCTGTGCTCAAAACCGCTGAAGTGCTGGGTATATACCTCGTTGTAGAAGGTGCAGATCATGCCTAATCCAGGACTCCTCAGGGCAGACATCTATAAAGCGGGACATCTAGCCGCGCGGCTCACACAGCACAGTGATTATTCTGTTCACTTTGCTTATTTACCGGGGTATACAGGTGAACCTCTTGCCTGGTCGTTACCTTTAGGTATAGAGCGGGTGACACCTCAGAGCACTCTTCCTAATTTCTTTGCTAATCTCTTGCCGGAGGGATACCGCCTGAACGCCCTTGCAGCGAGCCTAAAAACCAGCAAAAGCAATGAATTGGGTCTTCTCCTAGCCTTGGGAGCAGATGTGCCGGGAGATATACAAGTTGTTCCTGCAGGCGAGGTACCGCTGGAAGTACCAGCTGTTCTTGTTACAGATGCTGAATCGGTATCATTTCACGACTTGATGGGGGTAGTGGACCGTAAAAGTTTGCCCGGTGTGCAAGCAAAACTCAGTGCCCGTGTGAGCGCCCTTATGCGAACCCTGCCGGTAAATTGGAATAGTGAAGAAGCCCTTCTCAAAATAAGTCCTGACCGTATCCCACATTTGGTTGAAAATGAGTTTGAACATTTACGTGCCGCACATGCTCTCAAAATTCCTGTGGCGCAAAGCGTGTTAGTGTCTGATCGAGAAGGTGTTCCAGGAATCTTAGTTTCACGATTTGACCGTGGGCCTTCTGGTGAACGCTACGCTCTTGAAGACGCGGCTCAAATTCTAGATATTCCCCCAGTCGCCAAGTATAGTGCAGACGGTGACGTTACCAGCGAATCTCTTCTGACAGCAGTGGCAGAACGCGCGGCATCCCCTGCGCTTGCTGCTCGTAATATATATGTGCAATTTCTATATGCCTGGCTTACCGGTAACGGGGATTTACACGCTAAAAATATTTCTTTGCTTAAAACCCCGAAGAAAGGTTGGCAAGTGGCACCAGTTTATGATGTGCCAAGTTCTTGGGTTTACTTCAAAGATGATATGGCGCTGAGTATAAATTCACGTGTTAAAAATTTGAAGAAACGCGATTGGGATGCATTTGCCTACCACGCAGGAATTCCTGAGAACCTGCAACGCTACTTGCATAAAACTGCTATAAAGGCAGCCTCTAGTGTGTCCTGGGATCGATTGCCGTTCACCGGCTCACAACGGTATGGGGTGGAGCGGGAGCTGAGCCATCGTCGGTGGGAATTAGAGAAACATTTGTAGAATACGCCTGTGTTCCCGTTAATTCCGGGAACGGTTTCTTCATGCGCTGAGGGGCGTGATAACCGAGTACGCGAGGTATCACATAACAATCTGAAGCTGGCGAGAAAACGAGCCAAGTTGAAAACCGCTCCCACTTTTACCCCCTGAGTATGAGGCTTCACCTCAGCACAGTTCGATACACTGTGCATATGAGCGAGAACAACACACAGAACCTGCTAAATGTTGAGCGCATCGCCAAAATCGTGGGCAGCCTGGCGCCCGCCGGGCCGCGCATGAAGCCCCAGGAGATGGCTGGCGTGGTCGCATCTTTGCGCAAAGCGGCGGAAGAATCCGTGGACCATGTGCACCGCATCACCGGGCTTGATGCGGCACAAGACCTGCGCGACTCCGAGGTTTTGGTGGTTGATCGAAGTACCTGGGCGAAGGCGAACGCACAGGCGTTTTCGATCATGCTCGTACCCTTCGTCAAGCCCGCATTCGAGAAGATCCAGCAGAAAAAACCGCATGCTGACCTGAATAAACTCCAAGAAGGGCTGGCCTTCGAGGTCGGTGCCGTGCTCTCGTTCCTCTCCACCAAAGTGCTTGGGCAATATGAACCCTATGCGGCGCTGGCAGGGTACGGGCAGCCGGGCGGTCGTCTGATGCTGATCGCACCGAATGTGGTCGCCGTTGAGCGTGAACTCAACGTTGAACCCGAAGATTTTCGCTTGTGGGTGTGCCTGCACGAGCAGACGCATCGGGTGCAGTTTGCCGCCGCGCCGTGGCTGCGCGACTATTTTCTCGCCAAGATTACGGAGCTGGGCGATAGCGCCGCCAGCACCTTCGACCTCAAAGATGCGTTCCGTGCCGCAGCCCAGGCCCGCGCCGAAGAACCCGGGGAGGGGCGGGCGCATCCTGTGAAAGAAGCCACCGCGAAGGCACGCAAAATCGCGAGCGAGCTGACAGCCATTATGAGCCTGCTGGAGGGGCACGCAAACGTGGTGATGGATGCCGTGGACGCCCAGATTGTGCCGACCGTCAAGACGATTCGCCGCAGGTTCAACCGCCGCAGCTCAACCCAGAAGTTCCTCACGAAGCTTATTTACCGTCTGCTGGGCATGAACAAAAAGATGGCCCAGTACCGCGATGGGCAGAAGTTCGTGCAGCATGTTGTGGATACGGTCGGCATGGAACGCTTCAACGTCGTGTGGGAGCGACCCGAGAACCTGCCGACCGAGCGGGAGATTCACAACCCGGACGCCTGGATCAAGCGTGTGCTGGACGAGGATGCTAAGGCGGTCGTGGCTGGTGGTAGAGACGAAGAGAATACCGGGTAATCCCAGAACGGGTTATATGACAAAACCGCGTGTTTCGTGACAATTTTTTGTCACATAAAATGTCACGAAACGCGGGAGTGCTCGTGGGTGCATAAACCCGTAAATCCCCGGTACAAAGCGGGACTAATCGCTATGAGTCTTTGTGTTTATATGACAAAATTACGTGACAAAACTCTAGATTTACATGACTTTTTGTCACGTAAAACCCTTTTACGTGACACTTTATGTGACAAAATGCCCTGTTATATGACAAAATTTGTCGTATAACATGTCACGTAACAAAATTCTGTCAACATTAGGGGAACACCAGAACTATGGAGTGGACTGCAGAACATATTACGACGGCCCTTAATGCTCTTCGCTCTCACGGTGGTGACAGCCCCTACCTCGAACTCAAAAAAGCCAGCGGCGGCATGCCTCAAAACTTAGGTCCAACTCTGTGCGCTTTCGCAAATATGCCTGACGGCGGAACCCTCATTCTCGGAGTCGATGAAAAAGACAATTTCGCCATTACGGACATTGAAAAACCGGCACAACTTCAGGCAAGTATCGTATCGCTGGCTCGCAATAATATCTCCCCATCACCGTACATAGAGTTTTCTACCCCGGTTCTTAACGGCAAAACTGTTCTCGTCGCCGAGGTACAAGGATTACCCATCGGCGATAAACCAGCCCGCTACAAAGGCAAAGCATATTTGCGGCAGGCTGATGGAGATTACCCTATGAACGATGCCGAACTGCGGATGCTCGAAGTCGCCAAATTTCACGCTGACGAGCAGGTTTCTTATGATGAAGCCCCCGTACCCGGCACCAGCGCGCAGAATCTCGACCAATCGCTCACCCAGGAATATGTGGGAGCCATCCGCCAAACAAGCCGACGTCTGCGTGAGAAAAGCGATACTGACATACTGCGCCAGACAAGCGTGACAACTGCATCCGGTGAACTTACCCTTGCTGGACTTTATGCGCTCGCGAGTTACCCGCAGGGTCCACGCCCGGCACTCGAGGCAACCGCAGCCGTCATCCTTCCGGCAGATGCTCCCGGGCGGCACCAAAACCTGCAAACATTTGATGGGCCCCTCCCCGAAATGCTCAGCGATATGCTCCGCTGGACGGAAGGGAACCTACCTACCACCGCCTACTACGGGGACGACGGCAACCTCAGGAACGTTCCCATCATTCCACTTGCTATCGCCCGAGAGATTATCGCTAATGCGCTTGTACACCGGAACTTGGGACCCTACACCTTGGGACTGGGCAAAAGCGTTCATGTGCGAATCCTGCCGGATCGCCTCGTGGTCGAAAGCCCTGGAGGCGTTATCGGATTGTCTGTCCGTCAACTGGAAAGCTCGGAGCATGCGCAGGTTGCAGTGAATCAGCGTCTCTACAACATTGTGCGTCATCTGCGCACACCCGACGGAGCTCAAGTTATCGAGGGCGAAGGCGGTGGAATCCGTGAGGTTCTTGAACTCGCGCACACCTACCAGCTTCCCAAGCCGCAATTCATCAATACGGGTGTCAAATTCAAGGTTATTATTTTCTTTCCTAAAACATCGGTCAGCCATGTGATACCTGAAGTATCTCGGCGCTCGTATAGTGCCCCTCAAACGGTAACAGACCTTCCCCGACCCCACGAACCAGAACCTAGCGCTGTTTATCCAACACTAAAATCGCTGAAGAACGCCCAGGTGGTCATGGATGCTTTTGAAGGGCAAGACCGATCCGTCACCGAAATTTCGCGGTTCACCGGGTTAACGGCGCGACAGGTACGCTACGTCCTTCACGCACTTATGCGTGAAGGATACGTGGAAATGGACGCATCGGCGGGACCGCGGAATACGGTGTATCGTCTCATCACACCATAACTACCGTGAATCGCCCCAGGAGGGGGGGGATTCTTGCGGAATTGTCTGTAGACGGCATATACAACAGAGAAGGACAACACATGCAACATGGACGGCAGGGGCGGCTGCATCCGGCAGTGGGGACGGCTCGTCGGGAACTGGCGCGCGCGCTGACGAACCTGCTGGGTGAAGGCACCATCAAGGGGACCGGGCGTGCGCGGCGAGACTCGACCGTATCGCAGCAGGGCGCAGAAACCGAGAAACCCCTCGTGCTGGTTGCATGCAGTGGCGGGCCAGATTCGCTTGCGCTCGCCTGCATTGCTGCGCATTTTGCGCGTCGTTCCGATGTGCGTGTGGGCGCCGTCGTGGTCGATCACGGACTGCAAGCCGACTCCGCTGAGGTTGCCGCAGCCACCGTAGAAACCCTCACGAACCTGGGGCTATATCCCGTGCTCACGGAGCGCGTGCAGGTTCCGCAGGGCAGCATGGGTCCCGAAATGGCGGCGCGAACCGCCCGCTACGGCGCCTTTGAACGCATAGTGCAACATACCGGTGCACGGGCTGTTCTGCTGGGGCATACCCTTGACGACCAGGCGGAAACCGTGCTCCTGGGGCTTGGGCGCGGTTCGGGCACACGCTCCCTCGCAGGAATGCCGCCCGCGCGCATCGAAAATGGAGTCACCTACCTGCGACCCTTCCTCACGTTGCGCCGCGCCGATATGCTGAATATTTGCGAAGCCGAAGGTGCCACCCCCTGGAACGACCCCACCAACACCGACCAGACGCTCATGCGCGCTCGCATTCGGCACACCATCCTGCCGTTCCTGCAAAAGCATCTTGGTGGGGATGTGGCACTCTCTCTGGCGCGAACCGCCGCAGTCGCCGGGCCTGACGCCGAATATTTGGATGCGCTCGCTGCCACCGAGTACACCCGCCTGAAGCTGCCCGCTGGAGTTCATCTGCCGGACATTCCCGGGGCTGATACGGTGTCCGGCGACCACTCCACGGAGGCCGCCTCTGAGAAACCTACTCCCACAGTTATTACCCTGAACCGCGCGGAAACGGCGGCACTGCATCCTGCCCTCCGGATGCGCGTGCTCGCCCTGGCGACCCGCGCCGTGCAGGGGGAGAACCCCGGGTTTGAGCGGCTGCAGGCGCTTGACGAGTTCGTCGCCGAGCACGCCACTGCCGGGCCGGTGCAGCTGCCCGGGCATGTGAGCGTCTACCGCCGCCGCAGGGTGCACGATCCCCGCACCGATACACGCGTGGATGCACTGGTACTTATTTCCCAGCGGTAAGAGAAAACCTTCGACTTCATAATTCAGTTATTGTGTTGCAGCTCTCAAAGCGACTACAGTGCAGTGTTAAAATAGCAGGGTACTGAAAACCCTTAAATCTCGATATATCACAAGGATTCAGCGGCACGCGGAAGGAAAAAACATGGGACTTTTTTGGCAGCGATAAGAACACGAGGGCAGAACTTGCCGTTCTCTTCGTGAAGGCAGACGAACCGATGGAAGCCGCCATCGACTGGGCTCGTTCCGTAGCGGATAAGGCGGGTCTTGACCCCGCGAAGGATGAGGTTCAGCTGATTCGCGAGTTGCGCCGCACAGAGCTGAATCTTGATCTGAAAACCGCAACCTACCTGGCCGAGCAGACGGCGAAGGCGGCGCGGTAGCGGTTTATTCGTGTTTACGGGAGCATTCTTCCAAAGCACCCCAGCAGACACCCGTGAAACGTAAGCCGCGCATCAGAATTTAAGTCATACTTAAAGCGGACCAAGAAAATATACCCGACCCGGCGAAACATTCGGGCGGGTTCGGCGTGAAGACGCCCCGGCAAGAAAGAAGAATCCGTGCAGGCTCAAGACGTGCAGGACGATCTGAAGAACGTACTCTTTACCAAGGAAGAGATTAATGCGAAAGTTGCCGAGCTGGCGGCGCGCATCGACGAAGATTACGAAGGCAAAGACGTGCTCCTCGTGGGGGTTCTCAAGGGCGCCATTATGGTGATGGCAGACCTGTCCCGCGCGCTCAAGGGGCATTACACGATGGACTGGATGGCGGTTTCTTCGTATGGATCCGGCACGAAATCCTCGGGTGTGGTTCGTATTCTCAAAGACCTTGATACCGACCTGACCGATCGTAATGTGTTGATTGTTGAAGACATTATTGATTCCGGGCTGACTCTTGCGTGGCTGCAGCAGAACCTCAAATCGCGCGGCGCGGAATCTGTGGAAATCTGCACCCTGCTGCGTAAGCCGAAGGTCGTCAAGACTGACGTTCAGGTCAAATACGTGGGCTGGGATATCGAACCTGAGTTCGTAGTTGGTTACGGGCTCGATTTCGCTGAGAAGTACCGCAACCTCGACTGCGTGGCGACTCTGCACCCGCACGTATACTCCTAAAACCCGGTCGTGCGCAGCGTGCGCACAAAGATTTTGGTGCCCGCGCATCCTGAGAAAATTCTAGATGCGCGGGCACGCTTATGCCTGCGTGCAGAGTTTCTCGAAACCGTGCGTCACCGCTTAGCTAATCCGCAGCCAGGGGTAAAGGTTTCCCTTGACGAGCTGTAGAGCGAGATCTATGAATAATGTGATGATTATTGATGGTCATAAGGCTGTTATTCAATACGATCCAGAGACAGAGATGCTGCGCGGTGAATTTATTGGTTTGAATGGTGGCGCAGATTTTTATGCAGATAACGTTGCCGATTTGCACCGGGAAGGCACGGCAAGCCTGCAAACCTTTTTGGAGGTATGTAGGGAACAGAGTTGGGGATCGACCGCTTAGACATGCTTCTGTACGCCCGCACTGACTCCTTTTAGCCTTGAGGTGAAATGCCGCCGATGTGGGCGTAATCTGGCGGGGTTAGGGTACATTTAAAGTTGCATCTTTCTATCGTCACGGAGTGCTACGGCACGCTGCGGCGCGTACCCGGCGTGTAGCCGTCGTAAACGTAAGGAATTAAGCATTGGCGCAAAAATCCAATAACTCGCCGAACGGCCCCGATAACTTTTTAGGCAGGCTGATCAATGGTCGCTGGCTGTGGGCTATCGTTATTGCAATTGTTATCGTGGCGTTCTCGCTGAGCTCGCTTTTTGCGCAGGGCGCACGCCAGGTAGATACCAACGTTGGTTTGCAGCTGCTCAACGACCATCAGGTGAAGAGCGCGAAAATCTATGATGGTGACCAGCGTGTTGAGCTGCAGCTGAAGGAAGACTATAAGCAGGGCAGCAACAACTACGGTTCCTCCGTGAAGTTCTACTATGTGCAGCCGCGTGCCGAAGAAGTCGTGCGGGCCATGAACGGTGCCCAGCTGGAGAGCTACACCGATCAGCCGGTGGAAAACAGCTTCTTGGGATCCCTGATCTCTCTGTTGCTGCCGGTGCTTCTTTTTGGTGCAATTTTCTGGCTGCTTATGGGCCGCATGGGCGGTAACTCCTCGGTCATGAGCTTCGCGAAGTCGCGCGCGAAGAAGTTCAACAAAGACAACCCGACCGTGCGTTTCTCCGATGTCGCCGGTGTTGATGAGGCGCTGGCTGAGCTTGAAGAGGTGCGCGAGTTCCTTGCGGAGCCCGAAAAGTTTACCCGACTAGGCGCTAAGATTCCTAAGGGCGTGCTGCTGTATGGCCCTCCCGGTACCGGTAAGACCCTGCTCGCGAAAGCTGTTGCGGGCGAGGCTGGCGCGCCTTTCTACTCGATTTCCGGTTCCGACTTTGTTGAGATGTTCGTGGGTGTGGGTGCATCCCGCGTGCGCGATCTGTTCAAGGAAGCAAAATCTAACCCCGCCGCGATCGTCTTCGTGGACGAGATCGATGCGGTCGGTCGCCGCCGCGGCGTAGGCATGGGCGGCGGTAACGACGAGCGTGAGCAGACCCTAAACCAGCTGCTTGTCGAAATGGACGGTTTCGACGGCAACTCCAACGTGATCGTGATTGCCGCGACCAACCGACCGGATGTGCTCGACCCCGCCCTGCTGCGCCCGGGCCGTTTCGACCGTCAGATCGGTGTGGATGCGCCCGATATGAAGGGCCGCCAGCGCATTCTTGAGGTGCACGCCGCCGGTAAGCCGATCGACCGTCGCGTCGATTTGGGGCAGGTCGCTAAGCGTACCCCCGGTTTCACGGGTGCAGACCTGGCGAACGTGATGAACGAGGCAGCCCTGCTGACCGCCCGCGATAACGGCAACGTGATTGATGACCGCGCTATCGATGAGGCTATCGACCGTGTAATGGCAGGCCCGCAGCGTGCTTCGCGCATCATGAGTGAGCACGAGCGTAAGGTGACCGCGTACCATGAGGGCGGTCACGCGCTCGTGGCTGCCGCCCTGCGCAACTCCGCACCGGTTACCAAGATTACGATTCTGCCGCGTGGCCGTGCACTGGGTTACACGATGGTCATGCCGCAGGACGATAAGTACTCGACCACGCGCCACGAGTTGCTGGACCAGATGGCCTATGCGATGGGTGGCCGCGCGGCTGAGGAAATCGTATTCCACGATCCTTCCACGGGTGCCGCGAACGATATTCAGAAGGCGAGCGATACCGCACGCAAAATGGTAGCCGACTACGGTATGAGTGCCCTGCTGGGTTCGGTGAAGCTTGGCAGCGACGACACCGAACCGTTCATGGGCGGCGATCCTTCGGCGGCACGTAACTACTCTGACAAGACCGCCTACAAGATCGATATTGAGGTGCGTAAACTTCTGGAAGAGGCTCATGATGAGGCTTTCCAGATTCTCGTAGAGAACCGCGATGTGCTTGACCGCCTGGCGTTCGCCCTGCTGGAGAAAGAGACTCTGTTGGAGAACGAGATCGCGGAAATTTTCAAGGATGTGCGTAAGCGCCCCGAACGCGAGCACTGGTACTCCAAGGAAGGCCGCGAACGCACCGACATTCCGCCGGTGAAGGCCCCGAGCGAACTCGCCGCAGAGAAGAATGCTCTGGAGGGCGATTCCGATCCGACCGTGGCAATGAAGGCTCCTACGACTGCATCTATGCCGACTGCGCCCGAGCACACGGTGCCGGGCCAGAACCTGCCTGGTCAGGGTGGTCAGCCTCAGCAGATGCCGCATCCGGGCACGCAGGATATTGAGGATACCGACCCGACCGTGGCGATGCCTCCGCAGCAGTATCCCGAACAGCGGCAGTTCCCCGGTCAGTATCCTGAGCAGCAGTATCCGGGTCAGCAGAATGAGCAGCAGCAGAACCCGTACCCGTATAACAACCCGAACCAGAACCCCTATGGAGGGTCGGATGAGCGAGGATAACGGCTCGGG
Organism: Rothia sp. HMSC065G12; assembly: GCF_001811455.1. Lineage (NCBI taxonomy): Bacteria > Bacillati > Actinomycetota > Actinomycetes > Micrococcales > Micrococcaceae > Rothia > Rothia sp. HMSC065G12. The sequence goes on from NZ_KV804800.1 coordinate 17,758, forward strand.
GGTAGATAAGCCGCGCATTGAGGCGGCGGTGCGGGAAATCCTGCTGGCAATCGGTGAAGACCCTGACCGTGACGGTTTACAGAACACCCCGGCGAGAGTAGCTCGCGCCTACGAGGAGTTTTTCTCAGGCTTGCACGCCGACCCCGCCGATGTGCTGGGCACGACCTTCGATATTGCCCATTCCGAGATGGTGCTGGTGAAGGATATCCCGTTCTATTCCACGTGTGAGCATCACCTGGTGCCTTTCCATGGGGTGGCGCATGTTGGGTACATTCCCGGGGCTGACGGCAAGGTGACGGGGCTGAGCAAGCTGGCGAGGGTGCTTGAGGTTTATGCGCGTCGCCCCCAGGTGCAGGAGCGGCTGACCACGCAGGTGGTGGAGGCGCTTGAGGAGCATCTAAACCCGCGCGGTGCGATCGTTGTGATTGAGGCCGAGCATATGTGCATGTCGATGCGCGGCGTGCGCAAACCCGGTGCAAAAACCGTCACGAGTGCGGTGCGCGGGCAGCTCAAGAACGCGGCAACTCGCGCCGAGGCGATGAGCCTAATTTTCTCGAAGCACTAGCTTCTTATTCCGCGAGCAGGTGGTTTTTGACCCGAGCAGGTAGG
>NZ_KV804800.1:18466-55877 GCF_001811455.1 Rothia sp. HMSC065G12
TTTTTGACCCGAGCAGGTAGGAAAATCCTACCTTTTCGGTCAAAAACCACCTGTTCGCATTAAACTCCGGCGCTACTAACCTAGAAATATTTGTTTTTACAAGGATGTATATGAGACCCCCTAGAATCCTGCCCGAATTCCTTGCGTGGGCAGATGAGACTGATGATGCGGGCAGAATTTCCGATCAAAACCATCTAGAGGCCGCACTAGGTTCGCCGTGGTTACCCGGGAGGGGCGGGGACCGGAAGATAGAAGAGTTTTGTGCCGCGATGGGTGTGGGGGAGAGGCCATGCGCAGCAGAGGAAGGTTTTGCGTGGGTGAGGCCTGAACGGCTGATGCGACTTGTGCAGTCGCTAGCCTACGCTATTCCGCAGCATGTGCATGGTCGTTGGGTGAACGCCCGGCTGATGCACTGCCTGTTCAACCCAAGCATCGACAGCTCTTTAGACCTAGCACAGAGTGTCCGCGATTTTCACGAACGGAACAACAAACACTCGGATCGCACCCTCAACTTTTCTGCTTTTTATAACACCAAGACACAGGGTTACGACCTTACGCCGGAGGACGTACTAAATCACGTGATGTGCCCTGAAAATATTCTGTACCGCGAACTCAAAAACATTATTGGACCTGATATAACCGATCAAGAATCTTTTACCCGCACAGAGCGTTATTATCTGCGTAATTATGATTCAGCGCTTCTGGTCAATGACGTTGATGGCCAGTATTATGAGGCCTTTCGTAAGCTGCTCCTTAGACGCTACCGTGCGGGAACTTTGGGCGATTATGTGCATCAGACTGTTAAGAATCTGCGTACCTGCAACGTGGAGTTGTATCCGTTTCGTTCATCGTGGGTGAGTGGGGTTGAAGATTTACAGAATGTCTATTCGGACTTCAGTGCCCAATTGGTGTTATACCGTCTGGCGCGTTATCTGCGCGATGAACAGGAAAGCGAACCCGGATTCTGGCTTGTGATGCGCAGCCGCGGTGCTTGGTATCGGCAAATTCAATCCGTGCTCACGAACCCTGAACCGCGTTATGGGCTGGGGTTTAACTCCCGGGATGCGCGCGAGCTCGCAGACTGGATCTTCACGACCTATGCTTATGAGCATTCTAGTCGTTCGGCGATCATGACTCCGCAGAATCTCAGGAGCCTCACTCCCAAAGCTAACGGGTCCCTTCAGAAAGGCGAGCGCATGAGCGCTAACGAGTATACCCGCCTGAAACGAGGCATCCTGCCTGGGTGAAGCTATGATCTGCCTCGCAAGATGGACATTCCTGCTACAGATGCTGTTTTATGCGTTTATGCGGCTGCTTCTAATGCATGTGAGACATATTGGTTAAGGCTCTGATGTGCAAATGCTGCCTGCTGGCTGAGTTTACGATGTAACTGTGGGGATACCCGCAGGTTAAAGCGTCCCGAGAACTGTCGTAAGCGATAGGGTTCTGGCACCGGTTTTCCTTCTTCCTCCAAGATGTCGATAGCCTGGAGCACTACCTGCTGAATTCCGGATAAAGCCTCCAAAGAGCTATCAGCTAGGCAAGAGAGACTAGGAAACTCTGCAACGGTTCCCACAAATTCTTGGTCTTCTTCAGACCATTCGACGCGGTATGTGTATAGTTCTTCCCGAGGAATAGACATTTTATTCTGCCTCCAATTTCTTACAAAGCAGTTTTGTTTGTTTCTATACGTGTATCTGGAAGTGTAGATAATTGCAGAGGGTGGAGCATGCGCGCGATATAGGGTAAGGTAGTAGCAATACGAGTGAGCACCCAGGTCCGCTAAAACTCTGAGTGCCCACCCTGTGAGGACGTTATACTAGCCAGCGGCTAATAGCGTCGACTAACTTAGCGACCGCCTCGATGAATCGTGAACCTGCGTCAACAAGTCGCACGATCGTCCGGGCGGTTTCGCGTTTGTCCTTCGACATCCGACCCTCACCCCCTTTCCGCTATAAACCCCTCACGCGACTAAACAATAGGAACGTGAGACGCGGGGGTATAGCCGCAGGGGTATTTACAGTGTACAGGGTTCAGTACCACAGATAAGCCGCTCACGGTGAAACGTCGATAGCGGCGGCGAGCGCAACATAGGTAGGGTTCAAGCGAATATGTCTTTTAAAGCTGCACCGCCATTTCGTGCTCAACCAGACACAGCCCAAAGGACTGGTCCACCTTTGTGTCGCCCGTGCGATGCCAGCCTTGCCGTTCGTAGAAGCTGATGGCGCGGGAATTTCCCTCCAAAACCCAGAGATTCGCGTGCTCACATCCCCATGCGGCAAAGGTGCTGAGCGCATGGTTCATGAGGGTGTGCCCAATACCCTGCCCGAGGGCACTCGGGTCTATGTAGAGTGAGTGGAGTCTTCCGACCATCGCCCCGCCCGGAGTAGCCCTTTCGACGCGGTCAGCATTGTTCGGTGCCGCGCAGAAACGGCAGAACCCTAGCACCGCATCGTCGCGTACCGCGAGCATAAATGACCGTTTTTCACCGTCCGAACTTTGCACGGAAGCTGACCTGCTGGGTGGCGAGTTCTGGGGAAACTGGCTGAGGTACCCGCGCATCCGCTCGGTGTCTTTGGCGACGCTGAGCGAATCGAGGTAGTCCTGAGATATTAAACCCTGATATGCAAACCGCCACCCCTGAACACGGATGCGCGCTATTGCCTGCGCATCGTAGGGGGTGGCGGGTCGAATCGTGAGGGCATCCGGCATGGCTTAATCCTAGCGGAACGCCTCTGCACGAGATAAAACTAGTGAGATTCGGCTTTCTTTCCCGTGGGGTCATCCCAGCCGAGGGCTAGGGTTACGACCATACCCAGGGAGAGGAACCCTGCGCAGGTTGCGACACCGAACGCGACCCAGCGCACGGCGGTAAGTCCATTCGCCAGAACAACCGTGATAAACGCCGCAAGAGCGATAAAGCCAAGAATCCAGGCGCCAACTTTCAGATTCATCTGAACCTCCAAAACCGTCAGTCTCTACGATGCGTTACATTCCGCCCGGCACCGTAGCCGTACAGAACTCTATAGTCATATAACCCAGCATACCCCCGCTACGCCCTGCATGAAAAAATGCGCATAAATCATGCAATATTAAATCCGGTTGCGAGAAGGTTGTTGTTCGCCGACAGGTTAGGATTTTCCGACACTGCTCGGGCCAAATACCACCTGCTCGTGGCACGAAGGTGGCAAGGCGTGCATCCGTTAGGATTAAATCATGCACGCAATGATGAGCCCGCAGCCCCCCGCACACCTGCCCTGCGACGCCGCAGCCGCAGAGCATACCCTGGTGATGGGAATCCTGAACGTCACCCCCGATTCTATGAGCGACGGCGGCGAACACTACACCGCGAACGACGCTCTCACCCACGCGCAACGCATGATCGCGCAGGGCGCAGACATTATTGATGTGGGCGGCGAATCCACCCGGCCCGGTGCGGTGCGCATCAGTGTTGAGGAGGAACTTCGGCGCATCCTGCCCGTGATCGAGGGGCTTGCCGAAACCGGTATCACCATCAGCGTAGACACCATGAACGCAGCGACCGCCCGTGCCGCCGTAGCCGCCGGGGCGCACATCATTAACGACGTTTCGGGCATGAGCGTGAGCGATGAGATGATACAGACCGTTGCTGAGCTGGGCGTACCCTATATTCTGATGCACGCGCGCGGCACCTCAACCACGATGGATGCGCTCGCCGCCTACCCGCGCGGCACCGTCACCGAGGTGCTGGACGAGCTCGCCGCCCTGCGTGATCGCCTGGTTTCCGCCGGGGTTCATGCCGAGAACATTATCCTTGACCCCGGGCTGGGATTTGCGAAGGGCGGCATGCAGGATTGGGAACTGCTCGCCGCCCTTGGGCAGCTACACACGCTGGGACATCGGGTACTAATCGCCGGTTCGCGTAAACGTTTTCTGGCGAATGCACTGAACGCTGCGGATGCGGCGCGCACCAAAACCCAGAACCCCGCCGCGGGCGCGAACACCCTGCCCGACCAGGAGCCGCCAGCACGCGCCCCCGAAGACCGTGATGCCGCATCCGCCGCTCTCTCTGCGCTCGTGGCGGCCCAGGGAGTGTGGGGGATTCGCGTGCACAATGTGCCCCCCACGGTGGATGCCGTGACCGTGGCAAATACTTTACGCACTGTTACCCGCACCAAACAGACCTAAAATTATGTACCAGTATTCACATCAGCTAAGGAACACCATGCCGAACCCAGCGCACGCCTATGCCTCCTGCGACCGCATTACCCTAACCGGTGTTGCCGCCGTGGGTTTTCACGGAGCGCTTGATTTTGAGAAACGTGAAGGTCAGCCCTTCGTGGTAGATACGGTTTTATACACCGACTTCACGCAGGCTGCCGCAACCGATGACCTCTCCCAAACCACGAACTATGCGGAAGTTGCCGAGATTATCCGCACGCATATTGTGGGGGAGTCCCTCGATCTGATTGAGACTCTTGCCGTGCGGATCGCCCAGAACATTCTGGACGAATGCGCGTATGTGCATGCGCTTGAGGTGACCGTCAATAAACCGAAGGCCCCGATTGAGGTGACCTTCGGGAACGTGGCAGTGACCGTATTCCGGGAGCGTGAAGGCACGCAGATTCAGGGCGGAAAGGGTGCATGCGCGCGTGGGTAATGTGCCGAACGCGAACCAATCGCACCCCGCGCCCGGCATGGACGCGTTAGCGCATACGGCGGTGCTGGCCCTGGGGTCAAACCTGGGCGAGAGCGAAACCACCCTAGAGCAGGCCGCCGCCGACCTAGTGCATCTTAGCGGGGGTGCAGTGCGGCTAGTGCGTGCCTCCGGGCTGTACGTGACGGAACCGGTAGGCGGCCCCGCCGACCAGCCGGACTATATCAACGCCGTCCTTGAAATGCGCACAAGCCTTGACCCCTACGCGCTGTTAGCGCTGTGCCAGCAGGTGGAGGCGCATCACCACCGGGTGCGGCTTGTGCGATGGGGTCCGCGCACTCTCGATATTGACGTTATTACCTATGACGACCTTATCAGCGACGACCCGGCTCTGACGTTGCCGCATCCGCGTGCGCATGAGCGCGCTTTCGTGCTGGTTCCGTGGGAGCAGGCAAACCCGCAGGCGGTAATACCCTCTCGTGATGCCGCTACGGGCGAACAGACGCGGCATCTCGTTGCTGATTTAGCTCGCAGGGTACGCGCAGCCGATGAACGCGCAGGGGTTAACGCGGTACGATTTATGCGAGACATGAATTTGCCCAAGAACCTATTTGATAGTGGTGCTGAAAGCGAGGGCGTATGAAGCCCATCCGAATATCCGTTATTGCGTGTGCCGTGGCACTGGGGCTTATTGCTGCAACGATCCTGAATAATCTGGTGGTGAACGCTGGCGGCGGTGAGCTCGCGATGTCGCCTGTGGTGGCACTGATTTGCGTGGTAATAGCGGGTATTACGCTCTGGTTTGCGTTTCAGGTGGCGCGTTTTCGCAATGTTGAGACCCGGCGCAAAGCGAAATCCATGAACTCTCTCATGGCTGCGCGTACTTTGGCGTGTGCGCAGGGCGCGATTTTGACCGGGGCGCTGCTGGCGGGCTGGATGCTCGGGCTTATTGTCTACGATGTAGCGCTGGCGAGCGCTCGCGGTATTCCCGGGTTTTTCTGGTCTACTGTGGTGAATCTGGTTGGTGCCGTGCTGCTGCTGGCGGGCGGGCTGTGGGCGCAGTATCTGTGCCGTATTCCGCCGGACGATCCGGATGGTAATTCGTCTTCGGGCGGCTCGAATTCGGGTAAGCTCGCCGCTGACGGATATTCCCGCACGAGCGATCGACGATAGAGGGTATGTATGTCACAACTTTCACATGCTGAGGATGCTTCTTTTACGCACGAGGGTGAGGGCTCGGTGACTGCGACCGAGGGCGAGTGGGTGCGCGCGCATCCTTCGTATACCAAGATTCGGCTGATACAGGTCGTAGGGTTTTTTATCACGCTGGTAGGCGTTTTTGCGGCGTTGACCGTGATGTTTGAGATGATGCGTTCTTCCGATGTTCTGCCCAAAACCACGTGGCTGCCCGCTCTTACTGGGGCGATCGCCGCTGTCCTGGTGGTGTGGGGCATCTGGTGGGCGGCGCTGCTGCCGCGCCGCACCCGAGCGCTGGGCTATAGTCTGCGCCCCAACCATCTGATGGCGCGCCAGGGGTTGCTGTTTCGGCATGTGACGTCCATTCCGTATGGGCGCATCCAGTATGTAGATGTAGATTCCGGTCCCTTGGAGCGTGCTCATCACCTGGTGCGTCTGACGATCCGCACCGCTGGGGTGACCGCTTCTAAGGTGACGCTGTACGGTATTCCCACTGAACGTGGGCAGCAGCTGCGCGAGCTTTTGATACGCCGCGCCGATGAACGCATGGCGGCGCTGTAATGACACAGGAACCCCGAAACTCGAATAACCAGGACGTGCGGTCTGTCGAGTCTTCTAACACCTCTGAACACCATATAACCCCGGGTGAAGCTGCGGAAACCCTCACGTGGTGGCGTACCGATGTGCGCACGTTCATCATGAACATATGGGTTTTCTTTGCTTTTATTATTTATCTCGCGTGGGATTATATTAAGAATTCCTTCAACAATAATGCCGAGAATGATTACTGGAATATTCTGCGGCAGCTGCCCGAATATCTGCTAAACCACGTTGGACATAACCCGGTAATGCTGTATGGCTACGGTGCTGCGGCGGTCCTTATTTTTGGCGGAAGTATTCTTTCGTGGACGTTTACCCGCTACAGCGTGAGCGCGCATTCGGTATACCGCCACAGCGGAATATTTTTCAAGAAACAGCGGCAGATTCGCCTGGAAAGCGTGCAAAGCGTCGATATTTCACGCTCACTTGTCGCCCGTATTTTGGGGCTGTCCGAGCTTCGGCTTGAGGCTGCGGACGGTGCCGAAGAAGCCCTGCATATCAAATACCTCTCGCATGCGAAGGCGCAGGATTTGCAGGAACGCCTGCTGCGCAGGGTGAGTACCCTGCGTGCCGCCAATAGGTCAGGGTTCGCCGATGCTGTGAATGCTCCGGCTGGGAAGGATCACGAGGTAAACCTCGCAGGGGAGCAGCAGGCAGAAGCAGGCTACAAGCCAGAACGGTTACTCCTCAAAGTCCCCAATTTGCGGGTTCTTGCCGCTATCGTGCTCAGTGCATTGTTGTGGGCACTTCCGGTAGCGATTATCTGGGTGAGCGTTACGATCGTGGGGTGGCTGATGAACCCCCAAAAGGAGTTGGGACAGATATCGCAGTTTATTTTTCCGTCCCTGATTCCAATTCTTGGTTTTCTTTGGCAGCTGTGGAGCAGCTTCGATCAGGGAGCAAATTTCACGGTGGAGCGCATCCGCCAGAATACTTCGGATGCGCGCGGTGAAAGCCTGCGCATCACCTATGGCTTCACGGGAACGCATACGCAAACCCTGTTCCCGCAGCGTATTCAAGCCCTCAAGATTGAGCAGCCTCTATTGTGGAAGCCCTTCGGGTGGTACCGGGTGGTGGTCAATATTGCGGGCGTGGCGGTAAATACGGAGGGTTCATCCGACGACTTATTTACCCGCAACACCGCCCTGCCCGTGGGTACCACCCGCGAAATGCAGCGGCTTCTTCACCTGCTGCTGCCGAATGTTTCACCGCACAGCCTCGAAATCGTGCAGGCGGTCATGGAATCATCAAGGTACAACCCCGCCGACAGCCGCGAGTTAGGCGTGGTGACGGCACCGCGCCGAACACGCTGGCTTAACCCGCTCACCTTCCGGCGTGACGGCTTCGCGCGGGTGAATACCGAACATGCGAAAGCTGAAGCCGACCCGCACCATTCGGAACACGCCCCCACCCGGGATCTTCTCTTGCTGCGTGGCGGCTGCCTGCTGCGGTTCCTCTCGGTAGTCCCCGAACGGCAGGTGCTCGCGGTGCAATGGTCGCAGGGGCCGCTCAATCGCATCCTCAAAACCGCGTGCATACATTTGGGCAGCGTTCCGGGGCCGGTCAAACCCGCCGTCCAGAACCTAGAGGCGCACGATGCCGAACGCATTGCCGCCGAGATCATCGCCCGCACTGACGGTACCCGGGCCTATTACACATCGCCTTCGGCATAATTCCCCCGCTGAAATCCGCCATAATTTTCGACGCACCTGGTGAACGCTGAAAAACACGCGGATTTTGCGGTACCTAATATACTTAAGAGTGTGACCACGAATCATCTGAAACCCGCACGCCTCGGCATCGGCGTTATCAGCGCCGGTAAAGTTGGCGCTGTGCTCGGTGCCGCCCTGCGCGCTGCCGGGCATTCCCTGGTGGGCGTGCATGCGGTTTCCGAAGCTTCTCAAGAACGGGCGGATGTGCTCTTACCCGGCGTACCGCTCCTTGAGGTGGAACAGATTGCCGAACGCAGCGAGCTGCTGCTGTTGGCTGTCCCCGACGATGAATTGGCTGGTCTGATCGAGTATTTGGCATCTTCCGGGTCTCTAACCAGTGGGCAGTTGCTTGTGCACACCTCCGGGCGGCACGGCACCGATATTTTCGCTCCCGCAACCACATTGGGCGCTATCGGCTTGGCGATTCACCCCGCCATGACTTTCACCGGTTTATCCCTGGATTTACAACGCCTTACCGGTACGAGCTTTGCCGTGACCGGGCCCGCGCCTTTTATCCCTATAGCCCAGGCGCTCGTTGTTGAAATGGGCGGTGAGCCCGTTCACGTTGCCGAAGCCGATCGTGCGCTTTATCACGCCGCACTGGCGCATGCGTCCAATCATCTCGTCACACTTTTGGGACAGTCTCAGCAAATGCTTGCTAGTATCGGTATTGAAGACCCGGCGCGTTACCTCGGTCCGCTGGTTCGTGCGACCGTCGATAACGCGCTTGCGAGTGGCGAAGGCGCGCTAACCGGTCCCGTGGCACGCGGCGATGCAGGTACCCTGGATGCGCATCTTAATGCGCTGATAGAGTACACCGACCACGAAAAAACACAGGATATCGCTGACTCATATGCCGCCATGGTGCGCGCAACCGCATCTAGGGCGCATAATAGAAACTCGATAAACGACGACCAGAAGGCTCGGATTGAATCTACCCTGCGAACCCACACCACGGGCACGCGTCAATCCGGTGCGATGCCTGACGATAAGGAGTTCTCGTCATGACTGAGACCTCGATGCCCCGCATCGTCACGACTATTACCGAGCTTCGCTCCGCTATTGCGGAGGCGCTTGCTGCCGCCCAGGAACGGCTGGATGAGCGCGCCCGTGCCGAAGCCGCCGAACAGGAAGGCGAGGTGCAGTACCGCAGCGCTACGCTCGGGTATGTGCCTACGATGGGTGCTCTGCATGCAGGGCACGCCACGCTTTTGCGCCGCGCGAGTGAACAGAACGATGTTGTGGTGGCGTCGATCTTTGTTAACCCGCTTCAATTCGGTCCCAACGAAGACTATGACAAATACCCGCGCGCCCTGGAAACGGATGCGCAGGTCGCCGCCGATGCGGGCGTTGATATTATCTTCGCGCCCTCCGTGGATGAAATGTATCCCGAAGGCGAGCCGCTTATTCGCATTTCCAGCGGCGAACTGGGCAATAAATTTGAGGGAATCACCCGCCCCGGCCACTTCGACGGCGTGCTCACCGTCGTGAATAAGCTCTTCAATATTGTGCGCCCCGCCGCGGGCTCGCATGAGGTGAACGCTTACTTCGGGCAGAAGGATGCCCAGCAGGTTTTGCTCGTGCAGCGCATGATTCACGACTTCAACCACGACATTACCCTGCGTCCCGTCGCTATTGTGCGTGACGACGACGGCTTGGCTCTCTCCTCACGGAATGAGTTCCTGAGCGAGCAGGAACGCGAGGCTGCGCTGGTGATTTCCCGAACCCTCGCACTGATGCGCGAAAACTCGCTGAACCGCGGGTTTGAGAGCATCGATCTAGAGAGTGCACGGGACCGTATTAACTCGACCGAAGGCGTGCGCCTGGACTACCTGGAGCTTGTGGATCCGAGCAATTTCCAGCCGCCGACCGCCGATTCCGAGCGGGTGCTCGCACTAGTTGCGGCATATGTGGGTTCCACACGCTTGATCGACAACATGGATTTGCTGTAGCAAACCGTCACATTTGACCTCCTAAAACACGAGATAGGTACCTTTTGAGCAACGAGCAGAGCGCCACACCGGCCATTGCAGATATGTCCGAGCAGATGAAGATTCGCTTGGAGAAGCGCGCTAAGTTCTTGGAGACCGCAGGTGAAGCATACCCCGTTGGGCTTCTGGACGCCGAAGGCAAGCGCATCGAACCGGATCATATCGCCGATATTCGCGCTCAATACGACCCGAAATTAGAGTCCGGCGAGCTCACCGCCGGGGATGAAACCGACCATGTGGTGCATGTGCCGGGCCGTGTTGTATTCGTGCGCAATACCGGTAAACTCTGCTTTGCATCCCTGCAGGCGGGTACGAATGGCGACCGCATTCAGGCGATGCTCTCGCTCAATGAGGTTGGCGAACAGTCGCTTGCCGACTGGAAATCCCTGGTGGATTTGGGCGATCACGTGTATGTAACCGGCCGCGTGGTGGTCTCTCGCCGCGGCGAACTGTCGATTATGGTGCGTGAGTGGAGGATGGCCGCGAAGTCGATTCGCCCCATGCCCGTGCTGCACAAGGATTTGAACGAGGAAACTCGGGTGCGCCGCCGCTACCTGGACCTGATGGTTCGCCCCGAGGCGCGTGACCTGGTGAAAAAACGCGCTCTGATTACCCGTACCGTGCGCCGCGTGCTGGAAGATCACGGCTATATTGAGCTGGAAACACCGGTGCTGCAGCTGGTGCACGGCGGCGCGACGGCTCGCCCGTTCCGCACCCACCTGAATGCCTTCGACCAGCCTATGACGATGCGCATCGCTACCGAGCTGCCGCTCAAGCGTGCCGTGGTGGGCGGTATTGAGCGTGTCTACGAAATCGGTCGCGTATTCCGCAACGAGGGCGTGGATTCGACGCATAGCCCCGAATTTACAACCCTGGAATGCTACGAAGCCTACGCTGATCAGTATGTTATGGCTGAGCGTATGCAGGAGATTATCGTTGCGTGCGCACAGGAGCTCGGGGTTACCGCGATTGAGACTGAGGACGGCACGATCGACCTGGGCGGCGAGTGGGCGTGGCTGAGTGTCTACCCCGGACTGTCTGAGGCCGTGGGCGTTGAGATAACCCCGGACACCCCCGCTGAGACGCTGCGCGAGATCGCTGCCAAGCATGAGGTTGAGGTGGATCCCGCCTGGGATGCTGAGAAGCTTGTGATTGAGCTTTTCGGCGAAATCGTGGAGCCAACACTGCTGAACCCGACCTTTGTATATAACTACCCGCCGAGCGCCCAGCCTTTGGCGCGGCCAAACCGCGATGGTTCCCGCACGATTGAGGCGTGGGATCTGATTATTGGCGGTATGGAGCGCGGTACCGCGTTCTCTGAGCTGATCGATCCTGTGATTCAGCGCGAGCGTTTAACCGAGCAGTCCCATAAGGCCGCTGCGGGCGATGACGAGGCGATGGAACTTGATGAGGACTTCTTACGCGCCCTAGAGCACGGTGCACCGCCGATGGGCGGTCTTGGGCTGGGTGTTGACCGTCTGATTATGCTTTTGGCGGGTGAACAGGACCCTGAACGCCCTGGAACCGTGGTGCGTCAGCCAGGTATTCGTGAAACTATTTTGTTCCCGTTGATGAAACCGGAGTCGTAATTTCGGGCTTGATCGAGGCTTTTCTTTCGTAAAGGTCTGTAAACCGTGTTAAACCGTAGATGCCGTTCGTAACGTGTATGCGTTATCGGGCGGCATTTTGCGCTATCGGGTATGCTGTCATCAGCACGAAAGGTTGTGAGGGATTTTCATGGAGATTTTGATTGCGCTGCTGCCTCCTATTTTTGCCGGGATTGCGTTATATTTCATTTTGCGTTGGATTAACCGGGCGGATCGCGCCGAACGTTCAGCACAGCGTGATGTCGAAAAAGACGCTCAACAGTGGTATGAGAAGGTAAAGGGTTCACAAGGAACGGTAAATCCTTTTGGTACTGATAAAACGGGTAATAAAACGGAGCGTCAATAAATATAACCGTTAAATGACAACACTATTCTGTGTCATTCCTTAGAATTCTCTATGTTGGTAGTCATTAGTCATTTATTTCTGTTATTATGAAGGAGATAAATTAGAGAGTGTGACAACGTGCAGTGTAAAAACTCATAGTTGGAGCAATAAACCAAACTAAGGAGAAAACCCCTATGGCACAGAAGGTGCGCATTATTCTTGAGGACGACCTCGATGGTGGTCCCGCAGAAGAGACTGTACGATTCGGCCTCGACGGAGCTCATTACGAGATTGACCTATCCAGTGCTAATGCCGCTCGTCTTCGTGACGCAATTCGTCCGTTCGCATCTAAGGGTCGTCGCGTTCAGGTAGGCGCCTCCCAGCGCGGTTCCCGCGGTGGTCGTGGCTCTTCCGCTCCGGTGAAGCGTAACCCTGAAACCGCTGCAATTCGTAAGTGGGCACGCGAAAACGGTCACGAAGTTTCTGACCGCGGTCGCATCCACCAGGAAATTCAGGATGCTTACTACGCAGCTATGAAGGCAGAAGGTAAGTAAATAGTATTGATACCATCGCTAATTCTGTGATGGTATTTCATCTGCCGACGGCGGGATGACACATCAAGTGTTATCCCGCCTTCTGTATAACGAGGTTTTAGAAAAAGCCCTTCATGAGAAGAGCTATCATCTTCAGGCTTTTTTATTAGCCTCATGATATGTATTTAGGTAATCACGTGGCGGGTATCGCCCCGGGCCTTTTCTTGGTGTTTATGGAATCCCCGTTATCTTATGAGAGCAATCCTCAAGAATGTCTCCTAAGAATCTAAATGCCGAAGCAGAATTATAACGTTTTAGTAAAGGGCGCGGAGGTGCATTAGTGTTGCTATAAGCTAAAGCGATATTAGGTCTTCTGATAGAGCCCGATAAAAGTTTCATGAAAATGTTTATGACCGTCGAGAAACGCCCGATGCGCATCCCGGTTTTGGCTCGGTAAAAGGCTCCCCGAAAAATAGCGACACAGACGTTCTCTTGATGGCGAACAGTGCACCGTAGCCGCGCTTTTCCACGTAATCTAGTATCAAGCAAAATTTCCAAGGAGTGCGCAATGTTTGAACGCTTTACCGACCGAGCTCGGCGCGTTGTGGTGCTTGCCCAAGAAGAAGCACGCATGCTCAACCACAATTACATCGGCACCGAGCATCTGCTGCTCGGGCTGATTCACGAGGGCGAGGGCATCGGTGCCCGTGCTCTTGAGTCCCTCGGGGTTACCCTGAATGCCGTGCGCGAACAGGTGCAAAGCATTGTGGGCCCCAGCCCCCAGGCGCCAAGCGGTCACATTCCCTTCACCCCGCGCGCCAAGAAGGTCCTCGAACTTTCCATGCGCGAGGCCATTCAGCTTAACCACGGTTATATCGGCACCGAACATATTCTGCTGGGCATGGTGCGCGCCTCCGAAGGCGTGGCAAACCAGGTTCTCTCTAAAGTAGGCGTGCAGGGTGCCGAGGTTCGCCAGGCCGTGATGGATCTTATTTCCGGATACCCCGGAAACAGCGAGAATAAGGAAACCGCCGGTGTGGGCGCGGGCAACTCCCGCGAGGGCACCCCGGCGGGCTCAACAATTCTCGATCAGTTTGGGCGTAACCTTACCGCCGCCGCACGCGAGGGTCAGCTTGACCCGGTGATTGGTCGTCACCACGAGATGGAACGCGTGATGCAGGTTCTCTCACGCCGCACCAAGAACAACCCCGTGCTTATCGGTGAACCTGGTGTCGGCAAAACCGCCGTTGTTGAGGGCTTGGCGCAGGCCATCGTACACGGCGATGTTCCCGAAACTCTCAAAGATAAGCACCTGTACACCCTGGATTTGGGTTCCTTGGTTGCGGGCTCCCGGTACCGCGGTGACTTTGAGGAACGCCTCAAGAAGGTGCTCAAAGAGATTCGCACCCGCGGCGACATTATCCTGTTCATCGACGAGATTCACACCCTTGTCGGTGCCGGTGCCGCAGAGGGCGCTATCGACGCTGCCTCCATCCTAAAGCCGATGCTGGCTCGCGGTGAGCTGCAGACCATTGGTGCCACCACCTTGGACGAGTACCGCAAGCACATTGAGAAGGACGCCGCCTTGGAACGCCGCTTCCAGCCAATTCAGGTGGACGAGCCTTCCCAAGAGCTCGCCGTGCAGATTCTCAAGGGTGTGCGCGATAAGTATGAGGCTCACCACCGCGTAACCATTACCGACGAGTCGATCGAGGCTGCCGTGAACTTAGCGGCACGCTATATTTCCGACCGCTTCTTGCCGGATAAAGCCGTTGACCTGATTGATGAGGCAGGTGCTCGCCTGCGCATCAAGCGGATGACCGCCCCGCCCGAGATTAAGATTCTTGACGAGAAGGCGTCGAAGCTGCGCACGCAGAAAGAAGATGCTATCAAGGGCCAGGATTACGAGAAGGCCGCCGCGCTGCGCGATCAGGAGCAGAAGGTACTCGCCGAGAAGGCTGAGGCTGAGAAGGCTTGGCGCGAAAACGGCGATGCTTTCGGCGAGGTGACCCCCGAGGTTATCTCTGAGGTGCTCGCATCCTCAACCGGTGTTCCGGTGTACAAGATCACCGAGGAAGAGTCCTCGCGTCTGATCAAGATGGAGGACGAGCTGCACAAGCGCGTGATCGGTCAAGACAACGCTATCAAGGCTCTCTCCCGTGCGATTCGCCGCACCCGTGCCGGTCTGAAGGATCCGCGCCGCCCCGGTGGCTCGTTTATCTTCGCTGGTCCAACCGGTGTTGGTAAGACCGAGCTTGCGAAGGCTCTGGCAGAGTTCCTCTTCGGCGATGAAGACGCCCTGATTACCCTGGATATGTCCGAATACCAGGAGAAGCACACCGTGTCTCGACTCTTCGGTGCGCCTCCCGGATACGTGGGTTACGACGAGGGCGGTCAGCTGACCGAGAAGGTGCGCCGCAAGCCGTTCTCGGTGGTGCTCTTCGACGAGGTCGAGAAGGCTCACACCGATCTCTTCAACTCGCTGCTGCAGATTCTTGAAGATGGTCGCCTGACCGACTCGCAGGGTCGTGTGGTGGACTTCAAGAACACCGTGATCATTATGACCACGAACCTCGGCTCGCGCGATGTGAACCGTCGCGTTCCCGTGGGCTTCCAGGCGATGGATCACGGCGATGCCGATTACGAGCGCATGCAGGCTCGCGTGATGGAGAACCTCAAGGAGCACTTCCGCCCCGAGTTCCTGAACCGTGTGGACGATATTATCGTGTTCCCGCAGCTTTCCGAGAACGAGATTCTGCAGATCGTGGATCTCTTCGTGGGCCGGTTGGCAAAGCGCCTGGCAGATCAGGAAATGTCGATCGAGCTTACGGACGCCGCGAAGGTTCTTATGGCCTCGAAGGGTTACGACCCGGCAATGGGTGCTCGCCCGCTGCGCCGCGAAATGCAGCGTAATATTGAGGATGCTCTCTCCGAGAAGATCCTCTTCGGTGAGATCAAGCCCGGCGAGAAGATTACTGTGGGTGTCGAGGGTGAAGGCGACGATGCGAAGTTCGTCTTCTCCTCGCAGCAGATGCGGGATTTACCCCTGGAGACCGTCAATAAGATGGCGGAATCTGCCGTGGAAGAAGCCGAGCAGATTACCGGAGGGGCATCTGACTAGCGGCTTTCCCCTGTAGGCAATCCTGCGGGAGGTACTAACTAAGGCTTGTCCCCGAATCCTTTGCGTGAGGGTTCGGGGACAAGCCTTAGTTGTGCAGGGTGTTTTTGCCGTGCTTCTGATAATTATTGCTGTACCCCTCCCAATATCGCTGCGCTTCTGATAAGTATGTATGTTGGTGGATAACAAAGCGAGACGGAGCCGGGGGATAGTATGCTTAGTACATGCCCGCATCATCGGAAAAATCACAGCAGTCTGTAAAATACCCTCCGCAGCCGGGACAGGGGCAAGAAGCCTATCTCGCCGAAACCCGGTCGCGCATAGGGTCGTCGATTAAACGCGCCGAGCAGGCGATGATGTCGGTCAAATCTAAGGTTCTGCGCGAGTACGATCTGAGCGTCGCACAGTATGCCGCCATGACCTCGCTCTACTATGTGCCCGGGCAGTCGGCGGCGCAGCTGGCGCGTGCCGCAGCGGTAACCCCGCAGACGATGGCCACCATTCTTGCCCGTCTGGATGCGAAAAGCCTGATTACCCGCGTGCCCTCAGAAGTTCATAGCCGCGTGAATATCGTGACCCTCACCGATGCGGGCGAAGAACTGGTTGTTCAGGCCGACGAGAAGGTTCGCGCCGTCGAGCGTGCCATGAGCGCCGAATTCACTTCACAAGAGCGTGAACAGCTGCAAGACCTGCTCGACAGGCTTATCGGGTTTCTTGAGCATAAGGGCGCATAGGTGTATGAGCGCTTAACGCGATGATGCGGTCTTCGTATATACGAAGACCGCATCGGTTCGCGCAGTATCGAAACCGCTACAGGCTTGCCAGCCACTCCTCAAGCGTGGTGGAAACGGTGTGATTTGCGGGATCGGGAATCAACCCGCCCTTGGCAATAGCGGAACCGAAATACGGCAGCTGCCGCACCACCTTCGGCGTTTTGCCGCCGACCTCGCCGCGTGCCGTGAGAAGACGCTTTACGAACTCCGTCGTTGTTCCTTCTTCTTCGCCGCGAATCGAGACGATGCCCGTGCCCGGTACCTTCTCGGAACCGTCGGCAACATCGCATACCAAATGTGCTGCAGCATCCGCAGGAATAGGCGCCATTTTCATGGTCGGCAGCACCGAGATCGGCCCCACCGTAACCTGCTGAACAATGGGGTCAAGAAGCTCAAACCACTGCGTCGAACGAATAATAACGGTGTCTACGGCGGAATCCTGATAGGTTTTCTCCTGCGCCGCCTTGCCCGCATAGTAGCCGTATCCGCGGCTAACCGCCGGGTTTTCTACTCCGGCGATCGAGACGCAGACGATGTGCTTCACATCGTTATCAGCCGCCTGCGCGATATTGCTGGAGGTGCTGATAAAGGCTGTCTGCGCCTTTTTGCTGCTCATGATCATGTTGTTAATCGCGTCGATCACAACATCCACTCCGGTCAGCGCCGCGCTTAAATCTGCGAGCGATGAAACATCTACCCCGTGTGAGCGGCTGATCGGCACTACCTCGTGACCGCGTTTTTCCAGTTCGGCGGCAATTTTCGAGCCGATGGTGCCGCTCGCCCCTATGACCGCTATTTTCATGGAGTCCTCCTTCACGAAGAAATGAGCTTTCCAGAATGTTTTCTCCATTTTTCCAAAGATTTCAGGTGAAAACAATATTTTTTTCGGGGTTTATCGTGAGTTGGGGAATAGTGCATAAAAGGCCAAAATCTAAAGCGAAACTCTGTCCTTACGCTCTTTCGCAAGTTTATCTTTCAGAAGCCCGCTGTAGCATCGATCGATTTGTTCTTGGGACGAGTCGAGTTTGCGTAAATCCTGCACCGGAACCTTCAGGGCATCGGGAACAGTAATATCGGTGGAGAAGTCCGTTAGAAGTTCCCGCGGCACCGGTGCGTGCGCGGCGCGCAGAACCGCCATCATGGCACCGCGCAGCTGCCGGTCGGTGCCGTGCCAGCTCTGCCCCGTAGGCGTATACTCGGCCTGTGGCTTTCCCGCCTTCACCCACGCGCAGATATCCTCAAGAGGGCACTGTTCGCAGCGTGGATTCTTGGCGACGCATACGAGTGCGCCCAGCTCCATAACAGAGGCGTTCCACACGCAGGAGACGGCAGTATTCTGCGGCATCAGCTCTTCGGCAAGGGTCGTTTCGGCGACGTTCAAATGCTTATGGGGCAGCGCCTTGCCCATGACGGCGCGGGCGTGCACCCGGCGGATATTAGTGTCGATAACGGTGGCGCGTCTGCCGAAGGCGAAGACCGTAATCGCTGCCGCGGTGTATGCCCCCACGCCGGGAAGCTCAAGAAGTTCGTCATAATCCGCCGGAACCTCGCCGTCATGATGCTTCGTAATAGCGACCGCCGCGCCGTGCAGTCGTTGGGCGCGGCGCGGGTAGCCCAGACGACCCCAGGCGCGCACCGCCTCCGCACTGTCTTCGGCGGCGAGTGATGCGGGCGTGGGCCAGCGGCGCATCCACTCTTCCCAAACGGGAAGCACGCGGTTCACAGGGGTCTGCTGCAGCATGAATTCGCTCACCATCACACCCCAGGCCGTGCAGTCGGCACGGCGCCACGGCAGATCGCGGGCATGATGCTGGTACCAAGTATTTATGCGGTGGTGTAGTTCGTGTGAGTTTTGTAAATTGAACATGGCAATAATTGCTTGCGTTGTAATGTATTACTGTTTCTAGGGTAGGTGATATTGGGTGTCGGGTGCCAATTGACCCACAATATACAGGCAATGTATTTTTATCTATTCTATGTAGCTTATATATATGGTTTTGCATGCACGACACCCAAAAAACCGTTATTCTTAACGGTATGTCTGAACTTGGTCCCGAATTACCCCCCGAAGTATACCGCCGCCGTCGTATCGTTGCCGTGGTAGTGCTTATTCTTGTTTTGCTGGTTGGCATTGTTGGTATTACCACCCTAGTGAACCAGATTAATAAGGGGCCTCAAGACGATGTCGCCGCAGAGGCGACAGCCACCGGCGAACCTTTCCAGAATTTTAGCGCGCGCCCCACACCTTCTACGGTTGCGCCTTCGGGGTCGGTGAGCGGTTCAGCATCCGGCAGCCCGAACGCATCGGCAACCCCGTCTGTTTCTGGGACTCCCGCGGTATCCGGCAGTGCAACTCCGTCCGGGTCGGCGAGCGCATCCGCAACGCCAGCCGTGGCTCTGTGCAATGCCAAGGATCTAAAGGTGACGGTCGAGCCTTCAAAGAAGCAGTATGCGCCCGGTGAAATGCCGTCATTCCATGTGGTGTACACGAATTCTGCGGGTAATCCCTGCTTTATTGGCGGCGAGAAGGTTGCTGAGGGTGTGGAGATCAACATTACATCGGGCGATACCCAGGTGTATTCGTCTGCGAAGTGCACGCCCACTCCCACGAAGAAGACCGAGATTCCTGCGGGCAAGGAAGCCGCCAGCGATATTGCGTGGGATCGTAAGCTCAATACCTCCGGGTGTAATGCGCTGAAGAATACGGCGAAGGGCACATATTGGGTGACGGCTACCGTGAACGGGGTGACCTCGCAGCGAGTGAACTTCCTGTTGAAATAGCGCCCACGGTATTTCCCTGCGGGAATATATAAAAGACGTATAGAAAGAGCCTTTATTTCAATAAAGAGGGTTTTAATGCTTTATTGAAATAAAGGCTCTTTCTATCGGGCGGCTGGTGTTCTTCGGACCGTACCCGGCTAATGTTAGAGGTATTTTTCGAGGCTGCTTTCCGCCATACGGGAGAGCGATTCGCGCACGGTGCGGGCACGATGCTCGCCTATGCCATCAACATCACGCAGATCTTCCAAGGATGCGGCCATGAGCGCCTGCAAAGTGCCGAATCGTTCAACGAGGCGTTCGGCAATTGTGTTCGGAATAGTGGCGATGCCGTCAAGCAAGCGGTAGCCGCGCGGCTGCAGGGGAGTGTCGAGTTCGTAATCGCCGAACCCTGCGGCCTGGGCGATCATAGTGAGGTCCACAATATCCATGTCGGTAAGGTCGCGTAGAGCCCGAGTTGCGATGGAGATGCTTTGCGCGGTGGGTCGCGGCAGGTAGTCGTGCAGAATAACGTCGATACCCGCCATATCGGGGCTGCGGAGCTCTTCAAGCTGAAGTGCCACCAGGCGACCGTTCACACCGAGTTCAAGCACATAGTGACTGACTTCAGAGATAATACGCCGCACCATCTCCATGCGCTGCAGGGTGATAGCGACATCACTGAGCGTAACGTGTGATTCGATTTCGAGTGCGGACAGCGTGGAAAGCACCTTGTTGAGGCGTTTCTTATAGCTCTCAAGGGTCTGGATTGCCTGGTTGGCGCGTGCCATCAGGTATTGGGTGTCTTCGACCGTGTACCGGGTGCCGTCCACATACACCGAAATGACGGACATAGAGGCGCTAACCGAGATCACCGGGAAGCCCGTCTGGATTGCCATGCGTTCGGCGGTGCGGTGGCGTGTTCCGGATTCGTTGGTGTCGATGGTTGCATCCGGCATGAGCTGTACCGCCGCCATGAGCAGGCGGGTGGCGTCGCGGTCACAGATGATCGCGCCATCCATCTTGGCGAGCTCACGCAGGCGGGTGGCAGAAAATTCGGTGTCGATGGTGAACCCGCCGGAGGAGAGCCCCGTGACGGTGCGGTCTGAACCGAGCACGATGAGTGCGCCTGTGCGCCCCCGGAGGATGCGTTCTAACCCTTCACGCAGCTCGGTGCCGGGGGCGATCTGCGCAATGGTCTTCAGGAGGAGTTCACTGTAATCTGTCTGCACGGAATATATTGTATCGTTTTAGCCTGTGTCACCGCCTTTGTGCGCGCCCCACCCCGATATTCTCTTCTTCGGCTTTTGACGATCTAGGTGTTTAAAACGTCAGGGTCGCCCGTACAATAAAAACCATGGCTGCACGCACAAAAACCACTAAAGGAACCCCCGCCTACCGCTGTACCGAATGCGGCTGGACCACCGCCAAATGGGTGGGTCGATGCGGTGAGTGCCAAACCTGGGGGTCTGTTGAGGAAGCCGCCGGGGGTACCGTGGCGCGCACCCGTACCGCATCCAGCGTGCAGAAACCGGCGCAGGTGATCGGCGAAGTAGACTCGACCGTCGCCGCCTATATGAGCACCGGCAACCCCGAATTCGACCGGGTACTTGGCGGGGGACTGGTGCCCGGTGCCGTGATTCTGATGGCTGGCGAACCCGGCGTGGGCAAATCTACCCTGCTGTTGGATGTTGCCGCCACCTTCGCGCGCGGATACACCCCGCGAACCCCCGCCGCTGAGCGTGCCCGCGCGAAAACCCGCGACGTGCTGTACGTGACCGGTGAGGAATCCGCCGCGCAGGTTAAGCTGCGTGCGGACCGCATCCACGCCGTCGCCGATACCCTGTATTTGACGAGTGAAACCGACCTGGGAACCGCGCTGGCGCATATTGAGCAGGTAGACCCGGCGATGCTGGTGATCGACTCGGTGCAGACCCTTGCGTCCGCAGATGTTGAGGGCAGCGCCGGGGGTGTTACGCAGGTACGCGAGGTTGCCGCATCACTGATTGCCGCCGCGAAAGCACGCAATATGTGCACCCTGCTGGTGGGGCATGTGACCAAGGAAGGCACGATCGCCGGGCCGCGCCTGCTGGAACACCTGGTCGATGTGGTGTGCCAGTTCGAGGGTGATAAACACTCCAATATTCGTATGCTGCGCGCCATCAAAAACCGGTACGGACCCACCGATGAGGTCGGCTGTTTCGATATGCACGAGGACGGGATTGCGCCCGTGCTCGACCCGTCCGGCATGTTCGTTTCGCGCACGCCGCATCCGGTGGCGGGAACCTGCGTGACCGTGACGATGGAGGGGCGCCGCCCGCTTTTGGCCGAAGTCCAGGCGCTGTTGGATCAAGCGGTGGCACCTGCGCCCAGGCGCACGGTGGCGGGGTTGGAATCGGCGCGCATCCAGATGCTTTTGGCGGTTTTGCAGCGCCGTGCCGGGCTGAACGTGGGCAAACTCGACTGCTATGTTTCCACGGTGGGAGGCGCTAAAATCGCCGAGCCCGCCGCCGATCTGGCGTGCGTGATGGCGCTGGCATCGGCCGCGCAGAATAAGCCGCTGCCGCGTAAACTCGCGGTGTTTGGCGAGGTCGGCCTGGCCGGGGAGGTGCGTGCCGTGCCGGGTATTCGCCAGCGTATTGCCGAGGTTGGCAGGCTGGGGTTCACGCATGTGCTGGTGCCCGCATCCCCAACGGGCGTGGGGCAGGTGCCCGATGGGGTGACCGTGCGCGAGGTCGCCACCTTAGGCGAGGCGCTGAACCTGCTTTTCCCGCAGGATAAATAACTGCCGCACATCGCGACGTGAACCGCGAGCAGATAGTATTTCGGCGAGCAGACAGCAATTCGTTGTCTGCTCGCCGAAATATTATCTGCTCGCGGGTCCTACGGTAGGGTCTTATGGGCGGGTTCCACGGGGATTAGACGCACACCATCAGCCATACGATACGAGCAGGAAAGACCTACCCCAGCCCCTCTTCGAGGTCTTCATCGCGCAGCATGATATTAACGGTGCGGGTGCGCAAATCCTCCTCCTGAGCGCCCGCAACATCAGCCTGCACAATCGGAATCTCGGAAGTACGCGGCGCATGCTCCGTCACGGCCTCGCCCAGCGGCACCAGCATGGCGGACGCATCCTCATGATCCATACCTGTAGCCTCTAACATATCCACGGTTATAAGCCTCAGCATAAGCACCAACGACTCGCCCTCGAAGGTCTCTACCCCCAAATGCTTCGGCTCCAGGGTCTCGGCGAGAGAAATCAGGCGCTCGCGGGCAACCTCCATATAGTGTTCACGCTCATGTTCGGTACTGGAATACATGCCCAGTCCCGTACTCTGGGCGGCAAGCGCCAGTTCTTCGAGCGCCGCCGAAAGCGTTTCAAGGGCCTTCGGGCGCAGCTGCACATGCGCAATCGTGGATGCCATGCGCCTGTTAAACACGCGGGTGTTGCGAATCGCCAAATCGATAGCCCCGAGGGTCTGCGCCAGCCGATCAAGTTCGATTCGAGTCTTCTTTCCCGCCCACGAAAGCTGCGCCATACCGCGCGCCGTCACCAAATCATTCTTACTCGCCTCATACAGCGGCTGAAGTTTACGCGAATCCTGCAGGCTCTGATACGCCTGATCGTAGTTGTACCGGCGAATCGCCTTTGCCGCCAGAAAGAAGACATCCGAGAAAGCGCTCATAAGAGCCTCGGCACGCTGACGTGACCCACTTCGCGGGTCTTTGGGCATCAAAAACATCATGAGGAACGCCGCAACACCACCGATCACGCCGTCAAGACTGCGGGTAAACGGCAGATCCGAGGTTGGCGGTAGCAGAATCACCAGGCAGGCCTGAAAACTGAGCTGAATCGTAAAAATAATGCCGTTATCCAAGAACCTGGCCAGAAGTACCGAAATAAACAGGGCAAGTGTGGCCTGCCAGATGCCGCGCCCGAGCATCTGCAAAAACAGATCGCCAATCAGAATGCCCAGGCTCACCCCGAACGAAACCTCTAGGATGCGCCGCGAATGGGTAGAGCCGCTCACGTACCCGAGCGACACCAGCGCCGCGACCGCCGCAAAAATAGGTTCCTCATGCCCCAGCACACGCTCCGCAAAAAGATACGCCCCCATCGAAGCAATCGTGATCTGAATAGACTGAAAAAATCCCGCCCGAACGCGGTGAGCCCCGGCGCGGACATAGTTTAAGGACTGTTCTTTCAGGGATGCGTGTGCCATAGTTCTAGTCTACCCGCCCTGAAATTGTGCCGCTGCGGGTCTTTTGCGCCTTCGGATGATATGCATCAAAAGGCTCTTTATTCGACATAAAGCGAGACTTCTCATGCCTGATAAGGCTCTTTTTAAAAGAGGTTAGAGGCGATAAGGCTACCGGAACCGGCTCCCGATATGCCGCATCGCCTGCACCTGCCGACTGGTACGATGCGCCGCCCGCACCATCCGCGAACGCTTCAACGCCTGCAGCTCATCCTCGGCACGCTCAAACTCACCCCGCATATGCGCCTCCCATGAGTGCATGCGATCCGAAAGTGCCCACTCGGTACCCTCGGCCAGCGAAGTCTTCAGCAAAAGCTCACGCACCGCATTGTTAATCGCCTCTAGGGACGGTTCCAGGGCGGGAACCGCCGCAGCCACAGAAATACCCTCCGGCATATGCGCCTGCCTCTCCCCGCGCACAGAGGCCGCAATATACTCACGCCACGCGTGAAGCAGCGCGGTCACTGCCTCATGCTGCACCCGCAGCTCTTGGCGTTGCCCCCTGCTGAGCGAGAGCGCAGACGCAATGAGCTTCTCGGGAATGTCGGTGCCGAGCATATGAAGCGGAGTCATAAAATTCTGCATCCCGTAATGCCCCATGACCCCGCAAATCCGCATCTCAGTAAACGCATCGGGCACCAGCGCAACCGCAGGAATACCGGCGCTAAGGCTAAAGACCGCGGGATGGTACCGGTCGGTGATATTCAGCGCGGCACCCTGATGGATGCGCACCGTCGCATCCGCGTGCAGAATCGGTATCACTGTTGCAGGGGATTTCATGGATGCGGCAACCAGCTCATGCGCCTTGTAGTCACCGGTGCGCCCGCCCTCCGACGCCGGGTCGCCCATATGCCCCAGGAAGACCGCCGCCAGCCCATACTCGGAGTAAATCTTGTCTAATAAAGCGGCTAGTTCGTGTACTTTGCTCCCCGAAACCTCGTGCACCGTCACGCACACATAACGCTCGGGAAGATCAGGAACCTCAACCCGCGCATCGGCATAGTCGAGCGTTATCTCGGGGGTATGTGCCCGGTAGTCGCTGGCATCGTCCACACCCTCAAGCGCCTTAAGATCGTGCTCGCGGCACCACTCGTAGGAGCTGCGCTCGCGCACTGCAACCGAGGCTGCCGAACGCAGCATACGCAGCAGAACTTCCTCATCGCGCGGGGAAAGTACGGGACCAATCGACTGCCCGGAGACAAAGACCGGAATCTTCGCATACTGCGCCACCAGTGCGATAGCGGCGCGCTCATACAGCAGCCAGCCGTAGCGCGAATTCAGGTTGCCGCCGCCGGAAATGACGACCGCATCCACCGATTGAATACCCTCTGCAAAATCGCGTATATGCTGCGCTGACGGGCAAAAATCGGGCAGATCCGGCATAACGCCGCCCACCAGAAACTCTTCGAGGCGTTCCAACGTGATCTCGCGCTCGGCGGGTGTCCACGGGAACAGCAAAAACGGCATATATTCGTATGCAGACAAACCTCTGCCCCCCAGATAACGCTTGCTCTGATCGGCGTCACGGGTTGCTAAAATAACCTGCATTCCTGCATCCGCCAGGTATTCGGCGGTGCTGATCGTCATGGCCTCGTCCCCCACATGGTAGACGGGCTGGCCAATATCGCCGACAACAAGAACACGAGTCATATGCGTACCTTATTTGCTTGATGAATCTTTAGGCGAAAAAACGGCACGCAAACGCGAAAGTTTGCCACTCCACGACATCGCCCGCTCCATGCGGTGCAGCCGCTCACACTGTTCCTGCTGCATATTTTCGAGACGTTCCAAACGTTCCTGAACGTCTTGAAGCGCCTCTAGAGTTTCCAATAGACGGCCGTCAAGTTCGTTCGTCAGGTGCGCCTGGTAAAGGTAGGGCCCGATATGCGCCCCGGCGGCAAGATCTTCACGGATCGCGTTGGCGCGCACCTGCGCATCAAAAATACGATGCTGCTGCTCGTGGCTCACGCTGTTGGCGGCAGAACCCGTCGCATCGGGGCGTTTACACCAGTACGCCAGCGGCTCGTCCAGAAGCTGAACCTCACCGGCCATGGCGGCGCGCATATTGAATTCCCAGTCGCCCACCACGGGAAGTTCCTCATCAAAATACCCCACCTTCTCGTGCAGGGTGCGGCGGTACAGCACGCCGATCGGAACCGCGCGATTGGTACGGAATAGGAACTGTAGCCCCATGGCGGGTAGATCTTCGTGAAAGGTGCATTCGTTCAGAACAATAAAACCGTCCTCGGTTTGCTGCTCAAAACGCTCGATAATCCGTACCACGCACATATCGGCACCGGTCTCATCAAGGGTTGCGACGGTACGTTCCAGGAATTGGGGATCCCACAGGTCATCGTCGTCATGAATGGCGATATAGGTAGACTCACTGGAGCGCACACCCAGGTTAGAAGCCGCTTCCATATTGCCGCCCGCAGCATGAAGAAGAACGGTCTGCGCCGCAACCGGGCTACGGTCAATAATCTGCTGCGATTCTTCCTGATTTCCGCCGTCATCGACCACGTACACGGTGTATTGCGTATACCGTTGCTCGGCGATGTTCTGCAGGGCACGTGCGAGAAAGACCGGGCGATCTTTCGTGCGTACAATGACGGCGACAGAGGAAAACAAAGCTCTCCAAAGAATATATAAGGCCTGCGCATAAGGCACGTAGGGCGGAAATATATAGGGTTGTCTAGAATTCTACGGAGTTGCGCGGGAATAAGCGAGCATTCCAGCCCACATTAGGGGTAAAAATTCTACCCAAATATGCCATCAAGAGCCATCATAAGGGCGATCGCACACAAAAAACATGCCGGAAGCGTGACAAACCAGGTCAGCATAATGTTCGCAACGATCTTCGGCTTCACCGAGTTAAACCGCTGATTCACCCCAGCCCCCAGGGCGGATGCGGTCGCCAGGTGCGAAGACGAGAACGGCAGCTGCAGCAGGAAGTACCCGAGCGCCTGCATAAGAGCCGTGGTGCCTTGAGCTACCGCGCCGCGCATCGGGTCTAAGCGCACCATACGGTAGGCGAAGGTGTAGCCGATGCGCCGCCCACCCGTGAGCGTGCCCGCCGCCAGAGCCAGCGCAATAGTGAGCACATGCCAGGGGAGAAGATCCCGCGTGGGAAGCGGAAAAACCGCACCCAGCACGTGCAGCACCAACAGGTACAGGTATCCGGTCTGCATACCGTGCAGAAGCGAAATTGCGGATGCCGACACCGCCAGCACCTCACGCGAATGCCGGTTCACGCTGCTGGGCGAAGAACGGATAGCTAGTCGGTAAAACGGGAGCACTAAAAGCCAGGAGAGGAGGAAAATCAGGGGCGGCAGGTAAAGAAGCGGCAGCAGGGTGGCATCAAAAATCGCGGGGATAAACCGTGAGCCTTCGCCATCAACCCGGGCATACCACGCCACCCCGGCAAGGGCGCCGATGAGGGCGTGCGTTGAGGAAGCTGGCATGCGTAAGGCCCAGGTCGCCACACCCCATAAGGCGGCGGTGATAAGCGCGGCGGTCAGCCCCGGAAGGCCCAAATGCCCGCTGGGAACGGCAATCCAGGGCACACTCATATCGGTGATCAGCAGATACGCCGCAAACACCCCGATACCGTTGAACAGCGCGGCGGTAATCAGAGCCGCGGTATCGCCCATCGTGCGGGTGCGTACCGGCACCGCGATCGCATTGGAGGCATCGTGCATGCCGGTCACAAAAATCGCGGAAAGAAACGCGCCCACACACAGAATACTGAGCAGAACCACTAGGACTCCTGCACGATAATACGCCCGATCTCAGAAGACACGCCGCGCATCGCATTCGCCGCCTCAACCAGTTGGGCAATGAACTTGGTGTACCGGCGGTAGCGTTCCATCGGGAAGCGTTCGGCGAGTTCTGCATCGTATTCTTCGGCGGTACGAACGGCTTGGCGCGAGATACGCAGCATATCCATCCAATAGTTATCCAGGCCCTTAATATCGGCGAGCTTGGGGATCACCGCCTCGGTCAGCACCGCCTGCCGCTGAATAATGTCGAGTATCGCGGTGATATGCGGGGCAAAACCGTCAATTTTGTGCAGATAAAGGATGTGCGCGGCACTTGTGAGCTTTTCGACCGCGTTCGTGAGTTTGCGAGCCAGCGTGTAGAGGTCTTCGCGGGGTACCGGGGTGGCAAATGAGCTTCGCACGGTGGTGAGGGTCATGAAGAACAGGTCGGTTGAGTTCGCCTCGTGCACCAGCATGCGGTCGAAGAGCTCGGGGTATTCGGAGGTAGACGAGCCAACCATTTCGGAGAGGAGCGCCGCCGCCTCCGCCACCTGCACCGAGATTTGTGCAAGCGAGGTGAGTGAGCTGTTGGCTTGTGGAAAGATGCGGTGCAACATAGTTACAGTCTAACGCGGGTGTGCTGAGGGTGCGCGGGTCTCATGCTTCCCGCGCGGCGGCTTGAGAATACAACAGCGGGAAGGCTACATAAAAGCCTTCCCGCTGTGAACGTTAGCGATGTCGGGCTGGGAGCGCCTCTCGGCGGAAGGCCGCTCGAAGCGGCAAATGATTTGGAGCCCGGGGCTACCTATTAGCAACCCGACATCTTGTCTTAAATTATCCGCCCGCGCCGAGCCTCCGTCAAGGTACATGAGCTCTAAGCAGAACACCCGGCATCAGTTCCGAATCCTGTATTTTCCCGGGATTTGATAGCGCGCGAGTACTGTGCGGGGCTACAATGCTTCGAGTCCGCCGCTTGCCCGCCAGTGCGCGGCGGTCGCCTCCAAATCCTCGGCAATTTTCACGAGTTTTCGGGATTGTTCGGGCACGCGGAACATGCGTTCAATGCCTTCGCGGCGAACCTCGTGACTGGGCGGATGCACCCCCTGCGGGTTGCCAGAAAGTCGGCTAATATCTGCACGCTCATAGTTGAGACGCAGCCCCAGTGCCACCACGCGCGCGAACGCCGCAAAACGTTCGAGAGCTATATCAATATCGCCGCTGTAGAGACCGGCCAGAATTTTGTCCGCCGTTTTGACGACCTCGGAGGCGCCTGGCGGGTCTGGTACCCCCGCCAGCAGATGCGAACGGTAATCGGCACCCATACCGGTAGAGAACGCTTGTGCGGTGGCCTTCGGGTAGCGTCGTACCATGTCGCGCAGGGAATACATGCGCCATAGCGCGCCGGGGAGGGAACGCGCGGGTGAATGAGACCAGAGCTGCGCAAGCGCCTCAATACCGTATTCGTCAGTGAAGTCTATGAGCCGGGCGGCAACCTCCGGATCAGAGTTTTGGCGTCCGCGCTCCAGCAGAATGCGGGCAGACGTATGCGCCGCCTCATCACGGGCGGCGGGATCTTCACCGCCGACGCGGCGCTCAAACTTTTCGCTGGGCTGAGATACTGGGCGATGATGTGCACGATGAGTCATAGGAGTTTAGTGTAACGGGCAGGGCACGAGTTTTTCGAAGGATTCAGCCGGACGAAAATCATATCTGCGAAGGCGACTCGTGACGGATTTGTAGTGTATAGTAGATGATGTCTTCGCGTTCACGCGGGACGGCGCGCCTTTAGCTCAGTTGGTAGAGCTACGGACTTTTAATCCGCAGGTCGTGGGTTCGAGCCCCACAGGGCGCACTCTTCACCAGAAAGAATCTGGTATCTCGCCCCTTTCGGTATGAAGCCGATCGGGGCGACTTTTCGTTTAATCCGTCCTTGGCCTTCTTCTATATACGAAGGAGCGGGAACATGTGCGGAGACAATGCTGTTTCCAAGGAGATCACCAACAGTTAGATCAAGCGCACCAGCAAGTGTAAATAACTCATCCAAGCTGAAGTTTTGTTTTCCTCGAAGCCGGTCTGACACGCCTGCCTGTGTAGGAGAACCCGAGTAGATTTTGCAAGCACGCATGTATCGGTATGTAATCCTTTTGCAGGATTGGGGATTACAGATCGCACCGGATGAGCTGACACACGCGGCTCCGTGGACAGCTCTAGTAGCGGCTTAGAAACATCGGTTTTAGAAGACCTTTAGAGGATATATAGATTCAATGTCTTTTCGGATGGTTAATTGGGCATACGAACAGGATTTACCGCCTAGCCCAAAGTTTTTGTTGGTCACGATTGCTGATAGAGCTGATTACGCGGATGCTGTCGATTGTTCGGTCTGTGGTAGAGACCGGGACTATCACTACTGCTAAAGGGGAAGCGTAAGTCACTTTAGATGATTTTATTGGAACGAATTTTGAAATTCTGGTCATTTTCTTCGGCCTAGTCTTGTCAATATTTTCTTGATATTAAAAATATCGGAAGAAAGGAAAATAACCATGACCACTAAAAGCAATTTGCGGGATGATGAAAAACTAAACACCGGTGAAAAGATTTTCGGTATTTTTATCATCCTCATTGTATTATTCATTGTCTTTGTAGTTGTTTTTGGGCTTTGGAATGTTTGGAACGATTTTTCCAGTGAATGACCTCATACTAGACAATCGAAACAGAAAACAACTCGAACTATTGATATTCTTTCATTTTAGTTATCTAAAGAAAAAGTACAAACTGGCAGCTTTGAAGGTCGCACAGGCGGAAGCATTATTGGAAATGTTGGTTATGCGCAGGGAAACAGTGGGGGGAAACCTGTTATCTATATTTATACTCGTTACCGTGCCGCCAATATGAACGACGATGCGGCATCGGCTCAGGATTCCTTCATGGATGTGACTCCGCAGAACCCGTTCTACCGCGAAATCGCATGGTTTAAGGTTCAGAAGGCGAGGAAATAATATTTCATAAGGTTTACAAATGTTGAAGCATAAGTAATTTTGTTCCTTTCCATGTCATATCATATGGGTTCAATATGATATGAGCTTTGAGGCGGTTGCTCCTACGGTTTCCCTAGGGTGACTACATTTTTTGTGTCTTGGAACCGCTTGCTGGTGTGATGTTGCAAGTTTTTTGTCGGGCGGTGCCGTGTTTTTACTTGCCACATGCGTAATACATTATTGAGCGCCTCGTTTCGTGGTGTCGCCGATCCGGTCTCCACCTGTGTACACCCTACAGAGCACCCTAACCTGTGGGGGTGTAAAGCGTAGACGGTTTAAGGGATGTATTAGTAGATGCTCTGCGGGTTGAGGTCGGGAAAGTTTTTTACTCTACTTGTTGCGTTTTTCCTGTTTATCCCCGACTCACTTATGAAAGTTATTCATGTCGTCGTGGTCTGGGTGTGCGTTGTTGTGTTCGAGAAAATTTTTTTGATGTCGATGGTGGCGGGGAGGATTTAGAGACTCATGAAAGATTTTGAAGTTTTATGTGAGCATCCTGTTGTGTGCTGGTTCCTTTTTATGGTTGCTCCTACGGTTTTCTGGAAGCTATTCCTTCCTATTGCCAGTGTTGTGTGTGAGGTGGGTATGTCCTGGGTGAAAAGGTTCGTGGAGGCTTTTATGCGGACGGTTTTGCCTGGTCCGGAGAAGGTTGGGGTACGTCTTGGGGTATGGGTGCGTTCTGTGTTCCGGCGGTAGGTGGGTGACTCATTGGGACGCTCACGCGAAGGCTTTGTTTGACCCTCAGACGGGATTATTTCGGAATTGTTCAGCGATGCACCGGCCGGAGGAGACTTTTACGGATGCGTGATGTGGCTCAGATCGAGTCTGAAGTGTGGGCTGATGCCAAATTTATTGAAGCCACTCAAACTAATACCTCGTATTGGTAAGACTTAAAAAATAGAGGGAATTAAGCGAAATCTTAATCCCCTCTACCTATTCCTTTTTTCAAGAATTAATTACTGAGCGGCAGGAATGCTACCGTGCGGATCAGTAACATACTTCACAGGAGAGCGAGTGTTTTATCAACCTCAAGGGACTTTTAGTTCCTCAGCAAACTTACCATAGCATAGAGGTGGTAGAACAAGATCTTCACCCCCCCCCATGTGAAAGAGAATAAAAATCGTTGTCTACGAATCGCCGGGATAGGGAGTAAAATGGCAAACGACAAAAGATCACAACGATTTTGAGGCTACCGGTGCCTCACACAGAAGCGATTGGTCAAATTCATCTATGAGCGATTTACCCGAATCCACCACAAATAAAGAAACTCACATCCAGCCAAATGTTCAAGTATTGGGCGCACGTCAAAATAACCTGCGCAATGTTGATCTTTCTGTGCCCCGTGATGCTCTCGTGGTCTTTACCGGCATGTCAGGATCAGGTAAATCTTCCCTCGCGTTCGGAACCCTCTATGCAGAATCGCAGCGCCGTTATCTAGAGTCGGTGGCCCCCTATGCCCGCCGTCTTATCGATCAAGCGGGAGTGCCCGACGTCGATTCCATTACAGGGATGCCCCCCGCTGTAGCCCTGCAACAACAGCGAGGTGGACAAAACTCCCGGTCGACCGTTGGTAGCATCACGACCATCTCAAGCCTGGTTCGTATG
Organism: Rothia sp. HMSC065G12; assembly: GCF_001811455.1. Classification (NCBI taxonomy): domain Bacteria; kingdom Bacillati; phylum Actinomycetota; class Actinomycetes; order Micrococcales; family Micrococcaceae; genus Rothia; species Rothia sp. HMSC065G12. Next base: position 50,373 of record NZ_KV804800.1, read on the forward strand.
TTGTATTCACGCGCCGGCCAATATCCAGAGCATCAGAGCATGCTCTATGCCGAGGATTTCTCTGCCAACACCCCGCAGGGGGCATGCCCTCAATGCTATGGAATTGGCAGAGTCTATGAAGTACCCGAAGATCACATGGTTCCCGATCCCACCAAAACCATCCGTGAACGAGCCATAGCTTCTTGGCCTACCGCCTGGCACGGTCATCAGCTTCGAGATGTATTGGTGGCACTTGGCTACGATGTAGATATCCCCTGGAAAGATCTTCCCAAAAAAGATCGCGACTGGATTCTTTATACGGACGAAACACCACATGTACCGGTCTATTCGCGTATGACACTTGCTGAGGCTCAAGCGGCTAAACAAGCACATGTTGAACCTTCTTATAGCGGCACCTACGTGGGTGCAAAACGCTATGTACTGGATACTTTTGCTAATACTAAAAGTGCCTCCATGAAACGCAAGGTAGCGCAGTTTCTCACATCAATCCCTTGCCCAGCCTGCCACGGTAAACGCATCAAACCAGAGGCTCTCTCAGTAACCTTTGCAGGGTTAGATATTGCTGACTTCTCCCAGCTCCCTCTCTATGAGCTAACCAATCTTCTTGAAAAAGCTGTTGAAGATGCTTCCCACACAATCACTATGAAGGCAGATGAGAAAGAAACGCTCGGGCAAAGCTTACACCAAAAAAGGGGAGAAGAAGCTACAGAGTCAGGCAGTCACACAAGTGAACTTGTTGCTGAGACAGAACCGGAAGCTCATAAAAATCCCCCTCAGCCTGTTGAAAAACTTGCCGCTACCTCTCGGCTGGCCGCTGTCCTCATTGAGCGTCTTCGCCCCATTATCGACCTCGGCTTAGGCTATCTTTCTCTTGATCGAATGACTCCTACCCTTTCCGGTGGTGAACTGCAACGTTTGCGCTTAGCTACTCAGCTGACGTCTGAACTTTTTGGTGTGGTCTATGTATTAGATGAACCTTCTGCTGGTCTACATCCTCAAGACACCCGTGCGCTTCTTGACGTTCTTGACGGACTCAAAGCACGGGGAAATAGTCTGTTTGTGGTGGAACATTCTATTGAAGTAATGCAACATGCTGACTGGATTGTGGATGTAGGGCCGGGAGCTGGAGAACATGGTGGTCGAGTCCTTTACAGCGGTGAAGTTGATGGTTTAGCCCACGTCCAGGAATCTCTTACACGCGGTTATCTCTTTGGAGGCAGTGGGCTCCCACCGCATACTCCTCGGAAACCTGAGCAGTGGATAAAACTTTCTGGAGTTAGCCGAAATAATCTCCATAACGTGGATGTACAAATCCCACTAGGGGTTCTCACTGCCGTCACAGGTGTTTCAGGTTCGGGGAAATCTAGCTTAGTCAGCCAGTGCCTACCTCAACTGATAGGTCATCGACTAGGTAAAACGGTGCAGGTAGATGAAACACCCGTAGAGGGAGATGAAATTTTAAGGGCCGAACAGGCCCCTGAAACGAGGGGAACTGTTGAAGGTGATTTCAGCGGTATACGCCGCGTGGTTGCCATCGATCAGAAACCTATTGGGCGAACACCTCGTTCCAATATTGCCACCTATACAGGGCTCTTTGACCATGTGCGCCGTCGTTTTGCCGATACAACAGAAGCCAAACGCCGGGGATACAAACCAGGCAGATTCTCCTTTAACGTAGCGGGCGGGCGCTGTCCCACCTGCGAAGGTGAGGGGTCGGTGATGGTAGAGCTACTCTTCTTACCCTCGGTGTACACAAAGTGCCCGGACTGCCAAGGTACCCGCTACCAGTCAAGCACCTTAGAAATACTCTGGCGTGGTAAGAATGTGTCCCAAATTTTAGAAATGAGTGTAGAGGAAGCTCTGGGGTTTTTCGACGGCGAAGTGGAGGTTACGCGTTCACTGGCTGCGTTGAGAGATGTCGGCTTGGGTTACCTGCGTTTGGGGCAGCCTGCGACTGAGTTATCTGGTGGTGAGGCACAGCGCGTCAAACTAGCCACGGAGTTGCAACGGGCACAACGCGGCGACACTCTGTATGTACTTGATGAACCCACTACCGGTCTGCACTGTTCAGATGCTGACCGTTTGATATCGCATCTTCAGACTTTGGTTGATGCTGGTAATACGGTAGTGATGGTCGAGTTGGATATGCGAATTATCGCAACGGCTGATTATGTGATTGATATGGGCCCTGGCGCGGGAGAGGGAGGCGGTCAGATCGTTGCCACGGGAACACCTGAGCAGGTGGCCACGGTGGAAGATAGTGCTTCAGCGCCGTTTTTGGCTACGGTTTTAAAATAATTAAACTAATATTCCTATGTTCTTTTTCTGGCTATGTAGTTGGTAAATGATGCTAGAAAGGATCTCTCGAAGTATTGATTTGGGTAACTGATATTCTCTAATGATTCTTGAGGCTGCCCTGAAGAATATACTGATAGAGACTGTTATCTTCTACGGGCAGAGCGGTAGGAGACGTTTTCCTGTTGACGACCAGCTGATGACACTAGAAAACCCGCCGTTGATGGTATCCCGGAGATATCTAGGCAATGCTTCTGTATGCTTTATCTGATAATAAAAGCAGATGCATTCCCCGGCATTAAAATTTAGACGGATAGTGGGTGAAGCGTAGCTGTCTAATTCTTGCCACAGAACGTAAAGAAAATCGCTCCAATGCCCTAGAATATATGCGGTACCGGGGCAAAGATACACCCCCGGCGATGTTTCAGCCCCTAAGGAGCCCGCGCCCATGAGCACCATCAAAAACCCGGACGTTATCACTATCCTGGCAACCGGCGGAACTATCGATAAGTTCTACTCGGTGGCGGGCACCCTCGATATTGGCAAGCCTGCCGCGCACGATGTGCTGTCGAGAGTGCTCACCGACATTCGTTTTGATATTCGCGCGCTCATCGGCAAAGACAGCCTGGATATGACCGACGAAGACCGCGCCGAACTCGTTGCCGCCCTCAACGCGATTGAACACGACCAGGTTCTCATCACCCACGGGACCGACACAATGAGCGAATCCGCCCGATACATCGCCAAGCACGCCGATCTGGGGTCAAAGGTTGTGGTGCTGACCGGTGCCATGCAGCCGGCGGTCATGGCGCATTCGGATGCGGGGTTCAACCTGGGGGCTGCGATTTCCGCACTTAACCTGCTGGAACCGGGCGTTTACATCAGCATGAGCGGCCGAATTTTCCCGGCGCACACCGTGCGTAAGGATCGTGCCCGCGGGATTTTCGAGGGATAAACTCTGAAATTTTTGCTGCGTTCTGCAAGCTCTTGGTGACGCTTCAGTAAATAGGGCGTAAGTTTCAGCGTTATCTCAGTTTCATCTCGTACCGTAGTATTGAGTGCTTTCTCGATGGCGCCTCCGGCAGTGCTTCACAACGCCAGCGGCAGACAGGGTACCTATGAGCGAAAAATATAACCCGGGTTTTTGGGATCAGGCTTGTTCCACGCCGCCACCCGTGCGGCGCCTGTACCTTGTCCGCATGCTTTTCCTCGTGGTGCCTGCACTGACGCTGGTGTATTTTTTCGAGGCTATCGGGCTTGACCCTATCGGCGCGGTTCCCCTCATGTACCTGTCTCTGCACGGCTGGTTTGCGGTCGCGTATGCGCGGAATAAATCTATGGGGCTTGTTATGGTGGGAAACCTGTTCAGCGCCCTGGCGGCATCCGTTATCACCGGATTTTTCGCCTATATTTTGGTGTTTATTCACGGGCCAAGAACACTATGGAAACTCTTGGGAGGCTCGTACCCCATTCTGACCATTTGGATTATGGCGTCCTTCGTGATCGAGATTTTATGCTCCCTTATATTCGTCTTCCTGATCTTCCGCAGGTTCCCCTCCCGTGCCGAACGTGAAGCCCAAGAGACTCGCGAACTGTCAGAAGAGTCTTCCCTGTCTGAAGACCAGGCAGTCAACGACCATACGCTGACTAAGGCCGAAGCACAGAGTACACACCGCTCAGACTCTGATATACCGTAATGAGTTCCTGAGCTCATCCGCTCCCCAACGTGCCATGATTGCAGCCGTTACTCCCTGCAAGCGTGGTAGTGTATGACATAACCCAACGTTGGTGTAGCGAGGCACCCGCGCGCCGGGCTACACAAAAATTACCGGTAACGAGGATGTACATATGAGCACAGACCCCATGAAAAACGATGATTCTTCCCGTCAGCCTGAGGAACCTAGAACTACGCCGCAGGAATCTTCGGCGACGTCGCCTGTAGACGAGCATTCGGGGGACAGCACCGCACATAAAACCGCCGGAACCGGCGGCGCATCGCAGCACGAACACAGCGGGCGTACCTCAAAGTCGGATCCCTCACCCGAGGATAAACAAAACCCCAACAACTCCGGCAACGCCCAGAACCAGCAGACTGCTCCGTCAGCGCCAGGGTATGTTGGGTTACAACCGGGATACCCTGCGCCGAGTCCATCGACGCCTCCAAATCCCTATGCGAATCCGCATGTCGTACCCGGATATTCGGGATATGCAGTGCCGAATCCAGCCGCATACCCGTACACTGCATATCCGGCAAACCCGCACGATGAGATTGTCCGCAAACGTTCGCTGATGTACCTGCTGCGTCTGTGCATTGTGGGTGCTCTTATTGCGATCGGTATTGTTGCGATGACTTTCAACCTTATCGGTGCGATCATCGAACTTAGCGACTGCGGAACCGGCAGCTACTCGTGGAGTGAATACTCGCAGCGGATATGCCGTGAAGATAACACCTCAGCAATCACGGGGTCGTCGATTTTCCTTGTCATTTTTATCGCGTACCCGATATGTCATATTTTTGGGCTGCTTGCCGTCAGGAAAAATCAGCACCATGTGAGGGTGCTTGTCATTAACATTATTGGCATTGTGCTTTCGTCTCTGGGGATTGTGCTTGCTGGTTTAATGCTCTTGGGCGGTATAGCGATGATAACGGCGTTTGGATCCTCGGGATTACTTGCCATTTTTATCATATTCCTCGTGGCTGGGGCAGTACCCGTGGCAGAGCTTATTTTCTCGATTATTTTCGTCCGGCATGCCTCGTGGATGAACCATAAGGACTACTTCACGAAACCCGGTGTATAACCACTGCGGGGTGCCGCACCGTGCCCCATTCGAGTGCTCTTGGTGTGAAAGGTAAAATGTGGCTCACGAGCCGGTAGAAAACGTATCTGGCAATAATTCCGATGTACAGTTGACGGGTCGGGGTGCGGAACACCATGTGGCGCATCCTGCCTTGTCGGCGGGTTATCCAGTGCAGGGTCAGTCTGGTGTCCCCGCTTATGCAGCACCCCAGAACCCCTATACTGTCGGGTCTGTAGCGTACGGTGTGCCGGGTACCTTCGGGTACTCTGGTGCATTATCAACGGGTCCTGATAACTCCGAAATCAGAAAATATGCATCGATATATCTGGTGCGTCTAGGTATTGTAGGTGCGCTTCTTGCCCTGTATGCGATGGGTATTATCTAGTTTTCTGAGAAGACTCCACCCTTTAG
>NZ_KV804801.1:0-76319 GCF_001811455.1 Rothia sp. HMSC065G12
AATTTACCCCGTTCACGGGGTAGAGGAAGTCAATCCATGAGTGACGTTATCTCGCAGGAATCTTTCGACGAGCTCGCCCTCTATTTCAACGGGGGAGGGCACCTGCTTACCCCGGATGCGCGCCGCATCGCTGCTGAACGCGCCCGCATCCTCTGCGCTTGCGGACTCGATGCGCTCCAGCAGTACACGCAGCGCACCGGTATGACTGTGCACTACTACGTGGCACCCTACGATACGAGCGACCTGCTGCGAACGGGTGCGAGTGCGCTCGCGCTCACCGGGGCTCGGCACGAACTTTCGGGGATGAAAACCCCTCTAATAGACGCCTACATTCTGCCCAGTGACCTCACAAAATTTGCCCCGATTTGGATCCTGGAACCTGCCCCACCCGAGCGGGCGAACGTGATTTTGCGCGAGGTTTCCGCCCTTCCGCGCGTGCTGCGCCTGCACGTGGCGGCAGACCTGCTGCACGCATGCGATATTGGCGTGGTGGATGAGCGTGCACAAGAGAGGGCCGAGCGCATTATGAAAGAATTATGCCGTCCAAGCGACCGATAGAATTCTCGGTTTAACCTGAGCCAGCCCGCGCCGTCTCTGAGCAAGAGGGCGGGGCTGGTTCGCATTCAAACGCGTTGTCTGCGTGTATAGGTGCGTTGAATTGGGTTTACCTGAAAGTAAACCTATGCGAAGAATACCAGGAAAAACGGGTGAAGTTGTATACCTGCAGCCGTGAAATTTCTGACGTTTTCGAGCGCATATCTACACCCCCCCCATAGGTGTATAAAAAGGCTCTTTCTGAATAAAGCGTAGTTTTCCGCCGCTTCTCTTCAAAAAGAGCCTTTTTACACCCGATATATACCCGGGATCAGCCAACGCTAGTGCGTGAGACCGTTGATAATACCCATGCCGAAGTAGATGACGAATACTGCAGACACTACGTACATGAGCCAGTGCACCTCGCGCCCGCGACCCTGAACCAGACGGATAAAGGCGTACGAGACGAACCCAGCACCAATACCGTTAGCGATCGAGTACGACAGCGGCATGAAAATAATGGTCATAAACGCGGGGATACCCAGACCCCAGTCTTGCCAGTCGATATGCACAGCCTGGCGCACCATCAGGAACCCAACAACCACCAGAGCGGGGGCGACCGCCTCAAAGGGAACGATCGTCACCAGCGGCGAGGCGATAATCGCCACCAGGAACAGCACACCGGTTACGATATTTGCCAGGCCCGTGCGGGCACCCTCACCAATACCGGTTGCCGACTCCACAAAAATCTGGTTCGCAGAGCCGGATGCGCCGCCGCCGACCACGGAACCGACCGCATCCACGAGCAGAACCTCGTTAATGTTCTCGACCTTGCCGTCCTTATCGATGGTGCCCGCTTCGGTTGCTAAGCCCACCGAAACGCCCATGGCGTCAAAGAAGACCGAGAGCAGAATAGCGAACACCAGCAGGGATGCGCCCAGCACGCCGATAGCGCCGAACGCGCCGAATCGTGCAGACCCGATAAGCGAGAAATCGGGGGCTGAGAAGGAAAAATTATTGAGCGCGGGAACATTGAGCGACCAGCCGGTCGGGTTTCCCTTGCCGCTGCCGATATGGAAAATAGCCTCTAGGATGATAGACAGCGCGGTAGAAGCCACCACGCCAATGAGGATAGCGCCGCGCACATTGCGAATAAACAAGGCGATGGTGAGGAAAAGACCGAAAATAAACACGAGAGTAGGCCAGCCAAGTAAGTGACCACCCACGCCGAACGAGACGGGAACGGTAGTTCCTGCGGCATCCGGCATGCGGCGGATGATCCCGGAATCAACCAGTCCGATAAAGGCGATAAAGAAGCCGATTCCCGCCACAATTGCGGTTTTGAGGCTCTCGGGGACCGCCTCGAATACGGCGGTGCGGAAGCCGGTGAGGACCAGCACGGTCATAATAAGACCGGCGATAATCACCAAGCCCATAATATCTGCCCACGTCAGCCCGGGGGTGGTTGCGATTGTGGACGCCAGCAGCGCGTTCACACCCAGGCCCGCCGCCATCGCGAAAGGCTGTTTAGCAATGACGCCCATGAGGATAGTCATCACGCCGGCGACGAGTGCGGTGACCGCGGCAACCTGCGGCACGCCAAGGATATTTCCCGCCGAGTCTGCGCCGGTGCCGATCACCAGGGGGTTGAGGACGACGATGTAACTCATAGCGAAGAACGCGGCGAGACCGCCACGAATCTCGGCTGAAATAGATGAGCCTCGTTCAGTGATTTTGAAGTAACGGTCCAGTGCGCCGCCCGATGCGTTGGGCTTGTGTGCCTGGGGAGCCGCGGTGTTCTCAGAAGACATTCGTGAAAATCCGTAGATACTCTCGTAGGATGCGTGCGCGGGTTTGCGCCGCAATAAGAAAAGCGCCCAACCCTTATGGTGGGTGTGACGCTTTTGTTACCACATTATTCTATGACGTTTAACCCTCAATGCGCTACTGACAGGAAATTCTCAGGTCTTTAGCGGGGTGCGGGGATGTATATCCGCCTTTAGGGGTAAAAGTGGGTGATAAAAAGAGCCTTGATCGTGACTGAAGTTTTCACGATCAAGGCTCTTTTTACGATGGGAGGGGAGAGAGAAAGATGCTCTAACGCATCCACCCCTCAATCAGGCCCATTCCGAAATGCACCGTAAACACCGCCGAAACCACGTACATGAGCCAGTGCACCTCGCGTCCGCGACCAGTCGCCACACGGATAACCGTGTACGAAATAAACCCGGCACCAATACCGTGCGCAATCGAATACGACAGCGGCATGATGACGATCGTCAAGAAGGCCGAAATTCCCAGGGCAAGATCGTTCCAATCGACATTAACCGCCTGGCGCACCATCAGGAACCCGACGAACACCATTGCGGGGGCGACCGCCTCAAAGGGGACAATCGTCACCAGGGGAGAGAGGAAAATAGCGCCCAGGAAGAGCACACCTGTCACCACATTTGCCAGACCTGTGCGGGCACCCGCGCCAATACCGGTTGCCGACTCCACGAATACCTGGTTGGTTGAGGTTGAGGTGCCGCCACCGGCGACCGCGCCCAGCGCATCTACCAGAAGTAGACGGTCGATGTCTTCGATCTTGCCGTCTTCATCGATAGAACCGGCTTCGACTGCCATACCCATGATGGAGCCCATCACATCGAAAAACGCCGAAATGAGGATGGTAAACACCAGCAGAATTGAGGCCATTGCACCCAAAGAACTGAAGGCACCGAAAAGATCTGCGGAGAACAGAAGCGAAAAATCGGGCAGACCAAAACCGCTGCCGTCCCAGGTGGGTACATTGAGCGACCAGCCAAGCGGGTTAGCCTGCACGCTGCCGGAGGGGGCGACCGCCTCCAGAATAAGCGAAAGTGCCGTGGATGCGAGCATGCCGTAGAGAATAGCGCCGCGCACCTGACGAACATACAGAATAATGGTCAGGAAAAACCCCACAATAAACACGAGAGTGGGCCAGCCGAGCAGATGCCCGTGAACACCGAACACGACAGGGGTTGAGCCGGTCTCTGCACGGCGAATAATTCCGGCGTTCACCAGCCCAACAAAGGCGATAAAGAGTCCGATACCCACCACGATTGCGGTTTTCAGGCTTTCGGGCACGGCGTCGAAAACGGCGGTGCGGAAACCGGTCAGCACGAGGGCGGTCATGAGCAGGCCCGCCCACACGACCAACCCCATAATATGCGGCCAGGTGAGGTTAGGAGTCGTGGCTATCGTAGTCGCCAATAGTGCGTTCACGCCCAGTCCCGCCGCCATCGCGAAGGGGTGTTTGGCGTAAACGCCTAGAAGAATGGTCATCACGCCTGCAACAAGCGCGGTCATGGCGGCAACCTGCGGCACGCCGAGGGAACGTCCGGATGAATCGGGCGTGAGGCCGAGAATAAGCGGGTTGAGCACCACAATATAACTCATGGCGAAGAAGGTCGCTAAACCGCCGCGAATTTCGGTGCTGATAGTTGAGCCACGCTCGGTAATGTTGAAGTAACGGTCCAGTGTGCCGCCCGAACTGCTGGGTTTAGGCGTCTGGGGAGCCGCGGTGTTCTCAGAAGACATTCGTGAAAATCCGTAGATACTCTCGTAGGGCGCGCAACCGCCGGTTGGGGATGCGCATAAGAAAAGCGCCAGCCGTGGGGCGTGACGCTCTTGTTACTACAACATTCTAGGGGGAGTAGCCCGTAAAAGGCTACTTCTTTGCGTCTGCGCATGATGGTCGCTTTTAGGCGGTAAGTTTTCCGTGGGGGAACCACCCGCGCTGTAGGCGAAACCCCATCGGCACACGCTCACAACACTGCTAAGATAAGGGTTACCTAAGGATGATATGTGCCGCCTGGGAATTGGCGCTGGGCGCGCATCCTGAAGCATGAAGAAGGTTGTTATGAGTGAGTATCCAGCCGCAGAATCTCTGCCCGTTCGTCAGCGTTCCACGGTCAGTACCGACCGCCCGGCACGTTATATTAAACAGCTTGGCTCACATATGGGTCGCAAAATTAGTACCGAGGAAATTCCTGGTGGATTGCGCTTAATCTTTAATCGCGACGGTATCTTTCGTGGGTATGGCGATCTGGTGGCCGATGATGCGAACCATGCGCTCATCATGGAGGTTCGTGCCGAAGACGACGAGAAAGCACAGAGCCTTGCAGGCGTGCTGGAGCGTCACCTTGTGCGTTTTGGCGAGCGCGAAGAACTAGTCGTGGAATTCCACGCGGTCTAACCCCTGTATTCATTCTGCGAGCAGGTAGGATTTCGCCGAAAAGGTAGGATTTTCCTACCTGTTCGTGCCAAAAGCCACCTGCTCGCGGGGCAATAAGAGCGGGCAATGCGGGAAGACGGAATGAGAAAAACCCACCGAGACTGCATTGGTGGGTTTTATTGTGCTCTCGTAACGCAGGTGACGAATTTTATGCTCGCGCACATATTCCGAAGTCGTGACAGGAATATTAATGATGGAGCCTTCAAAATCCTTGGGATAAAAACATGAAAAATGTGTCTTTTGAGTGGTTCAGCTCATGTTTTCTGCGTTTGCTCAGGCATGACCGCTAAAATAAGCAAGGATGTTAAGGCTAAGCTCGCCCTATGGGTGAACTTTGAAAGGAAAAATACGTGTCTGAAGCTGCACGCCCGTTGCGCGTTGCCGTTATAGGTGCGGGTCCTGCGGGTATCTACGCCGCCGATCTGCTCACCAAATCTGAGGAAGTACGCTCTGGAGCCGTTGAGGTTTCTATCGACATTTTTGACCGTTACCCCGCGCCCTTCGGGCTCATTCGTTACGGTGTGGCGCCCGATCACCCGCGCATCAAGGGCATTATCACCGCCCTACATAAGGTACTTGACCGCGGTGATATTCGATTCTTCGGCAATGTCGAATACGGTAAGGATTTGAACCTTGCCGACCTGCGCGAGCATTATGACGCCATTATCTTTGCGACCGGCGCTATTTACGATGCGCCCCTGCCTATTAAGGGCATCGACCTGGACGGTTCCTATGGTGCTGCCGACTTCGTCTCGTGGTATGACGGTCACCCCGATTACCCGCGCACCTGGCCGCTAAACGCGAAGGAAATCGCGGTGCTAGGTAACGGCAACGTGGCGTTGGATATTGCGCGTGTGCTCTCTAAGCACGCCGATGATCTGCTCGTCACCGAAATTCCCGAGAATGTGTACGAGGGGCTGAAATCTTCGCCCGTGACCGATGTGCACGTCTTTGGCCGCCGCGGCCCCGCGCAGATCAAGTTCACCCCCCTGGAGCTGCGCGAGCTCTCTCATTCCCGCGATGTCGATATTGTGCTCTACGAAGAGGACTTCGAGTTCGACGAGGCTTCGGATGAAGCTATTCAGACGAATAACCAGGTTAAGACCATGATGAAGACCCTCACCACCTGGCTTACCGACCAGGAGGAGGGCGAGCAGACCGCATCGCGCCGTCTGCATCTGCACTTCCTGCAGTCCCCGCACGAGATTCTGGGCGAGGACGGCAAGGTTGTGGGCATCCGCATGGAACGCAATAAGCTTGACGGTAAGGGCGGTATCGAGGGCACCGGCGAGTTCGTGGACTACCCCGTGCAGGCCGTGTACCGCGCGATCGGTTACTTCGGATCTGAGCTGCCTGAGGTTGGCTATGACGCTGATAAGGGCGTGATTACTAACGTTGAGGGCCGTGTGGTCGATGAAAACGGCGAGCACGTGCTCGGCCTGTACGCTACCGGGTGGATTAAGCGCGGACCGGTGGGTCTGATTGGCTCCACAAAGGGCGATGCACTTGAAACCATCACCCACCTGTTGGAGGACCGCGAGAACCTGTACACCGCTGCCGAACCGGATGCTGACACCTTCAGCGATTACCTGGATTCTAAGGGCATTCGCTATACCACCTGGGAAGGCTGGCACCGTCTGGACGATCACGAAAAGGCGCTCGGTGCAGCATCACAGGATGCGAAGGGCGAGCCACGTGAGCGTGTGAAGGTTGTTGACCGTGATGAGATGATTCGTATTTCGCGCGGCGAGTAATAGCTGTACGCAGCGATTTTCTGCGGTACATGAGCCGCAATGAAGAATCCCCGCCGGGTCTTCGGCACAGCCCGAAACCGGTGGGGATTTCTTGTATCAAAATCATGGTGTGCGCGTGCGCGCGGCATATTCTACGCCTTTTTGCTGAACCTGTGTAGGGGATGCGCGGCGCTTACCCGGTCATTTCGTGCTGTTTGCGGAGGTTATTCAGAAAAATTTTGAGAAATTTCTGGTGACTATAAAATACGTTCTGACTAGTAACTATGTAGGTGAGCAGGGTATCTTAGAAGGGGGAGTGCGGCGGGTATGAAGAAGTTTTTGAAGAATCCGGCTTGCACGGCTTAAAAATCTGTCATAGACTAGTTGAGGTTCGAACGACGGGATGAAAAGAACCCGTTCGCATCGACTGGGCCCCCATCGTCTAGCGGCCTAGGACGCCGCCCTTTCACGGCGGTAGCACGGGTTCAAATCCCGTTGGGGGTACTTGCAAATCCTCAGATTTGCAAAGCCATGTTGAAGAAGCAGATTATACCCCTGCCGAATCCAACAAGGCCCCGTAGCGCAGTTGGTTAGCGCGCCGCCCTGTCACGGCGGAGGTCGCGGGTTCAAGTCCCGTCGGGGTCGCTCTGGCCGCGTGATTCAGGTGAAGAAATTCATCACGAAGACGCGGTCGTTGCGTATCTGCTTCGATGCGCAAGGCTCTGTAGCTCAGTTGGTAGAGCGTGCGACTGAAAATCGTAAGGTCACCGGATCGACGCCGGTCGGAGCCACAATCCGCCCTCCAGGCTTCTACAGTGGGGGCGGATTTTTTCTTTAACCGTGCCTGGTCCTGCTGTTATAGCCGCTTCTCTTTTGCGCCCGTTTTCCCTGTGCCGCCGCTTCCCTGCAAAATGCGTCTATACAGCGGCAAACGCCTTAACCACCAGACCCTCTGAACCCTGGACGGGACACCGCTGGTGGAGGAGTGACCGACCCTGTCGCCGGGCACGCTATGACGCGTTTGCGTACCGGTACCACGATTTAGATAAGTTTCTAGACCCGAACAACGTGATAGCAGATAAGGGATACCAAGGGTTAAGCCTGCCCCCCGAAGAAGCCACCCAGCGGAAACTGACCGATGACGAGAAGCAGGTTAGCCGGTCAGATTCACCACCACCGGGTGGTAGAACACGGTAATCGCGCACTCCAAATGCTGGCGGGCACTGTCTGCAATCTTCCGCAGACTCCTAAGCTCGTATCATCGGGTGTTCTCGGTCGTGCGGGCACTATTTTTCGGCTCCAAGACCACCCCTAATGAATAACCCTCTGTCCAATAACCAAATAGCACCACAACCGCTTAGAACCCGTAGAGTTTTTCAATATTTCGGATAAGTGCTAGCAGATCGTCCCGCACGTTTGTAGGAGAGTCTATATAAATATCTACATTTAGACGAAGAAGAACCGTCATAGCATGTAAATAATCAAAAAAATCTAGCTGGTAATAGGTCCACCCAGTTGGCGAGGGAGGTATCTTTCTACTTGGTATTGGATTTGCCCTGCCTGTCCATTCCCTGATATCGTTCCACCGTATATCCTTTACCCATGCATATATAGTTAGTGGGACAAAATTCTTCTGAAATTCTATACGATGACGTTGCCACTCATTTGCAACGTCTATGTCCTCATTCTTTGGGATAGGAATATGTGGCAAAGGATGTACCTCTTCAATACGGGAAAGCTTTTGAAAGTATACTGTTTCCATATTTTTATCACTAGTTAAACAGACATACCATGATGCTCCAGCGCTAACTAGACCATGCGGGTTTACGAGTTTTGTCTTTGTGTTTGGGCTGTTTTTCTCGTGGTACTTAATCTGCACAGAGTATTTTCCAAAAACTGCATTCTGGATGAGGTAGAAGATATCAGTAGCTTGTTCATGCTCTGGCATTGGTAACCACCCTTTAGGATCTACAATAACGCGTGAAGCTACATCTATAGTCTGTTCAACATATGCTTTGGGAGTGGCTGCCAGAAGCTTGCGGAGCCCCGATGTAAGTGATTTTCCTAGCCCTAACGAGTCTGGACCCCATGAGCTAATGGATGCGAAGAGCGCTTGGCTTTCTTCAGCCGTGAGCGCATTAACATCAGTCTTATACTCAGCGAGTAGCCTGATTCCCCCATGGGGTCCGCGTTCGGTATATATGGGAACTCCTGCTGAAGAGAGTGCATCTACATCGCGCAATATTGTTCGAGTCGACACTTCTAGCTCTTTAGATAGTTGCGCAGTCGTCATGGGACCACGTCCCCTCAGAAGCCATATGATGGAAAGTAATCTATCAGCCCGCATACAAATTAGTATTTCATATATGACAGTAGATGTCATAAATTGTATATATGGTGATTACCAAAGGTGGTTGCTGCAACGGATGAAGCTTTGTCAGTAAAATTATAAGGTTCGATGTGTAAGATAAATAGGGAGGGTGAGTTTATAGGAAATATGGGTTGCTATTTGGGAAATATTTGTATTCGACGCAAGTTTTACTACTCATAAATACTCAGGAAGGCGAGAAAGGTAAATTATAATAGAGTAGCAATTTGTAATATTTAAGTTTAGCAAGGTTTCTATGGGATTATTTTGTTCAACTATTTATTGATGCTCGAAAATAATGGCTATATAGAGCATATGTATTGTTATCTGTTCTTTAAGGATATAGTCTTTAGAAGGCAATGGTGTATAGACTAAGTGAACTGTTTTAGTTCGCATAGAAATGTAACAGTTTATCTTCAGAGATGCATATCTTAGTATTTATTGCCAGATCTTCTGCGTAAGGAAGGGGAAATAGAATGTATACCCGCATTCTCGGCAATGGGACACCTCTTTTATGTATTCATGGTTTCCCTTTGGATCATCGTTCGCTTTTGCCGCTAGATCGTATATTTGGTCTCTCGGGTAATTGGAAACGTATCTATGTCGATTTACCAGGGATGGGAAAGAGTAGTTATTTAACAGGCATAAATGGATATAGTTCTGTACTTGATAATATCCAGAAAATTATTGATGAAGAAATTGGTTCAGATGAGTTTGCTATTTTTGGATATTCATTTGGGGGTATGTTAGCTCGTGCTTTAACATATATAAATTCAGAAAAAGTTCTTGGTTTAGGAATGCTTTGCCCTGAGATTATTGCGAATAATTCTGCACGTAATGTGCCAGTGCGAATTCCGGTAATTACAGATAAGTCATTTTTGGCTAGTTTAGATCCTGCCCAACGATCCGTATATACAAAAACATCCATTATAGAGACGAGGGAAAATTTCGAAAAATTTAACAAATATATTCTCCCTGCATTTTCAAGTTTAAATAAACAAACTATTGATTCTATTGCATCTAATACGGAGCTTATTGGAATTCCTGAACCAAAGAGCTATAAGTTTTATCGACCTACACTGTTTATAACTGGGCGTCAAGATAATCTTGTGGGCTATATAGATTCATATAATATTCTTGAAAATTATCCGCATGCATCTTATGCGATTTTAGATGGTGCGGGTCATACCGCACACTTAGATCAATCCACTCTGGTTGACTCACTTATTCAGAACTGGCTAGAGCGTATAAATAATTTTAAAGAGGATTACAGCTAGACTCTAGATATAGATATTAAATTAATTTACACGACAGATATAACATGTAATATATTTATTAATTGCCTCGTCGTCAACTTGATGTGGGTGGCGAATTGGTAGAAGCCCCTGTATCTTTTGCCGAAAGGTGGTGGAACGAAAGACCAGTAAACATGGATTTGATATCTAGTTTACCTAAACAAAATCACGAAATATCCCTTGAGGAGTTTGAAAACTTAAGAACTAAGGCTGTAGAAGATTCTCTACATTTAAGGTCTAAGCTCCCTCGCCCTGAAAATTTTATCGTGTTGAGGTTGGAGCCACAATCCGCCCTCCAGGCTTCTACAGTGGGGGCGGATTTTTTCTTTAAGCACGGGCTGCTCCCAGTCCACGCACCCTATAGTCTGATGCCCGCCCTCGTACATGGGCCCGTGCCCTTTACCTCTCTGCTCACAAGGTTCTTTATCTGAACGAAACGGCGAAAATACGTCTCATCCTAAAAGGCTCCTTTTGCGCCGAAAGAGAAGAGGACTACGCCAAACAGGCTGGTAAACACGCTGGTTCGTTTCAATTTCCTGGAATTTCCGTTAGGGTGGAGACGTTGTGTTATTTGCACAACGTCTGTACACACGGCGGCAAAACCGGCGCATACGGAAGAGATCGAATGCCAGCATCCACTCCCCAAGAAACCATACCGTCGAACTCCGCGCAGGCAACACGCACTGCGGGAATCGAATTCTCCCAAGTCACCAAACGCTACGGCGCTAACACCGTGGTCAATAACCTGACTCTGAGCATCCCCGCCGGTGAAACCACCGTTTTCGTCGGCTCCTCAGGATGCGGTAAAACCACCACCCTGCGCATGATCAACCGCATGGTAGAGCCGCAGGAAGGCACGATCACCATCGGCGGGCAAAATATTGCAGACCAAGACCCTTACAAGCTGCGCCGATCCATCGGGTACGTCATGCAAAGCGGCGGGCTGCTGCCGCATCGTACCGTGCTTGAGAACGTTATGACCGTGCCCCTGTTGAACGGCACCTCCAAATCGCAGGCGAAAGAACGCGCTCTTGACCTTCTGGGCACCGTGGGTTTGGATGCGTCCTTAGCGCAGCGCTACCCGGCTCAGCTTTCCGGCGGGCAGGCACAGCGCGTGGGAGTCGCGCGGGCGCTCGCGGCGGATGCCTCTATTTTGCTCATGGACGAGCCATTTTCTGCGGTCGATCCGATCGTGCGCACCGAACTGCAGGAAGAACTTTTGCGCCTGCAGGGCGAGCTGCATAAGACCATTGTTTTCGTAACCCACGATATTGATGAGGCTCTATTCCTCGGCGATAATATTGCGGTCTTCGCCCCCGGCGGCAAGCTCGCCCAATATGGCGCCCCCGAAGAGATCTTGACGAATCCCGCTAATGATTTTGTGGAATCTTTCGTTAGCCAGTCCGTGGGTGCCTTGCTGCCTGCCGATGTGATGCGCCAGGTGCGGTATATTCGCCGCGAACGCTACCGCCGCACACGCGAAGCCGCAGTATCGGGCGAGGGCGCTGCATCGACCTCTGGGTGGGGATAGTATGGACCTGTTGTTGGCAGATTCGATGCACTGGGACTGGTTGGGAAATAACATCCAGCGCGTCCTTGATTTGACCCTCAATCACCTGTACCAGGGCATTATTCCGGTACTTGTGGGAACCGCCCTGTCGATTCCGGTGGCGCGGTATGCGAGCCGACGCCGCGCGCGGGAAGACGGCGCGAAAACCTACCGGAGTGGTGCGCACGCCCTGGTGCACGGCTTCGGGCTGCTCTATACAATCCCGTCGATCGCGTTCTTCGTACTCATGCCGCTGATTCTGGGGACCAGCATTATTTCGCCGGTGAACGTGCTTGTGGCGCTTACGATCTACACGATGGCGCTGATGGTGCGTTCCGGGGTAGATGCTTTTAATGCGGTTCCCGAGCATGTGGTGGAGTCATCGCGCGCCCTGGGATACACCCCGGCTCGTGCATTTTTCACGGTGGAATTACCACTCGCTTTACCCGTGCTTTTTGCCGGTATCCGCGTGGCGACGGTGGCAAATATTGCGATGGTATCTGTGGGTGCGGTTATTGGTGTTTCTTCGCTCGGCACGCTTTTTACCGACGGACTAGCGCGTAGTATACCCGCCGAACTTATCACGGGCGTGGTGCTCAGCGCCGTCCTCGCCTACCTCGCCGACGCGCTTCTTGCCCTCACGGCACGGCGCCTGACCGCCTGGAGGACCGCATGAATGTTATAGAACGCACCTTCGCTTTTCTGGGTGATGGCGCCAACTGGCAAGGGCCTCAGGGCATTTTTGCGCGCACCGTCGAGCATCTGGGCATCACCATGTTTGCGGTTGCGATTGCCCTGGTGATTGCCGTGCCTTTGGGGCTGTGGGCTGGGCATACACGCCGCGGCGGGCACGCTCTGCTGGGGTTTACCGCCGCTTTGCGCGCTCTGCCCGCCCTGGGTTTGCTGACCCTGCTTGCTCTCTGGTTTGGTGTTAACGCGATTCCCCCGCTCGCAGTGCTCGTGATTATCGCGGTGGCGCCCCTGCTGGCGCATACCCTCGAAGCCGTGACCGGGATTGATCCGGATGTGGTGGATGCGGCACGCGCCCAAGGCATGACCGAAGGGCAGATTCTTCGCCGGGTTGAGATTCCTCTGGGCCTTCCGGTGTTTATGGGCGGTCTGCGCAGCGCGGTGCTGCAGGTGATCGCGACCGCGACTATCGCCGCCTACATTAATGGGAATAACCTGGGCCGGTACCTTTTTGATGGACTCGCGGTGCGGGACTATCCGCGTATGCTCGTGGCAACCTTGCTGGTAGCGGTACTCGCCTTTGTGGTGGATGCGCTCATGGCCCTAGCACAGCGGGCCGTGACCCCCGTGCCCTTGCGGGGTGGAAGCGGGCGCGGAGGCGCATCCAAACGTCATAGGCAACAGAAACACGAGAGCGCACTGGATGCGGCAAACTCGCACACGGAAGGGGCGCACGCATGAGCCTGGCGCATCGCCGAAACACGAACGATCGTTCTTCTCTATCCGGAAAGAGCGCGAAAAGCCAAGGAACGGCGGAGACTGGAATGGCACGCGGCGTTACCAGGCGGCGGGCATTGGGTGTTGTTGGCGCCCTTGGGATGTTAGGAGCGCTGAGTGCCTGCGGGCTGAGCGGCGAAAACGTTTTCGGCGGTGAACACGACGGCATTATTGTGGGGTCAGCAGCGTTCGCAGAGTCGCAGATTCTCGCCGAAGTATACTCCCAAGCACTAAATAAAAATGGGTTTAAATCGAGCACCCAGCTGGGGATTGGCGCGCGTGAAGCCTACCTGGGGGCGCTTACCTCCGGGGCTATCGACGTGGTTCCCGAATACTCGGGCAACCTGCTGTTGTATCTTGACGAGAATTCCACAGCGCAGACCAAACAAGAGATTCTGCAGGCGCTCGGTGGGGTGCTGGATAAAAACCTCAAGGCTCTGGACGCCTCGCAGGCGGAAAATAAAGATACCTTAGTCGTCACCCAGCAGACCGCCCAAAAATACAATCTGCACACCCTGGATGATATGGCGAAGGTCTGTACCGAACTGAAGATTGGTGCCGCTCCCGAATTTGCCGAACGCGCCTACGGAATTCCGGGGCTCAAAGATAAGTACGGGTGCGTTCCGGCGGAATTCGTCTCGCTTGCGGACGGGGGAGGGGCACTCACCGTCAAAGCCCTGCAGGATAACACCGTGCAGGTTGTAGATTTGTACTCGACCACCCCGGCAATTACGCAGAACAATTTTGTGATGCTCGAAGACCCGAAAAACATGATTCCGGCGCAGCAGGTACTCCCCATTATCAACACCAAACGGGTACCCGAGGATGCGCAGGCGGTACTGAACCGCATCAGCGCGGTGCTGACGACCGACGATTTACGCTCGCTCAATGACGAGGTATCCGGCGATAAGAAACTGGACCCATCCACGGCAGCGGCAAATTGGCTCAAAGATAAGGGGTTGTTGTAGCCTTTCTTCCTTTCTGCGCTGGATACCGCTAGGTTCTGGTGCTCAGAGAATATCCGGTTGGGGCATCCATTCCTTGGAATGCAAAGTAGCTTTGATCGTGAATAAAGCGTTGGTAATCCCGCTTTATTCGCGATCAAAGCTCTTTGTGTAGGTGGTGTACTAGAGGGCACCACAACTGTATACGCACGATGAAACACGTTCAAGAATGCTCCCAAATATCCTTGACCTTCAACGTTAAAGTAGATAGCCTTGAGTGAAACTTCCGTAGTCCATGAAATGTGAATGCGTTCAAGGAACTAGAGCGCGGATACACCAGTGATCGTTGCTTATACGGAAGATGTCATGCCTGATCAAGCCTCAGTTAAAGAGGCGTGGTGCATTATGCCCATCTGCTTCGGCGCGGGCAGAGTGCGCTCGTGAGCATCACACCATCTGAAACTACACACTTCCGGGGGAGTTCCTGATGTCTGAAGAATATAAAGCCTCACAAGAAGACGTGCACTTCGATAACGGCAGAGCAGACCAGCTGATGCGTCAGCTGCGTGAAGCCTCCGAATATTTGCACACCACGGACTCCACCCAGCGTTCAGGCGCTCGCGATCAGGCGATGACCGAATTTGCCGGACCGTACGCGGACCTTTTCGCGCACAACACGGAAACTGCTCTTCGCGATGGAAAACGGCTGGGCGATGCGCTCTCCGACGCCGCCAACGAACTTCAGAAATATAAGGAGCTTGCCCGTCTAGAGCAAGAGAACCGTCAGAAGGCTCGTGATTGGGATAAGCGTGACTTTTTCCAACAGGTTGGTGATTCGTGGTCAGGTAAGAAAAAGCCAGAAACTCATTCAACCGGACCGAGTCTTCGTACGCCGCCGCCAGCGACCGAGAGCTCTTCCCAAGGGGGAGAAGGCAAAGGCGGCTCCTTCCTAGAAAACGTCTCTGACATGGTGATGGATACGCTGGATCCGGCTAGGAAAAATATTAAGGTGGGCGGTCCGGGTGTCTCAAAGACTTCCGCCATCCCCGATAATCTTGATGTCTACTTCAATCAAGCGCGCACCCTGAGTGAGGACTTGGGGAAGAAACTTGAAAGCATCCAAAAGGAATACCAGGGGTTTATGGAAAATACCTCCTGGGGTCAGTTCGATATTAGGGGTCTGCTCAAAGCAACGGGTGACTGGGCTGGCAAAAACATGGAGGATGCATCCTTCGTACACGTGATCGCTGAGGCTTTCCGTCAGGCTGGTGCCTCTAGCAATATGGTGGCGACCTACGATAGCTTCCTGATTGAAGAAATTCTTGCGAAAGCAGGCGTTAAGGCGCAAGAACGCAAAGAACTTGATATTCCACTTGCTACGGTAGCTGGAGCTGATCTCACCTCGGGGTTCGTGAATGACCCTGTGAACGCCGCCACGGGTAACTTTATTGAGGAAGAGCTCGACCTTTCCTTCCCCGGCACTGGTTCGGGTACTTTGCGCCTGGAACGGATGTACAACAGCTTGGCGGTTACGCATCCTGATGAAATACCATCGGGTGTCTTTGGTCCCGGGTGGGCATCCACATTAGACCAGCACATGGAATTTACCGCTCAGGAAGCCCGCTGGCACACCCACGATGGTCGTATCCTCTTCTTCGCCCGCGAAGGTGAGGGGTATGCGCGATGCACCCACGAACCCTGGTGGCTGGAGAAGGTGACGATTGGGGCGGATCAGTACGAGCGTTTTACACAACTTCGTGATGAGGCATATTCCCAGGCGAAGACTGGTACCGCTGGTTCCTCGGCACCGTTCTACTGGGTGGTATCTAACGCTAAACACCATCGGATTTTCTTCACTCCTGCCGGAGATTGGGCGGGTACCGTTGAAGGGCATACGGCAAATACGGTAATTGCTTGTCGAGATGATCAGAGCCGGATTGCGGAACTTGTGCATCCGGTTACTGAACGCGGTCTTTACGTGCTCTACGACGAAGGCTCGAATGATTCGACCGCACCCCAACGTCCTGTAGCTGCTTACACCTACAACACTCGCGGCGACCACGCTGGCGAAGAGCTTGCCGTGGTGGAGTATACCTACGAAGGCGAACACTTGGTATCGGCGACCACGAACGCCGGAACCCGCGCATACTCGCATACAGACGAAGGACTAATCCGCGAAGTTACCAACGTTAACGGTCACGTTGAGGTGACAAACACCTACGATGATTCCGGACGGGTGATCCATCAGCTTACCGAATATGGGCGTGACGTCTCATACACCTACGCTCAGGGGCTGATGACTATTGTCGCTGACGCTGAAACGGGCGAGAACCCCAATATCTGGCGCAGTGATGAAAAGGGGCGCTTAGTCGCACTGTCTGCGGCGGACGGCAGCAAACAAACCATGCGATATGATTCCTGGGGCAACCGCATTAGTGTGACGGGGCGTGATGGCTCTTTGACCACACGGCGTTTTGACTCGCGCAGCCGCATAACCCGAGAACGCACCCCCGAAGGCGCGGATTACACGTATGTTTGGGATGATTATGACCGTCTGACAAGTATTTCAGTGCGGGATGCACGCGACCGGCGCAATTTGGGCGACCCGACCACGATAACCTATGAGTACGATGATACGGCGAATCCGAACCCCAGCGCGGTGACGGATGGCACCGGCGCAACCACGCGTTTTGACTGGAACGAACGTGGTAACCTCATCGCACAGATCGATCCCAGCGGTGTACGTACCGATTTCACGTATGACTCCCACGGGAATCTTGTGGCTATCACCAATGGTGCGGGCGATACTACTCGCCTTGTACGTGATGAGTTCGGGCGCGTTATCACAATTATTGATGGTCTTGGGTACGAAAATACACTGACCTACAGCAGCTCGGGCGTAGTAACCGCTATCCAGAACCCAGAAGGTGCCCGATGGAAGTTTATTTATCCGACCTTTGCTGAAAGTGACACTCCGGCGCTCGTACAGCAGGCGCAGCAACGCTACGGTGCAGAGCATACCCGCGGTTTCCTTCCCTCAGCGGTTATCGACCCCGAGGGGAATACAACCCGCTTTACCTATAACCAAGGCGGCGATATCGTATCTGTGACCGATCCTCTGGGGCGCGTAACTCGGGCGGATTACGATACCTGGGGCAACCTTGCGCGCTACGTAAACGTTTCGGGCGGCACCTGGGAGTACACCTGGGATGGGTTATCGCAGCTGAGCAGTATCACAGATCCCACGGGTGCTACTACTCGATACACCTATGACCTTGCGGGTGAAATTTCCAGTGTCACAGACCCGACCGGTGTGAAAGCAAAACGTTTTGTGCAGCGTAAAGGTGGCCTTGAACGTACTATTGCTGCTTCTGGTTCTTCGTTCAAACGGCTTGATGTGCTCGGGCGCGTAACCACCGAGGGAACACAGACCAGCCGCGGCCAAGAACATGTGGAAGACCTGGTGACCTATGATGCCGCTGGTCGTCCCGTAGAAATTTTGGATGCCTCCGGTGGCTTGACACGCATCGAACGCGATAAGGCTGGGCGCCCACTGCGTGTAGTATCTGCCGCAGGTCGTGTTGAGACTTACGAATATGATTCCGCTGGACGTACGGCAGCGCATGCCGTTGGACTAGATACTCCTAAACGCATTCCTGACGCCGAAGGGGTACTGCGCGAGGCAGAACCCACACGCTGGGCGGTCACCCGGTTTGAATATGACGCCGCATCTCAGCTTGTACGGCGTATCAACCCCGATGGCACCGAAGAAAAAACCGTCTATGATTCGTGCGGTCGTGTTATTCGTGTAGTTTCAGGTGCGCGAGTTGCCGCCTATGAGTATGACCGATGCGGTCGTATCACCTCAGTCCAAGATACAACCTACGGTCGCCGCACCTTCGCGTACGATGCTGCCGGGCAGATAGTCCGTGTAACGGATGGGCTGGGGTATCGCACCCACTTCTCATACACCGAAAACGGACAGGTGGCGCAGGTTATGGACGCTACCGGTCAGGTTACCGCCTACGAGTATGATGCTATGGACCGGGTAACCCGTGTGACGCGAGGCACCGGCACATCCCACGAGATCGTGGAAGAGTACGCCTACGATGCCGCTGGTCGTCCCACCCGTTACTTCAACGGTCTTCAAGATTATGCATACGCCTATAACTACAAGCGTGGCGGTAACCTCAAGAGCGCCAGCTGCAACGGTGTGTTGCTCGCCGAATACGGGCGTGAACGCGGGGATCGTGAGCTATGGGTGCGCGATTATGTCACCGCGCAGGAACTCGACCCCCAGGCATCCGACGGTTCCTACCTTGAGCATCGGTATGTGTATGATGCCCGAGGACTCCTCATCGAACGATCCCGCACGGGTGTTATTGGCGCAGAAGCGACCGAGAACCTCCACAATTCTGCGGATACTGATGCGAAAGCCCAGAGCCTGAGTACTTTCGTTTCGACCGGCGCTTATACGCTTACGTTCGAATACGATGCAGACGGCTACCGCACCATGATGGTTACCCCGTACGGCACCGAACAGACCGTTTATGACGGTGCCGGTCATGCTGTACGTCGTGAAGCATCGTCCTCTCATAACGACGAGATGACGGTTGCGGAGTATTCCTACGATGTGATGGGGCGCCTAGTGCGTGCTCAGCTGGGTGATACCCTTTCCACCTGGGAGTTTGACAGCGATTCTGGTTTGGTGTCTTCTTACACCCGCACCGCGCCTCATCACAGCGGGAAAGACGCGGAACATGCCCCTCATACGGAACGAACTGAAATTATCCGTGACCGTGAAGGCCGGATTATCGGGCTCGATACCGAAAACTCCCTGGTTATGTATTCCTATGATGCCGCTGGGCAGCTGACGGGCGCTCGCCAGGGTGAACGGGAATTTGAATGGACTTTCGACGCAGGGCTCATGGTTCGTGAACGTCTGTACCGCCGCCCCACTGAGCCTGAAACGCGGGAGAGCAAACAGCAAAGCTCTGAGCGCGTTTTGCTGGGTGAACGTACGTTTAGGTATAACGCGCTCAATCAACTTGTTGAGATTATCGCTCGCGAGAATGTGGGCGAGGATAATCCTCTGGAAACGGTTACAACTTACAGTTACGATGCCGCTGGGCGCCGTTCTCAGGAGACGGTAACAACAAGCCAGGGAAGCCGTCGAACACGTGAGTACTCGTGGGGCATGTGGGATTCTCTTGCCGCTGTTACGGATAACGCCGGGACAGGGCACTCGACGGAAGCATACTCTCGTGTGCGCTTGGTGACAGATGCCGTGGGCGAGCTTGCTCAGGTGACGGGGCTTGACGGTCGATCCGTGCCTTTGCTCTGGGACCCAACCGCACCGATTCCTCAAGTTTTGGGTGCCGGTTCTGTTCCTGCACCCGGTCATGACGGTGGGTTCTCGCAGGTGAGCGTTCCGGGCGGGTTTAACCCGTGGGGCGTGGGAACTCCCTCACAGCAGGAACCCTGGGGAAAGGTGCCTTCCGTGGTGGAGTCTCTTCTTCCTCAAGGCTTCGCCTTCTCGGGTGCCGGGAGTGTAAACGTTGCTGGTCTGGACGTCATGGGTGTGCGTACCTTCGATGCTGCATCGAAGCATTTCCTCTCGCTCGACCCGCTTGAATCGGTCCCAGGTACCGGTTGGTTTGCAGACTCGTATTCCTTCGTGGGCAATAACCCCGTGGGTCTCATGGATCCCTGGGGCACGCGACCTGTGTCGATTGAGGAATACGATAAGTATGCGGAGCATGCTAATGAACGTTTCTGGGTAAAAACTGCTTTCAACCTTGTAGCCATAGTGGCCACTGTAGCTGCGGTGGCTTTTACTGGGCCGGTGGCGATTATTGCGTTGGGTGCGATTGCGGGCGCGGCTTCCGCCGCTGCCTCGGCTATGGATAAGGTTGGTCCTGATGGCGGTATAGACTGGGGTGCTGTTGGGAAAGACGCGCTTGTCGGTGGTTTGGTCGGTGGTGTCACGGCTGGGGCAACTAAGATCTTTACGTTAGGTCGCGGCGGCTTCCTCTGGGAAAAAGGACAGGTTGCTCAAAAGATTCAGGGAACTCGTTTCTTGGCAAATAAAGCACCGGGTCGTTGGGCAAATAGGACTGTCGATAAGCTTCGAGCAAAGGACCCAAACCTCCTGGATGATAACTTTATCAAGACCCATGCCACTCGATTAGGTAAGCAGGCTGGTGAGATTACTGGTGACATGGTCTCGGGCACTATTGAGGGAGCCTACGATTATACTAAAAATGCTGGAGACGACTGGAGCGTTAAGGGTATGATTTCTAGCGCTGCCATGGGCGGAGGCCTTAAGGGCATTGGATCCGGTATCAAGGCTGTGCCTAAAGCTAGGATTGAGGGGGTCGATTATAAGAAACTCCCGGGCATTCGAAACTTGCCTGATGGTAGCCGAACACAGCGCTGGGCTACATCGGCTCTCAAGAATACAGCCTCTGAAGGTTTCAGCGCTTCAGTTGATATTCCCCGGTCTGCTACGTCTACAGCATGGCAGAATGAGAACCTGCGAGTGGATCGGGATCGGTATATACGACAGCATCCGGGGGAAGATCTTAAAGCGCATAATCAAGCCAAGGTTAAGGACAAGAATTTTATGGAAGTAATGGGTGATACAGCTGTTGATGAATATAACAAACAATGGGATGTTAAAAACGTTGGTAAAAACACTGTAAAAATTGGTCGTGGAGCCAAATCCTCATCTGATACAAATACTTCACAGACGCATCAAGGAGCAGAAAATTCTCCTGGAGAATCAGTAAGTGAATAGTATATTTAACGTTAGGAAAGGTTTTGTATGGATAATGCGTTTTTGGGTCCTCTTGTTTCTGCTTTGGGACGGGGATGGTTGTCGAGGTATAACCGGGGTAAGAAGGTAAATTCTAATATTCAGCGTATGCCTCTCATGATTGTTATGGCCTGGGCTCTTTGGGTTTTTAGTGTTGCTGCGGCAATATTTTTTACTGGGAGCACTATTAACGGTGGTGGTACTAATTTTGGTGGTGCCATGGCATTTGCGTTTGCCGAGTTAGTTTTTATTTTAAGTGGTCTATTATTTTATGCATTATATCGAAATATGTATGTGGAGATTACCCGTTCGTATGTGTTGCGGCGGGATGCTTTTCGATTTATTGAGAAGATTGAATATTGTCGTATTCGTGGGTATTCCTATTATGAGGGGCATGATCGGGAAGGTAATTTTGAGGATGGGCTGTATTTAAATGGTCCGTATGATGCTAAGGGTACTCCTACTCTTGGTGTTAAGCTTCATAGTAATTGGGCTAATTATAATTATGTGTTGGGGCAGCTTGCGTTTCGTATTGTGAATGAGCGGTGGGCTGATCCTGATTCTGATGAGGATCATGAGCAAGTTCAGGAGTATGTATCGTCGGGGCAGGCTCGAAATATTTGTTTGGAATATGATGGTATGGCTTTCCCTGAGAATAACATCATCCCGGACAAAGATCCTACAGAGGAAGACCCATCTAATGAGTAGGAGCTTCATAGTTCAGGCGGGTTGTTATGGATAACGCGTTTTTGAGTCCTATTCTTTCCGCTTTAGGTCGTACCTTTTTGTCGAGGTATAACCGGGGTAAGAAAGTTAATGCTGAGATTCAGCGGATGCCTTTGATGATTGTGACGGCTTGGGGTATTTGGGTTTTTAGTTTTGCTTTAGCAATATTGTTTACTGGGAGCACTATTAACGGTGGTGGTACTACTTTTACCGGTGTTATGATATTCGCGGTCGGTGAGGTTGTTCTTATTCTGCTTGGTCTGTTGTTTTATGTGTGGTATCGGAATGCGTATGTGGAGATTACGCGTTCGTATGTGCGGCGGCGGAACCTGTTCAGGCTTGTGGAGGAACTTGAGTATAGGCATATTAGCGGGTACGGATATCATGATGAGCCGAATGGCGCTATTGATACTGATGGGTTGTATTTAAATGGCCCTGAAGATGAGGAGGGTTTCCCTACTCTTGGTGTTCAGCTTCACGGTGTGTGGGCTAATTATGATTATGTGTTGGGGCAGCTGGCGTTTCGCATTCTCAAGGAACGGTGGGCTAATCCTGAGTCTGATGAGGATCATGAGCAGGTTTTGGAGTATGTGTCTTCGAGGCAAGCTCATCGGGTGTGCTTAGAGAATACTGGGATGGAATTCCCCGAGAACCTCAACAAGCCAGACCAAAATTCATCTGAGGAAAACTCTTCCGATGAATAGATTTGCCCCAATACAGGTAGGTTGTTGTGGATAACGCATTTTTGGGTCCCCTACTTTCTGCTTTCGGGCGGAGTTTTCTGTCGAAGCGTAATCGAGGGAAGTCTACAGGTAAAAAGAATATACACCGGATGGGATTTCTCCTTTTGGCTGCTTATGGATTCTGGGTTGTTTCCCTTGCGGCATTAGTGCTATGTCTGTATTTTTATTTCCGCTTCAACCGTTTTGACGGTATATGTCAGGGAATTTTAATGTCATGTTCGGTAGCAGGTCTGTTATTTTATGTGTGGTATCGGAATGCGTATGTGAAGATTACGCGTACGTATGTGTTGCGGCGTACTTTTCTCCGTTTCGTTGAAAAGGTTGAATATCGTCGTATTCGTGATTTTGGGTACTATGAGCGGACGGATCGTGATAATAATTTTGAAGATGGATTATATATTGATGGTCCCTATAATGATGAAGGATATTTTGATGAAGGGATAGAGCTTCATAGTAACTGGGTGAATATGTCGTATGTGTTGGGACAGCTTGCGTTTCGTATTGTGAATGAGCGGTGGGCTGAGCCTGAGTCTGATGAGGATCAGAACTTGATTCAGGAGTATATTTCTTCTGGGAAAGCGCGTGAGATTTGTTTGGAGCAAAGTGGTTTTGTTTTCCCAGAGAACGATAATAGTCCATACCGGGAAAGTAAGGAGTAATTTTATAGACGTACCAGATTATCTTACTGTCAATTCTTGCGATAAAAATGAATGAAGAAAGGAAAATTTATCATGGAAGATTTTCAGCCTTCTAGAATGTCAAACGGTCTTAAAGCATATCTGTCGAAGAGTAGTCAGAAGAATGACCCAAGTAATTTTAAAGAACAACGCATAAAACTTCTCGGTATCGCACAGATTCTGCTGAGTCTGCTGGGGATGTGCATTATGCTTTTTGCGTCCTCATATAGTTCTACGAACATATATATTTCTTTTGCCATCATGTTTGTTATTGCAATAATAGTTATTGGCATAACTTTAATTAATCTTAATACATACGTAATGATAACCCGAAGCTTTGTTGAAACTTGTACCTTCAAAGGGCATAAAAATAAGATTGAATATAAGAACATTACGGGATACAACGTCTATGATGACGGTTATGAAACCGGAATTGTCCTGCAGGGGAGCGGCAAAATAGTCAATAATGGGCGAGATATAAGCTCTGTGCAGGCATCAAGCGTATGTGCCAACCTAGCCTATCTCCAAGCCCAGCTAACCTTCCGCATCCTCAATAACCGTTGGGCTAAAGCCCACTCTGAGGACGACCAGAAACTACTTTTCGACTACATTGACTCGGGCCGGGCGCAAGATGTGTGCATGTCCCGCGGCGGAACCGTCTTTTCCAATGCGCAGGACGACCCTGCGCCTACGCACTAATTCTTCCGGGCGCATAAAAAGAGCCTTGATGATGGATAAAGAGTTGGAAATCCCGCTTTATTCATCATCAAGGCTCTTTTGACGGTCGGAGAAACTGGAGAGGGGAGAGGAGTCTAAGCGACTGGGAGTTCCGTGAGGGAGAGGCCTACCCGCAGGTTACCGAGCGCATCCGTCAGGTATTCGATGCCAGCCTCTAGGGAATCCAGCACATCCTCGCCCGCGCTAGAGACCACCACCGACGTCACGATGCGCCAACCAGCCTTACCGTTCGATGGCACGCTGAACCTGCCTAACCCAACAGCCTGTGCTCCCTCATGGATCCCGGCGAGCGCCACCTTGCCCCGCCCGGATGCGGGCACCACGCCCACCGTAAACCCGCCCGCATAGTAGGGGCGCGCAAACCCCAAATCCGGGTCAATCGCGTGCCCATCGGCGGAATCGTCACGAGTGAGGGAGCCCAGGAAGACGCGTACTGCATCCAAAATCTGCCGTTGGGATGCGCCACCCGGCACCTGAGCCACGTCAACCCGCACGCTCAGAAGCAAGTCAAGGTCGGCACGTTGGAAGGTTTCGGAAGGCATGTAATCAAAACTCATGCTCCCACTTTAACCGTGTTTTAAGCCGCGAACAGGTCGTTTTTTGCCGAACAGGTAGGAAAATCACACCTGCTCGGACCAAAAACCACCTGCTCGCGCATGTAACCATACCTGTAAATGCCCGTGTAACCGAGCAATTAATCTGGCGAGCTAAGAAGAAACGATGGGCTCTTCCACGATCAAAGCCAGTGATTCGTAGGGGCGCAGTGTAACCTCAACCTCGCGGGGATCGGAGCCGGAAACACCGCTAACCTGACTGAGCGGATTCTTGTAATTACACAAAAGCACCCGTGCAGACTGCACTTCCGCTGGAACTCGTGAGCCTTCACTGCCAGCGACTGCGTCCAGAACCTCGCCCGGCATGAACTCGGCAGGAACACGCACCGCCGTCTCGTCCCCAAAGAAATTATTGAGCACCAACAGCCGCGTGCGCGTGCCCTTAGCGATATGTTCACGCAGGTACCCGAAGACCCGCTCATGGTCGAGCGCATAGGGCGCATAATTGCCTTCAGAAATCACAGGGTACTGCCCACGCAGGCGAATCAGCTCGCGATAGTACGGCAAAATCACGCCGTCACGTTCCTCATCCGCCACCGAAATACCCGCACCGGTTGCCGCATCCACGCTGGGCGCGGGCGCCAGCCAGGGAGCGGCGGTACCAAAACCAACCGCTCCACAATCCCCACCGGAACCAGACTCCCACTGCATGGGAACACGCGAATTATCCCGTGCCTTGGCGCGCACAACCTCAAGCGCCTCGCCTTCCGAGAGACCCCGCGCACGCAGGGTCTTAAAAGCGTTATGGGCCTCAACATCCACGTAGTCGTCAATCGAAGAATACACCGGGTCAATCATGCCGATCTCTTCGCCCTGATAAATATAGGGTGTGCCGCGCAGCAAGTGAATCACGGTCGCCAGCATGGTCGCAGATTCCGCCCGGTACCGCTGAACGTCACCAAAACGGTTGAGTGCGCGGGGCTGATCATGATTATTCCAAAACAGCGCATTCCACCCGCCGCCCGCCTGCATGCCCAGCGCCCAATCGTTGAGCAGTCCCTTTAGTTCAGCAAAGCGGAACGGCACCTTCGACCACTTCTCGCCGTCCTCATAATCCACCTTCAGATGGTGAAAACTAAACACCATATCGAGCTCGCGGTTCTCAGGGTTGGAGTAGCCCACGCAGTTCTCAATGCTCGTCGAAGACATTTCACCCACGGTCACGGTATCCCCATACCACCCGAACGATGCGCGGTTCAGCTCCCGCAGACGCGTGTGCACGATGGGCGTATCGGTATACAGGGTCTTATCGACAACCCCGGCGGGCGCATCCTCAAGCTCCTCGGACTTGCCGATCACGTTAATGACATCGAAGCGGAACCCGCGAACACCCTTGTCATACCAGAAATTGACGACCTTATAGAGCTCCTCACGCACGGTGGGGTTGTACCAGTTCAGATCAGCCTGTGTGACGTCGTAAAGGTGCAGATAGTACAGCGGCACCCCCGATTCGTCCCGATAAACCTCACCCGCCGTATCGGTGAAAGGCTCCCAAGCCGAACCGCCAAATTTCGACCCCCAGTTCGTGGGCGGAACCACCGTGCCGTCAGGCTGAACCCGCCCCGGGCGAAGATAGAAATAATCCCAGTACTCGTGCTCGCCCGCCTGCGCCCGCCTAAACCACTCGTGCTCGATCGAAACATGGTTGAGCACCATATCAAACATGACCCCGATGCCGTGCTCCCCAAACGCGGCGATCATCTCCTCAACATCCTCCATCGTGCCCAACTCAGGGTTAATGGCGTAGTAGTCGGAAATGTCGTAGCCGTTATCATGCTGGGGCGAGGCGAAGAACGGGTTGAACCACACCATGCCCACCCCCAACGATGCCACATAGGGCACCTTCTCGATAATGCCGCAAATATCGCCGGTTGGCCGCCCGTGCGCAGAATAGAATGACTTCGGGTAGATTTGGTAGATCACGGTGTTGCGGAAGGAGGCGGGGGAGTGAGACATAGAAGATACATCCAATGGAGAAGATAAAGGGGGCGGCCGTACGAGTCTTCGTGCGCTTGCGTAGCGTTTGTTCGCTAGCTGGCGCAAATCACGCGGCGGGAGTTCTTACCCCACCAGCATAGGGGGCATAATAGACTCATTCCACGCTGCACGGGGATATAGTCTCAAGGGGGCAAATCTGCCGCAGATCCGGCATCCTTGCCCGCCCCGCGGCATAAGGTGCGCGCCGCATCCATACTCACCCTTCGGCGCGCCACAGGCACAGCTCATGACCAAGCATCACGGCATGCCAACATATGAAACCAAAGTAACCCTTCGATGATTGGGCGCCCGCCTGCG
The DNA here is from genome assembly GCF_001811455.1 of Rothia sp. HMSC065G12. Lineage (NCBI taxonomy): Bacteria > Bacillati > Actinomycetota > Actinomycetes > Micrococcales > Micrococcaceae > Rothia > Rothia sp. HMSC065G12. The sequence goes on from NZ_KV804801.1 coordinate 26,759, forward strand.
CGTAGAATCTATAGATGCATCACAACGGAAGGTAAAGACATGCCCGAATTACGCTCACGCACCTCAACTCACGGTCGCAATATGGCGGGTGCCCGCGCTCTATGGCGCGCAACCGGCATGGGTGATGATGATTTCGGCAAACCGATTATTGCGATTGCCAACTCTTACACCCAGTTCGTACCCGGTCACGTGCACCTGAAAAATATGGGCGACCTGGTGGCTGGCGCTATTCGTGAGGCTGGCGGCGTGGCGAAAGAATTCAACACCATTGCGGTTGATGACGGCATTGCGATGGGCCACGACGGCATGCTCTATTCCCTGCCCTCACGCGACCTCATTGCCGACTCGGTCGAATACATGGTGAACGCTCACCGTGCGGATGCGCTCGTATGTATCTCGAACTGCGACAAGATCACCCCCGGCATGCTCTTGGCAGCAATGCGCCTGAATATCCCCACAATTTTCGTGTCGGGCGGTCCCATGGAATCCGGCGAGGGCGTTGAAGGCGTTGTGGAGCACCGCCTGGATCTGGTGGATGCAATGGTCATGGCGGTGGATGATTCCGTGAGCGATACCGCGCTCGCCCAGATTGAGAAGAACGCCTGCCCCACGTGTGGTTCGTGCGCGGGCATGTTTACCGCAAACTCCATGAACTGCCTGAATGAAGCGATTGGTCTGGCACTGCCCGGCAACGGTACCACGCTTGCGACCCAGATCGCGCGTAAAGAACTGTTTTTGCAGGCGGGTAAGCGCATCGTTGGCCTGGCGAAGCGCTACTACGAGCAGGATGACGAGTCCGTTCTGCCGCGCTCTATCGCCACCAAGGAAGCCTTTGAGAACGCTATGGCGCTGGATGTGGCTATGGGCGGTTCCACCAATACTGTACTGCACTCCCTAGCTATTGCGCATGAGGCTGGCGCTGACTTCACGCTGGACGATATCGACCGTATTTCGCGTAAGGTGCCCTGTCTGGCGAAGGTTGCACCGAACTCTACGAAGTATCACATTGAGCATGTGCACCGTGCGGGCGGTATCCCCGCGCTGCTGGGTGAGCTGAACCGTGCCGGGCTGCTGCACAAGAACGTTCATTCTGTTCATGCGGATTCGCTGGATGAATGGCTTGCCGAATGGGATATCCGTTCCGGTACCGCGAGCGAGCAGGCTCAAGAACTGTTTCTTGCCGCACCCGGCGGGGTGCGCACCACGCAGGCGTTCTCGACCGCGAACAAGTACGAATCGCATGAGACGGATGCCGAAAACGGGTGCATTCGCTCCGTGGAGCATGCCTACACGAAAGACGGCGGTCTGGCGGTTTTGCGCGGCAATATCGCCCAGAACGGTGCGATCATCAAGTCCGCCGGTATTGATGAAGAACTTTTCCACTTCGTGGGTAAGGCATTCGTGGTTGAGTCGCAGGATGAAGCTGTGTTTGAGATTCTGTCGAAGCACGTGAACCCCGGCGATATTGTGGTGATTCAGTATGAAGGCCCGAAGGGCGGCCCCGGCATGCAGGAAATGCTGTACCCCACCTCGTACCTGAAAGGCCTGGGCTTGGGCAAAAGCTGCGCACTCATTACCGACGGGCGTTTCTCGGGCGGTACCTCGGGCATTTCGATCGGCCACGTCTCACCGGAGGCTGCCGCCGGTGGCGCTATCGGTCTGCTGGAAACCGGCGACGAGATCGAGATTGACGTGCACAACCGCATCCTGCGGGCGAATGTGCCGGACGAGGTTTTGGAGGCGCGGCGCAAGGCGAAGGGCGCCCTCCCGTGGAAGCCCACTAAGCCGCGTGAACGTCAGGTCTCGAATGCGCTGAAGGTTTACGGGATGCTGGCCGCCTCTGCCGATAAGGGCGGGGTGCGCATCCTCCCGGAGGGAATCTAGTCGCCTATTGACCGAGCATAAAAAGAGCCTTTATTTGAATAAAGCGGCGAAAAACCCTCTTTATTCAAATAAAGGCTCTTTTTAGCAGGGAAAGCTGGCGCTACATCTCGAAGATGCGCACGTCCAGCTCTGCGGCGAGCAGCGGCTCCCAGGTTTTCACAGCGGCACCGAAATGCTCGGTCGCCATATGTGCTTCGAGTGCCTGCTGTGACTCCCAACGCTCAATAAACGCGAAAGTGCGCGGTTCACCCGCAGGGGTCTCACCGGCGGCGGGACCAAAATCGTAGCTGATATTGCCCGCATCCTTGCGCGATGCATCGACGAGAGCGGGGACGGATGCCAGGAACTCTTCAACGTGCTCGGGCTTGACCGAAACACCTGCATAAACACCGATCATGGTGTGCTCCTTCTCAAGGTTAGATATACCGGATAACTCCAACCCTACACCGTCGCACAGATGCGCGCCAGAGCGGGGCAGAACCTCCCATTCACCGCGCATAATTCCCGCCAAGAAACGGTTTTAGCTTCCCTTTTTAAGGTTCTTCGCTGACTGTAAAATAACCTGTTCAACGTTTGCGCACAGACACCGGCGAGCATATAAAAGATAGTGGAACAATTCCTCACTACACGAAAGAAGGAGACTATGCGGCAAGGGGGTGTACACACGTGGGATTCTCACCGGCTCATATTAAACGGTGCACCCTAACCTGGGAGGCGCCCGACTACAGCACCTCATACCCGGCGGGCTATACAACTCGGGGCGTGGCTGTGATTGCGGTCGCCGAATACACCCGTAAAACCAAGGGGTACTGTTACAGCACCCTCACGGCTCTTGTCTATATTTCGCGTGAAAACGGTGAGCGCATTGTCATCAACCAGGAACCGGTGGTTGAATCGTGTATGCATTCGCTTCTTGACCCGTGCGATGTGGTGCACCCGAAGACTTTGGGGCGCATTGTGCTTAATGCCTGGGATGTTATTCCTTCGGATTATACGCACCACCTGGTGACGGTTGCTGCCGACCGGCACGATTTGAAGCTTCTTTTTCGTAATTGTGAGCAGCTTAAGAAGGCGATGGAGTACCGGGCGTTTGAGAAGGTGCTTGACCCTTACGATAACCATTCGCTGGGTGAGGTGCATGTGCGTCTTGCCGGTACGGATGCCGCCGAGACGATGCGCTATTTTCAGGATCGTGCCGAGCAGCTGACCGAGCAGATGATCGCTGATACGTTGGCAGAGGTTCCCGAAAATCAGCTCGTGGACTATAACGTGTTTACCGATTGTTCCTTTCGCGCCACCCATAATAAGAAGTATTTGCGCGGTGGGCGCATGGGCATTGCCGGGGTGAGTGAGGACGGCTTCTATTTTCACACCCACTATGATGCCGTGAATATTATGACCGGTGAGCTTTCGGCGATGCTCGCGGCGTTTCACGTGTTTTATCACGGCGGTCGCCGCCTGATTATTAACACTGATTCCTTGGGCGCGCTGACTTTTCTTCTTCGGCTGGCGCACAGCCGTTGGGCTTTCGATTATTGGGTGCGTGAGGGCGTGCAGGATGCCCGGGTTATCGCCGAGATGGAACAGCTGACTGCGGCTATTCGGGCGCATCGGGTGATTGTGAAGCATGTGCCGGGCCATACCGGGCACGGTCTGCAGGAGAGCAGCGATTCGGTGTCGAAGATGCACCGCCATTTTCCGGGGCAGATCGTGGATAAGCGGCATACGGTTGAGTTCAACCGCCGGTGCGAGTCGATTATCACGGCTCTGTCGGGGTGCAAGAAGGCCGTGCGGCTGCCCAGTCCGGAGTGGCTGCAGATTAAACCCTCGGCGATACACGCGGGAAATCGCATGTGGCGATAGGCTATATACTATATTTTTGGGTAGAAATGGACGACGCGCGATGCGTCCGCGACGGGTGCGGGCGATCGTGCGTTTTCTGCATTCGCGGAAGAAAACATCGCGGATACGGCGAATCGGTATAAAACCCCATGTCAGCTGGTCTTTCAGAGGCGGCAGAAGGTGCACTTGCACGCGGTTATCACCACAGCCGCAGGTACCGCTTCGAGAGCGCGGTCATGCCGAACTCCCTCATGTTACGGGCTTTCCCAGCCCGAGTTTTACAGGAGCGATGACCAGAGTCGGCAGATATTTTCGGTGACTTTAATGCGTTGCGGGCGTGAGGACCACGGGCCATAACGCAATTCCGTGCAGATACTTTCGTAGGTTTTCGCAACGTCGGCGAGCGCATCCACCATAGCGGGGTCTGCGATAAAGGTTGATACTTCGAGGTTGAGCGAGAATGAGCGGGGGTCCATATTCGAGGAGCCGATAAACGCCATTTCGTCATCTACGTACATGAACTTGGAATGCAGCACTGTGGGGCTGGGGTATTGCAGAATGCGTACCCCGGATTGCAGCAGCGTCTCGTAGTAGGAGCGCTGCGCCATATTGGGGAGGAACTGGTCGCCTTTTTCGCAGACGATCACGGTGGTTTCGATGCCCGAGAACGCTGCGTTGGTGAGTGCCTGCAGCAGGGTTTCGTCGGGCACGAAGTAGGGTGAGCAGATGGTGATGCGTTTTTCTGCGTTATAGATCATGTAGTTGATTAGACGCAGGTTGTTTTCCGTCTCGAACCCGGGGCCGGAGGGAACCACTTGGGCGCGCATTGAGCCTGGAACGTAGGGGATTTTCGCCTCAATTTCTTCGAGGATCAGCTGGTTTGTTTCGGAGTACCAGTCGGAGACGAACACGGCGTTGAGTTCTTCGACGATGGGACCGGTGCATGAGAAGGTGAGGTCTTTCCATTCCAGACCTTTACGCACGTTTTCTTTGAGGTCGTAAGAGCGGTGGATGGCGTTTTGCGAGCCTGAGAATGCCACTGCGCCGTCTATCACGAGGACTTTGCGGTGATTGCGCAGGTCGGGGCGCTGCCATTGCAGCCGCCAGGGTTTGACGGGCAGCATCAGGCGCCATTCGATACCCGATTCGTTGAGCATTTTTGTCAGCTGCCGGTATGAAGGGTATTTGCGCGAGCCGATATGGTCGATGAGCACGCGCACCCGCACGCCACGTTTTTGGGCGGCGAAGAGGGCATCCCAAAGTACTTTGGAGGCTTCGTCGTAGGCGGTGATGTAGAACTCGAAGTGAACGTACCGCTGGGCTTTGTTGACTTCCTGCGCCATGATGCGCATGGCTTCGTGGTTGTCGTTGTGCAGGGTGAAGGAGTTTCCGCCGACGAGGGGGAGCGAACCGAGCTTGTAGTTGAGTTGGCTGGCGACCAGGGTTGCTTCGTTGAGCCCGTCGGAGTCGGTGAGCTGCGGGGTGCCGCCGGTGGTCTCGCGGATCAGGTCGTTCATGGCGTGCTGCCGGGCTCGCCGGTATTGCGGAAGGTGAGAGGACCCGAAAATTAGGAAGGCTAGGAACCCGATGAACGGGATGAAGAAGATAGCCATGAGCCAGCCGAGTGCGACCACGGGCTTGCGGTTGTAGGGCAGCCAGAATAGGGACAGCACACGGATGCTCAGGTCTGCGAAGAACAGAATAATCCTGAGCCAATCGGGTAGAAAGTCGAGGTATGCGGGTGAAAAAAAGTTCACCTTATTATTATGCCTAGCATCTTGTCTTCTGTGGGGGAGAGGCAGGACACGCCGCGTCGCCCACATAATGCAGTTGTGCAAAAAGTGCATAAATGCAATAATTGCAGTTATGCAAAAACCTGAGCCGAGTCGCGCCGAGACAAGCCTGCGTGAACGCCGCCGCGAACGCACCTGGGTGAACATTCACGAAACCGCCCTGCGCTTAGCCCGCCAGCACGGTATGCGCGGCAGTACTGTCGAAGACATCGCTGCGGAAGCTGGAATCTCGCCCCGCACCTTCTTCAACTACTTCGGAACTAAAGAGGATGCGGTGCTCGGCCTGCGCGCCCCCGCCATCACCGACGAGCTGCTCGCCAGCGATCGGGCGCACGAGAACGACAATCTCATCGTGCGTATCACCCATCTGCTGCTGTACATCGTGCGGCATAGCTTCAACTTTGCCGACCACGCAAAATTCCGGGAGCGCATCGACGAATTCCCCGAATTCAGGCACCGGCTGAAGGTACACCATATCAACTGCGAACAGGTGCTCATCGACTACCTCAACACCGTCGATTGGGATGCCTTCAATACCGCAGGAAGGCGCGGCCCTTTGATAACCCGCCCCGAGAATATGCCGCTAACAGAAACTGCCGAAGAACGCACCCGTGCCACAGTCCAGCTCGCATCCGCGGTGCTGCGGCAGCTGCACTTCGCCAAGGATATTGCCGACGAAGACGAGGTCGAGCGGCGCATCCACAACACCGTCAAAACTTTTCAAGCCCTGCTGAAGGAAAACTAGGAATGACGTCGCACTCAGACAAACCCGCTGAAGCCACCACGGCTGAAGCTAAAAAACATCAAATAGCGCTCATGTTCTCCGGCTTGGTCATCGTGATGCTCATGTCGGCACTGAACCAAACCATCCTCGCACCCTCACTGCCGACCATTGTGGGCGAACTGCACGGCGTGGAGCATATGAGCTGGGTAATTGCCACCTTCATCCTGCTCTCCACCATCACCATGCCGGTGTACGGCAAACTCTCCGACCAGTTCGGGCGTAAACCCTTCCTGATTTTTGCCATCCTCTCCTTCATGACAGGATCTATCATCGGCGCGCTCGCCCCCGATATGACCTGGCTAATCGTCGCCCGCGCACTCCAGGGAGTCGGCGGTGGCGGCCTCATGATTCTTTCCCAATCCGTGGTCGCAGATGTAATCCCCGCCCGCGAACGCGGTAAATATATGGGTATTATCGGCGGCGTCTTCGCCTTCTCCTCGGTCGCCGGGCCGCTCATCGGCGGGTGGATCACTGAGGGTCCCGGCTGGCGTTGGGCATTCTGGCTTAACCTGCCGCTTGCCATACTCTCAATCTTTGCCGTCATTTTCCTGCTCCCGCACACCGCGCTCAAAGACCGCGAAAAGCGGCAGATAGACTACCTGGGCAGCATTATTCTCATGGCAGGAACCAGCGCGCTCGTGCTTGCCACCATCTGGGGCGGCAACCAGTACGCCTGGAACTCCCCGCAGATTATTGGGCTTCTCATCGCATCCGTCGTCGCGGCCCTGATCTTCATCCCGGTTGAAAACCGCGCCGTAGAGCCGATCATGCCCATGTACCTCTTCACCAACCGCAACTTCCTGCTCACCCTGGGCGCCTCTCTCGCCCTTGGCGTTGCCATGTTCGGTGCCGTCGAGTACATTCCCACCTACCTGCAAATGTCCCTGGGCGTGAGCGCAACCGTGGCGGGTCTGCTCATGATTCCCCTCATGGGTGCCCTGCTCGTGGTCTCCATTATTACCGGGCGGCTGGTCTCCGCACGCGGCAAATACAAGGCATATGTGGTCACCGGTACCGCACTCGTGGCGCTCGGGCTCTACCTAATCTCCACCATCACCCCGAGCACCCCCACCTGGATCTTCTGCAGCTACATGGCGGTCATGGGTGCGGGCCTGGGCATGTCGATGCAGTTCCTCACCCTCATCGTGCAAAACGCCTTCCCCATCACCGTCGTAGGAACCGCCACCGCGGCAAACAACTTCTTCCGCCAAGTCGGCTCAACCGTGGGCGCATCACTCGTGGGCGGCCTGTTTACCTCACGCCTGAGCAGCCTGCTCAGTGAACGCATGCCCGCGCAAGCAGTAGCCTCGGCGGGGGAACACGGAACCTCCTCCCTGACTCCCGAGCTCGTCAGCCGGATTCCCGAGCCGATTCACGGCATTATCGTGAACGCCTACAATGATGCCCTGATCCCACTTTTCCTCTACCTGGCACCACTCGGGCTAATCTCCGCGCTTCTGCTTCTCTTCATCCGCGAGGATGCGCTCGCCACCACCATCGAAACGCACACTACTACCGATGTGGCGCGTTCGGCAACCGGCGCCATTGATGTCATCACGCCCGAAATGGCGGCGAAAGATGCCGAATGCCTGAAGAAAATGCAGGGTGAATCGCATACCGTGATCGACCCGGAATTTGCCGGTAGCGCATCCGATGCACCGGCGAAAACCGAGCCTCGTGGCGAGGGTCGAGAGGATGCCGGCGAACCTTCGCGCGGCACCAAGCCCTAGCGACTTCTTAGGTAACCCTATACAGTTATTCCCCTCGCACGCTATGCTGGAGGGGAATAATTGTTAACCCCCTCACACGGGATGCGGGTTGCCTTCGTCGCTGAACGTTAGCCTGCATGCACCATCCACAGGAGGACCCATGAAGATTCTGATTCCTACCTCAATTACGCTCGACGAAGAGAAACTAGGGCTTGAACCCGGCGATATCGTGCGGCACTACAACCCCACGGAACCCATTGCCGAGGAAGATACCGATGCCGAAGTTCTGATTGCTTGGGCGAATACCGCCGATCAGCTCGCGGATTCCGCCCGACGCATGAAAAATGTGGGGCTTATTCAGGCGCTTCTTGCGGGGCCGGATGCGGTGCGTGTGGCGGGATTCACCCCAGATGCCGCCATCTGTGCAGGTGTGGGTCTGCACTCGAAAACCGTTGCGGAACATGCGCTCGCGCTGACCCTGAACTTCGTGCGTTTCTTGCCGACGCTGGCGCAGGCAACGGCCGAGCATCGTTGGGCTGAGGAGCTAGGCGGCGCGCAGGAACTTCATCCGAAAGACCAGGTCACCACCCTGCTTGATGCCAATGTGCTCGTGTGGGGCTTTGGTTCGATTGGTCAAGAGACAGCGCGGCTCTTCAAGGCTTTTGGCGCGAACGTAACCGGCGTTGCACAGAGCGCGGGGGAGCGCTCTGGATTCCCGGTGATTGCGACCGAACAAATCGATGAATACCTGCCAACTACGGATATTCTCGTGATGGTGCTTCCCACCAGCGATTCGACCTTCAAAGCGCTCGATGCCCATAAGCTGCAGCTGCTGCCCAAGCGCGCCTACCTGATTAACGTCGGGCGCGGTACCACTGTTGATGAGGATGCGCTCATCGCCGCCCTAAACTCCGGCTCGATTGCGGGCGCTGCGTTGGACGTGACGGCGACCGAACCGCTCCCCTCCGATTCGCCCCTCTGGGATGCGAAGAATATCGTGATCACCCCGCATGCTGCCGGTGGGCGCCCCGTAAATCCGGAGGAACTGATCGCCCACAATATTCGTGCTTTCAGCACCGGTGCGGCTGCGAGTGAGTACCGTAACCGGTTCTAGAATTTCAACGAACGTAGAAAGTCACGTGTAAAAGAGATACATTCTCACCCCGTACCCTGTGATGCCATTCATAAATCACAGGATACGGGGTGCTTTTAGTATGAGATTCATAAAATTTTTTTGCCCTAAATCCCGAAAATATAAGTTAGGGCCTACTTATTTTAGATGTTGGTTTTGCTCCTGTTTACATGGTTTTTCGTGGATTTTTTGGGGTCTGGAGAGGGTTTGAGGCGTTCTGGAAAAATATGACGCCACAAATCTTCGGTGTGTGTAAATCTTTCGTAACTTTTTGCCGAACCTTATTTTGATAGCGATACCGGGGATGCCGCCTCCCAACTCCTCGCAGTACCCCGCAAAATGGTGCTTGTCGGCTGATTTTAAGGCGATGTGGGTTTGGTGGATACCCGAATGTAAATATAAGATAAAGGAACTACGCTTCTAGTGACTGTAGTCACTGGATTATCCGATGACGGAAGCTGTAACACACATGCCTACGAAACCAGAATATCTAGGAGGGGAACCGCCCCATGTTTAGGTATATCCTCCGGAGGTCGCTCACTTACCTCGTGATGGTTTTCTTAACCACGACTATGGGTTATTTTGCGGCTGTTACCACGCTAAAACCTGCCCTTTTGGAGCAGGAAAAGGTGCCGCGCCCCTCGCCTGAACAGGTGAATCGCACTCTCGCCTCCCTCGGACTCGACCCCGAAATGAGTGCGTGGGACAGATACATTCAATGGCTGACGAATGTTGTCACCAAATTTGATTGGGGACGCAGCCCAAACAGCGGATATATCAATCAGGAATTCGGTCAGCGCCTGTGGGTTTCTACCAGATTGATGCTCGCAGCGACTATTTTGACCATTATTATCGGTGTGGCGCTGGGTGTTTACTCGGCAGCGCGTCAGTACAAGTTTTCCGACCGGGTTATTACCGGGTATTCCTATCTCGTCTATATTATTCCTGCCCCCGTGGCATACTTCGTGGTGCAGCAGGGAGCGACCGCCATTAACAACATTGTGGTTGAAAACGGCGGCGAAAAGATTTTCTATGTGACCGGTATTTCGACGCCCGGTGTAACAGGCTTCTGGGATACCACCATAGACATGGCGGCGCACTATGTGGTGCCGACCTTCTGTATGACGATTTTCGGATGGGCTAGCTATCAGATTGCTCAGCGGCAATACCTGCTCGATAACGTGAACGCAGACTTCGTGCGTACCGCTCGCGCGAAAGGACTCACCCGTAACCAGGCGATTACCCGCCACGCCCTGCGTGTGTCCTTTATCCCGGTGGCACAGTCGATTGCATACACCATTCCCACCATCTTTGCGGGTGCCTTCTTTGCGGAGTCCGTGTTTGCATGGCCCGGCATCGGTAAATGGTCTATTGATGCGATTGGTCAGCAGGATGTGAACGCTGCGACCGCTACTCTCGCCTACGGTTCCGTGCTGTTCGCCATCGGTGCCATTATCGCCGATATCGCGACCACGATCGTCGACCCCCGAGTGAGGATCTCATGAGCCAGGTAACTGAAACAAGCACGGTACCTGTCGTGCAGAATGGTGACTTTAAAGTTCTCAACAAGAATGTGATTATCCTCCGCCGCTTCTTGCGCAACAAGGCTGCGGTGTTCGGGCTTATCGTCTTTATCTGTGTGGGGCTTTTTGGGTACTTCGGCAAATATGTTTCCAAGTACTCCGCAACCGAATCTGACTTTATGACCCTTGGCGGTGAAGGCCCCTCCGCAGAGCACTGGTTTGGCACCACCGTGGGCGGTAACGATCTCTTCGCCATGATGAGCGAAGCCGTGTGGACCTCAATGGAAATCGGTCTGGTCGTGGGTATCGCCACCGTCATTATCTCCGCGATCTACGGTTGTGTGATGGCGTACTTTGGTGGCTGGATCGACAGGGTTATGCTCTTCCTCTTGGAAACCATGATTATGGTTCCCTCGCTGCTGATTTTGGCGATTTTCATCAACGGTCAGATCGGTAAGCAGATTCAGAAGACCGTTCCCACGTGGATTGTGCTCTCCTCTGTGCTGATTGTATTCGGCTGGATGGGGCCTGCCCGTGTGATTCGTGCGATGGCGCAATCCCTGATTGGGCGCGATTACGTGAAGGCAGCACGTTACATGGGCGTACACCCCTTCAAGATCGTGCTGCGGCACCTCGTACCGAATATCGGCTCGATGCTCGTGCTGAACTTCACGACCGGCATCATGATCGCTGTGCTCTCTGAGGTTGCGTACTCCTTTATCGGCATCGGTATTACCTATCCGAACTACTCACTAGGGTCGTTGATTTCCGATGCCGCGCAGCAGCTTAATACCCTGCCGCATATGTTCTGGTTCCCCGTTATCTTCTTCTTCCTGCTGGTGGGGCCGCTCTCGCTCATGAATGATGGCCTGCGCGACGCCTTCGACCCGACCTCCATGTCGGTCGGTAAGATCAAGAAGTCAAAGAAAGCTAAGAGCCAGAAATCGGCATCCAAAGTCGAAGACGCGCAGGGTCAGGAAGCCGACGCTGCAGCACCATCAACCGACCCCAATCCCGATGCTCAGGCATCCACCCAGAATGAGGAGGCATAAAACTCATGAGCACTTCTCCCGTTCTGAGTGTTAAAGACCTGCATGTTAGCTTCAATACCGAAAACGGTGTTGTACATGCGGTGCGCGGCGTTGATTTTGACCTTTACGCCGGTAAAACCCTAGGTATCGTTGGCGAATCCGGTTCGGGCAAATCCGTGGCATCTATGGCGATTATGGGGCTTCACCCTACGACCGCCGATATTACCGGGTCTATCACATACAACGGCACCGAACTGCTGGGTCTGAGCGATAAGGAAATGTGCCAGTACCGCGGCAAGCACATCTCCATGATCTTCCAGGATCCGCTGTCTTCGCTGACTCCGGTGTACACTATCGGGGATCAGATTGCCGAAGTCCTCAAAATCCACAATAAGGGTATGAGCAAGCAGGCGATTAAAGATCGCTCTATCGAACTCATGCGCTTAGTGGGTATTCCTTCCCCGGCCGACCGTCTGCGTTCTTTCCCACATGAGTTCTCCGGCGGTATGCGCCAGCGCATCATGATCGCAATGGCAATTGCCAACGATCCGCGCGTGCTTATTGCGGATGAGCCTACCACCGCGCTTGACGTCACCATTCAGGCGCAGGTGCTTGAGGTTATGGATAAGGCGCAGGACGAAACCGGTGCGGCGACTATCATGATTACCCACGACTTGGGTGTCGTCGCTGGTATGGCCGATGACATTCTGGTGATGTACGCGGGTAAACCGGTAGAAATCGCTAAGGCTGAAGACCTTTATAAGTACCCCAGCCATCCCTACACCATCGGTCTGTTGGGTGCGGTTCCTCGCGTGGATCGCTCGCAGAAGACCTCTTTGGTGCCCATTGAGGGTACTCCGCCGAATCTGCTGTACCCGGTGGATCACTGCTCGTTCCGTGAGCGTTGCCCCGTCGCCAAAAACGGCGGTCAGTGCTGCAAGGACGATGCTGGTGAGCCCGAGCTCGCTCCGCTCAAGGGCGCTGGTGAGGGGCACTACTCCTCCTGCACTATCTCGCAGGATCTCATCAGTAAGACGGCCGAAGAACTCTATACCGTTCCTGAAACTCCCGTTTCGAAGTTTGAAAGCATTCCGCGCGAAGATCGCGCGCCGGTGCTTGAAGTGCGCAACGTGAAGAAGCATTTCCCGCTCATGAAGGGCTCTCTCATGAAGCGCCGCGTGGGTACCGTAAAGGCCGTGGACGGCGTATCTTTCGATATTCGTGAGGGTGAATGCTTCTCGATCGTGGGCGAATCCGGGTGTGGTAAAACCACCACGCTGCTGGAAATTATGGAGTTCAGCAAGAAAACCGATGGCGAGATTCTGATTAACGGTGTCTCTACGCAGGATCATAAATCTGTCAGTGAGCTTCTTGAACTGCGCAAGAACCAGCAGATGGTTTTCCAAGACCCCACGGGCGCCCTTGACCCGCGCTTTACCGTCTATGAGATTCTTGCTGAACCTCTGGAAAACCAGGGTATGAAGCGTCCAGATATTAAGAAGCGCGTGGTTGAGCTGATGAAGATCGTGGGTCTGCAGCCCGATCACGTGAACCGCTTCCCGAACCAGTTCTCGGGCGGTCAGCGCCAGCGTATCGGTATTGCCCGTGCGCTTGCTGTGAACCCGAAACTTGTGGTGCTGGACGAGCCCGTCTCGGCGTTGGATGTTTCCGTTCAGGCGGGCGTGATTAACCTGCTTGAGGAACTCCGCGCGAGCCTGGGTCTGAGTTACCTGATGGTGGCGCACGACCTCGCCGTGATTCGCCACGCTTCTGATCGGGTTGCGGTTATGTACCTGGGGCGCATCGTCGAGATTGGTCACGTGGATCAGGTCTTTGATAACCCGATTCACCCGTATACCAAGGCTTTGCTTTCGGCTATTCCCGTGCCAGACCCGGAGGTTGAGGCTAAGCGCCAGCGCATCATGCTGGATGGCGACCTGCCCACTCCGGTCAATGCCCCGGTAGGATGCGGCTTCTCCAGCAGGTGCCCCATCTTTAAGCTGCTTCCTGAGGATAAGCAGAAGCGGTGCCTGGAAGAAAAACCCGAGGTTATCACGCTTGACGGCGAAGACCACGGTTATGCTTGCTACTACCCGGATGGTGCAGACCTTCCCGATGTAGCGTTAGAGTCGGTTTCGTAGAACCGCATGTGTGTTGCGGGGGTGATTCTTCTATGAGAATCATCCCCGCAACGTTTTAAAGAGATAAAAATTTATATTATGCGATAAAGCGAAATAGTGATATGAATTACCAGTATTTGAGATTGCAGGAAATAAATTCTCGCTCTGCAATTCTATGAATACAATTAAGATGTATCAAACGCCGCTACCACGGGCGGTAGCGCTAGACTGTGCGTTTGTCGGTGATAGAAAGAATACGCTCGTGAAAGCTCACTCCACTCTGAACCGCCGCACCCTGTTCGCAGGTGGTGCTGCACTGGGCACCGCTGGTATGCTTGCGGCTTGTTCCGGCAAGAACGGTGGTTCCGGCTCTACTCAGGCTGCAGCAACGGCAGGTGCGAATATCGCAGACCTCGTAAAAATTAATAAGCAGGATATTTCTGCCCTCAAATCCGGCGGAAAGCTGCGTCTGGCGGTTACCAGTTTGGGACCAAATTTCAATCCTCTGCATACTCAGGGCGCCGTTGGCGATAATGCTCGTGCTATCTCTTCGTATAATTCTTTGCTCACGAGTGGTCTGTGGCAGCAAGATTACGAAGGCAAAACTTCACCCAACCCCGACTTCTGCACCGAGTTCACCTCCGCAATGGAGAACGGCAAACAGGTTTTGCATATCACGTTGAATGAAAAGGCAAAATTCAACGATGGTACCCCGCTCGATATTGAAGCGCTAAGAGCGACTCATAAAGTTCTTTCAGACAACAAGACTTATCAGATTCAGAGCACTGGTTTGTACCCAAATATTGAGTCAATCGAAGAAGACGGCAGCGCAACCCGCGTGAAGGTCACGATGTCGAAGCCTTCATACCCGATTGCCAGCCTCTTCAGCTATGTGGTGCATCCGAAAATGACGGATACCGATTTCTTTGCCAATGGTCTAGTGGATAAGCCGAATTCCGATTATGCGGCAGGACCGTTTAAGGTTGCCGAAGGCGGCTGGAACTCAACCGAGAAAACGCTGACCGTCACACGAAATGACAAATGGTGGGGCGAAAAACCGGTTCTCGAATCCATTACGTTCCGCCTGCTCGATACCCCTGCGCAGCGTTCCGCCTTTGCCAATGGCGAGCTTGACGCCGTAAACGCTAACGTCGTGAGCGTATACAAGGAACTGGAAAATGTTAAAAATGCCGAGTTCCGCCAGGGCCAGCGCCTCTTTGCAGGCGGTGTGGTGATGAACCCCGTCAAAGTTGATACTCCGCTTCGCCGCGCCATTATGGTGGGCTTGGATCGTAAGGCGCTTTCCGATACTCGCTTTAAGGGTTTGCCGTTCAACGAGGCCCTGCCCGGATCGAGGATCCATATGCCGTTCTCGGAGTACTATGCCGATAGTATGCCGCAGGCAGCCGATCGGAAGGCTGCGGCCGCTAAGATTCTTGAAGAGGCCGGATACGCTAAAAACAGCGATTTCTATGAAAAGGATGGAAAACGCGCGAAAGTAGTGGTGAACAACTTTAGTGAGGATAACACCATAAAATCTCTGGCGCGTTTCCTCTCTCAGCAGCTTCGTGATCTGGGCATTGAGAGCGATGTCGATCAGCAGCCTGCTAGTAACTTGGGTAAGGTGATGTCTGCCAAGGAGCACGAACTGAGCTTCATTGGGTACAGCGTAAGCAGCAACGATGGTACTGAAGGCACCAAGCAGTTCTACTCCCGCGAAGACAACGATGGGGCTGGTTCCGAAGAGATTGACGCCATGATTGAAGAGCTCTTCTCCATTGAGGATGCTAAAGAACGTAACCTCAAGTGCAACGAGATCGAGAAGAAGCATATGGAGGAATTTGCTACGAGCAGCGTCTTCTACAACGGTCCGCAGATCGTATGCTGCCAGAAGAACCTGGCGAACTACGGTGCGTTTCTCTTTGATGATCCGCAGTACAACCCTTCGGCGTGGTCGCGCATCGGATTCACAAACTAGTCTGCTGAGCTATAGCCCCTAGAAATTAGGGGAGCGTTCTACAAATATGTATAAGGCGCATCCTGCATTCCCTCGTGGGGGAGTAGGGATGCGCCTTGTCTGTGCCCTCATAGCCACACATGATATTCAGTAAATATTCTAGATTATTGTAAGTTATGCTCATTATTTCCTGAAAAAATAAGAAAATATACACTCAAAACATGTGTAAATATGCATAAAAATATGTAATTTACAACACATTATTACTGTTTTCCTTACCCTTTGCGTGAAGCTTGGTGTATGGTTCTGGGTATGGATAATTTATGCATAATACTGCATAAGTTATCTCAAAGTCTCTGAAACACCAAGCCCATCGCAGGGCGCATACACGTAAGGAAACACATCATGAGCATCAGCAAAACCCCAGCAGCGTTCATTCCTCATGCACTGACTCGCCGGTCTCTGCTGGGCGTAGCTGCGGCAGCTGGAACCGTCGGTGTGCTTTCCGCATGTGGCGGCGGTGCGAAGGACGGAAAAACTACCGCTCCCGGGCAGGGTGCAAACCTTAAAGACCTCTACGACATCAATGCTCACGAGGTTTCTGAGCTGAAACAGGGCGGAACCCTGCGGCTGCCGGTCGGGTCGATGGGACCAGATTTCAACCCCCGGACTACGTCGGGCAATATGACCGATACTCAGACCATTATGAGCACCATTCATGATGCAGGCTTGTGGACCCTAGACTTTGACGGTACTACGACCCTCAGGAAAGAATATGCCCAGTCTTTTACCCCCGGAAAAGAGGGGGAGAAGGTTATCGTCAAGATCGTGTTGAATCCCCAGGCCAAGTTCAACGACGGAACGCCTATTGATGTGAAAGCCCTGCAGGCCACCTGGAAAACTCAGCAAAAGGCTGACGGGGAATACAATATTGTGGCCTCGGATATTTATGGATACGTTGAAAGCGTGGAAGCCGAAGAAGATAACTTTCACGTGAAGGTGACATTCTCGAAGCCCTTCTACCCCTTGAACGCCCTATTCACCTTTATTCTGCATCCGGCGCTGGAAGATCCTAAGGTCTTCAATGAGGGCTTTGTGGATAATCTGCATCCCGAGTGGGGCTGTGGACCCTTCACGATCAAAGACGGCGGCTTTAACTCCTCCGAGAAGACCGTTACGGTGGTGCCGAACGATAAATGGTGGGGCGATAAGCCCGTGCTGGAGAAGATTATCTTCCGGCAGATGGATGAACCAGCGAAGAAAGCGGCCTTCAAGAATGACGAAATCGATGCTGCGGCTGCCGGGACCGCCTCTGCCTACTCCGAGTTTAAGGCGGTGGCGGGCACGGAACTCCACAAGGGAGTGCGCCTGCATGTTTCCGGTATCGATGTGAACCCCCGGCGGGTCAAGGATGCCGCCGTGCGGAAGGCTATTTTCTATGGGCTTGATCGGGAGGCCCTTGCCAAGATTCGGTACCAGGGCTTGCCCTATGAAGAAGAGATACCCGGATCGATGCTCCACATGCCGTTCTCGGAGTACTATCAGGATGCATTCCCCAAGGTAGAGGGCAGTCCCAAAGATGCCATCAAGAAGGTGCTTGAGGACTCCGGATACACTAAAGACGGTGAGTTCTACGCGAAAGATGGGCAGCAGATTCACTACAAGATCGTGATCTTTGGCGACGATCCTGTTGATAAGGGTATGGCTCAGACCTTTACGCGGAATATGAAAGAAGCCGGGCTCAATATTGAGGTCGATCAGCATCCCGAAGGCGATTTCGGTCGGGTCTTGGGCAACTGGGAATACGACATCACGTTCGCGGGATACGAGGCGAATAATCCCGATGCTACGGTCGCCACCCAACAGTTCTTCCACTCGTCCAATAGCGACGGTATCGGCAGCCCCGAAATCGACGCCATGATTGATGAAATGCTTCTGATTGAGGACGATAAGGAGCGGAACCTCAAATGCGACGAGATCGAGAAGAAGCATACCGCCGAACTTGCCTTCTTAGGATGCGCTGCTAACGGTCCTCACTACGTCTTCACGAAGAAGGGTCTCGCTAACTATGGTGCGTTCCTGTTCAAGACCATCGACTGGACTAAGGTTGGTTGGGTGAAGTAGTTTTACTTGCTTTCTGACAGATGGGGTGGGTGTTATGCACATTTGCACTCACCCTAACCCGGCGAGCAGATAATATTTTGTCGAGCAGATAACAACCCGTTATCTGCTCGACAAAATATTATCCGCTCGCGCTTTATCGCATTTGCGGATAAAAATTAGTTTTATTCTAAAAAAGCGAATATATGACGGGGGAGAATCTACAGGTTTTACACGGTAGAAAATTCCGTAGGTTGGTAAGGCACGAAAACTATTTGCGGTGGGGTAGGGGGTTCTGTACTATAAAAGCAACATTGTTGTATGTGCCTTGAATCATAGGTGATGTGTCACATCGTATAGACTCGAGGCAGTAAAGGAGAATCCTCATCATGAACGTTCAGAGAACCTTCAACCGCCGCACCCTGCTGACGGGCACTGTCGCCCTGGGAAGTGTTGGCTTACTGGCTGCGTGTGGCGGTTCAAAAGATGACAAGCTAAGCGGCAAAGCAGCTTCTAGCGCGGAAGAAGTTGTCAAGAATCTGCAGATTAACAAGCAAGACTACTCTTCACTGAAGAAGGGTGGCGAACTGAAACTTTCCGTAAGTGCTTTGGGCCCGGACTTCAACACCATGACTCAGAGTGGCTATACCACAGAGAACCTAGCAGCTTTTGGAGGCCCTTGTAACATACCAGCCGTTGTTGGTTTTTATAATACGGACCCTGCAGGCGAACGCTCTATCAACAAAGATTTCTGTTTGGAACACAAGATGGAGACTAAAGATGGGGTTCAGACCGTAGAATTCAAGATTAACCCCAAGGCGGTCTTTAATGACGGTACTCCTATTGACGTTGAAGCAGTCAAGGCATACTGGGAGATCTATAAGGGTGGCGGAGACTCAGGCTACAACATCATCCCCAACCCTTCATGGGAGCAGATGGAAAGTATTGAAGCTGTCGATGGTGACAAGTTCCATGTAAAGATCACTCTCTCAACTCCATACTATCTATCGGATGACCTGGGTACGTTTGCTACACATCCTGCTCTTGTCGATAAGAAGCTGTTCAACGATGGTTTTGTCGATAAGCCTATGGATCAATACTGGGCTGGTCCTTTTAAGGTAAGTAACTGGAACTCTTCTGAGAAGGTTATTACTTTGGCTCCGAACGATAAGTGGTGGGGCGAGAAGAAGCCATTGCTGGAGAAGATTATCTGGCGTCAGATGGGTATCGATTCTCTTCGGGCTGCATTTAAGAACGGTGAACTGGATGCCGCAGGATTTACCGATGCTGCAACCTATAGCGCGGTTAAGGGGCAGAACGGTACTGAAATTCGTTCAGGTCAGAATACTGGCGTGCAGAACTTGCAGTTTAATGCTACTCGCGTTACAGATCTGGCGGTTCGCCGTGCTGCTTTTGCAGCGGTTGATCGTTCTCAACTAGCAGATGTTACCTTTAAGCAGGTTGGCTGGGAAGAACCAATGCCCGGGTCTATGCTCGCTATGCCTTTCCAGAAGGGATATGAGGATAACGTTCCGAAGGATTCGGGAGCAGATACTGCCAAGAAGATTCTGGAAGAAGCAGGGTACACCAAGAGCGGTGACTTTTACCAGAAGGACGGTAAGACTGCAGGATTCTCGATTACTACTTTCGGTAGTGATACCGTCACCCAAGCAAAATTCCAGCGAATAGAGCAACAGCTTAAACAAGCCGGTATTAAAGTAACCAACGATAATCAGCCAGAGTCGAATTTTAACTCTGTCGTGGGTACGAAGAGTTACGATTGTACGCTTTCCGGTTGGGCTGTAGGCGCGAATATGGCAGATAGCCCCCAGTACTTCTACACCAAGGATATTAACAACGGTGTGGGTGACGACGAAATCGATAAGCTGATTGCTAAGATTTCGGCAACTGAATCTAAGGATGAGCAGATTAAGCTTGCCAACCAGGTAGAGAAGCTCCACATGGAAAAGGTTGCTATTTACTTGCCCTTCGCTAATGGTCCGAGCTACTCGGCTGTGAAGAGTAAGCTGGCAAACTATGGTCCTCGCTTGTTCCAGACAAGTTATACAGATGCTAATCTATGGGTCAATGTAGGCTGGCAGGAGTAGTCAATCTTGCAGCACTGTTGAGCCGAAGTGCCCCTGACCGATATGCGGTTGGGGGCACTTGCTTTTGCTGGGCTGTTTTCTGAAAGATACTAGTAGTCGCTGAGATGAAGCCCTTGAGGTTCTGTGCTGGTCCTATGTAATTCCAACCAGTGAAGGCGGTATATACCTCCGCCGCCGACAGCCACCGGCAAGATCAGCGTGGCGAAGATCAAAAGATGAAGGGTGTTGCGAAAGCTCATGAAACCGCGTGAAATAAGCTCAAAAGGCAGGATAGCCGGGATATAATTAAGCAGGGATGTTTTACTGTTGTGCATCCGGTATGTTTTACCCATTCACGGCGAACTAGCTCACCCGGCACAGATTCTCCCCAGAACCTCAGGAGCTTCGATGAAGAACGTATCTGTCTCTCGCAGAACCCTGCTCACTGGTACTCTTGCGCTCTCAGGAATCGGCGTGCTCACCGCCTGCCAATCCGGAACCAACGCTTCAGAACTGCCCGGCTCGGGCTGGGGAACAGACTCTCAAGAAGCAACAGCAACCAACCCGCGCGATAGAGCCGAGTTGCGCGAAGGCGGCAGCCTCAACCTGTCATATCCAGCTATCGGACCAAACTTTAACATTACCTCTGAATCCGGGTACGGAATCTCAATGCTCACTATTCACGCGGCCGTGAACTCGGCGGCCGCCACCGGGGGATGGATAAGCGACTACGCCGGAAACCTCACTACCAACCCCGACTACGTTACCGAGTTCAAAGCCGAAACCGCGAACGGTACACAAACCATCAGCATCAAGATCAACCCAAAAGCCACGTTTAACGATGGAACCCCTATCGACATTGAGGCACTGCGCACCACCTGGGAAATCCTGCGCGGCAAAGACGACGGCGGCAACGACTACCGAATACACGACGGGGGAGCCTGGAAACAGATAGCCTCGATCGAAGAAGCAGGTGACAAACACACCATCAGCATTACCATGAAAACCCCGTGGTACCCAGCCGATGGAAGCCTCTGCTTCTTCCTGCACCCGGCGCTAAAAGACCCGGAGCTCTTCAACAACGGCTTTGATAAACCCCTTGATAAATACTGAGCGGGACCCTACAAAGTTCAAGAGTGGAATACCGCCGAAAGATACCTGAGAGTCGAGCGAAATCCAGCATGGTGGGGCACACAGCCCCTTCTCGATACCATCACCTGGTACGAGATAGAAGACAGCGCCGAAGAACGCGCATCCTTCAAAACCGGAGAACTTGATGTTGTTAACGTGAACACCGTGAGCGCCTACAACGACATCACGAGTGTTGCAGACATCGAAATTCGCCGCGGAATGGCGCTCTACGCGGGCGTTTTACAGCTCAACCCCCGCAAAGTTCCACTGCCCATACGCCAGGCCGTGGTTGCCGGAATCGACCGCAAACAGATTCAGCATATACGTTTCGGACAGCTTGGCTGGAAAGAAACCCTGCCCGGCTCGCTCTGCTTCCTGCCGCTCCAAAACGGGTACCGCAACAACTATCCCAGCAGACCAAGCATCGAAAACGCCGTCAAAATCCTTGAGAAAGCCGGATACACTCGCGCAGGTATTTACACCAAAGGCGAAGAAAAAGCCGCCCTGACCATCACCAACTTCACGACCGAGCCAACGGTGGCTTCCATGAGCAACTTCATGATGGAACAACTCAAGCGCATGGGGATTGACGCCAAGGTTGAAACCCGCCCAGCCAACGAATACAGCACTGCGCTCGCCGCTGGCGACTACGATGCGGTTTTCACCGGGTACAGCATCACCCCAACCCCCGTGGAGGCGGTTAACTACCTGTACGCTTCCGTCACGGAAGGCTGGAGCACCGAAGAAATCCGCAGCATGGCGGCGCAGATGCTGGGAACCGAGGATACACACCAGCAGCTGGAACGCGCCAACGCCATTGAACAGAAGCATCAGCAGGATGTTGCCACCTATATTCCGCTGTACAACGGGCCCAACTATCTTGCGGTGCGCAAAAAACTCGCCAACTATGGTCCCGCGCTCTTCGCAGCACCCTACTACGACCCCAATGTGTGGATTAACGTGGGGTGGGAGAAAAAATCGTAGTATGAACCGGGGGCTTAAGAGGCTCCGCCGCCATGACTAAACAACGGAATATCACAAAAGCCCCACGTGCAGCTCAACTGCACACGGGGCTTTTGCCTCACCGGAAAACCTACTTAGTAGTCACCTTCAAAACGGTGGATGCGTTATTTGCATTACCCACAACGCCCTCAACCGAGGCGAACTTGCGGGTATTGGTCACAATCACCGGAGTGATGAGCGGGTAACCGGCCTTCTTAATGACCGCAGGATCGAACTCGATCAGCGTATCGCCAGCGGCAACCTGATCTCCCTTCTTTACCTTGACGGTAAAGCCTTCACCATCGAGGTTCACGGTATCCAAACCGACGTGCACCAAAAGTTCCACGCCGTTATCCAGCTTGAGGCCCACCGCGTGACCGGAGGGGTAAGTAGCTGCGACTTTACCCGCCGCAGGTGCAACCACGGTGGTGCCGGTCGGCTCAACAGCAACACCCTCGCCGAGCTTACCGGCAGCGAAAATCGGGTCTGGAACCTCGGAAAGCGCTACGGCCTTACCCTCTAAGGGAGAAGCCACCTCAAGAACGGTACCTGCCTCTAGTGCGGGCGCTGCAGCGGTTGCAGCTGCGGATGCTGACCCGGCCTGCTCGGCGGAGTCTTTCTTCGCAGATGCGCTTGCCGCCGCATCCCGTGCGGAATCTGCAGGAGCCTCGGCAGCCTTTGCAGCGTTCCTGGACTCATACCCGAAGAGCAGAACACCCGTCATTGCACCACCGAACGCAATTGCCAAGCCCAGAGCATACAGGGCGGAAGGCTGCATTGCGGGAATCGACAGGAGCGAGGTGAAGGCGAAAGCGTGCGACTTGACCCCTAGCAGTGAGATGGTGGCACCACCGGCCACAGCCGGTATCAGGATGAGGGGAATAACCCGCTTGTAGCGTAGAACCACACCGTAGAGGGAAGGCTCGGAAATACCACCGAGCAGGCCGGACATGGAAGCACCCACCGCAGTCTGGCGAAGCTCCTTATTCCGTGAAGCCCTAATAGCAACACCGGTGACCGCGCCGAAGACGGCGAAATTGTAAGCACCCATGGGGGACTGGATGAAGTCGGTGCCCAGGGTCTGCAGGTTGTTAATCATCACGGCGTTCAGCGGCCAGTGCAGGCCCAACGGAACCATGAACAGGTACAGACCTGCGATTAGCGCACCCACAGCTCCCGGAGCTACATCGTTAACATTCTTCAGGAAGTCAGAGATACCCATAGCCACGCCAATACCGATGGGACCCACCACGAAGGCGGTTACAGGTACCAGAATAATAACGGACAGCATGGGGACGAAGACCATCTGCAGCATGTTCGGAATGATCTTCTTCAGCAGGCGCTCCAGAGGTGCCAAGAGGGCAACCGCCAGCAGGGGCGGGAACACCTGGCCGGTGTAATCGTAGGCGTACAGCGGCAGGTGTAGACCCATAATGGATACGTCAAGCATCTTAGTAGCCGGGTCAGCAAGTTTGGTGAGGCTCTGGAAGGTGCTGGTCATCAGCGCCGCCGGAATAGCCGCACCAACCCACATATTCGCGCCCAAACGCTTTGCGGCGGTTGCGCCAAGCATAATGGGCATGAAGTTCAGCACCGACAGAGCGGCAGCCTTAAGGATGTACCAGAAAGCGAACTGCTTCATCCATTCGGCTTCGAGCGCCTTACCGGCGGCTTCATCGGAAAGTCGCGGACCGTTCACAATATCGATGTTCACGCTCTGGCCGGTCAGGTCGGTGTATTGACCGAAGAAACCGAACTGCTGCAAGAACACGATCAGGGTCAGAATCATGGAGGTGCCCAACAGCGCCCACAGCAGGGGACGGAAGGAATCGGAGAGCACATCGAAGATATTGGTGAGCCAGCCAGCCTTCTTGCCCCCGGAAGCCTTCTTGGAACCAGCATTATCTTCGCCAAGGTTCGCCATGCCAGGCAGGGTCTGCATCTCGTTGTAGACCCCCTCAACACGATCGCCGAGCACGACCTGAGTCTGACCGGACTGCTCAATGACCGAGAGCACCCCGGGGATGCTCTTAATCTGTTCCGTATTGACCTTGCTCCTGTCGGCGGGAGTTACGCGCAAACGGGTTGCGCAGTGCGTAAAGTGGGCGATATTCTCGGAACCGCCAAGTCCCGTCAGAATCTTCTCGCCAAGTTCGTGGTTTTTCACGTTGTTATCCTTGCACGGTGAATAGTGTGTTAGGGATGTTGCCGGCGGCATCCTCAGAGCAAAACGCCCCGAGAGAAACAAAAAAGACCCGAGCTGCCTGCCACCGTACCGTGATGCATTAAAGCATCGTGGGTATAACGACGAACCCTAGGGAATCTATTCCCTCAAGGGATTCAGCAACTCAGGTCTTGCCTGCCTTACCAGTAACAACCCTGTGTTCTATGGTTTTGTGATTCTTAGAATCACAATATCTGCATGTAACTTTAGGCGTAAACCTGCGCGAGCGCAAGATGAGGTTTTGAAAGTTCAGAAAGTGTAAATTGTGCCGTTCAGGTATACGGCGGTTTTTACGTTACGGCGAGGCAGAGCATCCGAAAGAGTTTAAACGCCGAACCGGTGCCGTTCATTAGATGTTACGGCACCGGTTCTTAGACGACTGCTGAGGGGAAGATGCGGTCTTGAGCTATTTCGTCGCGGAAGGGAAGAAGCTCAGTGAAGCCACCTCAAGCTCGGGGTAGCTGCGTTTCTGCCAGCGGCGACTACGATGCGCGTTCACCTCAATCAGCACGGCACCCAGTACTCCGGCGCCGATAGAGAGCATAAGAAGTTCCGTCGATGGCATCTCAAACTGGTGATACTTGACGAGAAGCGGTACCAGAAGGGCTGCGAAGAAGACACTCAAAAGCGCTCCGAAGAGAAGCATTCGTGCGGTATTGAGCGGGCGTGCTACCGCTGCCAGATTCCACAGCCCCATAATCACCAGGGTGATAAACGATGCCGTTTGAACCTGTCGTATATCCCCTTCCGGACGGAAGATAAACAGCGCCGCCAGGTTTACCAGAACCAGCATCGCCACCACGATAATAGAGTTCGGAATCGTGTAATTTAGCACGCGGCGCAAGAATCCGGGCACGTACCGGCGCGAGTTCGGCAGCAGTGCCAGCGCGAAAGAGGACGCCCCAACAATCAGGAAATCCGCGGTCGAGTACTGGCGCGGTAAGAACGGGAAAATCAGGCCCATCAGACCAAAGACCACACCCAGCAGGATCGCAAAGCCGGTCTTTGTTAGGAACAGGTTTGCCACCATTTCGATGTTCGCAATCACCTGGCGGCCCTGTTCCAAGGCAGCGGGAAGCGAAGAGAACTTGCCGTCCAGAAGCACCAGGCGCGAGACGGCTTTCGTCGCGGGTGCAGCGTTACCCATTGCAATGCCGAGATTGGCGTGTTTGAGGGCGAGCGCATCGTTAATACCGTCGCCGGTCATTGCCACGACGTGCCCTTGCTCTTTGAGCGAGATCACCATGTTCTTCTTCTGCTCGGGCGAAACGCGACCGAAAATATTGTGGGTTGTGGCGGCTTCGGCGAGTTCGGGGCCGTCTTCCGGCAGGGTAGAGGCATCAATCGCGCCCG
Organism: Rothia sp. HMSC065G12; assembly: GCF_001811455.1. Lineage (NCBI taxonomy): Bacteria > Bacillati > Actinomycetota > Actinomycetes > Micrococcales > Micrococcaceae > Rothia > Rothia sp. HMSC065G12. The sequence continues at coordinate 52,431 of NZ_KV804801.1, forward strand.
CAGAAATATCCATGCCGGCGGTCTTCGCAGCTGCCTGCACCGTGTACGGGTTATCGCCTGAGAACACCTTGAGGGTTACGCCCTGGCGATTGAAATAGTCCACGATTTCGGGGGCATCGGAACGTACATTTTCGCGGAAAATCACGAAGAGCACGGGGGTATGGTCGGCGGGGATGTGCTGCACCGGGTCTCCGTCATCGTTGCGTACCACAGCGGATGCATGCGCGAGTACCATCGTGCGCAGACCTAATGATGCGAGTTCACGGGCCCGCTCACGTTCCTCGGTGCCCTGGTTCAGCAGAGCCTCGGGAGCGCCGAGAAGCCAGGCTCCCGAAGACTTAAACTCGATAGCACTAAAGCGTAACGCCGATGAGAACGGCACAATGCCGCTGACCTGCTCGGTGGGCGCCTGCTCGAACCCACCGGTGAGTGCTGCTGCGGTCGGATTCGCGTTTTCATCATGACCGAACCACGCCAATGCCTGGTCCCAGCCCTGCGGCAGGGATGCGCGCCACGCCTGATTTTCATCGGGTGCTTTTGCCTCGGCCGGAGTAGTCAGCGGACGTACCGAATCGAAAATCACGCCGCCCTCGGTCAGGGTGCCCGTCTTGTCGAAGCACACCGTATCCACGCGGGCGAGCACCTCAACGGCGGGCTGTTCCTGCACCAAAATATTGTGTTTACGTCCCAGAGCCACAGCCGCCGCCGCGAACGCCAAGGTTGTCATGAGCGCCAAACCCTGCGGAATCATAGATGCTACTGACGAAACTACCGCAATAGCAACGTTCTCCCAGAGACCGTCACGATTGACGATCTCAAGGCCGCCCGCCGCGCGCACCTGGCCCCACAGCACGATCGGGATAATGATGGCAAGGCCGAAGGTAATCCACCGCACCACGCGGTCGAGCGCATCGCGAAGCTCAGACTGGATGCGCGAGAACTGACGGGCCTCATCGGAAATTTTACTTGCACGGGACTCGGAGCCCACCGCCGAGAGCAGTACGCGCCCGGTGCCGCCGAGCACGCTCGATGCCGAAAGCACCATATCGCCCGGACGTTTCGGAATGGGGTCATTCTCGCCGGTCAGCAGGGATTCATCCAGCTCTAGCGAATCGGAGGTGAGGACCACCGCATCCGCAGGAACCTGGTCGCCGCGTTTGAGTACTACCACATCGCCCTCAACCAGGGACTCCATAGGAACCTCGATCATAGCGCCATCGCGTACTGCCGTGATCGGGGATCGGTCAAGCAGAGAGATACGGTCGAGCTCAAGTTTAGCCTTGTACTCCTGCACAAAACCGATAATCACATTCGCCACCACGGCGAACAGAAAGAGCAGATCAGCCCAACGCTGGTACAGAATCACAACCAGACCGCACAGCCCAAGCACCAGGTTAAATACCGTAAATAGGTGTGCCCGCATAATGCTCCACAAGGTGCGGGAAGACTTATTATTCTGAGCATTGACCTTACCGGCGGCGGTGAGCTTAGCAACCTCATCGCTGCTGAGCCCGTGAACAGCAAGCTCTTGAGAACCGCTGTGTGCCTGAGCAGAATATTCGGGAACATAACCGGAGGCTTCAGACAGCATTGTCTTGTGCTGGTCAGAACTCATGGATGGGGTACTCTCCTTCGTGGGGTAGGGGAAGAGTAATACATACGGTTTGGACTGCACCCGGGCGAGTTCAGACTTCTTATCACGAGAAATAACCCTGCGCCGGGCATTACTTTATTCTAACAAGTAACCATGGCACAGGGCTTATATGCCGAACTGGGAATATACTGAGAATCCGTCGGATACCGGCATGAAATATTCGGGGTAGCAGCCCAGAAAAAGGACGACTCAAAGCACAGTGCCGCTCTATCGCCGCGGCAGAACCAGAGGTCGCTTCGTCACCGGATGCTCCAAAACCTCAATCGGATGCTGATACACACGGCTCAGCCGCTCCTCGGTACACACCTGGGCAGGGGTACCGTTGGCAGCCACACGACCCCTATCCAGCAGCACGATCCTATCCGAATACGCCGCCGCCACATCTAAATCATGCAGAACCGCCAACACCGCCGTGCCCTCAGCGGCAAGCTCCCGGCTCATCTGCAGAGTCTGTTCCTGATGTTTAATATCCAGCGCCGCCGTAGGCTCATCCAAGAGTATTAGGGGAGTCTGCTGCGCAAAAATACGAGCCAAATGCACGCGCCCGCTTTCGCCGCCCGAAAGGGTTGTCACATCGCGATTTGCCATCATCTCTGTATGCGTGCACGCCATCATCTGCTCGATCACGGCGTCGTCCTCATGCGCACGCTCGGTACCGCGCCACGGGGTGCGCCCCATCGCCACTACCTCGTGTGCCAGGTACGAAAACGCCACCTGAGTTTTCTGCAGCAGCAGGGCACGCAGGCGCGCAAGCTCAAGATATGAATACTCACCCACCGGCTTATCCTTGAGCAGCACCGAACCGGAATCAGGCTTAATATCGCCTGCAATAACCCCCAAAATCGTGGACTTACCGGCACCATTGGGACCGATGAGCGACACAACCTCGCCCGCCCGAACCTCAAAAGAGACATCCTCTAAGATGCGCCGCCCGCCCACTGACAGCGACACCTCATCAACAATAAGCATTAAAGACCTCCCTTCCCCATCGAACGGCGCAGCAGGAAGAAGAACGTAGGGCCACCCACGAGCGCCGTAAAAATACCGATCGGCAGGTCAGAGACCGGAATGAGAGTGCGCGCCCCCAAATCGGAAAGCGCAATTAACAGCGCCCCGCCCAGCGCCGAAGCAGGCAGCAGCAAACGGTTAGACGGCCCCACAATAAGCCGAAGCAGATGCGGAATAATAAGCCCCACAAAGGCGATAATGCCCGCATGAGCCACCGCCGCACCCGTCAAAAGCGCCGTAGCAGCAATCGCAACACCGCGCAGACGCTCAACATTCACCCCGGAATGCTGTGCCGCGCGCTCGCCCAGCGCCAACAGATCAAGTTTGCGTGAAATCATCAAGCACATGATTAGCCCCGCTACGATCACGAACCACACGCTGGCAAGAGCCTTCCACGTAGACCCGTTGAGCGATCCCATCTGCCAGAAGACGATGCGGTCGCGGCTGACATTATCGGCCAGGTACAGGCAGAACGCGATTGCGGCGTTTGCCACCGCAGTTACCGCAATACCCGTCAAAATCATGGAGAGAACTTTCGCTCGACCTGAGGAACGCGAGAGAAAATAAACCAGTGCTGTTGCCGCGAGGGCACCGCCGAAGGCGAAAGCTGGAACCGTGTAAATATCGAAGAATTCGAGATTGAAAACGACCGCTACACATGCTCCCACCGCGGCGCCCGAAGACACACCGATAACCCCGGGCTCGGCCAGCGGGTTACCGAAAACCGCCTGCATGACCGCGCCCGAGCATCCCAGGGCAGCGCCCACGAGCAGCCCCAAAAGCACACGCGGAAAACGAATATTCCACAGGGTGCTGTCTTCAAGATAGGCGGTCGGATCCTTGGGAATCATACCCAAGCGGCGCCCCAGCGAAGCCACCACATGATCGGTCGGAATATTGTACTGACCCAACCCCGCCGACACCACGGTTATGACGATCAGGGCAATACTCAGAAAGCCAAAAGTTGCGAGAATACGGATGCGGCGTTTGCTGCGATAATCCGCGCTGCCGGGAGTCGCCGCATCAGTGCGGTTGGACGAATTCACAGGTAGAGCCTCTTAACGCTGGGGTGCGTAGATAGCGCGGGCTAGGGAAAGCAGAACGGCGGGGGTGTTCGGACCGTAGGATAGAATCTGCCCGTCGTTCATATCAACCACGCGCCTGCTCTTTCCCGCGTTCGTTTCGGCAACCCCCGGACGTGCCAAGAATCCATCCAAGCCGCCGGTAGATTCCACGCCGTGAGTCATAGTCAAAATGACATCCGGGTTCACCTTGACCAGCGCCTCGCTATTCGCAGGAACAATGTTGCGCGTTCCCTGCTCGGAAGCCACATCTCTGCCCTCAAGCGCGGCAATCAGATCATCCGCACCGGAACCCTTGCCGAGAATGAAGAATACCCCGGCATTACCACGCACGTACAGGAACGCCATCGACAATTTCTTATCGCCTTCAGGGGCAACTTCTTTGATGGTATTCAGGGCATAATCAAGGTCTTTCTGCACGCGCTCGGCAACCTTATCGCCCGCCTCCTGCACGCCTAAAGCCTGTGCCACAGCCTTGAGCTGGGGAATAATCTTATCCATGCGCCTCTCATGGTCGAACACCACCACAGTCACGCCCGCATCGCGCAGTTGTTCAACAACTTCTTCGGGACCATTGCTCTTATCCCAGAGCACAAGATCGGGGTTCGTCGCGAGAATCGCATCCGCGTTCAGGTCGTGGCCGTTCTGAGTGACGAGCGGCAGCTTCGCTAGCGAAGACTCGGTTGAAGACGTTACACGACCGACCAGACGATCACCCAAACCCAGCGAGATGACCTCTTGCGCGAGAGTGCCGTACAGATCAAGAGCCAGGATGCGGTTCGCCGACTTAACAGTCACCTCATCGCCCTTGAAATCCTTGAAGGTCACGGGAAGCTGCGGGGTGGGAGTCTCAACCATCGGCTGAACTTCGGGGGTGTTCTTCGCGCTGCTGGGACCCGTCAGCGATTTCGGATCGGAAGAAACATTGCTCTTGAGATCCTGCGCAAGGTTCTCAAGCTCAGACTTGGTGGTCTGTTCATCAACCACGGAATGCGAGGATGCGCTCGTGCTGCCCGGATTTTGGGTGCCGATGCCGCATCCGGAGATAAAAAATATGGATGCCGCTAATAGCGCGGCGGTAACCTTCTGCGATGCGCTCGCTCTGCCTTGCCGGTGTCTGGGGCGTGTTGTTGCGCCGGGGTGTGAGAGACGAAAAGCCATATGAAGAGTTCCTATCGGCTAAAACTGTGAGTGTATGTATTCGTGATGAGAGCGTGTGCTTAGGGTGAGGGTGCGGGTAGTCGATACTACCCGCACCCTGGCGCATCCGGTGAGCTATGAGGTGCGGATGCTGCACCGAGGAATAAACCCGAGCCTAAGAATCGCCGCATATGCCGGTATTTATAGGCTGATCTTAGGTTTATTCGGAGCGCTCAGACATCCTGGAGGACTTGCGACGGCGCGTGTACAGTACGGCACCAATACCGGCGACCAGAGAGGCCAGACCACTAGCAACCCCAGCCTCTACACCGCTGGCACCGGTATGCGCCAGACGACCATGAGAGCCGCGTGCGTTGAGAGATTCGCATCCCTGACCCTGATATACGGTTTCGGTCACAGTTTGGGTGGTCTGGGTTTTGGCGGTGTTGCCCGCGGGTTGTGTACCCGAAAGCGACGCTGAGAAGCTCAGCGGAGCCATATCCTTACCCGCCTCGTAGAAACCTGCAAACGCTTTAGCACCCTCAGCGGTAATGGTAGTGCCCGCACCGCTGATGGAAATTTTATCGCCAGAGACCTGCAAACCGCTCACATCAACGTTGAGCAGAGCAACTTCACCGTAATTCTGTGATTTGCCGTCCATATCGTTGCCGACCACCGTTGCGTAGAGAACTGCGGTCTTACCGTTGATCTCCAGACGCGGGTTTGAGATGGTGGTGTCCAGAATTCCATGGTGTCCGGTGAAATGCACCGAACCGGTGAAGGAAATCGAGCCTTTACCATCCTTGAAGGAACCCGTGCCCTTCGCCCACTGGAAGGCATTATTGGAATAGGTGGTACCGTTCAGATCCCAGCTGCCGTTAGCGATGCCGCCGCGAATGTAGTTGCGGAAGGAATCGCGCACACCCCACCCGAGGTCTGCGCTGGCAACCTTACCATCTGCGGATGCGGCCGGTGCATTCTTTGCAGCCTTAACGGGAACCTGCTTGGTCACGGTCACCGGGGTGCAGACGGGCTGGGCGGGGTTCTTCGAGACGCTGCTGAAGGAACCACTCTTACCGCCATTCGGGTGTGCAGCCGGGGCAGAGCCGTTACGGGAAGGGGAGGCACTGCCGCCGCCATTGTTCACGGAACCGCCAAAGTTCGGGCCGCCAGTACCCGCATTCGCATTATTACCTAGGTTCGCCGAACCGCTGCCGGTGTTAGAACCCTTAACCGTGGTGTCGGTAACCTTATTTTCCACCAGCTGGGAACCGAGTTTTGCGCTGAAGGAGAGCGGAGCCATAGCGCGCTTGTCGGCGTCATTGTACTGCCCGGCGAAGATTGCCTCGGACCCCTCGACTGTAACGGTAACGGCTGCATTCTTAGCCGAGAGCACGTTATTCTCTAAGGTTGCACCGTTCAAATCGACCTCGGCGAGTACAAGATCTTTGAAGGTGCGGTTTTCGCCCTGCATGTTGAGCGCTTCGGCGTCGACAACCAGGTAGCCCTTGCCCTCTTTGATGACTAGGCGAGTGTTCTCGAAGCTGCTGTTGAGCTGACCGTGATGCCCGCTAATATGCACCTTGCCCGCGAAGTTGATCTGACCGGTCTTCGTTGCCTCATCGTACGAGCCGGATGCGCTGGTAAAGTCCAGCCCGCCCGCCGCATTCTTCGACAGACCCTCGACGGTGATGTTACCGCGCGCAATGGTGTTGAGGTAGTGCAGGAAGGAATCACGAATATTCCAGGTCAGGTTGCCGGATTCAATAATGTGCCCTTGACCTTTCGGCACGTCGGTTCTCGGCGCTGCATCGGTAGCCGGAGGCTGAGCCGGTGCGGGCTTAGCGGCTTCCGAGCTTTGTGAGGGCTGTGGTGCCGGTTGAGAGCTGGGTGCTTCGCTGGGCTTTGAAGGGTTTGAGGCAGGTGCCTCAGAAGTCTGAGAGGGCTGTGGTGCCGGAGCTTCGGAACTCTGTGAGGGCTGTGGTGCCGGTTGAGAGCTGGGTGCTTCGCTGGGCTTTGAAGGGTTTGAGGCAGGTGCCTCAGAAGTCTGAGAGGGCTGCGGTGCTGGAGCCTCGGAACTCCGTGAAGGCTGCGGCTCTGGCATTTCAGCAGGTTTACTTTGCTCTGGCGCAGGCTGAGATGGCTCAGGAGCTGGATCGGCAGGCTTACTCGGTTCTGGTGCAGGCTGAGTCGGCTCTGGGGTCGGATCAGCAGGTTTCTCCGGTGCCGGTGCCTGCTTGGTAACGAGCTTTGCGGAGAATGCCAGCGCATCCAGCTCTTGACCTGCCTGGTAGAACCCGGCAAACACCGAGGTTGCTTCTGCGCTGAGTTTCACCTTGGTGGCATCAGATGCTGCCAAGGTCAGCTGCCCGCCTTCGTTTTTCAGGGAGGAAGCATCGAAAGTACCAATCAGCGTGTGATCGTGCTGTACGGGCGGGTTCGGGGTGGTGTTGCCGTTATAGGGGCGTTCGCTGATATTTGCGTATAGGCTGCCTTGCCCGTCTTTGATGACAAGTTCCAAGTCGCTGATAGTTACTTCGAGCACGCCGTGGTGCCCGGTGTACTTCACGCTGGAGCCGGTGAATTTGACGTGGTACGAACCGTCTGCCTCGACGGTACCTTCAGCGGCGGTGAAGTGATAAGAACCATCCGCATTGGAGGTAGCACCGGTTAGCTCCTGCGAACCACCGGCGACAGGACCGGTGATGTATCTGCGGAATGAGGATTTGACGCCCCAATCTACGGATGCATCCTGCAGGCTTTGTGATGCGGCAGCTGGCGCCTGCTCAGAGACGATCTGCGCGGTCGGTGCGGGTTGGTTCGCTAGGGCGGGGGTGGCGGCGATGCCACTGAGGCCAACGGCGGCAGACGCTAGAAACGCCCATGAGCGCTTCGCGTTATGCGACATAGACATGTGTTCCTCTATTCGTGGTTTTAGTAATGAGCAGTCTTAGTCTAGACCTATTAGCTAAGACTTGTGTAGCTTAATTGTAGTACTTTGCTTCATGATGAGGTTACCCTTAATAAAATTTTTTAGCATCGGTGTTGCAAAACCAAAAATTTAGTGACACTATGTCATTTATTGATTTGGTGACACAGTGTCATCAAAAATATTCATGACTCTCAACTCAATCAGGAGGCGTTCCGTGACCGCCATTATTACCCCCGAAACCACCTCACCCGATGCTGTCGAACAGCGGTTTTCGGCCCGGCTAAAAGCTAGCACCAAGCGCGTGCATGATAATGCCGAGCACTCTACCTTTATGGAAGATTTGATGGGCGGGAAACTCGATACTTCCGCGTATTTACGCCTCATCAACCAGTACACCTATATCTATGAGGCGCTGGAGGAAATCTCTCGGAATCTGCGTGAATCCGGTAACTCGCTGACCGATCCTTTCACTCTGGAAGGGCTGGATCGTGCCGCCGCGATTCACCATGATATTCGTGCTCTAGGGCAGACCGAGATTGACGCCCCGCTGCCAGCAACTATCGAATACGTGGCGCGTATCAAGGCGACTGCCCAGGCTCCCGAGCGGTTCTTGGCGCATCATTATCTGCGCTATCTGGGAGATCTCTCGGGTGGGCAGGCTGTGGCGGCTCTAGTGGCGCGCCATTACGGCATTGCACGGGATGCGCTGACCATGTACTCGTTCCCGCAGCTTCCTAAGCCAAAGGTCTTCAAGGATGAATATCGGGAGCTTCTTGATCGCGCTCCTTTGAGCGAAGAACAGCGGGAAGCTCTGATTGACGAGGCTATGGATGGATTCCGTATTAATGCCGCGCTTTTTGCTCAGCTAGGCGAGCAGAGTGGCCGTCTGTAAGCGTCTCGATAGATGTTCAAAGTTCGCGTTTGAGGTATATCGGGACCATTTGTGACAGATTGTTACACTTGTGTAGATAGCGCCTCAGAGTGTTTATTATCACTGAAAAATATACGTAAATAACCGTTATATGACACTTATAGGGCAGATTTAGACACGCGCTTAGGCATTCATCCTGTGACGCAGACATATAAGGATGCGGTGGTTCCCCAGAGAGGGCAAACCACCGCATCCTTTGTTACCGCCGTATGCGCGTTGTAACTCAACTGCACATGACACTACCTGCTGCTACGCGGCCTGAGGCTCGGGTTTGGGACCCGCCGCGACCGCGCGATCGCGATTCTGCGTTATGCGCACGGCCGGGGTGAGCGCCGAACCTGCCCAAAGAGCCATGACGGCATAGAGACACAGGATCGGCACGGTCGAAAACAACAAGGCATACTGCGCAAGATGATTGAGACTGTTGAAACCTCCACCGATAGCAGCTCCCAGCCACATAGGCGAAATATATAGACCGATAAACGCCACCCACGTCAAAAAACGTGCGGTACCGGATAACCAGGCGGGCAGGTGCGTGAAAAACAGGGGGAAAGCATCAAGAACAAGCGTCATGATAATCAGTGGGAACATGACGTTATGATGCGACCAGCTGATGGGAGAAATACTCACCATCAAAAACCCGCCGACCGCCACCTGAGATAGCACAAGATTACGGCGAATAAGCTGGCGCAGAAGCACCGCACAGAGACCGATCGTAGCAAGAACAAGGGCGTAATATACAGGCCTCAGGGTAGGCTCACGCAGACCCAGGTGCATCAGCCAGCCTTGAATCGAAATATTATCGGCGAAGTTAATACCTCCAACACGGCCGGAATCCGAAACGGCGCTCGTCCAGAACGTAACTGCCTGCTGCGGAAGGAAGATAAACCCAAGAAGAATGGTCGTGCCGAAAGAAGCGCCTAGGGTAAGGATGCCGCGCCAGTCTTTGCGCATGAGCAGAATAAGGCCGAAAGCAAGCGGGGTGAGCTTAATCCCGCCCGCTATGCCGATAAGCGCACCCCGGGGAATGCGGGTTGCCGGTCGTATAAAATCGGCAAGCACCAGCGTAAGGATGATGGGGTTGATTTGTATCAGCGAGAGCCCGCGCCGCCATGGCCCGGTCATAATAATGATGAACGTGAGAGCAGCGATGATGCCGTATGTGCCGAGTCTTTCCTGGAAAGGGATGCTGTAGCCGCGGTCGGTGGCATAGTTATAGATAAGGGTTGCCAGCCACCATGCAACACCGATGCCGATCGCATACATGATGGCGATGCCCACCCACGCGGGCAGAAAAGCGAACGGTAAGAACACGAGCGCGGCAAAAGGCGGGTAGGTGAAGGGCAACCTAAAGTCGCCGTACTCCAGAAGATTTCGGGCGTAGAGATCTTTGTGCATGCCGTCGTTATCGAAGATGGTCATGGCACCGAAACGGTAGACATTGAAGTCTAGTCCGCCCGTGAATTCGATATAGATAAGCCAACCGATAACAAAGAGAGCGAATGCCGCGAGCGTTATTCTGCCCGCTTTAGGTATGTCTGGCGCAAAGACCTGCACGGATGGTGCTGCGGTCATGGTGATCTTTCTGTTGTGTCTGTGCATTTTCGGATGCGGTTCGGCGGGGCGAATGTGTTATCGGTGTGAACGGTTTATGTAACCTATCCTCCAGTCTAGCGTGTGAAAGCGCAGGTGGGGAGTGCCTTGAGGCAGAAAAAGGCTCTTGATGCGAAGAAAGCGTTGGAAACTCCGCTTTATTCACATCAAGAGCTTTTGTATAGGGGAGGCTATGCCGATAGAGGGATCTAGCCCTGCGCCACCTCACCAAAGTGAGCTGCCATGGTGCCTTCGTGAGCGGCACGCAGGTCATCAAGGTTGATGGAGACTTCGTTTTGGAAGTCCAGCGCGTTCGAGAGCGCATCCACTACGCCGATGCGCGCGAACGGGAATTGCCGGGCGGTGCACATATCCTTGAAACGCACCTCCTCAGAGCGCGGGACGGAAACCACCACGCGACCTAAGGATTCCGAGAACAGCAGGGTGAACAGGTCGAGCCCGTCGCGTTCGGCAACTTCGCCCAGCCCGATGCGCGCCCCGGTGTTGAAACGCAGGCAGGCTTCCGCGAGTGCTGCGGCAAGACCACCGGCGGCAACGTCGTGTGCCGCATCGATCATGCCGTCACGCGACATATTTACGAGCATATCGCCAAGCTGACGTTCAACCGCCAGATCAACCTTCGGGGGCAGACCACCCAAGTGTCCCTTGAAACGCGCCCATTCTGAACCGTCCAGCTCGTCATGCGTAGTACCCAGCAGGTAGATGGCCTGACCATCGTGTTCCGGGGCCCAACCCGAAGGGGTGCGCCGGGTAACGTCGTCCATTACACCCATCATCGCGACCACAGGGGTCGGGTTAATGGCTTTACCTCCGGTCTGGTTGTACAGCGAGACGTTACCACCGGTGACCGGAACACCTAGCTCCATGCAGCCGTCGGCAAGACCGCGCACGGCTTCCGCAAACTGCCACATGACGTCCGGATCTTCGGGGGAACCGAAGTTCAAGCAGTCCGAAACCGCGACCGGGCGGGCACCCACAGTTGCCACATTACGGTAGGCCTCCGCCAGGGATGCGCGCGCACCCTCATACGGGTCAAGGTAGGTAAAACGTGGTGATGCGTCAGTTGCCAGCGCGACCCCCAGGTTGGTGTTCTCATCCACACGTACCACACCTGAATCATCCGGCATAGAGAGGGCTGTGTTGCCCTGCACGTAGCGGTCGTATTGATTGGTGATCCAGGACTTGGAGCACATATTCGGAGATGCCATGAACGCCTTGATAGCCTCGCCCAGCTGTTCGCCGCGCGGGCGTGCATCGTCGGCAGTGGAGCCGGTGAAATGGTCTGCCTGGAGTGCATCCTGACCAGCCGGGCGCGCATAGGGACGCTCATAGGTGGGGCCGTCGTGCGCCACGGTACGCGGGTCTACATCAACGATCACCTGGCCGTCCCATTCAATGGTTAGGCGACCGGTATCGGTCACCTCGCCTAAGAAGGAGTACTCCACGCCCCACTTCTTCATAATCGCCTCAAAACGCTCAACGTTCTCAGGCGAAACGACCGCCATCATGCGTTCCTGCGATTCCGACATCAGAATTTCGCCGGGGGTTAAGGTGGGGTCTCGCAAGAGTACTTTGGTAAGGTCTACATGCATGCCGCCCTCGCCGTTGGAGGCGAGCTCACTGGTTGCACAGGAAATACCGGCAGCGCCGAGATCCTGAATCCCCTCAACCACGGAACCCTTGAAGAGTTCCAGGCAGCATTCGATCAGAACCTTCTCGGCGAAGGGATCACCTACCTGCACTGCGGGTCGCTTGGAGGGCTTGGTATCGTCAAAGGATTCTGAAGCCAGTACAGATGCGCCGCCAATACCGTCGCCGCCGGTGCGTGCCCCGAAGAGCACTACCTGATTGCCCACGCCGGATGCGTTTGCCAGGCGAATATCTTCGTGGCGCATAATACCGACTGCCAGGGCATTGACGAGGGGGTTTGCCTGGTAGCAGGCGTCAAATTCGGTTTCGCCGCCAATATTGGGCAGCCCCAGAGAGTTACCGTAGCCGCCAATACCCGCGACCACGCCGCCGACCACGCGGGCGGTATCCGGGTGGTCGATAGCGCCGAAACGTAGCGGATCCATAACCGCGATCGGGCGTGCACCCATCGAAATAATATCGCGCACAATACCGCCCACGCCGGTTGCCGCACCCTGATAAGGCTCAACATAGGAGGGGTGGTTGTGTGACTCGATCTTGAAGGTTACCGCCCACCCGTCGCCGATATCGGTTACGCCAGCGTTCTCGCCGATGCCGACCATCAGGTCTTTTTTCATCTCATCGGTGACCTTGGCGCCGAATTGCTTCAGGTGCACTTTCGAGGATTTGTAGGAGCAATGCTCGGACCACATGACCGAGTACATGGCCAGCTCAGCCGCGGTCGGGCGGCGGCCCAGAATCTTCTTGATGTCTTCGAACTCGTTTTCCTTTAACCCCAGCTCTGCCCAGGGGAGTTCAGTATCGGGGGTTTCCGCCGCGTGCTCGACGGTATCGAGGTTAAACTGCTTCTCGCTCATCGCTTGTGTCTATCCTTGTCGTCGTGCGTCTAGCGGGCGTTGATCAGGTTGGAAAGAACGGAGGTGAAGATGCCCAAGCCGTCGGCACCGCCTCGTAGTGAAACATCACCGAATCCGGAGGATGAGGGACCAAAACCGGGCTCAACCGCGTGTTCTGGATGGGGCATCAGACCGACGACGTTTCCGCGTTCGTTGCTGATACCGGCAATATCGTGGCGTGAACCGTTCGGGTTGAAACCCACGTATCGGAACACCACGCGATTCTCGGCTTCGAGCGCCTCTAGGGTTTTGGCGTCCGCCACGTATTGACCGTCCTGGTTTTTAAGCGGAACCACAATCTCTTGCCCAGGTTCGTAAGATCCGGTCCACGAGGTGGCGTTATTTTCGATGCGCAGGGTTTGGTCACGGCAAATGAACTTGCGGTGATCGTTCTTAATCATGGATCCGGGGAGCAGATGCGACTCGGTAAGAATCTGAAAACCATTGCAGATACCCAGCACCGGCAGGGGAGCAGAGCCCGAGGTTCCCGCTGCGTTTGCCGCCGCGATGACCGAATGCATGACGGGTGCTTTTGCCGCGATAGCGCCCGCACGCAGATAGTCGCCGTAGGAGAAACCGCCGGGAATGATGACGGCATCAACGTTTTTGAGGTCTTCCTCGTCGTGCCAAAGTTCGACGACGGTTCCGCCCGCTAACCGTACTGCACGCGCCGCATCGCGGTCATCGAGGGTGCCGGGGAAAGTAATAACGCCGATGCGCGCATCAGCAAAGTCGGGGTTGGGTGCCGAGACGCTGAAGTCGCCAACAAGGGGAACTTCGTGTGCTGCGAGTGATTCTGCCATGCTCTTAGTCCTCCAGAACCGAGACGTTCACAACGTCTTCGATGACGGGGTTTGAGAGTAGCTCTTCTGCCGCTTGGCGTGCCTGCGCAAGATGCTCTTCGGTAGCTTCGCCTTCGACGGTCAGCTCAAAACGCTTGCCTTGGCGAACGTCGGTGAAGGAATTTAGACCGATACGGGGCAGCTCGTGAGCGATAGCTTTACCCTGTGGGTCAAGAATTTCGGGCTTGAGCATAACATCAACAACAATACGGGCCATGTGCGGGCACTCCTTGGGTGCATGAGTTCTGATTGAGCCGTCTTAATGTTACCGCAAGCACGCTTCTTGACGCCCGTTCGGCGAGCGAATTTTGATCGCGGTATCGGTGAAAGAGCGGCGGGTGCGGGAACGTGAAACTAGATGCGCAGAAATATGAAGATACTCATGGTGAGTTATGCCTTACCAAGAAGAAAGTGTGGAATCAAAACTCCTTGTAGGAAAGCGTAATAATTCTTCTCAAAAATCGTTCTCTGTGAGCGAACATCGGAATTTTGAAGTCTTTAGCAGGTGATGTTTCAGAATTGCGGATTAAAGAATAATTTTGGAGATTACGCATATCAGGATGCGCGCCTCAGCTAGTTTTCAAGCGTCGTGTCAATGTTTAAAGTATGCTTGAGTGGTAAACTAATCTCAAAGTTGCTGATTTCACATAAACTATTTACATGTAAATTATAAAAACCAATCTCGCATGCTGTATAGTATATTTCCGTTGTAAACTTTTGCTCCATAAAAGTGACATCAACGATTCATTTTGCTCACATTTTGTTTAAAGTGATTATGTTCACAGAGAATATATGATTACAAATTCTCTAAGAACGTGTATGATGTCGCGTCAGTTTTCAAGCGGCGCCTCATCGCACTCCTGTCATCACCACTGGCAGAAAACAAAACGGGCAAACCCTGAGCTGCATCAACCGCGTAACCACCGTGGCTTGAAGAGGCATAGCGCGCGGCTATGTTAATTCACTCCGTTCCACCGAGCGGAATGAGCCATCATTTCCGGGGTGGGCGGTGATGCACCGCGCTGAGTCACCGCACAAGCCGTGCAGGACAATCACCACTAAGTAAATAACGATCGCTGAAAATATTCACCGAATACATACGGGCTTGAGGAGTGTGGCACTTCAGAAAAGCTCGAAGATGCTCCTCGGGATGAAAAAGACAGGCTATCGCGATAGATAAACTCAACCACAAGTATTTCTCCCTCGTTTTCCGGCGGGGGAGAAATTAGATTAAGCCACGGCGGTGCGATCGAGAGCGCCCTCAATCTGGCTCAAGACGCGACGGCGCAGCGTCACCGAACGCTCCGAAAGCTCGCGTTGATACCGCACATACTCGGCTTTACCCTCGGGGGTCTCTACCTTAATAGGCTCATAGCCCCAATCGAGAAGGTCGTACGGTGCGGCGCGCATATCGAGTTCGCGCGCATCCCAAGCAAGCTCAAAACAGTCCATCACGAGCGCCGAATCGATGAGTGGAATCAGCTTATATGCCCACTTATAGACGTCCATATTGGCGTGCAGGCAAGCGGGCTGTTCTAGTGTGCGCTGCGATTCACGGGTGGGCTGCAGCTCGTTCATGGGTGCCGCCTGAGGCATGAAAAACCGGAACGCATCGAAATGCGAACAGCGGATGCGGTGCGACTCAACCACCCGGTCGGTACCCTCAGCACCCAAACGCAGATCCAGGTAGTCGTGACGAATATTGTTCTGAACTGATTTATACGCCATCGCCCATTCGTGCATACCAAAGCATCCAAAAAACGCTTTTTTATCGGCTGTATTTGACAGAATTTCGCGGGTGAACGTGAGGGCGGTGCCACGTTTGTCTACGAATTGGGGTACATCCACGAGAACCGCATCGCCGCGTTCGGCATGGGCGTGTGCATCGTCGGGGGAGAGCCCAGCTGAAAGGAGCTCGTCCTCGGTTGCAGCGCGGTAGAATTTCCAGCTGGTGCGCTCGGCGGCATCCAGCAGAATGACGCCTGCCCCCGGATGCCAGTGCTTGAACTGACCAGGCTTGAGTGTGTAGTACGTAAACAGAAAATCCTCAACCGGATGCGCCTGCCCCCGCTCGCGCCGCCGCACAAACGGGTCAGCAAAACGACCCGCCCGGCGCTCATGCTCCTTCGCACAAGCACGCCAGAGCGAGCCGTCAAGTACCTGTAGCACTTTGGGAGTCATTCTTCTAGACTAAACTATCTGCTGCGCAGGGCGTATAAGGGAGCGCAAGATCATGAGGACGGAGGGAACGGAACATCGGCGCTTTCCGTAAGAATTCGGTCGATAGCAGAGGCGACATTCGGGCGGTTAATAATATTTGTTCGTAAGAATCGGGCAAACGTAGGAGCGAGAGGTCTCTGAATATTCCCTCGTCTATCTTTTGTGCGGTCTAGCGCCTTACATACATCGATATCTTTATAGCCGCGACTAAGGGTGTACTTTACATGTTTAACGTACACTTGAGCGAAGAGGGAAAGGGACGAGAGCTCTGTGAGGTGCATGAGAAAATCGTCGGCGCTGAAGGTCTCATAGTTTTGTGTTAGCTCTGATTCTGTGGTGCTCGCATAGGCAAGGAGCTTTACGTCGTCAGTGACGAGAATATGCATACCGCAGTACTGGGCTGCGGCATGTACATGAAGATCATCTTGGTCGGGGTACCCCTCGACAGAGCCTACAGGAAAACCTTCGAGTGGCTGACCGGTTACTTTGAGAATCTGCTTTCGCCATGTGGATATTACTCCGTCATCAAGCGTTGGCTCATTGCGGCGCACTCTGTACCCAAACTCATCAAGAATTCCCCATGAGATATATGGCGTGAAGAGTTGATATTTGGACTCTTTTGCGAGCATTAAGATCCAGTCCCGCAGGGTCTTGCTCATCAGGATATTGGTATCGAGCAGGACGGAATAATCACGTGTTACCACGCAGGGCCCCCGAGTACATCTACAAGGTTATTTTCTTCTTCGAACGCCCAGAGGTCTTGGAGCGCTTGTTTGCTTTCGGCAACCTTTTTTTCCAGTAGTTTCTTGCGGAACCTATCGGCATCTTCGGTACGAACGCGGAAATGGGATCCAACCTTGTGAGCTGGCAGCTCTCCCGAGCGGATTGCCTTCATGAGCGTAGGGCGAGAAATGCCGATGCGCTGTGCGGCCATTGTGGTCGTCAGATCGTGCGGGATGGTCTGAATGTCGATGTGCTGTCCTTGAGCCAAAGCATGCAAAACCTGAGAGATGACCTGATTGAGCGCATCCCCGATTTGTCCACTTTCCGCTCCGGAAACGCTGAGTGAAATCGTGGTTTCCTTCGCTTGGGCAAGGATGTGCTGTGCCTCGGCACGAGCCTGAGAAATAGTTTCGTCACGCAGATTGGGAATAGTTACAGACATAAGCTTTCCTTTCGTGCGCAGACAGTCGGTGACCATGAAGAATAAGAGTTTCGACGGGAACCAGCTGCAATGGTGCACTAGCGTTACAAATACCAGCGTATCAAATATCTGAAATAAGTGAAGCACATAAATCGATATTTCACATAAAGAAGGTAGATGAGTTTAAGAAGTAGGGGCGTCGGAAAGACAAAAATGTCCTTCCGACGCCCCTAACCCTTCTTGGAAGATAAGAAGTTTAGCGGCCTGTTCCGCCGTATACGGTGGCTTCGCCTTCGGCATCAAGCTCGAAGGCGGTGTGTACCGCGCGGACCGCCTCATCAAGCTTTGAGAGCTCGGTGATAACAGAGATGCGAATCTCGGAGGTCGAAATCATCTCGACGTTCACACCCGCATTGCTCAGCGCCTCAAAGAAGGTAAACGAAACACCCGGGTTGGTCTTCATGCCCGCGCCCACAAGCGAAAGCTTACCCACTGCCTCGTTATAAATAACCTCTTCAAAACCGATCTCGGCCTGGGTCTTCTCAAGTACCTGCAACGCCTGCGGACCCTGCGCCTGGTTGAGCGTAAAGGAAATATCGGTCACGTTCGGGCGGTCGGTCGAGACGTTCTGCACGATCATATCGATGTTAATCTTGGCCTCATTGAGCAGACCGAAAACCTTAGCGGCAGATCCGGGGATATCGGGCACGCCCACCACGGTAATTTTTGCCTGTCCACGGTCGTGCGCAACGCCAGAAATCAGGGGCTGTTCCAAGGGAATCTCCTTCACATGGGTGGGGGTTAGTTCCGCGGAATTTTCCGGGATAACAAGAGTGCCTTCAAGATTCGAGAATGACGAACGCACATGCAGTTTCAGATTGAAACGGCGGGCGTACTCCACGCTGCGCAGATGCAGAATCTTTGCGCCATTCGCCGCCATCTCAAGCATTTCTTCACTTGTGACAGTATTGAGTTTATGCGCGGTTGATACGATGCGCGGATCGGCTGTGAACACGCCGTCCACATCCGAATAAATCTCGCACACATCCGCATGAAGCGCCGCCGCAAGAGCGACCGCCGTAGTATCTGAACCGCCGCGACCGAGGGTCGTAATGTCACCGCTCTGGCGGTTAACACCCTGGAAACCCGCCACAATCGCAATGTTTCCGGCCTCAACAGACCGGCGAATACGGTCTGGATTGACTTCCACAAGCCGCGCCGCGCCATGCACGCCGTCAGTAATCATGCCCGCCTGGGAACCCGTGAAAGACTGCGCCTTCGCGCCTAGATCATTGACCGCCATCGACAGAATAGCCGTCGAGATGCGCTCACCCGCAGTCAGGAGCATATCGAGCTCGCGCGAGGGGGTAACGGTAGCGGTTACTTCAGCGGCAAGGTCGAGTAGTTCATCAGTGGTGTCACCCATCGCGGAGACGACCACGACCACATCATTGCCCGCTTTTTGGGTGTCCACGATGCGCTGGGCGACGCGTTTGATACCCTCGGCATCCGCGACGGAAGAACCGCCGAACTTTTGGACGATCAGGCTCATTGAATTCTCCAGGTCAGTATTGAGTATGCCACCGGCTAGTTTACCGGCTCTTTACATAGTAGGCAGATGCGGCGCGCGGTGGGAATTGTGCATGTATGTGTATTAGAACGTGAAATATGAAGAACTGTTACGGATGACTCTGCGGAACCGGGCGCTGCGATTCCGCTTTTATAGAACGGCAGGGCTTATTAGCTCCACGGGTTAACGTATTTGGCACCGGGCAGGGGTGGAACCTCCGGGGTGGGTGTGCGTAAGGGCTCCTCCTGGATTTTGCGGATGCGCGCCTCATAATCCTCCGACCGGTGTGCGTGGATGCGGTAGGCATCAGCGCGCGTAATATCCACCGGAATCTGCTCAGCTTGAGCCGCCGATTTATGGGTCTCTTGAGAGAAATCTGTCGAGTCTTCGGAACTCGGGGCTTCTGCATGGGCAGAATCATCGAGTGCCTGCTCGATAAGTGCCTCATCCACAGTGGTCTGCGTGCCAGGTGAGGGGGAACTATCCGCACGAGAATTATCGTTCTCCGCGTCGTGCAGATCGTCAGAAGAAGAGTCCTCGGGCTCACCCTGGGAGGAATCATCAAGGTCGTCGAACATGCTCCCGCTCCAGCGTTTACGCGGCGCCTTTGGCTCAGCATCAGCGCGCTCACGTTCCGTCTGCTCTTCGTCAACCACCTGCTCAAAATCTTCGGCGGCATTCCCCTGAGCGATACCCGCGCCTTCGCTGATCACGCGGCGCCCCTCAAGCGCGCGCCCGAGCGTAATCTCGTCTGCATATTCCAGGTCGCCGCCGACGGGCAGACCGGATGCCAGCCGTGAGAGGCGAATGCCCAGCGGAACCAGCATTCGCGAAAGGTAGGTTGCGGTCGCTTCGCCCTCAAGGTTAGGGTCCATCGCTAGAATAATCTCTTGAATACGCTCATCTGCCAGGCGCGAAACCAGCTCACGAATACGCAGCTGCTCGGGGCCAAGCCCCGCCAACGGGTTAATAGCCCCGCCCAGCACATGGTAACGCCCAGTGAAGGAACGGGTGCGCTCAATCGCCACCACATCCTTGGATTCCTCAACCACGCAAATCAGGCCCGGGTCACGCCGATCATCACGGCAGATAACGCACTGCTTCGTCTCCGAAACGTTGCCGCATATTTCGCAAAAGCTCACACTCGATTTGACCTTCGAAATCGCGTTGGTCAGGCGTGCCATATCTGAGGCGTCAGAGTTGAGAATATAGAAGGCGATGCGCTGCGCCGACTTGGGACCCACCCCCGGCAGGCGACCAAGTTCATCGATGAGATTTTGGACTGCGCCCTCGTACATGCTTCTCCTCGTCTGTGTGTGCTGTGAGCGCGTTGTGCCGCGCTAAATCTGATGGAGCGGACGTTCGTCGATCACCTTGCCGCCAATAATCTTTTCGATGGCGCGCAAACCGATATGAACGCTGTTCTCAATTCTTTCGTCGTCATCAGAAACGACATCTTCTTCATCGCTCTGCTCCTGCTGCGCGCGTTGTCCGCGTGCCGGGGCAGTCTCCTGCTCGGATTCGGCGGGCGGCTCTTCGGGTTTTGTGTCCGCTGAATCCAGCCGCTGAGCCAGGGGTGGTAAAGGTGAGACCGGGGCGGATGCGGCAGCCTCCCGAGCCGGCTTATTCCCCGCAGCCAGCGGTGCGGATGCGCTTGGCGCCGGAATATTGCTGAACTCGGCGTTTTCGGCGGTACCTACAGACTCAAGGGAAACTGAGGGGGAAGAGCTCTCACCCTGCGTCTCGCCCGGATCCGGCGCGGAATCGTCCACCGGTTCATCATGGTTACCGGCATCCTGAGGATCTTTATTACCGCTATCCTCACCCTGTTCGTGCGGACTCGGAGAATCCTGCTGCGGAATCCCGCTGCCCGAGGCCGCGAAGGAATCGCGCTCGCCAAAACCGCCCTCGGGAACCCTCGTATTCCCGCTATCTTCGGGTATTTCAGGGGGTACAGGCTCGGTTTCGGGAGGCAAGTTCGCTTGCGCCTCCGAGGATGCGCTGGGCTGAGACGGGGAATCTTGAGGCGCTGTATCTTGCGGGGAAGAACCGGACTGTGATGCTGCGGCGTGCTGGCCCTCAGCCGCATCATCCGGGTGCAGCTCGGCGGGGGAATCCTCGGAATCTTGCGGAATAGGCGCGACCTCCCAGGCCGTGATGGGCGCATCTACGTTGGTTGTACCCTGTGATGCCGCCTCTTGCCCGGACGGGACGGGCTGCCCGTGGCGGTTCCACGCATCCACGCCACCACGCGGACCGTCAGCGATCGGCGCGGGATCAGAAGATTTCTGGTTCGCGGCGGGTGCCTGGGCAGGGCGCGCATCTGGCTGGGTTTGGGGACGCGCAACTTCGGCACGCACACGCACCTGCTTGCGCAGAAAATCGCTCACGCGCGCGCTCAACTCCGGCACAAAAGAAGCAACCGCCTTGAGTGTAGGCATATCTGCCCGCACATACAGTTCGCCGCTAATCAGACGCACGGGTTCAACCTGTAATAGTTTTTCGGATGCGCCCGGCGCACTCACCCGAGCAATCACGGCACGCCAGTTGGCACGCACCGAGGCAAGCGGGTCTTCTGCATCCGCGACGGTAACGCGCTTGACGGGAGGTTCCTGCGCGGCCGATGGTTCTGAGGGAACCGAACGGGATGGTGTGGGCTCCGAAGGCGCACCTTCGGAAGATCCTGTACTCCCTGCGGCAGGGGCCAATGGCGCGGAGTCCTGAGGCGCGGAACCCTGAGACTGTTGATTCTGGGGCGTCCCTTTTTGCTCGCCTTCCGTTTCAGACTTAGGCACCTGCTGATTCGTGTTCTGCCCTAAAACGGGGCCGCGATGCTGCGCCGATGCGTTCGTAGCCTCGGCACCAGCCGCCTTCTTTGATGCTCCGACGCTTGCAGCTAATGGGGGAGCGGCGTGCTGCGTGGGAGCTTGACGTTCGGTGGAACCGCTAGCGCTGGGCGATACGTTATTCTGCGCGGCGGAAGGCGTACTCTGACTCACTGCGGGATTTCCCGAGCGTCCCCCGCGTTGAGGCGCACCCGCACCACCGGCGGCAAGACGACGTTCGAGCGCATCCAGCCGAGAGGCCAGGGCGGTGAGATCGCCGCCAGCACCGCCCGGGCTGCCCGCAGGAACTAGCAGCCGCGCACATAGCAGTTCAAGCTGCAGCTGCGGGTTGGTGGCACCGGTCATAGAATTAAGCACTTCATTAACGGTGCTCGCCGCGCCGGTCAGCTGGGCCGTGGCGAAGGCTTGCGCCTGCGCTTTGAGGCGTTCTATCTGATCGGCGGGAACGCCTTGCAGAATCTGCGCGGCATTCTGCGGTACCGCCTGCACCACAATCAAATCACGTAGGCGTTCGAGCAGGTCTTCGACGAAACGGCGGGGGTCTTGCCCGGTCGCCACCACCCGCGAGACCGCCTCGAAGAGGGAGGGCGCATCCTGGGCGGAAAACGCATCAATCACGTTGTCGAGAAGTTGGGCGTGCGTGTACCCGAGCAGGGCGACCGCGCGGTCGTAGCTGATGCCGGATTCGGTGTTGGCACCGGCGATAAGCTGGTCAAGAATGGAGAGCGAGTCGCGCACGGAGCCGCCGCCGGCACGGATGACGAGTTGAAGCACCCCGGATTCGACGGGCACGTTCTCTTCGCTGCAGAGTTTTTCGAGGTAGGGCAGAAGAACTTCTGGCGGTACCAGCCGGAACGGGTAGTGGTGGGTGCGTGAGCGGATGGTTCCGAGAACCTTATTTGGCTCTGTGGTGGCGAAGATGAATTTGATGTGCTCGGGCGGTTCTTCGACGATTTTGAGCAGGGCGTTGAATCCTTCGCGGGTGACCATATGTGCTTCGTCGATGATGAAGATTTTGTAGCGGTCGCGCACGGGTGCGAGGGTTGCACGTTCACGCAGGTCGCGGGCATGGTCTACGCCGCCGTGGGATGCCGCATCCATTTCGATGACGTCAAGGGAGCCGCCGCCGTCGCGGGAGAGTTCGCGGCAGGAGTCGCATACGCCGCAGGGGGTGGGGGTTGGTCCTTGGGCACAGTTGAGGCAGCGTGCCAGGATTCGTGCGGAGGTGGTTTTGCCGCATCCGCGCGGGCCTGAGAAGAGGTAGGCGTGATTGACGCGGTTGTTGGTGAGTGCGGTAATGAGCGGTTCGGTGACGTGTTCTTGCCCGATGACTTCGGCGAAGGTCTCGGGGCGGTAACGGCGGTAGAGTGCTGTGCTCACGGGTGACCTTCTGGTTGACGATGCGGGGTTCTACACTATTTTAGTTCACGGATGCACACTTGGGGCTTGGTTTCGTTACCGGCGTGGGATGGTTTATACCTAAATTCTCGCCTGTGAGAAATGGTGGGCAGGTTATCTCAGATGAGTCTCTTGAAGAAAACGCTCCCGAATTCTAGAAGAACCTAGAATCCACCTTCGACGCTGAAACGGAAAACATCATTTTGCCAAAAAACACTAGAAACCCAGAAACACTTGCCCCTCCCGCCCCAAGGGAAACGAGATGCAGGTGCATCCTGGCTACAGGATTTCTAAGCGCCTAGGGATGTCAGCAAACGAGGAACGAGCGTAGCTGACAGGGTCCCTGTAAAGCTGGGAAATCCTGTCAGCCTGATGCACTGTGTAATGCATCCGAAGTTTAACGATAAAACCTCTTACGCAACCGCTGAAGCCTCAGATTCCGAGCGCGCGAGGAAATAAATCTGAGGTTGAAGCCGCGAAGCGGGCGCGTGAGCGCACTATGACGGTGTGTTTCTGCTGCGAATGTTTTTGGATATAAAAAACCTCTTACGCACCCGTCATAGCTCGAATACCCTTGCTACCTTCCGGTCCTGGGGGAGTTTTCCAAGATAACGCCACGTAAGAGGCACGTACCAGTCTACCTGATTTTGTGGTGGTTGTGAACTTGGTGTCGGGGCCTTGGGGTGCCTAGTGGCATTGGGCACTTTCGTTGGGGCAGAATTGCCTTAGTGTTGGGTTCCCTGTATAGTTTTATCCGTTCGCCCTTTTGGGTGTTTTGTTGGAGGATTCGCCTAGCGGCCTATGGCGCACGCCTGGAACGCGTGTTGGGTTCACGCCCTCGGGGGTTCAAATCCCCCATCCTCCGCTCTTTCCCCGGCTTCGAGTTTTCGAGGTCGGGGATTTTTGTTTTTTGGTGTGCTGACCGGGTTTTATCTAGTTTTCTGAGAAGACTCCACCCTTTA
>NZ_KV804802.1:0-886 GCF_001811455.1 Rothia sp. HMSC065G12
GGGGGGTTTGCTCATGGGTGGAATGTCAGCCCCTTTTTTTGTTGTTTGTTTTGTTTCACGGTGTTGTGTATGCGTCATCGTTATTGTTGTGTTGTTCGGGTGCGTTCTTGGGTTTTCGGGTTGCACGCTAGGTGTGGTCTGAGTTGGTGACTGGCTGGTGCTGGTGCTGGGGTTGTTCTCGGTGTTGGTGTTGGTGTGGTTTGTTGTTTGAGAACTATATAGTGGACGCGAGCATCTTCTGGGAACTGCACGGTTGTGTGGTTTCTTGATTCTTCTTTTTCTTGATTGTGTGTAAGTTGTTAAGGGCACACGGTGGATGCCTTGGCATCAGGAGCCGATGAAGGACGTGTGAATCTGCGATAAGCCTCGGGGAGCCGATAACTGGGCGTGGATCCGAGGATTTCCGAATGGGGAAACCTCGCTCATCGTTGTGGTGGGTGACCGCTGGTTGAATGTATAGGCCAGTTGGGGGGAACGCGGGGAAGTGAAACATCTCAGTACCCGCAGGAAGAGAAAATAATAATGATTCTGTTAGTAGTGGCGAGCGAACGCGGATGAGGCTAAACCTGTGGTGTGTGATAGCGGTTAGGTGTTGCATCATGGGTGTTGTGGGAGTTGTTGTGGTGGTTCTAACTGGTCACCGGCGTAGTGCATGATGGTAGGCGAACTGGCTTGGAATGGTCGACCGTAGTGGGTGAGAGTCCCGTAGTTGAAAGTGTTGTGTGTGCGTTGACAATGTCCCGAGTAGCACGGGGCTCGTGGAATCTCGTGTGAATCTGCCAGGACCACCTGGTAAGTCTAAATACTTCCTGATGACCGATAGTGGATCAGTACCGTGAGGGAATGGTGAAAAGTACCCCGGGAGGGGAGTGAAATAGTACCTGAA
>NZ_KV804803.1:0-4702 GCF_001811455.1 Rothia sp. HMSC065G12
GTAGCCCTTTACGAGGTTATTTTGGGCATCTTAATGATTGTTGTCACGACAAATAGTATTAAAAAGACAGACAAATCTTCAGAACAAAAGCAGCATGAGGTATCCGAAGGGGTGCCTGATGAATCGCTCTAGAATCCCTTTACCTTCGGCTGCACCTGGCGATTCCACGCCCAAAATCCCGTTCCGTAAATTCCTTCTTAGGGCACACGTGTAAGGTGAGACAATCCGCTGTTGAGGATATACGCGGTGCTATGGTTGAGCTACCAACGACACCACCGAAACACATAGAGAGGAGAGCATGATGCGGCAGCTTTACGCAGCGCAGAAAATCTTCAAAATTACCGACCACTATGTCGTCACCGACGAAGGCGGGTACACGGTATATCAGGTTGATGAAAACTACCGGGTTCTCGGCAAAAATATGAATGTGACGAACGTTGAGACCGGCGTGCAGTTCACGCTGGAGCGGCAGCTTGGGCTCGGTACCGTTTTCAATGTTGGCTTTTCCACCGGCGACCAGCTGCATATGCGCAAACGGTTTAAACTCGCGGGACTCAACATAGAAGCCTACCTCAACCAGACTCCGCTTCAGATCGGGGGTAGTTTCTGGGAAGGTAACTTTGAGATTGTTCTCGAAGGAAGTATCGTTGCCGCTATTCACAAGCCTAGGTTTAAGATGCGCGACAAATATCAGATCACTGTGTACGACCAGCGTTTTCAAGACGTTGCTATTGCAGTTCTCATCGTTGTTGATTATCTATCTGATCAGCGGCAGAAGAACAGGCCTAGAATTAGTTTTCACGGATCCTAAAGTCCCTCCTATGCGTCAGGTTTGATGAGGCGCGAGCAGATAGTATTTTGGTGAGCAGATAATCGATTGTTATCTGCTCGCCACAATAACCATCTGCTCGTGGGGATTAAAGCATGCTTATAGAGATTTACTTCTTGAAACACCTAAGAAAAAATATTTAAAACATGAAATGTTTATAAAAACTTACGAAGCGTGGCGTTATATTTTTATGTGACATGCCCGAATAAGAAATATGACATTTAAAAATTTTGAACAATGATCACTCTGACGTAGAGCATGATAATGCGTGAACCTCTGTCTTGTGTGATGCAGCAAAACAGCCTCAAAGGGTTGAAAACTCGCCCGTGTAGCTTCTATGGTAGGGGCAGAGGCGTTCAGGAAAGCACTGCACAGTAAATGCATTATATGAGGTGACCAAAAATCACTTTGAGATGTGTTGCTGGTATGCAGCTCTTGCAGATATATTCTGAGCACCCTAAATAAAATCCTCGCTCCGGAAGAGGAAATGTCATAACCCTGCGCCTTCTTTTATGAGGCGTTCACAGATAGTACGCAATCAGCAACGCTTTTTGTAGCTCTACAGTGGCGAGTGCGCGTATCCAACCACCATGTGAAAGGAAGATAAGTAACATGACTCTCGAAAATCCCGGACTTTCTCGCCGTAAGCTGCTGCGTACTACCGCTATTGGTGTGCCTGCTGCTGGTCTGCTCGCTTTCGGCTCGACCCTTGTGACCGCACCGAGCGCGCAGGCTTATCACGCTCTAGTTGGTGCTGATGGTTGGTGGGGGTCAAAAACTTCCAGTGGGCTCCAAACTTTCTTAAATATTACCCAGCATGCTCGCTTGAGCGTGGATGGTGTGATTAGTTCTCAGCCGTCAAGTCTGCAGGCTTCATGTCCCGGTCTTGCTGGTGGCTGGGAGTGGGTTGATGATGCTCAAGCATCTGGCTCTCAAACAATAGTTGCGATGCAAACTTGGCTAGGTGTTGGGGCTGACGGGATTTTTGGTTCTGAGACTATCAGTGCCCTGCAAGCCCATTATGGACTGACAGCGGATGGAACACTAGATGGACCGTCGCCGACAATTCTGACTCTGCAGAATGAAATTAACCATTACCTTCGCGCAGACAATGATGAGATAGCGAAGAATAATTAACGCTACTACCGGTGATGGTTTTATGGTGTGCTGAAATCTTCTCCAACTTCCTGCACCAGAAAAATACGCAAAGGAGGGTATTCCTGATGACTCTCGAAAATCCTGGACTTTCTCGCCGTAAGCTGTTGCGTACTACCGCTATTGGCGTGCCTGCTGCTGGTCTACTCGCTTTCGGCTCGACCTTGGTAACTGCAACGAGCGCGAATGCTGTTGATGTTGACGGCTACTGGGGTTCGGAGACCTCGACAGGTTTTCAGAAATTTCTGAATGCCTTTCTGAGTGCTGGATTGGACGTTGATGGCATGATCAGCTCTCAGCCTTTGAGCATGGCTTCTTCCTGCTCCGGCATCGTTGGTGGTTGGGAGTGGGTAGAAGATTCTCAGGCCAAGGGATCTCCCACTATCGGGCTGATGTTTATGTGGCTGACTCATGATCCAGACGATACTCTTGAGGCAAAGACGCAAGAAGGGAGCGCGTCTTTGATTCAAGAAACGGGCGAACCTTTGTCCAATAACCAAATTTCGCCTACACACATCAAGCTCATGCAGGGCCATTATGGGCTTACCCGCGACGGCGTTCTGTCAGCTCCATCGCAGACCATTAAGGCCTTGCAAAAGGAGATCAACCAGTACGTTGGCTAATCCAATGTGACAGTTCTTCACGTGTCGGGAGGGTGGATCGGCCATCTAGTGGTATATCCATCATCCCGACAAGGAAGACATCTTCCAGCTCTAGCTTTCTGTACCTGAAAATACGCAAAGGAGGGTATCACTATGTCGAATGAACATTCTGGTATTTCGCGTCGTCGCTTGCTGCGCACCGCCTCCATAGGCATTCCCGCCGCAGGCGTTTTGGCGCTGGGGTTCAGCATCGTTAGCGTCCCAGCTGCTCAGTCGCTTGAGGCTGATGGTTATTGGGGTTCTGAGACAACCTCGCAGCTTCAAAAGTTTTTCTTCAAAATCTTTGCGCAGGAACTCGGTCAGCCTACATACGGGTATGAAGACGGTGTTGTGAAATATCAGCCTGTATCGCAGCAGTCTGCCAATCCTGGGCTGGGCAGCGGATGGCAGTGGGAATCCGATGGGGGAGCGCAAGGCTACGACTTCACCATCTATTACCTGCAGCGTTGGCTGGGTGGCGTTGAGGCTGACGGAACGATTGGCCCCAATACCATCAAGGCTCTGCAAAATCATTACGGTCTCACGGCAGATGGTCGCCTAGATGGACCTTCAGAGACTATCAAGGCTTTGCAGAACGAGATTAGCCAGTACGTCGGTTAGCTCTGCGTGAGATTTGATGATGCGTGAAAAGCACGTTGGTGCTTCTCAGCGGACATATATTTTCATCCTGAAGGAGAATAAAATGACGAACGAACATTCTGGTATTTCTCGCCGCAGGCTGGTGCGTACCGCTGCTGTAGGCGTACCCGCCGCGAGTTTGCTGGCTTTCGGCTCCACTCTGGTGACCGCAACAAGTGCGAGTGCGGTTAGCGTTGATGGTTACTGGGGCGAGGAAACCTCTGCAGGGCTCCAACGCTTTATGAATGCCGTGCGTGGGGCCGGGTTGTCGGTGGATGGAGTTATTAGTTCTCAGCCATCAAGTATGGCTCCATCCTGCTCGGGTATCGTCAGCGGTTGGGAATGGGTCGATGATGCACAGGCCTCTGGTTCCCCAACCATGCTGGCCATGTATCAATGGCTTGGATCCGGGACTCATGGGCAACATCTTTTCCTCAAAATTGAGGAATGGGGTGGGAATGTAACTGGCTACAGCATCACAGGCGTTCATATCAAGCTTTTACAAGAGCATTATGGCCTGACGGCGGATGGAACTTTAGATAGTCCATCACCGACTATTGAGGCTTTGCAGAACGAGATTAACCAATACGTCGGCTAAAACCCGGCGTTGCTCTTTCACCAGTTGGTGCACAGTCCTATTCGAACTAATTGAGGAGAAAAAATGATACTTCGTAAATCTGATCGTCCTCGTAAGTCGATGCGCGTAACCTCGCTCGTGACCCCCATTGTGGGTGCCCTGCTAGCGCTTGGCTTCATGACGGCTCCGGCGGCGAATGCAGGGATTGCCGATAACTCGACAGGCGCAATGCAGGCAGAATCTGAGCAGCTTCATCAAGAAGCCCGGGACGCTACAGATCTAGCAAATAAGTTTGACCAGGATAACATCGCGATTAATGATTCTGCCGCTGCGGATCTGCGTGATGCTGCGCAGAAGGCTGAAGCGATGGCTCAAGAACGAGACCAGGCAGTTCAGGCTGTTGAAGATGCTGATCGTGACGCCGCCAGCCTCTTTGAATAAATAATTCGCAACTAAGTTGTGTGAAGAAGTGATATTGGGGCTTGTGAGCTTTTGACTGGTGCCAAGATTGCTTCAAACCTTTTATGAGCCTTAGTTGAGGAAGGAGTATTATGACTCTCGAAAATACCGGACTTTCCCGTCGTAAACTGTTGCGTACTACCGCCATTGGCGTACCCGCTGCGGGTATGCTCGCCTTCGGCTCGACCTTGGTAACCGCGACGAGTGCGAATGCGCTTGAGGTTGATGGTTACTGGGGAAGTGAAACTACACGTATGTATCAGAGGCTCGCTGCGCTTGAGGTGGTAGATGGCATCGTCTCAAGTCAGCCTGCGTCTCAAGCGAGTGCTAACCCTGGGCTGACGAGTGGCTGGGATTGGGTTTCTGATGATGCCGCCTCCGGTTCAGAAACCATCAAAGATT
>NZ_KV804803.1:4802-31061 GCF_001811455.1 Rothia sp. HMSC065G12
TTCAGAAACCATCAAAGATTTGCAGCGCTGGCTCAAAGTGACCCAGGATGGGCTCATGGGCTCGCAGACTATATCTGCACTTCAGGCGCGTTATCACCTCCCTCAGGATGGGGTATTGAGCGAGGAGTCTCCCACCATTAAGAAGCTTCAGTCAGAGCTTATCGCGGTTACCTATGACTAATTCAACATACTGAAAATACATCGGTTACCCGATTTTTCTCCGCAATTTCTATATATGTGAGGAGGATAAAAATGATGAACGAACATTCTGGTATTTCTCGCCGTAAGTTGCTGCGTACCACCGCTATTGGTGTTCCCGCTGCTGGTCTGCTCGCCTTTGGTTCGACCTTGGTAACCGCGACGAGTGCGAATGCGCTTGAGGTTGATGGTTACTGGGGTACGGAGACGACGGAATTTCTCCAAAGTGTCCTTATGCAAGGGGTTCTTGGTCAGTGGTGGTTTCCTGACTATCCTTTTGATGATCCTTGGGGAACTATTTCTTCTCAGCCAATATCACGTGCTGAGGAGAACCCCGGTCTGGCTTCAGGCTGGCAGTGGGTTTCCGATGAACAGGTGAAGGGCTCCGGTACTATCGCTAGGTTGCAGCGTGAAAAGCTGGGCTTCGAGAAAGGCGATGGGATTATTGGTCCTCAAACGATTAGTGCTTTGCAGACCTGGCTTGGGCAAACCGCTGACGGCGTGCTTGACGGACCTTCGCCGACGATCGAGGCTCTGCAAAACTATCTGAACTCTCATGTACCTACGACTTAAAAAATAAGTTATCGCGAAAATGGCGTGACATGTTCTCACCTCGTATGTGGTGATGTGAAGAAGGGATATTATGACTCTCGAAAATCCCGGACTTTCCCGCCGTAAGTTGTTGCGTACTACCGCCATTGGTGTACCCGCTGCAGGTATGCTCGCTTTCGGCTCGACCCTTGTGACCGCAACGAGCGCGAATGCTCTTACAGATGATGGTTACTGGGGCTCCGAAACAACGGTTGAGCTGCAGAAGCGTCTCAACAGCATAGCTGCCGTAAACTCTGCGGTGGAGGGCGGTCTTTCCCTCGACGGGCAGATCGACAGTCAGCCCGCATCCCAGTCAAGTGCTAATCCCGGTTTGACGAGCGGTTGGCAGTGGGTTTCTGACGATGCCGCCTCCGGTTCAGAAACCATCAAAGATTTGCAGCGCTGGCTCGGGACGGATGTTGATGGTTTGATCGGACCCTCTACAATCAGTGCTCTACAGAGCTGGTTGGGTCAAACCGCAGACGGGGTTCTTGACGGTCCCTCACCGGCCATTGTTGCGTTTCAGCGCAAGCTTATTGAAGGTAACTACTCTTAAGGCGTGAGAACCTGCACAGCACACAGTCTGTAACCTGCTCGACAACACGGTAGTGCATAACCGTACCCTGACTAAAAAACGTGTTCAGGTGAGTTACGGTTAAAAACTACCAACCGGTTTACCGGTTTCGCATCATGAGGTGCGGCGTTGGCGCTTATCCTAATGGCGCTGACTCTGCACCTCATGGTGTTTTAACACCGCATAAATAAGGAGGACATATGACTGAACTGGGTACCTCACGCCGCCGATTCCTGCGCGCAGCCGCTGTTGGCATTCCCGCTGCGGGCGCGCTCGCGGTTGGTTCGACTCTGACCGCTCCGGCTGCGAACGCCGCGCAGACTTCGTCAACCCCGTCGAATCAGAACCAGAGCCCCGAAGCTCAAGGCGCGGCCACCAACGCGCAGTATCTCAGCGAGAAGGCGAAGAACTTCCATATTCTGCTTGATATGTACAAACAAGCTGGCGACGCGGTAGACGCAGCCCAGCTGACCCAGGAGGCGCAGCGCATCCGGGGTGCGGCGGACGAATCAAACAGCCCGTTCCCCAGCAGGCCTGTCTCGTGGGCTGGTGTTCAGCTGGAACGGGACAGGATGCAGCTTGCCGCCAAGATCAACTACGCCGCCATGCGTGCCGAACAGTTGGCCGATGAGCGTACCCGCGCTGGCGGGGGAGTGCCGCAAGGTCAGGATGCGGTGCGCCAGGCTGCACAGAGGCGCGTGATTTATCGTGTGCTCAGCAGCGCATCCCGAGACACTGATGCGCTGGTAACCAAGCTCGAAAACCTGGCGAAGGGTCGGTAAAGCAACGCTCATCGTGAGCAGATTCCTGCATAAAAAGGCTCTTTATTCCAATAAAGAGGCGGAAAACCCGCTTTATTGGAATAAAGAGCTTTTTTACGATCCCGGAAAGTACACCCCCAAACATGGCTGGCTCCGGGGAAGAGAGCGAAAGGAACCCCTCCGGGAAGGACGGTAAAGAACCCGGAGGGGTTAGCTTAGGGGGCTTACACCCTACTTCTTAATCGGTTCGCGCGAGATAACAACCTTCACCGCATTATGCTCAGCGGCATTTGCGAACAGGTCGTATGCTTCCTCGAACTGGTCAAAGGTGAAGTAGTGGGTTGCCATCGCCTTTGCGTTCAGGCGGCCCGAACGCACCATATTCAGCAGGTTGCCCACGGTGTTGCAGTTCACCAGACCCATGTTGATGTTCACGTTCGAGATCCACATGGTGTTAATCGGCAGCTCTACCGGCTTGCCGTGCACACCCGCATTCGCAATGTTGCCGTAGGGGCGCACGATCTTGGTGCAGGTCTCGAAGGTCTGCGGCACGCCCACAGCCTCAATCGCCACATCCACGCCCAAACCATCGGGGGAGAGGGCCTTAATCTTCTCGATAAAGTCCGGATCGGCGGCGTTTACCTTATCGGTTGCGCCCAGTTCCAGCGCCTTGTTCATGCGGTTATCGTCCATATCGACGGTAATCACGCGCCCGGCACCGCACAGGTTCGCCGTCATGATCGCGCCCAGACCCACCGGACCGGCACCAATAACCGCAACCGTATCGCCAGGCTTGGCGTTGCCGTTGAGAATACCCATCTCGAAACCGGTCGGAAGCGCATCCGTGAGGAAGAGAACATCTTCGTCGGTCAGTCCCTCGGGAACCATGTGAACCGACGTCTCAGCGTAAGGAATGCGCACATACTCAGCCTGGGTGCCGTCAATCATGTACCCGAAAATCCAGCCGACGCCGCCCACGGTCTGGCAGTGCGAAGGCTTATTGTCCTTACAGTATGAGCACTTGCCGCAGTTCGTGACCGCCGGAATAATGATGCGGTCGCCAACCTTCAAATCGGTGACCGCAGAGCCGACTTCGGTAATCGTGCCGATAGCTTCGTGGCCCAGGATGCGCCCTTCTTCAACCTCGGGAACGTCACCCTTGAGGATGTGCAGGTCGGTGCCGCAGATGGTGGTGGTATCAACGCGAGCAATGACGTCGGTGGGTTCAAGGATGGTGGCTTCTGGAACTTCTTCCCAAGCTCGCTTGCCTGGACCGTGGTAAACAACTGCCTTCATGGTGACTCCTAACTGAGATTTTATGAGGGGCTGTAGCTACAGCATCATTGCTTATAGTCTCAACCTATCAAGGGTTCTTTATAGGTTGTACCTTCATTAAACCGGAAAAATCCGTAACTTCCTAGATGTTGCGCAGATTACATTTAAGGTTATGGTGACTGTAAGAATGGCAGGCTTATGCGCGATGCGCTCTATACCGCGAGCAGGTGGTTTTTGGCCGAGCAGGTAGGAAAATACTACCTGCTCGGCCAAAAACCACCTGCTCGCGTACATGCACGAGGGGGAGCGATACCCGCCTCATAGCTTAGATACTTGCGCTATGACCCACCTTCACGTGGCTGTGGCGGTCGCGCTCCGCGTCGTGATAATCCGACTTGAAGCCCTTGAGTACTACCTCAATATCGTTCTCCTTCGCATAAACATTGGAGAAGTCCTCAATCAGCTCCAGCACATCGCTGGCGATATACGAAGAGTTCTCGGCATTGATCGTGACCTTCGAGCCGGGGCGAATATTCTTCAGCGTCTTCTTAATAGCCGCCTTGTTCAAGAACGACACCTCTTCCGCCAAATCCAGCGTGATTTCGTCGGCCTCCGCAAGCTCCTCACGGCTGAGGTAGTAGGCGCGCTTCATATTGCCCTGCAGCACGAAGAAGATGCTGATTGCCAGACCAATACCTACGCCCTCCAGAAGGTCGAGGCAACCACAGCATCACCGCGCGATACCGGTAAAAGCCCTCATGGGCGGCAGAAAAACACGACGATAAACGCATGGCCACACGCCCCGCAAATGGTAGGGTGGTTGCTAAAAATAGGCTGTATATGGGGGATAGTATGGCGGACAACTACACATACCGGGATATTTCCAGCGGTGAAGCATTCCGCGAGCACCTGGGTTCACTGGGCTGGTCGAAACCACGCAAAAATCAGCCCGTATTCACCCAAGAATACGGTGAAGACCTCATATTTCGGGCCGCTTTTCTCTACGCAACATTCAACCATACGCCGGGGAACTACAGCGGCATCCCGGCGTTTTATGTGATGTCTAAAAAATGGCGTAAAACCCTGCGAAAAATATCGGCACACCTCGATCAGCCTCTTAAATCTGTGCCCTCCCCGCATGACGGCGATATGTACTTTATAAGCGTTGGACACCCCCGCTACCACGAATTTGTAGATCACGAAGCGAGAATGGCTTACCTGAGGCCCGACGGGACACTCAATATAGGAGCATTCACTCGTTTCAGCACCGCCGCTCATCGGTTCATGGAAACCTTTGATCTGGCGGACTATGTGGCGCTCACCGAGCAGGAGCTGCAGCAGCAGCGCCTCGATACCGTGCTGCCGGATGTGCTCGGGTATTTATCCGTAAACACAATGAACGACCTGCGCGATGAACTCTACCGGAACGTGCACGCACATCTTACCGACCGCAGCGCCACGCTCTTCGCGGATCAGCACGTGCTGCGATGCCGATGGGATGTTATCGCAGACTATTTCTCACTGACCTAGTACGACGGTGAGAGCCTTGTGATAGGCGCGGCAAAGCCTAAACCGGCAGGGAATGGACGGTCTCAGGAATGCGTCTGACTCGCTGGCGCATCCAGGTAAACGCCCACACCAGCACGAAAGCGGCGACCATCGTCAGCACAATCGTGCCGCCAGTCGGCAGGTTAAACGCCCACGAGAAGTACAGCCCCGCCGTCGAACACAGCACACCGAAAACCGGTGAGAACAGCATCATGGTACCTAAACGGCGGCATGCGAGCCGCGATGCGCTGGCCGGAACCACAATGAGCGCAAGCACCAGCACATTCCCGAGCGTCTGCAAAGAAATCACCACGGAAATCGTTACGAGCACATACAGCAGAATATCCAGACACAGCACCGGCAAGCCCAGCGCGCGAGCACTCTCACGATCCAGGCTCACCGTCACCAGCTGCCGATGAAACAGCCACAGAAGCAGCAGAATCCCGGCGGACATAGCCGCAGCCTGGGCGATATCGCCGCGTGAAACCCCCACAATCGAACCGAACAGGAAATCCTGAATCGACCCCGAATACCCCGGTGCCAGCGAAATAATCACAATACCCAACGCGAACGAACCGGCAAAGAAAATACCAATCACCGAATCCTCGCGCAGCTTCTGGTTCTGGCTAAAAATAGCCACCAAAACCGCCGTAATAACGCCCGCGATCAAGCCCCCGAACACCAAGTTGCCGCCGATAACGAACGCAACCGCCAAGCCGGGAAACACCGAGTGAGCCACAGCATCGCCAATAAAAACCATGCCGCGCATCATCACATGGCACCCCACCACGCCCGTCACCAAAGAAGCCAAGGTCACTGCGGCGAGGGCGCGCGGCAGAAAAGCTAGGGAAGGATTAAAAAGGTCAAACAGAAAATCGAGGGGGGTAATCATGCCGCTGCCTCCTGCGGGGTTACACGATGATCGGTAGGATGCCCCTGCCGGGTGCCGCTGGTCGAGTTGCCGCCTGCGCCCGGAACACCAATCTCAGGCGATGGGCTTGTGCCCGCGTTTCCGACTTTACCTGTGCTTTCACCCTCGCCCTCAAGTTCGCGCCCGTGCACCCAGGCGTAAAGCTGCTGCGGCGAAAAATCCTCGGTTTTGCCGTCCAAACTCAAGGAACCGCGCACCCCGCACAGCCGCGAACAAGACTTCTGCGCCGCCACAATATCGTGGGTAGACATCAGAATCGTCACGCCCTCGCCCGCCAGCTGCCGGTACAGTTCGGTGAGCGCGGACTGGGTAGGCGCATCCACCCCCGTGAAGGGCTCGTCAAGAAGCAAAAGCACCGGTTCAACCGCGAGAGCACGCGCCAGAAGCACCCGCTGCCGCTGCCCGCCGGAAAGCTCGCCGATGGGACGGTTCTTCAGGGGCATTAAATCCGTGCGTTCCAGGGCGTGAAAAACCTTGACCCAATCCGCAGTTTTAGGGCGACGAAACCAGCCGATCTCGCGGGTTCGCCCGGTCATGACCGCATCCTTGACGGTGATCGGGAAATCCCACTGAAACTGGTGCTTCTGCGGCACATAGCCGATGCGCGCCCGCGCGGTGCGTGCAGTACTGCCCAGCACCCGAATGCTCCCCGAAGCAGGATGCAGCAGCCCCATAATGGCACGTAACAGCGTGGTTTTTCCGGCACCATTCGCCCCGAGAAGGCCCACAAATTCGCCGGGGTTCAGGGTGAGTGAAAAGTCCCGCAGCACCACCCGCCGCCCGTACCCCGCATAGAGGTTCTGGATGCTCAGCGTCGGATTTTCACTCCCCAGCGCGGGGTCGTTTTTGGAGCCTAGCACGGTGGTACCTTTACTCATCCCGCGCGCCCTTTCCGCTCGTCATGATGCGCTCGGCCTGCGCCTGCGCGGTCTTATTGCGGCGCATCATGAAGAGCCCTGCTGCGGCAAGCACCACCACAGCCCCAGCGCCGAGCACCACCGGCAGGACAGGGAACCCACCAGATGAGGCTCCCGGACTATCGGAAGCAGCCGCAGAGTGCGCGCCCTCCGATTCGCCCACCGGTGCCTGATCCGCGGCCTGCTGCGCCAGAGCGTACACCTCGTCCGCAGTCACCGAATCCCCGATGGCGAACTTCATGAAGCGGGTATCGGAAACAACCGAACCATCCGCAAGCTCCGCACGGGCCGTCACCTTCAGCAGATAGGCGCCGGGCTTGGTAAACACCCAATTGGCGTGGGTGTGCGTGTTCTTCTCAACCCATATATCCTGCGGCTCGTGCTTGGACGAATCCCACAAAACCTGCGGCTTCGAGAAGTTCCCATTCTCCAGGTACAGCGTGAACTGCCCCGGTCCCTGAACCTGCTCTAGGGTGAGGGTGACCCCGCGCGGGGTTTTCTGCACAAGCCCCGGATCCTGAGTGGTCCAGCCAGGCCAGACGACCCCCTTCGTCTCGGTCTGCGGAATCACATACACCTGCTCGCCGGGCTGCGCACCCACAAACGAATAACGGTCATCGTCAGGAACCTGGCGACGTGCCGCATCGGAGCCGCGGTACAGCACATCATCCACGCTGCGCCAGATGGGTGTAGCGGCATGATCGTCATGGATCATGAGCTGAAACTTACCGTCTGTAAAACGTGGACCCATATCAACATGCCCGCTCGAAATTTCGGTGCGTCCCGTGCCCACCGGCTGCTCGGGTGAGAGCGTCTGCTGCAGAGCCTTCTGCTCTTTGCTGAGGTTATCGCTTGTGGCTGCCGTGCTTGACGATGCACCCGGTGCGGGCGTGTGATCGGCATATGCCGGATTGGCTATAGAGACTGTGAGACCCACACATAAAGCGA
Source organism: Rothia sp. HMSC065G12 (assembly GCF_001811455.1). Taxonomy (NCBI): domain Bacteria; kingdom Bacillati; phylum Actinomycetota; class Actinomycetes; order Micrococcales; family Micrococcaceae; genus Rothia; species Rothia sp. HMSC065G12. The sequence continues at coordinate 12,546 of NZ_KV804803.1, forward strand.
ATGAAATAACCTTCTGACTAGTTTTTATTCCAAAAATAGAATATTTCATGTATGTCTTCTTCCTCAACGTTGATGGATGTATATGCATATGTGGCTATGGACGAGAATACGACTTCACCGCCCAACCGCCCGCTGGATAGTATGTGCGTTAGCACGCATCATGTCTGCATAATGGGGTGCCTCATCATCGAGCGAATCGGAATATAAGGTACCCACCTGAACCCCGTTTTCATGGGCGACCTCGCTCAAAACTGGGCTTCGCGTGCGAGTATTCCGATCAAGGAATATAGCCGGTACACGCAAATCCCTGATAGTGCGCTGCAGCCGCTGCCGCTGTTGGATGCTCGGCTCACTGCCCGCCACCGGCGTCACAAATCCCGCCACCGTCAGCCCATAAGTACTTGCCAGATAGCGGTACCCGTCATGGGTGGTAATCAGGTTTTTCGAGGGTTCGGGCAAAGATGCATAGATGCCGCGAATCTCCCAGTCCAGCTCATCGAGCTCGTGCATAACACGCTCGGTATTCGCCGCATACAGGCTGGTTCCGGGTGGGTCAGTCTCGGCGAGAGCATCACGCATGACCTGCGCGGCCGCCTTCATATTTGGTACCGAATGCCATATATGCGGGTCTATCTCGCCGTGCACATGTTTGCCGAGCACCGCCTGCGCCAGCAAATACACCTGCCCCCGATGCTCGCGCGAAGAACCCCTCAAGAACCCGTATTGGCCGCCCGCAGGAACCTCCTGCAGAGTGCGCGAAGGAACCGCAATGATCGTGCGAGCCAGGTCGTGTTCGGTGACTTTCCCGCCGCTATCGGCGCGAATCACAAGCCGCCCCGTATATGCCTGAACGGCTATATCCGCATGTCCAGAGGCTAAAACGGTCGTATTTGCACTCAGACGAGAGGCAGCCTCGGCAGGGTCTTCACCCACCACAACGTGCAGTGTTCCCTGCGCATGCCGCACCCCCTCGGGTGCGTTGCGGGGCGTTGCCAGAACATCAAGTTCGTACACACCGGCATCCGCAAAAGCCCACGAAAGATGCGTATGCGCCTGCAGCGGAAGCTCCAGCGATCCCATATCGCCGGTACGCACCCTCACACCATCCTGCGTGGATTCTTGCGTGCCGCGCGCCTGAGAATCGCACATCATCTCGACCGCGCCGAAGGTCTGCGTAATAAACGCCGCAACCTGCCCGGGACCCTTCACACGGGTAACCGAAAACGCGACTGAAGCATCCGAATCTGAGGGCGACTCAGCGGAATGGCTGGCGGATGCGCCCGAAGGCTCGGTGCCCTCAACGCGCAGCCCCAACCAGATAGAATCCAGCGAGGCATCCTCCACCACGGGTTCAAGCTTGCCGCCGTACTGCTCAATCCTTTCGGCAACCGCAACCTGCGCCGAACCCTGCGGCAGGTTAGAGCTCACCATCGCCGCCATTTTGCGCTGTTCCAGCAGCAGACCGTTGGTGAACGCCAGCTGTGCGTAGGCGACATCGCGCACATCCCGCAGGCTCGGCTCATAGGAATGCGGGTCTGCACCATTAGGAATGAGGGCGTGTACCCGCGCACGCTCGCCGCCAACAGCACGCGCCACATCCGCCAAAATCGGGGTTGTCGCCACCACCTGAAGACGCCCGCCGGCATCAAAACCCGAGGACGTGTTCTGTGCGGTGCAGGCGCTCAATGCCGCGCAGACGGGCAGAAAACCCAGGAAAGCGCGGCGGCTGAGCGGAAGTGCGAGTGAGCGCTTCGGTGTACAAGACTGACGGCGTGAACCTCTAGAGCTCATGGCGGTGCCGACGGCGCACGGTGTATACGATCATGCCTCCCAGCGCGACGGCAAGCACAGAGGTGCTGACCATAAACGGATTAAACCCAGCCCCGGTGTTGGCGAGCTTCCCGGCGGCAGCCGATTGCTGCGCATCCTTAAGCTCCTGGTTGGTGAGGGCGCAGTCCTTGCCCGAGGCGGTCTTGCCGACAATGCGTATCTTCGTGCCGTCCGGCTTCGTCACAATACCGCTGGCCGCATCCACGGCGCCCCGCTGGGATTGCTGTTCGGCAGGTTTATGAGTGGTTGAATTTTCGGCGTTCTCAGGCGCGTTCTTCTCATGGTGCGCGGGCTCGGGGTTTGCCGGATTATCGGCATTGCCCACCGTAAAGTTCAGGGTCGATGTGCTCTCGACGGTCTGCCCGTTCTTCAGATGCACCTGCCAACCGATCGTCACCCGGTAGCGGCCCTCTGCGGTAAACACCCAGTTGCTGTGTTGGTGCGTATTCAGCGGAACCTGAAATGAGCCACCGTGGGAATCGAAGACTTTCTGACCGGCGGATCCGAAGTTGCCCGAAAGGAACACCGACATTGAGCCGGGGCCGTCGAACCCCTTCAAACTCATGGTGACCGGTCCATCGGCCTGTTTGAGAAGTTCGGGATCCTGGGTACTCCACCCCAGCCACGGCACGCCTGCCTGCTGGGTTGCCCCAATCATGTGCACGGTACTTCCCGCGGGGGCAATATCTTCCATGCCCGCCGGGAATTTCAGCTTCGCAGCATCGCCGAGGACGAACTCTAAAGAGCCGGGTGACACATGTTTGGGTGGGCTGAACCGATCGTCTTTCACGGCAGAACTCAGCGTGGAACCGTTCAAGACCGGGCCAACGTCAAAATGCCCCTCTGTAGCGCGATCCGCCGCGGCATGATCCGCAGTTGTTACCATCGGCAGAGTACCGGGAATATTCGCCGGGCTTTGGATGCTTCGTGACTGCACGGAATCCTTGACGACAACCTCGGTCGGAATGCACTTCTCGGATTCGGTTCCGGGATAAGAGCCGCCGCGAGAAACCGAAGACGGCGCGGTATTGCCCGAAGTCCCTGAACCGCCAGAACCCGCACCCCGAACGGTCGGCGCGGTAACTTTCTGGGCATTTGACCCGTTAACCGTGCGGTTAGGTGTGCCGGCATTCTGATCGGCTTGCTGCGGTGCCGGGGCGGGTGCATCGGGCACGGGGGCATCACCCGTTGCAATCTGGGGGTTGGGTGTCGCATCCGCTGAAGATTCAGGCTGAGCCGGGGTGGCTTCCACACTCGACGAATCCTGATGCGCGGGCTCGATCACCTGATGCTGCGTGTGAGAACTACCTGCGCCATGATCTCTCGCTGATGAGCGCTCATTCGGGGCAGCATCCCGATGCGCCTGCTCGCCGCCCTCCTGACGCTGCGGCGGAGCGGCAGCTGATTCGGCGGAGCCCTGCGGGTTTTGTGCCCGATGCCCCTGATCGAAAATATCCTGCGGAACTTCGCCCACCACAACGGTGTAGGTCTCCTCCGCGTGAACCTGCGTGCCGTCCGCGAGCTCGGCGCTCGTGCGGAAAGTGAACCGGTAGGTTCCGGCGGCGGTAAACGCCCACGCAGCATGCACATGAGAACCCGCCTCAAGCTCGTAGGGCGCTAACCGATCCGCCGTGCTAAACATGCGCGATGCCCCGGAGAGATTCTCCTGAAAAACCTCGGCGCGTGCACCTTCGGGAACCTCGCTTTTGACGAGTTCAACCGTGATTTTATTGTTTTTCAGAGCGCCCTGCGGAATGTTTTCGGCACTAAAGCCGGGGTAGAGAAGCCCATCAGTATGCTTCTGCGAGATGTACCAGATGGGGGTGCCTTCGGGGGCAATGAAATCATATCCGGCGGCTACGCGGGTTTGGGACTGATCGTTGGCGGGTAGGTTGAAAACAGTGGTGGAGGGGTTGAAAAGGCCTTCACCATCCTGCGTTTCGGCCTTGGAGTTTAGGGCGAGTTTTCCGTTGTGAAGCTCTGCGTTGAGCAGTTCGGTGTGCACGCCGCGCACGATGTAATTCCCGGTGTAACTGCGCGGTTCTGCCTGTGCTGTACCTGCGCTGTGTTCTTCGTGTGCGAGCGCCGCCGGTGCCGTGTTGAATGCGGGCAGGGCAGGGGAGAGAGCTAATGTGCATCCCAAGGCGGTGGTTCCGATGATGGTAAATGTTTTGTGGCTGCGTTGTTCTCGCGGCGGGGTTTGCGGGGCGGATCTGCGCATAGTTTTCCTCCAACGACGGTGTGGTGTGTGAGTTCACGACGCATCGGTGCGTGTGATTATGAGAATCACTATACATATCTATTTTGATTATGACAATTATTCTCAATTAGTGATAGGCTGTGTATGCAAAATGAGAAAGGTTGTCATGTACACGAAATACACACATCGTCGTGCGCTGAGTGCATCCCTTGCTCGTATTTCCGCAGTAGCTCTGCTGGCTCTTGCTGGCGCATCGCCTATGCTCCCCGCGCATGCGGGACCCGACGACGGGCGCATTATTACTACTCAGGGCCATGTTGATGCCCCGAAAACCTACTGGGAAAACGGCGGTTTCGCACTCAAAAACGAAGCAAACCCCTATAAGACCGGTGCCGATCTCTATGACCTCGATAAGACCGTCAACTGGGTGGGGAAGGGGTGGGATGGCCGCAACGGTGCATCCCAATACACTCTGACCCTCACTGATTCACCCAATCTGCGTTTTCTGGGCGAACCCGGGCAGACCCTCTACATGGCGCCCACCCTAACCTGGGGTAATCACGATCCCATCTGGGCAGGGCTGGGTTCATCCGTCAAAATCCCTACTGAAAACTTCCGCGACGGTATTTATGCGACCGATATTCTCTCGGTCGAAGGTCCCGGCCGCATGGAGCTTTTTCGCTACAACCCCGATGAAGGACCTGCGGATGTAAACCGCATCCTATCAAGCACAAGTACCGGGTGGCACTCCTGGCTGCTCAGCAAAGGAAGCCACACGCATAACACCACAACCTTCACGCGACCCGGGCGTTATGTGGTGACCTATCGCACGGTAGCGCGCGGCACGGACGGATCGATCATTCAGTCCCCGCCGCAAAAACTCGTGTGGCAGGTGGGTGGGCGTAAGCCCATTCTCGGTGACGGAACCCCGAACGCGGTACCGACCATTGACCGCTACAATACTGCACCCGTCGGGAACCTGGACTCCGCCAAATATGTGCTTTCCGTGGCACCCCACAAGCTCGATCCCGACCCCGCGAAGAACAAGGATGCCGACGATAAACTCAGCGACATCACCTTCACCGCAGCCGATAAAAACCTCAGCGGAACGCTCACCCTGTACAACAACGGGTATTTCCTCACCGACCTTGAGGTAAAGAACGGCACCGCCACCTGGAGCGAAATGATGGGCGGCGAATCCTCGCATCTGCAGGCTGTCTTCACCCCAAGCGGGAACGAGGGTGCGCGCTGGATTTCGCATAAGCTCGCCTATGAACCCGGGCACGCCGAGAGCGTATACAGCGACGACGGCACCGGAAACTGGCCCGTTGAAGAGCCCGATGAGCGCAATACCGTGCTTCCTACCGCTCAATACACCCCCGCCAGCGGCGACTACACGGTGCGCACCGTGCCCTCCACGCAGGAAGGGTACCGCACGCTTGAGGTGACCTTCGCCGACCCTAATGTTCGCGGGTTTATCCGGGGCGGGTTCTACGCCCCCAACGACTACGAATACCCCAAATTCGATATAGAAACTACGATCGACAACGGGGTAGCGCGCTTCACCTACCGGGAAGACAGCTACTTTGAGAACAGCGAGCTTATCGTGAAAGTGCTGCCGCATCCCGATATGAATGCCCGCACCTCACAGGTGAAACTCACCCAAAATTATCAGCGCGGCGGCGATTACAGTGCCACGGGAACGCTGGGTGCGGATGCGCCCGCCGCAAACCCCCAGCCGGGCGACTCGCACACCCCGGCGCCCCAGCCAAGCCCCTCCGCTGACCCGAGCGGTCCCGCCCCCAACAATAACGATGCGCCGCCCAGTGCATCCCCCGCCCCGGCGGCTCCCGAGCAGCCGAGCGCAAGCCCGACTCCCTCACGAGATGGGGATGCACAAAACACGCAAAACCCCGCACCGAAGGCGCCCGCCCCCATGCCAACCTGCGAGGCGGGGAAGATCGACGGTCGTTATAAAATCGGCGACGGGCACCTGGACCTTCAAGCACAACTGCGTGATAACCGGCTGGAACTGGGGCTCAAAGACGATAGCGGAATCATCGATGCGGACTCGGTGGTGCGCCCGCTGGATACCGTGGTGTGGACCGTTAGTGATCGTGCCCGCCGCAGCCGCAACGAGCACATGAACTCGCCCAAACTCGACTTTATTGGACCGGTCGGAACCGCGTTTTACGGGCTTCCACAAACCCAGATGCGCGGGCTGCCCTGGCCCGGGTACAGCACCCAGGATGTGGACTACAGCAGGCTCGACGGCGGCGTAACCCTGCACGTTGTGCCCCGCAGCATGCCGAAGGGCGCGCGATTCGGCGTCTTCACCGAATCGCTGACCGGTCCCGAAGTCCTGCTAGATTCGACCAAAAATCAACATAGTATATCGATCGACTACGCAACCCACGCGCACGCCAACTGGGTATTTACCGAGCCTGGACATTACATGTTTGACGTTCAGTACACCGCAAAACTCAAAGACGGTACTGAGATCACAAGTAAAGTCCAGCAGCTTGCTGTCGCCGTCGGGGATGAGGCAAGCAACGCATGCTCCTTTACCGCAGCGCCAGAGCCGGGCAAGGGTACAAACGACGGTTCATCCTCCGGGCAGAAGACCGGGCAAGACTCCTCGGCACGGGTGGGTACCCCTCAGGGCGCCGTGCGCGTTCCCAATGCCCCGGCGGATGCGGCGCATCCGCACAACCCGACCGACTCGCAGGATGCCTCGGCAGCCCCGCAGAACGGTACAGAGGGCATGGACCCGCAAGGTTCTGAGCAAGCGGCGAACCCGGGAACAGCCCAGAGGGCGGGTACCCAGGTTGGTACAACTACAGAGAACGGCACGGTCACCGGATCGTCGGGGAACGGCGTATCGGGTGGCTCAGATTCGGGTGCATCCAGCGTGGTTCAAGGGTCTGCAGGCGGTGCATCTGCGAGCCCGAACGCCCTGGCACATACCGGATTTGCCGTGATTCCCGTGGTAATCGTGGGCGTTGCGCTTCTGGGCACTGGTGCCGTTTTGGTGATCCGTCGTCGGCAAAAGTAGCCGCAGCGTAAAACACCGAACACGCATTACACCTTATGACCTCACCGTTTTTGTGAAAAACGGTGAGGTCATAACCGTTTAAGAGCGTGTTAAGCAGGGGTTTTGGCGGGTAGAGCACTAAGAGCGCCATCCGTTTTATACCCCCTTAAAATCCCCGCTGACCGTGAGCAAAAGGCTGAATCTTGCGGATGCGCCGGTTACACTAGGTATAGCCGTGAGACCTACCCGAGCACTAGAGCGTGAGGAGCAACCGTGGACGATGCAATAACTGGCATGCGCGAAGGAGCGCCGCTAGGATCTGCCTTCACGCTCATACGCGCGGTAGGTTCCGGCACGGTCGGCACCGTCTGGGCGGTCTCACGTAAAGGCTCATGGGCGCTGTATGCTGCTAAATTCCTCAAGCCCGAGTACCACAAAGACAGCGAATTTCTTGAGCGGTTCGTGCGCGAACGCACCGTGCTTTCGCAGCTGCACCACCAGTACATCGTGCCGATCGAAGACATGGTGGTCGAGGGCGACAACCTGGCGATCGTCATGGAATACCAGCATGGTGGAAGCGTGCGCGAGTTTTTGCAGAAGCAGAAGAATCTGCTGCCTGGCGAGGCCTTCGGCATTGTTGAGCGCGTGCTTTTGGCGCTGGAATACGCGCATCGTTCCGGGGTTCTGCACCTAGATATTAAGCCCGATAACGTGCTTTTATCGGGGCATTACGGTGATGCTCTCGTAGAGCAGGTGCGGGTTGCCGACTTCGGTATCGCCACGCTCATGGGGCAGACGGAGAGCCAGGGTTTTTACGGTACACCCGCCTATATGTCGCCCGAGCGTAAAGCCTATGGAAGCTCGGATTCCTCAGCCGATATTTATTCCGCCGGTGTTATGCTTCACGAGCTTCTGGTCGGCGCCGTTCCGCTGGTGGATGCGGATTCTGCCGTTCAGATCAGCGATCACCTTCCCGAGGATGTGCGCACCGTCCTTGAGAATCTTATGAGCCTATCGCCCAAGAACCGCCCGCAGGCCGCGCAGGCTGTGGCGCAGGTTCGGGCTCTGCGCAAGAAATACCAGGATGCTGACCGGTTCGAGTATGAGGAACGTGCCTCAGAAAACCAGAGTACCGGTGGTCGTCAGCGCACGGTTATTCGCGGCGGCGAGCAGGCACCCGCTCAAGCCGCGCAGGATAACTACAGCACCCAGGTGCCCGAACTGGGTGAAGCCTCGCATCAGACGATTATCCGCCCGGTGACCGAGGCGCCTGTTGTCGAAGAGGAAGAAATCGACGAAGAATTTGAGAATGAGCAGCCGAGAACGGTTGCCTCACAGCTCAAACGCCCGCTCGTGTGGGGGTCGATATTAGGTATTTTGGCGCTTATCTGCGCGTGCGTTTTCGTCTTTATCAATAGTTCCGGTGAGAAGAAGCAAGAGGGTCCAAAAGAGCATTGGACCGCATCTTCAGGCACGAATTCGCCCCTGCCGAGTGGCTTAGGCACCCGCCTGGAGGCCGACTATGACCCGTCTTCTCATACGGCGACCGTGAAATTTGAGTACTCGACGCAAAAATCCGGGCTGCACGGCGATATTCTGCAGGTTGTTCCCGGACTGAGCACCGATTCCTGCCCGCAAACCACATGGAACCAGGCGAGTGAGGCCGAGGAGATCCGCAAAAATCAGGCCGCCATTACCGGGCTGGATACGAAATGCGCCTGGAACGTGAGTAACCTTAAGATTCCAGCGAACTCAGCCGTAACCATGAGCGCCAAGGTCGATATCGATATTCCCGATCAGAAGAGCCTCGAAAAATGGCTGGGCGAGATCACCAAGAAAACCCAGACCGCCATTAGCGACCCGGACGTGAAATCGGCTTCGTACCCCATTCAGCGCATCCAGAAGATTGAGGTGCAGGTGCCCAACCGCGTGGTTAACCAATCGGCGGTACCGGTTACCCTGCTGCCGGTGTGGCCCAGCGGCAAGGATGACCTGAACCCGCTCATGAAGCTGCCGCAGACCGGCACCCCCTCCCAGGCCATTACCTCGCTGGCGCCGGACACGGGCGATATCGCCTTCACAGACGGATGCTCCGGTCACCTATCGATTTCAGCGGATCAGAAAAATGTGACGGCCCTATCGGTTGCTCCCCAGTGCAAGCTCAACGTTCAGGTGGGTAACTTCACAAATCTGCAGAGTAACGCTTTCAGTATTACATCACGGTAATTGAACATCTGTTGATCGTGCGACAGAGCGTTAAGATTGGCATATTTCCCGCACATTCTACTCATGGCGCGGTAGAATACCTTTAAGTTGCCTCGAACGGTTTACTCAACGCCACACACATACGATGCAACATTACTGTCCATAAAATCAGCCACCTTCCGGAGTGCCATATGTCTACACGCTTCGACGCGTCAGAATCACGGCTGACGTGGAAGAGCCGCTGTGTGCGGGTGCCTTTAACCATCGGGGTCATTGGCAGTTTGCTCCTTGCGGCATGCTCCTCGTCAGACCAGCAGAATAGTGATCCTACCTCGCCCGGGCAGACGACCCAGCAGAGCGAACAGCAGGTGCAAAACCCCACGCACGTGCTGCAGAACGTGAATCTTAAACTTGCGAGCAACGGTAACGTTTCTGCTATTGACACCAACAATATCTATGTCAATGAACAAGAGCACAAGAGCTCCAGCAAAACCATCAACTTCAAGGTCAAGGACGTTATTAACGACGTCCCGGTGCGCGTCAGCACCCAGTACCAGAGCTCCAAGGGCACCGGTACAAACCTGAAAGACCTGAACGGGTACTCCGGTGAGCTGACTATTAAGGTCACCGTCGAAAACCTTACGCTCAAGTCCCAAGAGGTAAGCTACGATGCGGGCGGCACCAAGCGTACCAACCAGGCGCTCGTCGGTGTTCCATTTACGGTTGCGGGGTCGGTTTCGCTCGATAACGTGAAATCCAACCAGATCATTACCTCCGGCGATAAGACGGACGACAGCGCAACCAACGGCGTGATCAGCACGACCGGGGACGGCAAGGCGAACGTGCAGTGGGGTGCGATCCTGGCGCCTCCGACCTCCGGGGCGAGCACATCGTTCACGCTGAAGGTGAATGCGCAGGACTTCAAGGCACCCGATTTCGATATTGCGGTTCAGCCGGGGTTCGCCTCTGACCTTTCGGGTGAGAGCGTGCTCAACAACAGTTTCAATAAGAACGACGCTAACCAGGTTGCGATGCTGCAGCGCACTATCGACTTGGTGAACAATGTCGATTCGACGATTACCAGCGCCAGCTCGCAGGTGAACGAACTGCGCTCCAGCCTGGACAACACCTCGGACACCCTGGGTCAGGATGCCGCGAAAAACCTGCAGGCTAACAGCGAGAGCCTGACCAAGCGTATGGCGGAGCTTGACGGGCAAATTCAGTCCCTCAAGGATGACCTTGCCAAGACTGCCGACGGTAACAAGAACCAGCTCATCAGCCAGCTGGAAAGCACCGTGAACACGATGGATACCCTGCTGGGTGATACCTCGCAGGTTCCGAATGTCTCGGTTTCGCATCAAAACGGGTCATGCACCGTCGATCGCGGTGCAGCCGGAGGCGGATCGAGCGTATACGGCAACCTCGTGCAGCTTTCCCAGATTCTCAACAACTATGCCGATGCCAGTGGCGACTGCCAGCATGCCCTCACGGACTCTCTGCGCCAGACCATCGGGCCGGATAACCCCAGCCCTGAGGTCTGCCGTGATGGTTCTTCGGTCACCTGCTCCCTGTACGGTGCTTCGGTCACCTCGCAGGCAAGCCTGATTGGCCTCGTCGCTAATGGTGAGAAGCTTGTGAACGAGCTGCAGCCTGAGTACCTCAAGGGTGCCAACAAGAACTACCGTGCCCTGCGCGGCGAGGTAGACAACCTGACGAAGTACCTGCAGAGCGATGAAGGCAAGAAAGCCATTCGAGACCACCAGCAGAACGGTGACGTCACGGAATCGCTCAAGTCTAGCCGCCGGTCGGTAGATGAGCTCAAGAAAACCTCGGATGAGCTCACCAAGGCGCTCAACAGCCTGCACAGCAAGGCCGTGGCGGCGCGCAACGACGTGAGCGGAAACTCGAACTCTATAGACCAGCAGAACGAAGATATCGCTAACGAACTCTGCAAGCTCTCGGTAGAAAACGGCGGCAAGCTCTCGCAAGAGGAAGTAGACCGCCTGCGCTCCTACCTGACTTCTACGCCTTGCGGTGAGACCCCGAGAACCCCGCAGCGCGATCAGAATAACCAGAACCAAGGCGATCAGAACACCCCGAACAATAACCAAAACGGGAACAACGGTAACCAGAACGACCAGAACCAGGGTCATCAGGATAATAACCAGAACACCCCCAATAACAACCAGAATGGTCAGAACGATCAGAATGGCCAGGGCGGTGCGCAGGTAACCCCGCAGAACGACCCGACTGAGAATGGTCAGAACGGTCAAAACGATCAAAACGGTCAGAACCAGAACACCCCGAACAATAACCAAAACGGGAACAACGCTAACCAGGGCGGCACCCCCGTAGTCCCGGCAGCGCATCGATTTGCTGCCGACAAGCTCCAGGCACCCGAAGGTTACGGGCAGGCTATGGACGAGCGCCTGAACAACCAGGCACGCGCTTGGGACGAGGTTATCAAGGAAACCGATCTGCAGAACCCGACCACCCCTCTGGCGCAGAACGCCAAGGGATTCTCCGACCAGGTGAACTCCCTGGACTCCGCGCTCAGCTCGGTTGAGAAGGCATATGCGGGCGAAGGTGACGACCAGAACCGTGATCGTGATGATCGCCAGAACGACCCGAACTCCCTGGATGAAAAGCTCAAGTCGCTGACTAGCGCATCCGATGAATTGGGTAAGAACCTGGATGAACTTTCCAGCCAGCACTCCGAACTTTCGGAAGCCCTCAAGAATGCGTTCAAGGACTCTGCTGACGAAACCAGCAAGAACATCAACAACCTGATTTCGCAGGAGATCCGCCAGGTATCGGCTCAGGGTTCGGCAGGTGCCGATTCCATTCAGAATTCCTTCACCAGCTCGATCTACGGTCTGGCGGAAGCCTCGAACGTAATCGTGCGCGATGCCGGTAACTCTCTGGAGGCGCAGCGCCGTGACATTGCCGGTAAGGTTGAGAACCTCAAGGCATCCCTGGATGGGGTCACCCAGAGCTCCCTGGAGCAGCTGGATGCGCGCACCGGAAACGCCAGCCGCGACCTGGCGGGTGCATCCGTGCTTCTTGCCGACGACCTCAACAAGGTTATCCTTGACCTGGGCGATAGCCGAGTCGATGGTTCGGGTCTGCTGGGCGCGTTGAAGACGAACGCCGCGAAAGCTGGTGCCGCCGACTTCCAGCTGGCGCTTGCCTCACAGAACGCGCAGGGTTACACCAGCGTTCGTGCCGAGGATATTGCGGCCGTGCAGCTGCGGCAGGCACAGTTCAAGGCGTCCTTGGAGAAGCTCAAGTCCCTGCCCTCCTTCCACCTGCCTGACGATGGTAAGGCCGAAGTGAAGGTGGTTTACACCTTCCACATTGGGGACATGTAGCGTGACCCCAGAGCCTCAGCTTGAGGAAGAACAAACCTCCCGAAGGGTACCCCTGACCATCATTGGCTGGGGTGCCCTTCTGGGGGTCTTGTTGTTGGTTATTGTGGTGGCAGCTCATCTGCTGCGACCGGATATTCGGCCCCTGCGCGCACCCGGCGATACCGAGGCGATAGCCCCCGTTGTTCCGCAGGAAATTACGCTGCCGAACAACAATAATCGCGACGCCAAGATCGGGATTATTATGACCTACGGCGAGGATGCGGAAGGCTCCGAATGGGTGCTCCCTGCCCAGGGTGCTGCGGTGGCCGCGCATCGTCTGGATCTTGGTAAAACCCCCGTTCAGCTGACGGTCGCTAACGATAAGGGAACCCCTGACGGGGCTCGTGATGCCGTCGAAAAACTCAAATCTGAGGGCGTTCAGGGGATTATTATTTCTTCCTCGGGTGAGCATATTAAGGGTGCGACGAACGCGGCACGTGAGAGCAGCATCCCGGTGATTGAGGTCTACGACAGCGTAGATACCGGGCGCGGAGTCTGGAGCCTGGCCCCCACCCCCGAGCAGCTTTCGCAGGCGTATATGCAGGCTTCGCAGCCGAGTACCCAGAGTATTGTGATAGCGCCCAAGGATACTGAGGTGAAGATTCCGCAGGTTGCCGCCAAACATGCGTACGACCGCGATACCGATGTGCGTGAGCTGGCGCAAGACGTCAAGAAAGAGTCCCAGAGCTACGGGGCTTCGGCGAATATCTTCGTTTCGGGCTCGGCAATTCGCCAGGCCAAAATCGTCAAAGAGCTGCAATACGCCGGGGTGACGGCTCAGATTCTTTTGAGCCCGCAAGCCGTATCGCCCATTTTCGCGCGAACCCTTGTGGCTGAGGGTGGCACGGTCTCGGCAAACCTGACGACCGTCGGGTACAACATGTCAGACTCTTTGGCTTTGCAGTCCGATGACCCCGGGCGGGGGCTCGCCGCCTTCCTCGAAGCGGTGCGTGTTATGGGTCAGGATTCATCCTACATGACCCTGCAGGATGACCAAGCCTTCAAATCTGCCGCCCCCTATGCGGATGCGCGCTCCCACAACGCGGTGCTGGCGTTCGCCTATGCGATCGATAAGGTGCACGAACGCAAGCCGGAGGCTGTCACTCGCGTGCTGGAAAGCATGAGGCTCGATGCTGCTCAGGCGATTGCGGGCGACGCACTCGATTTCACTCATGAAAACCCAACGACTGCGCCCGTGCAGACACTCCACGCCACGGAGCAGAGTCTGGGGCTGCGGCCCGAGCCGAGCAACGATCAGGAACCGCGCATCGTCTGGTTTGCAGAGCGTGGAACTCGAACGGAAACCTACAATGAATAGCAATTGACTAGTATATATTCCAAATAAAGAATATAAGATGCCGTCTTGTACAGGGCTGTGAGATCGTCAAAGGAACAGTATGCGAATCCAAATATCCCTCGAATCTTTTCAGAAAAGTATCGAACTCGATTCGTGGCAGGAGAACACCACGCTGCGGCAGATCGTCTACACGGCGGGCGGCCCAGAGATAGCCGCTGACGACCCGCTCTATGTAGACTCCCAGCCTGTCACCGGTGACACCACGATGGATACCGTCGTGCTGCTCGAAGGCAGCACCATCGGATACGCCCCCACGCCGGTTGCCGAACCCATTCACGGATGGTCCATCACCGTCGCGGGTGGGTTGCATGCGGGGCGCATCCTGCCCCTGCCAAGCGGTCGCGCCCTCGTGGCGGGGCGTTCACCCCAAGCCGATGTAGTGCTGGAAACCGAGAGTGCATCCTGGGAACACTTCACCGCCACCCAGACCGACAACGGGGTACTCATCAAAGACTCGGGATCCACCAACGGAACCTATGTGAACGGCGCAAAACTGGGCGAAGATGGGGTAGAAGTAGACGACGAAGCCGTCATCTACGCCGGGGGAGTGGCACTGCTTGTGCGCCCGCAGCTCACCGAAACCCTGGCACCGCGCGCAGGGTCGCTTCCCAACCTGACCCCCAGCCGCACGGCACCCTTCAACCGTCCGCCGCGCGCGGCTCTTATGCCCGAATCAGATACCGTCAAAATACCGAAGCGGAAGAACGTTAATAAGCCCAGCCGATTTAACATTGCTACGGTAATCGCACCGTTGATTTTTGCCGGTGCGATGGTTGCTATTATGCGTGAGCCTCGGTACGGGCTTTTTGCCCTGTTGAGTCCGGTTGCGGCTTTTGTAATGTGGATAGAGCAGAAATGGCGTTTTAAACGCGATAAGCGAGAGGAAGAAAACCGGTTCGAGAAAGAGATTGACGAAACCAAACAAAAATTTCAAGATATCTATAATTATGAACGTCTGCGTCTGCAGGAACTCGCCCCTGACCCCGCCAGCGTAGCCCGGCGCATCAAGCTTCCCAGTGTAGAAGTATGGCAGCGGCGCTTTACTGCGGCCGATTTTATGACCTTGCATGTGGGGTACGGGAACTACGCCTGGATTCCCAAAAACGACCTTTCGACAACGCAAGAACCCGAAAAAGAAGTAAAAGACCTTCTCGATTCTTCTCAATTACGGGGTGTCCCAATGATTGCCGACCTCACTGACGCCGGTGTTATCGGTATCGTGGGGGATAGGGAAGGGGCCCTCGCCCTAGCGCGCAGCCTCGTGATGCAGGCCGTGACCCACTGCGGACCCGCAGACCTCACCCTAGGCGTCTTTTTCGACCGTGGAAAAGAAGATGAGTGGTCGTGGACCTCGTGGCTGCCGCATACTCGACAGAGTGGATCTTCCACGGGTGGCCGATGGATTTCGCAGGATTACGAGCAATCCACAGCTATGCTCAAGAATCTGCAGCAGAGCATCGACGGACTGCTCAGCCCCGGACTCATGCTCGTTATTGATTCCGAAACTTTGACTGAAGGGCGCGATGCACCTGCTCGTAAACTCCTCGGGTTTGGGCGCGGCATTAACGCACGTGAAATGGCTCGACGAGACAAGCCGGTCCATAAAGTTACTGGTATCGTAATCGCCTACTCTGAAGAGCAGCTTCCCGCCTCCTGTACCGTAGTTGTTACAGTGGACGAAGACGCCGCCGCAACTTTCTACGAACCCGAGAAACGCCGTACCGTCAACGACGTTATTATCGGCGGCATCGACCTTGACTACGTCACAAAACTGGCGCGGATGCTTGCGGAATTCGACGACCCTGAGCTCATCATCCCCGGTGCGGGTCTGCCCGGGCTGGTGCGCCTGCCCGAACTCACCGGCATCGGCACGCCACCCACCGCCCAAAAGATTATCAGCACCTGGCAGAAATCCACCGGATACAGCACCGAAATCGGCGTTGGCGACCAAGGTGTGTACACCCTCGACCTCGTCAAAGACGGTCCGCACGGTCTTGTCGGCGGTACCACGGGTTCGGGTAAGAGTGAATTCCTGCGATCCCTCGTCGCCGGTCTGGCGGCCCATAACGACCCCACGCGCCTCAACTTCATTCTGATCGACTTCAAGGGCGGCGCGGCGTTCAAAGCCTGTGAACGGCTGCCGCACACCATCGGCACCATCAGTAACCTCGACGAACAGCTCGCAAACCGTGCGCTGATCAGCCTCGAAGCTGAAATGGAAAGGCGACAGCGGCTCTTCGCTGCCGCCGGGGAGGGCGTGGACAACATCATCGAATACCA
The DNA here is from genome assembly GCF_001811455.1 of Rothia sp. HMSC065G12. NCBI lineage: Bacteria > Bacillati > Actinomycetota > Actinomycetes > Micrococcales > Micrococcaceae > Rothia > Rothia sp. HMSC065G12. The sequence continues at coordinate 28,862 of NZ_KV804803.1, forward strand.
CGCCACCAACCCGCCAGAACATATGCCGCGCCTGCTGTTGGTGATTGACGAGTTCGCCATGCTCGCCAAGGACTTCCCGGATGTGCTGACCTCGCTCGTGAGCATCGGTGCCGTGGGTCGTACCCTCGGCGTGCACATGATCCTGGCAACCCAGCGACCCGCTGGCGTGGTGAACAACGACATCCTGGCGAACACCAACCTGCGTGTTGCGCTGCGCGTGCAGTCCAAAGACGACTCCTCCAACGTGATTGAGGTGCCGGACGCCGCATCCATCGAGCGCTCCCAGATGGGCCGCGCCTACATCAAACTGGGGCAAACCGACATCACCCCCATTCAGACCGCGCTGGTAACCGGGTACAGCGGCGTTGTCGAACGAGACCCTATTGAAATGCGCTCTACCAATATCTTTGGCATTCCGTCGGCACCGCGTGCACTGCCGAAACCGAAGAAGACCGATGCGAATGACCTCGACAACCTGATCGACGCCATCGTCGAAGCCAACCACGAGCAGCGCTATGCCCCGCCGCGCAAAGTCTGGCCCGAAGCCCTCGGCGATAACCTGCCGCTGAACGGATTCGAGAAGCCCCTTTACGGGATTGACGAACCCGCACCCGCAGATGGTGACACTCCGATTGTAGGTACCGTTCAGGGCAGTACCGTCTTCTTCGGTCTCGCCGATATACCCGAAGACCAGGTTCAGGTACCCGCCGGTTGGGATACCAACGTCAGCAATATGTTCCTCGTCGGAACTCCCGGTAGCGGCACTAGCACCGGGCTTGCCTCCATGGCGCTTACCCTCTGCCTGAACACACCTCCTGATCAGTTCGATATGCTCGTTCTTGACTTGGGACCGGGCTCTTTAGCCCCCTTGAAAAACCTGCCGCATGTGAGCGCCTATGTAGGTCCCGGTGAAGGTGCCAAGGAACGTCAGACCAGGTTCTTACGGCATCTTATGGTTGAGCTGGAACGCCGCCGCTCCAATCCGACTAATACGCGTAAACTCATTATCCTTATTGACGGCTACGGCACCCTGCGCGACGAATTCATGGAGTACACCGGAACCGACTACCTGGGAGCTTTCCACCGCGTATATTCCGAAGGGCCTGCCTTAGGAATGCACTTCATGATGGCGACAAGTCGTTTGAAGGGAATTCCTGCCGTTGTCAGCGACGTAACCCAGCAGCGCTGGCTTTTCCACCTCTCCGATTCCTACGACTACACTACTTACAGGATTCGAGGAACCGACATCCCAGCCGCTGTGCCCGGACGTTGCGTCGATAGTGATACCATCCGACAAATTCAGGTAGCAATACCGCAGATGAGCCTTGACGACGCCGTTCAGCAAGTCGTGCAGCGTTGGGGTACGATCGATAAGCCCGATGTTATTGGGCAGCTGCCTTCCCTGGTGCATCGTTCCCAGCTAGGTGTAGAGCCCGTGATTGGCGGAGAAAACTGGATTATTCCGGTGGGTATTGCCGAGCATAACCTCAAACCAATAGCATTCGAGCTTTATGAAGGGGAAAGTGCGCTCATTGGCGGCTCACCGCGTTCCGGTAAATCGACCCTGCTCCAGGCTATCGCTGACTCCGTCATGAAACAGCGCGACCGCGGAGAAACGAACGCTCAAGTGTGGGTTATGTGCAGCAGGCGCTCGCCGCTGGCGCATCGTGATTTTGATCGGAAGGCTACGACTCCACAGGATATTAACTCCCTTGCAGCAGAGCTGGAAATTACCGAGGAACCAGTGCTTTTGTTGATTGACGATGCGGAACGTATTGATGATGCTGACCAGGGAATTGCTAATCTTCTTAAAGCGGAGTCCCCATTTGTCCGTGTCATTGCCTCGGGTAAGCCGGGTGAGTTGCGCACCATGTATTCGCACTGGACGAAGGCGGTGCGTAAGTCGCGTACCGGTGTGCTTCTGCAGCCGCATATTGACTACGACGGCGATATGTTCTCAATGACGCTACCGCGCCGTGCACCGGTAACTCTAACAACGGGTCGCGGCTATGTGGTGTTGGGCGGTTCTGCGGTTTTGGCTCAGACCATGTGCCCCGACGACCTTGAGGTTCGGCCGAAAATGGCATCGTAGAGCATTTTCTCAGAAAAGATCCCTCACGATATGTGTTACCGTGAGGGATCTTTTCTGTATCGGTCAGCATGTGCCTAGTTGAGTTTTGGTTCTATGTTTCCTGTGGCC
>NZ_KV804804.1:0-4004 GCF_001811455.1 Rothia sp. HMSC065G12
GAAGGGCCCCTACACCACTACCAGGGACTTGACTACTCACCCACGGAAAAACTACGAGTCTCTTTCGATGGTGAAGTACTTCGAATCACTCTTCTTCTTGGACTGTATCTTGTGGTACTTGCTTGGATGGGATTCGGGTTTGGTGCTCTCCTCCGTAATAGTGCCGGAGCTATTGTTCTTACAGTCGTTCTGCTTTTTGTGGTGACAATAGTTCTTAGTTTCTTCAGGTCTGCTGAGTGGGCAAGCGATGTTTCCAAGTATCTACCTGTTCATCTGGGCGAAAATATGTTGGTCTACGATACTGACCAGTTTAAAGATCCCAGCTACGAAATCCGCTGTATCCTCTTCACCCTGTGGGGCTTTGTACCCCTGGTACTTGGCTGGATTCGCTTCAAATTCAACGATATGAAGTTGTAGACTTACGGCTCATCGGATAAGAGGAAGTGCCGCCTCCTGAACATATACTGGCTGCTCGAGCGCCGCAAACGGGCCGAGTCCGCGCTGATCACGGTGGTCGCCGACGCCTACCTGGCCGGGGTCTCCACCCGACGCATGGACAAGCTGATAGGTACTTTGGGCATCAACTCGCTTTCGAAGTCACAGGTCTCACGCATGGCGGCCGAGCTCGACGAGCACGTCGCCTCCTTCCGCAACCGGCCCCTGGGCGACGCCGGCCCCTTCATCTTCGTAGCGGCCGACGCCCTGACCATGAAGGTCCGCGAAGGCGGTCGCGTGGTCAGTGCGGTGGTCCTGACAGCCACTGGGGTCAACGCCGACGGACACCGCGAAGTCCTGGGCCTGCGGGTAGCCACACCTGCGAGAGCGGAGCAGCGTGGAACGAGTTCCTCGCCGACCTGGTCGCCCGAGGCCTGGGAGGGGTACGACTTGTCACCTCTGACGCCCACACGGGTCTGGTCGAGGCCATCGCCGCGAACCTGCCCGGAGCGACCTGGCAGCGCTGCCGCACCCACTACGCCGCCAACCTGATGACAGTGACCCCCAAGAGCGCCTGGCCGGCCCTCAAGACCATGCTCCACTCGGTTTACGACCAGCCCGACGCAGCAGCCGTCGAGGCCCAGTTCGACCGCCTCCTGGACTACACCCGTGACCTGCTGCCCGAGGCCGCTGACCACCTCGACGCCGCGCGAGCTGACCTGCTGGCCTTCACCGCCTTCCCCGTCGAGGTATGGCGGCAGATCTGGTCCAACAACCCCCAAGAACGCCTCAACAAGGAGATCCGCCGCCGCACCGACTCAGTGGGCATCTTCCCCAACAGGGACGCCATCATCCGCCTGGTCGGCGCCGTCCTGGCCGAGCAGACCGACGAATGGGCTGAGGGCCGCCGCTACCTCAGCCTGGACACCCTCAAACAGTGCCAGACCACCAACAAGCTCCAGGACGGCCATCCAGACACGCCCCCGACACTGACCCACTGACCCCTAACCACGAAGGGCCCCTACACCACTACCAGGGACTTGACTTCTGTCGCCGCCGCGCCTACGTTAATGATGTCAGCACGCAATAGGAACATGATGGGACGGTTTTATGACTGCACACAATTTTGTCATCGTCGGCTTCGAGGAATCTGCAAACGCCTACAAGGCGCTGAGCGTCCTGCGCGGAGCGGCCGCCGAGGGGCGGATCACTATCGCCGCGGCCGTCATCGGGGAGCGCGGCGCCGACGGCAGCCTGCGCCTGGCCGAGGGTGAGGATGCCGTGATCGGGAGCGCGACCGTCGGCGGGGGCCTGATCGGCATGGCCGTTGGCATTCTGGGGGGCCCACTGGGCATGCTGCTGGGATGGGGTGCCGGCTCCCTGATCGGCAGTTTCGCCGACGCCGACCGCGTGGATCTCTCCGAGACCGCCATCGGCGAGCTCAGCGGACGGCTGCCCGCGGGCACCACCGCCATCCTCGCCGAGGTCGAGGAGTACGCCACCGAGGTGCTCGACGGCGTCGTCTCCCCGCTGGGCGGCCAGGTCCTGCGGCTCGAGGCCGACCAGGTCCTCGGCGAGCTGGAGGCCGCCGAGGCCGCCGCCATCGCCGCTGACAGGGAGGCCGCCCGGGTGCTGCGCCAGGAGCGCGGGCAGGAGCGCAAGCAGAAGTGGGAGGATCGCGTCGACTCCCTGCGCGAGAAGCTCCACCGCAAGAAGTGAGTGTAAGAGCGGCTATCTGCTGAGGGCCCGCGGACGAGTTTCCGCGGGCCCTCGGGGTGCAGATGGTTGATTCCGGGGGCGCGGGCCGGGCGGGCGCCTCGAACCGATCTCAAGCCGGAAGTGAACCGATCCCGGTGCGGAGATCTACCGATCTCGACGAGAAGAAAGCGCGCGTGAGTCTCTCATGCCGCCCTTCCCGGGCCAGCAGCCGAGGCGCTCGGCAATGGGACGGACGATCTCCACCGTCCGGTGCGCCAGGACCTGCTGGGCGGTCAGGCGAAGCGGCGTCATGCCGTGCCGCAGGAGCCACTGGTCGCGGCGGCGGTCCTGCGTCCAGTCGGCCAGGGAGGAGTGGAAGGCGTGGCCGTCGGTCTCGATCGCAAGACGCTGTCCCAGGACGAGGTCGAGTTCGCCGGTGGGCGTCTCAACGGCGACCTCCGGCGGAGCGCCGGCCTCCTCCAGCTCGTATCGGGCGATGGTCTCCAGGATGGAGCGAGCGCGCCTTCGGGTCGGCGCGGGCGAGCAGCGCGCGCATGGGGCCGTTCCTCGGTCCGCGCAGTCTGGCGAGAAGCTGGGCGCGGGTGACCAGGCCGCCGCGCAGGGCGCAGTCCAGGGCGATGAGCGCGTCCAGCTCCGATGTGCAGCGCATGAAGGTGAGGATGGCGGTCTCCTGGTCGGCGAACGGCGAGCCCAGCGGGTCGATGGGAGCGCCGGCGTTCCTGTGGATGATGACGCGCCCGATGCCGTCTACGGGGTGCTGGTCGTAGGGGGCGATAATGTGGAGCCGGCTTCCGGGGCTCTCCTGAAGGGCGATGCCGTAGTGCTCCATTGCGTGCGCGCAGGCGATGAGACCGCCCAGGCGCCGGGCGATAATGGTGGGCCGTTCCGTTCCCGGCAGGGCGATGACGTGCTGCGGGTGGCGGACGACGATTCCGTCGGCCACCATGCGGCCCAGAGTGCGACGGCAGTGTTCTGAGGTGGCCAGGAATCGCTGTTTGGCCGCCCCGTGTGCGGCTGCCAGCGCTCGCAGCATGGCGTCCCGCCGTTCGGTGTACCGCATGAAACGAGCATCGACCGGCGGGGCCGCCGGTGACAAGGTTTGCGCCACCCTGTGGATAACGTGGCCGGCCGCCGGCAGGCGTCCACAACTCCACGTGCGCTTCCGCACCCGTCTGCGGGGCCCGCAGTTGCCCGTCTGAGGGGTCCGAGGCGTCACAGACGTCTGCACAGGTGCGTTCGGGCGCTTCCGGCTGTGTTTCCGCGTCGAAAAAGGTGGCTCCTACGCACTTTTAACGTTCGTGTCTCATCTCCGCCTGCTGCAGAACCGCGGAATTACGCCAAACTTCGCAACCCGCGACGGTGCCGTGCACCGTAAAAGTGCGTAGGAGCCACCTTTTTGAGCGCAAAGGCGCTCGATGGGACTGCCGGGTGCGTGCGGGGTCCGGTCAAGCGCTCGGCAGGGCGCGCCGCCTGACGGGACGCGCCGGTCAGCACAGTGCGCCGCCCGCCCCTTCACCGATCTCGACGGGACCGGCCTTCGGCCTGCTGTACGGCTCTGGCTCCGATGACCCGCAGGACACGTCCTAGCCGATGAGGCCGCCGGGAGTCTGGTCGCCATCGGCTGGCGCCCCGGCCGGGCGGCGGTGGTAGAGCAGGTAGGCGCCGATCCGGCTGCGCCAGGAGGGGCGCACCGTGTGCGGCCAGCGCTGCGACACGTAGGTGATGGCGTCATCGATCTCAAGGCGCTGGGTGGAGTTGCCCGCCCGCACCCACAGCTCTCGCCCGCCCCGGCCCTTGGGGCCTGACAGGTAGACGGGCACCGACTCAGTGGGCATCTTCCCCAACAGGGA
>NZ_KV804805.1:0-5158 GCF_001811455.1 Rothia sp. HMSC065G12
CCCGGCGGTACTCGACCTGCTCAACCGGCTGGATTCTGCCAGCCCGACAAAATAAAACGATGAGGTCATCCAGATTATCTGGATGACCTCACTACGTTATGCAGGTATAAACCTCAATATTGATAATCTACCGATTAAAAATATTACGAATCGGATTCACCACCGTTGTCCACCAAGGCTGTGGAGAATCTTGAAACTTGCTTTGCTGACGTTCTTTGACCTGCTGAGAAATGCTTCGCCGTAGCTCACCAACTTCGGTATCTACGACCTTCTTATAATCAGAACGTAAACGTGCAGGTTTTCCATTGCGCATGACGGAGCTATATAGTCCTTCAGCAGTGTGAGTACTCATAGCACGTTCCCTTCCCTCACCATTAATTATCTCAGTTTACCGTGTTCGGCTCACTGTTGGAAGTAGCCTCATCGTTCTCATCAGATACCTCATCTGGACCGTATGGAGTCGCAGCTGAATTATTTCCGTGCGTCGAATCCGGGTGAGCGTGTGCCCGCTGAGTTGGCGGCGACGGGTTTCTTTGGCATGCGCGTGCTGGCGGTGGCGCAGGGCGGTTTCCGTGCCGGATCTGAGGATTCTGCGGACCCCGAAGAGACTGCCGCAGAGGCTGTCGAAGAGTCGACCGGCGAGTTCCTAGAGGTGCTTCTGCAGGAGCGCATCCGCGTGAAGGATGAGCCGCACGGTGCCCTGCCTTCGGGTATTGGTCCTGGCGATCCGGTGTCTATGGCGACGATTGAGGCGGCCCTGCAGGCTGATGTGCACGGGCTGCTTTTCGACGGTACTCTCATGCCTAGCGCGCTGATGCCTGACCTCCCCGCATCCGGTGAAGATTCTGATCCTTCCGAGGCTCCCGCCTCCCCCAGCACCCTGCCGAGCGTGCTCGATGCGGCGGCTTCGCTGACGGGGGTGGAGAGCGCATCCGCGGATTTGCTGTTCCGCCGTGTGCCGCGCCTGAAGAAGAACGCCTTGAACGCCAAAAATGCAGAAAATCTACCCCGTGAGGTTGATTTTCCCACCTCTGACCTGCCCACGGTGGATGCCGTGCACGCGGCGGTTCGCGCTCTCGACCATTCCTATGTGGCGGTTCAGGGCCCTCCCGGTGCGGGTAAGACCTTCCTCGCCTCACACGTGATTGCGCGCCTGGTGGCGGAGGGCGCGAAGGTGGGCGTGGTGGCTCAGTCGCATGCGGTGATTGAGAATCTTATGTTGGCGTGCTGTGCCCGTGATGGTTTTGATGTTTCGCGTGCGGTGCGTCTGCGCGGTAAGTCGGTGACCCCCGCCCCGTGGTCTGAGGTGTCTGATTCTGAGCTGGTGGAGCTGATTTCTGGTGCGGGCGGTTTGCTGTTTGGCGGCACGGCGTGGGATTACGTGAGTGAGCGTCGTGTGCCTGCCGGGTCGTTGGATGTGCTGGTGGTTGATGAGGCTGGCCAGTTCTCTCTGACAAATACGGTGGCGGCAGCTCGTGCGGCGCGTTCGGTGCTGCTGCTGGGCGATCCGCAGCAGTTGCCGCAGGTGTCGACGGGTGTTCATCCGTACCCGGTGGATGTTTCGGCGCTGGGTTGGTTGTCTGATGGGGCGGCGGCGCTGGATCCTCGTTGTGGCTATTTCTTGGGTGAGTCGTGGCGTATGGATTCGGCGCTGTGCGAGCGGGTTTCGTGGCTGTCCTATGATGGCGCGCTGGCGAGCGCGGCGGCGACGGCTGGTCGCGCCCTGCAGGGTGTTGCGCCGGGTGTGGTGTCGTATCCGGTGGAGCATGTGGGCTGTTCGGTGCGTTCTGTGCAGGAGGCGCAGGCGGTGGTGGATTGCGTGCGCGAGTTGTTGGGCCGTGAGTGGGTTCCGGCAGCTGGTGCTGCGCCGCGCCCGTTGGCGGCGGAGGATTGCATTGTGGTGGCGGCGTATAACGCGCAGGTTGATTGTGTGCGTGAGGCGCTGATTGCCGCTGGTCTGGCTGATTCTTCGGGTGCTGGCGTGCGTGTGGGTACGGTGGATAAGTTCCAGGGTCAGGAGGCTGCGGTGGTGTTGGTGTCGTTGGCGTCGTCGCGGGTTGATTCTGGGCGCGGTGCCGGGTTTGTGCTCTCGCCGAATCGTTTGAATGTGGCGGTGTCGCGCGGTCAGTGGCGGGCGGTGTTGGTGCATTCGCCGTGGGTGGCGCGTTCGGTGCCGCAGGATGTTGAGGAGGTGCTGGCTCTGTCGGGCTTCGCGGGCCTGGTGGAGTAGTGCTCTTCTGTGCTCCCCCGCCCCTGCCCGCTGCGTTGCGGGGCTGACCGGTGGCGGGCGTCTTTGGCGTGCCCGGAATCGGGTTCAGCCGGGTTCATTCAGGGTTCGGTTGGGTGGAAGCACCAAGAATGAATTATAGTCAACCTAACCCTAATGTCAATACTCAAAATGAGGAAAGTTTTTCAACATGAGTTCATGCATATGACTCATATCTCCACTATGATTTAAGACACCAACAGATGTTGGGGGTTGAGCTGAATCGCTCAGCCAAGATTCGATAGCCATAGATGACTATCTGTCGAAAGGAACACCAATGGAACTCGATATTCAGGATTTGATTACCTCATCCGAAGATGAGCTCAAGAGGGCTCATGGTGGTCTCCGTCCTCCGGCACATCGTGTAGGCGGACAGTAAATAACCACCTCCAGAAAGGCATATCAAACACAATTCATGACCCCTCGGGAAATTTTAAGAACCTAAATGAGATCTTAACAGGAGAATACACGATAGATGAGGTAGTTATAAAGACATCAAAAATTTTAGGATTAACTCCTAAAAATTCAAGGAAGATTATAGAATCACTCATAACGATGGGTCACATAGAAGATGGATTCTTCCTTAAATCATCTACAAAATCTAATAGGTACTCAAGAAGTCGTGAATTCTTTTCTTGGATTGACACTTCAGGAAGTAGCGACCCTTTTCGGGTGCAAAATATTCTGTCCTCCTCGAAAATTGTAATTGTAGGTCTTGGCGGAATTGGCGGATCCGTGGCCATGAACTTAGCATCTTCAGGAGTATCTCAAATACACATAGTTGATTTTGACAATGTTGAAGAGTCGAATCTCAATAGGCAAATTCTATACACAGAAAAAGACCTTGGGCTCAAAAAATCAACGGCTGCCATGAAAAATCTCCAAAAAATAAATTCAAAAATTCTTATTACATCCGAGGATAAGAAAATTACTTCCTCTGATGACCTCATTAAATATTTTAACGAATATGACCTAGTGTATCGCTGCGCTGACAGTCCAGACGATATACCATTTTGGTTCTCTGATGCTTCATTAAAATCTGGTAAACCATGGATTGATGCAAGCTACAATGGCCCAATAATTAATTGTTGCATCTACGACCCAAAGGTTACAGGATGCTATAGATGCATCCGTGAAAGTAATCTACGAAATATGACTCGTCTAGGTTACGAGGAAGCTCATACAGATAAAGTTCCAGAGATAAATGCTGCAATATCTCCTATAGTCCTTATATCTGGATCACTTGCCGCATATGAATGAATTAGGTATCTTGCCAAACTTAAGCCGCAAAGTTTAGGTAAAGCAATACATCAAAATATGTTCGATTACAGTAATTCATACACAGTGGAGATCCCCCATGAGTGTCAACACCGAGCTACTCAAGAATAGAGATTTTCGAAATACTCTCTTCGCCATTGGAGCCAACCAGCTCTCAGACTCGATGAGCTATATCACCACGCCCATCATTATTTTGGCGCTAACCGGCTCCCCCGAAGCTGCGAGTATCACCCTCTTCGTCGCGGGTGTTCTCGCCACCTGCGCCGGAGCTGTATCTGGAACGTGGGTCGATAGAATCGGCCCCTCAAAGTGCCTGGCACTGTCCTGTATCGGCCAGTCGCTGTCCTGGATAGCGATTCTTCTCTACCTCGTTTTCAACGTCACCAACATTTACGTTTTGGTGATCACGATCTCTCTCGCCGCCATCATTTCCACCTTCGACTACCCGAGTGAACAGTCCATCATCACCCGCGTAGTCCCCAAGGAACACCTGGGGTACGCCTCCGGTATGGGCGAGACGCGCGAGTCCACCGCCAACCTGCTGGGCGGCCCGGTCGCCGGCATCATTATCGGCTTCTCGACCGTGCTCATGACCGCAGTTCACGCGGTCGTCAACCTGCTGGCGTTCATCGTCGCACCCAAGAGCTACGGCGCTAGTCGGCAGCCCGCGGAAGAGGAGGAGGGCGAGAAAACCAGCTTCTGGCAGGACTCAAAAGCCGGTTTCGAGTACATCCTGAAAAACAAGGTGCTGGTGTCCATTGCGTTCGTTTCAACGCTTGCAAACTTTGGAACGGTCGGCATTCCGCTCACCTTCATCTACTACTACACCCTGGAGGGCGCACACCCGCTCTTCATCGGCATCTTTGCGAGCGCCTTCGGTGTGGGCGTGTTGCTCGGTTCGTTCCTGGTCGGCCCGCTGACCGAGAAGTTTGCGCTCGGCCCGCTCGGTATCACCTCCCTGGCCATCATGTCGGCCTGCTACCTGTTGCTGCCGGTGGTTCATTCGATGCTGTGGGCGGTGTGCCTGCTGATTGTGTTGGCGGGTATTGTGCTTCCCTCCTTCAATTCGAGCATCATTGCGTACATTAACGCATCCACCCCGGAGCACATGATCGGTCGCGTGCACTCGGTGCAGGGCATCCCGAACATGGCGCTGACCCCGCTGGCTGTTCTGCTGGCAGGCTTCCTCATTGTTGATTGGGGCATTACGTACACGGCGCTGTTCTACGCGGTGTTCATTTTCCTGTCGCTGGTGGTGATGGTATTCCAGAAGCCGCTACGTCAGCTGCCCCATATCTCGCAGGTAACGAACGCACAGTAGTTCCACGATAGCCCCGTCTATCAACTCCGCTCAACGCCCCCGAAAGCGAATAATTCAACGTGCACTTGCATGAAAATTATTTTCCTTTCGGGGGTGTTCTACGTCCTTTTGAGGATTTCTGCACACAGTGCATGCTCGCGATAATTCGCCTTATCAATGCGTATTTTTGGGGTTTTAAATGTTGCCGGTATTACGGCGAACCTTACGCAGCTTGTTGAAGGTTTTACGGCATAATAGGAAGGTGTTCGTTCTAACCTTTATTCAACGTTCCGCACAGCACTCACTCACTGCAC
>NZ_KV804806.1:0-2396 GCF_001811455.1 Rothia sp. HMSC065G12
CCCACAACACCTACACCCTCAAATGCGAAGAGCCCTTTTAGGTACTTGCTTTCCTAAAACTGATGTGATACAATGATTTAATCCAGAAAAGGAGTAAAAAATATGCGGCAAGGTATTCTTAAATAAAACTATAATCAAATAGTGGGAACAAAGGATTATGATAGCTCCTTTTGTAGGGGCTTAGTTTTTTGTACCCAATTTAAGAATACTTTTGCCTTATCAATTTTGACATATCCCCAAAAACAGCAATCACAAACAGGTGTATGCTGTATATGTGTATGTCCGCAACTTATAATCCCCAGTGGTAAAAGTATTTTACTGCTGGGGATTTTTATGCCCTTTGGGGCTGTAAAGGGAGGACAATCACATGAAAATAATCAATATTGGAATTCTTGCCCATGTAGACGCTGGAAAGACGACCTTGACGGAGAGCCTGCTATATGCCAGCGGAGCCATTTCAGAACCGGGGAGCGTCGAAAAAGGGACAACGAGGACGGACACCATGTTTTTGGAGCGGCAGCGTGGGATTACCATTCAAGCGGCAGTCACTTCCTTCCAGTGGCACAGATGTAAAGTTAACATTGTGGATACGCCCGGCCACATGGATTTTTTGGCGGAGGTGTACCGCTCTTTGGCTGTTTTAGATGGGGCCATCTTGGTGATCTCCGCTAAAGATGGCGTGCAGGCCCAGACCCGTATTCTGTTCCATGCCCTGCGGAAAATGAACATTCCCACCGTTATCTTTATCAACAAGATCGACCAGGCTGGCGTTGATTTGCAGAGCGTGGTTCAGTCTGTTCGGGATAAGCTCTCCGCCGATATTATCATCAAGCAGACGGTGTCGCTGTCCCCGGAAATAGTCCTGGAGGAAAATACCGACATAGAAGCATGGGATGCGGTCATCGAAAATAACGATGAATTATTGGAAAAGTATATCGCAGGAGAACCAATCAGCCGGGAAAAACTTGCGCGGGAGGAACAGCAGCGGGTTCAAGACGCCTCCCTGTTCCCAGTCTATCATGGCAGCGCCAAAAATGGCCTTGGCATTCAACCGTTGATGGATGCGGTGACAGGGCTGTTCCAACCGATTGGGGAACAGGGGGGCGCCGCCCTATGCGGCAGCGTTTTCAAGGTTGAGTACACCGATTGCGGCCAGCGGCGTGTCTATCTACGGTTATACAGTGGAACGCTGCGCCTGCGGGATACGGTGGCCCTGGCCGGGAGAGAAAAGCTGAAAATCACAGAGATGCGTATTCCATCCAAAGGGGAAATTGTTCGGACAGACACCGCTTATCAGGGTGAAATTGTTATCCTTCCCAGCGACAGCGTGAGGTTAAACGATGTATTAGGGGACCAAACCCGGCTCCCTCGTAAAAGGTGGCGCGAGGACCCCCTCCCCATGCTGCGGACGACGATTGCGCCGAAAACGGCAGCGCAAAGAGAACGGCTGCTGGACGCTCTTACGCAACTTGCGGATACTGACCCGCTTTTGCGTTGCGAAGTGGATTCCATCACCCATGAGATCATTCTTTCTTTTTTGGGCCGGGTGCAGTTGGAGGTTGTTTCCGCTTTGCTGTCGGAAAAATACAAGCTTGAAACAGTGGTAAAGGAACCCTCCGTCATTTATATGGAGCGGCCGCTCAAAGCAGCCAGCCACACCATCCATATCGAGGTGCCGCCCAACCCGTTTTGGGCATCCATAGGACTGTCTGTTACACCACTCTCGCTTGGCTCCGGTGTACAATACGAGAGCCGGGTTTCGCTGGGATACTTGAACCAGAGTTTTCAAAACGCTGTCAGGGATGGTATCCGTTACGGGCTGGAGCAGGGCTTGTTCGGCTGGAACGTAACGGACTGTAAGATTTGCTTTGAATACGGGCTTTATTACAGTCCGGTCAGCACGCCGGCGGACTTCCGCTCATTGGCCCCGATTGTATTGGAACAGGCATTGAAGGAATCGGGGACGCAGCTGCTGGAACCTTATCTCTCCTTCATCCTCTATGCGCCCCAGGAATACCTTTCCAGGGCTTATCATGATGCACCGAAATACTGTGCCACCATCGAAACGGCCCAGGTAAAAAAGGATGAAGTTGTCTTTACTGGCGAGATTCCCGCCCGCTGTATACAGGCATACCGTACTGATCTGGCCTTTTACACCAACGGGCGGAGCGTATGCCTTACAGAGCTGAAAGGATATCAGGCCGCTGTCGGTCAGCCGGTCATCCAGCCCCGCCGTCCAAACAGCCGCCTGGACAAGGTGCGCCATATGTTTCAGAAGGTAATGTAAAGATACATAATCGTCAAGACGGCAACAATCAGAAGTTATGGAGGGTAACAATGGAATATAGTAAGGAAGATTTAATGGCTCTTCGCATTTGAGGGTGTAGGTGTTGTGG
>NZ_KV804807.1:0-1814 GCF_001811455.1 Rothia sp. HMSC065G12
CCCACCCGACACTCGCGAGCAGCATGGCCAACCAAACAATAGTTGAGCTCCTTAGAAAGGAGGTGATCCAGCCGCACCTTCCGGTACGGCTACCTTGTTACGACTTAGTCCCAATCGCCAGTCCCACCTTCGACGGCTCCCCCCACCAGGGTTAGGCCACCGGCTTCGGGTGTTACCAACTTTCGTGACTTGACGGGCGGTGTGTACAAGGCCCGGGAACGTATTCACCGCAGCGTTGCTGATCTGCGATTACTAGCGACTCCGACTTCATGGGGTCGAGTTGCAGACCCCAATCCGAACTGAGACCGGCTTTTAGGGATTAGCTCCACCTCACAGTATCGCAACCCTCTGTACCGGCCATTGTAGCATGCGTGAAGCCCAAGACATAAGGGGCATGATGATTTGACGTCATCCCCACCTTCCTCCGAGTTGACCCCGGCAGTCTCCTATGAGTCCCCACCATCACGTGCTGGCAACATAGAACGAGGGTTGCGCTCGTTGCGGGACTTAACCCAACATCTCACGACACGAGCTGACGACAACCATGCACCACCTGTATACCAGCCCCGAAGGGAAACGCCATCTCTGACGCAGTCCAGTATATGTCAAGCCTTGGTAAGGTTCTTCGCGTTGCATCGAATTAATCCGCATGCTCCGCCGCTTGTGCGGGCCCCCGTCAATTTCTTTGAGTTTTAGCCTTGCGGCCGTACTCCCCAGGCGGGGCACTTAATGCGTTAGCTACGGCGCGGAAAACGTGGAATGTCCCCCACACCTAGTGCCCAACGTTTACGGCATGGACTACCAGGGTATCTAATCCTGTTCGCTCCCCATGCTTTCGCTTCTCAGCGTCAGTTACAGCCCAGAGACCTGCCTTCGCCATCGGTGTTCCTCCTGATATCTGCGCATTCCACCGCTACACCAGGAATTCCAGTCTCCCCTACTGCACTCTAGTTAGCCCGTACCCACTGCAAAACCAGGGTTAAGCCCCAGCCTTTCACAGCAGACGCGACCAACCGCCTACAAGCTCTTTACGCCCAATAATTCCGGACAACGCTCGCGCCCTACGTATTACCGCGGCTGCTGGCACGTAGTTAGCCGGCGCTTTCTCTGCACCTACCGTCACTTTCGCTTCTTCGATGCTAACAGAGGTTTACAACCCGAAGGCCGTCATCCCTCACGCGGCGTCGCTGCATCAGGCTTGCGCCCATTGTGCAATATTCCCCACTGCTGCCTCCCGTAGGAGTCTGGGCCGTGTCTCAGTCCCAGTGTGGCCGGTCACCCTCTCAGGCCGGCTACCCGTCGTCGCCTTGGTAAGCCATTACCTCACCAACAAGCTGATAGGCCGTGAGCCCATCTAAAACCACTCCATAACGCTTTCCACCAACACCCCATGCGGAGATTGGTCGTATCCGGTATTAGACCCAGTTTCCCAGGCTTATCCCAGAGTCAAAGGTAGGTCACTCACGTATTACTCACCCGTTCGCCACTAATCCACCTAGCAAGCTAGGCTTCATCGTTCGACTTGCATGTGTTAAGCACGCCGCCAGCGTTCGTCCTGAGCCAGAATCAAACTCTCCGTTACAAAAACAAAAAGCAAACGCATGATCCCATAACTCTCAAAAAACAATGAACTACTGACAAAACAAAAAACAATCAGGACACACAACACCAGGCACACCAACGCACCCCATGCTCTGCACCCCACACGAATGTCCCAACCAGCAGACACCACAACAAATTTTTCAAAAACTACAAGACCACACCAAAAAACATGACCTCAATAAGATCAAAAAACATATACGGTATCAACCCCG
>NZ_KV804808.1:0-42629 GCF_001811455.1 Rothia sp. HMSC065G12
TGACGTGCATTCTCCGGATTATTGCTCGATGCACCTTGCTTTTCTGCGGGAGGCTGCGGGTCATTATTATCAGCGGTTGAAAAATTCTTATCGGTACTCATGGTGTTCACCCCAGTCTTTTTTCTGCGACCTGATAGAAACTTGCTGCCAAGGAACCTCTACTACCGGCTCTTCACGGTGCTTCTTCAGAGTTTTTAAATCGTCCGTTTCGTATACCGCGCTCTTGAAACCAGATAAAGTATTATTCGATATTGAACCTTTATCCACACCCATATTTTTGTTGTGAGATGATAATTTTTTCCTTTTCCATTTATATATAATCACTACAATAATCATGAAAACACTTATAATCGCCTCAAGGGCACAGGCGTCTAGAATCCACCGTAATGGTTGAACATCCACATTTGAAGCCGTTACCCCTATAATGAACGATGTATAAAAAGCAGCAAGAGGCGCAACAGCGAGCAGACCATAGGCGTTTGTCCCCAAGATCCACGCGGTTTTAGTTCCCCAAATCATCTTTATACATGCCACAATTTGCAATGGAATATGTATAATAAAGGGCGAAAAAAGAGTGAGAATAAAAAGAAAACCTAGAAAACCACTAGACCTAATATTATAAGAAAGGGAAGAAATTAACGTACTCTGGAGAAGCGCAGCTTCGAGCACTAGCCTAATGATCTGCACAGTTATAAAACCAGCATGAAACGAATTTTGCTCCTCAGTCGAATCTGCCTCAGATTCTTTCTCTATCTCATGAATATCTTGAGCCTGGACCGTTCCATGCTCAGGTTTTGGAAGGTCTTTATTAGTAGTCATGGATTCACCCTAAACTTATAGCCTGGGTATTCCGTGGAAGCTCCCTGAACATTCTTAAAAAATAATATTTTAATCTAATAGTTTTGATTTTATTTAATACTAAAAAGGCTCTTTGTTTAAACAAAGAGCCTTTTTATGATCCAAGTACGCACGTATTACTCAGACGAACCTTCCGATGACGATTTCGGGGAATCCGCACGGGCACTATCAGCGGCACTATCTATGTCATACGTTTCTGCCGAGCCAGCATCCCCGGAACCCGCATTCTGCGACGACTTCTTCTGCCCCTGCTCTCTGCGAACCTGAACCAGCGGGATCTGCCCGGTACTGAGGTCTTCTACCAATTCGTCGGTCAGAGTTGGACCGTTCACCACTTGAGGCTGCGAAGCTGCCGCGGACTCAGCCTCCGAGGCGTCATTCGCCGCATCGTCAGGGTGCTCGGTATAGAGGGGCACCGCATCCGTCGCCGGTTCAGCCTGCATAAGCACCCGACCCTTCTTGCGCTTGCGCCTAAAACGCTTTTTCTTGCCCGGTTTGAGCTCATGAAGCTGCACGTCAAGCCCGGATGTCGCAGTTGCCCCCGCACCCTTCGGCGGTTTACGTTCCAGAGTGTAGATAACGCGTGCAGGTTTCGGTTCCATGCCGATTTTGGCGCGCATCCAGTTGATGATGCGGTCCAGCCAGTTGTAGTCTGCGGTCGCCTCAACTACCTGGTGGTTACGCGGAATCATGCCCACATCGCTGAGCACGCGCGGATATTCATCAATCTCTTGAATACCCGCCATGTACATGTTCTCGCGGAACTGCTGCGCGAACTCGTGCTGCCCGATAAAGAGCAGGTCAGAGTAGGTTTTTGCGGTCAGCCGCTCGGTGTACGCCTGCACGGAATCGCGGCTGCCTCGCTTGGCGCCGTAGGTGTCCCAGAAATAGAAATACACGTTATTGGCGATAATCGCCGAACGAATCTTGTTTTGTAGGTACCAGAGCCCGCCAACGGCGAGAAGCCCAATAATGATAATGACGAGCGAGCCAACCGGAATTGAATAGTCCACATAACTACCACCGCTGCGGGTTACAAACATGCGGTACAGGTACGCCCCGAACGAGATCAACACCGGAATACCCAAGAAAATGATGGCTATCGGAATCCAAATAAATGCGAAAAGCCACAGAATAAGACGATAGTAAATAATGGAGTCGCCAAACCCGATGGGGGTAGGTTTTACGGGAGAATGCGCGCGTTTCATCAACAGGTTGAATAGGCGGTTATTCTCGATACCGACCTTACGCAGCTTCGATTCGAGCGATGCACGCTTGAGGAAAACCCGGTAATTTTCAAGGATCTCGCGCTGTTCGGCGGTAAGTTCATCCTCGGGCGGCAGGTCGCCAATGTCGATTCCCGCTTCCGCAAGCAATTTGCTCCACAGCTCTAAGCGGGCAAGTTCCGAGGGTTTGGCCTGGGTTTGTGATTGGTAGTTTTTATAGGAGATGAAAATGGTACTGGCGCCGATGGCGAGCGTGACCATAGGCGCCATCCAGTCTTTAATATCCACGTGGTTATCCTCCCGGCGCGCGGCGACTGTAGCGACTGCCCTTGTGCGCATCCTAGTAGCCTGAATGCGCGTATGCGGCGGCAAAGAACGCGTAAGCTGACGCGGCACCTACTCGCTGAAGCTGGTACTTCTACCGTAACACCTGAGCTTCTTTCTGCCGCGTTCATTTGGTTTCCACGTAAAATTTTATTCCCTAGATTATGCGTCTTTTGCGGTCTTTCCGGCACGTTCCTGGCATCCCCTCCGCGCTAAAAGAGCCTTGATGTGAATAAAGAGTATTTTCGCCACTTTATTCACATCAGGGCTCTTTTTTAGCAGTGAAACTGGAGTTCCGTCCTAGTGCTCTGCTTTCTCCAGTTCGGCGGGTGCCGAGCGGAGCATCCGGTAAGTGAAGACCGACAGCACCGCCAAAAGCACGGCGCTAAAGGTTGCGGTTACCAGCACGCCCGAATCGAACGCGGCATGCGCCGAATGCAGCAGCTCGGCACTTAGATCCGAGGGAAGCTGCCCGGCAACTGCGGTCGCGCCGCCGAGGGTTTCACCTGCCGCATGGGCCGCATCCGCATTAAGACCGGCGGGAACCGTCACCTGTGCACGGTAAATTGCGGTCAGCATGCCGCCAATCACCACGGTACCCAGCACGGTGCCGAACTCGTAGGCTGTCTCAGAAATCGCCGATGCAGCACCCGCTTTATTCGCTGGAACGCTGGAAAGAATTAGGTCATTCGAGATGGTCTGCGCCGCGCCCACGCTCAACCCTAGGAACATGAAGGAAAGCATGAGCAGAAGGTCGTTGCGCGAACCGAAGAACACCACAAACAGGTACCCGAGGGCACCCAAGGCAAGCCCTGAAGACACAATCACCGCCGGGTGGAATCGTGAAACGAGCTTAGCGGCGTACAGGCCCGCAACAATGGTGCACGCCAGCCCGGGAATCAGGAACAGTCCAGCCTGCATGGGAGAGTAC
Organism: Rothia sp. HMSC065G12; assembly: GCF_001811455.1. Classification (NCBI taxonomy): domain Bacteria; kingdom Bacillati; phylum Actinomycetota; class Actinomycetes; order Micrococcales; family Micrococcaceae; genus Rothia; species Rothia sp. HMSC065G12. Next base: position 3,340 of record NZ_KV804808.1, read on the forward strand.
CCCGAAACCAGCTGCAAATGCTGCGAGACGAAGAGCAGGAACCCAACATCTACGAACATGGCGAACAGGTTCGCCAAAATCCCCCCGGTAAACACGGTGTTTTTGAAGAGCCGAACATCGAGCATGGGGGTGGTTCCCGCACGCCCGCGGCGCAGCTGACGGCGCACAAAGAAGAACCCGAACACGGCACCAATAAGGGCGGTACTGAGCGCGAGCGCATCCACGCCTGCCTCAGAAATATGGGTGAGACCGAAGGTTATGCCGATCATGGCGATCATAATCAGTAGGATGCTCACCATATCGAGCGGGCCGGGGTTTGGGTCTTTCGACTCGGGCACGGTCATGGGTGCGAGGGCAAGGAACGGTACGAGTACGGGTACCGCCATGAGGAACACCGACCCCCACCAGAAATGGCTCAGCAGGAATCCGCCCACGATAGGGCCGAGCGCTGCACCGGCGGAGAAGCCTGCCGCCCACACGGCGATTGCGGTGCGGCGTTCTTTCGGGTCACGGAAGATGTTGCGAATGAGTGAGAGCGTGGCGGGCATGAGCATGGCGCCGAAGAACCCGAGTACGGCGCGGGCGATGACAAGCAACAGGGCGGTGGGTGCGAATGCGGCGAGTGCTGAGATAACTGCAAACCCGACGGAACCGATCAGCAGGATTTTACGCCGCCCGATGCGGTCCCCCAGGCTTCCCATAGGCACGAGCAGCCCGGCGAGCACGAGCGAGTAGGCGTCTACGATCCAGAGTTGCTCACTGGAGGATGGTTCGAGCGCCTGCGCGATTGAGGGTACGGCGAATGCGAGCACGGTGTTATCGACCGAGACAAGCAGCACCGGCAGCATGAGCACGGTCAGGGCAATCCACCGTTTGATTTTCTGATCGGGCGCGTGAATAGGCAGCGCCTCGGTGACGGGGTATGAGTTGTTCATCGTTGTGTTCACACGCATCTGGGAGTTTTCGGCACTTGCGGCAGATGCGCCGGGAGGCAAGTGCTCATAGCCCGCAGAGGGGTTGCTGCTAGAGGCTTTGCTTGGGGTAGTAAGGATGCGCCGCGCAGACAACCACGGACACACTAACTATACCAACTAGACGGTAAAGTTTCTAATCCGTAGAATGGTGATTATGACTACCCCAGCCAGCGCATCCGAACCCCGTGCGACCCGCGCCAACAACTCGCGCGAGCAGATTCTAGACGCTTATGAACATCTGCTGGTACAGGCCGGTGAACGTGCCACCACCCTTGATGCGGTCGCCGCCCAAGCGAAAGTTTCTAAAGGTGGGCTGCTCTATCATTTCGGCTCGAAAAAGGCGCTCTTTCAGGCGCTTTTAGACCGCACCCGCACCTACGCAGACGAAGACCTTGAGAAGATGCGCGCCGCACCCGAGGGGGCCAGTGCCTATTACATCAACACCTCAACCTTTCAGGGCACCCCATTCGATATATGCCTGGTTGCCCTCTCACGGTTGGCGCAGGATAAGAACCCGGCGGCACGCGAACTCATGGACGAGATTCAGGGGCAGTGGTATGAGCTGATTCGCGCGGAGATTGGGGACGATAAGATGGCGCGCACCGTGCTTTTACTGGGGGACGGCATGTATTACAGCGCGGCGTTTGCGGGAGGCATGGCGAACCCGGCGGCGCGCAAACGCATCAAGGCTGATCGGGATATTCTGCTGGATGTGCTCGACATTCTCAGGCGCGCAGCGCGGTAGTGTTTCGTATCGGCATAACACCGCGAGCAGATAGTATTTCGACGAGCAGGTTGCTATCTTTTCGTCGAAATATTATCTGCTCGCAGGGAAGAAGCAGGCAAGAAACAGCCTCTTACTCCTCGAAAGTGCGATGCAGTTTCGCCAGCGACAGCCCAATATTACGGCGGTTACGCGCGAACACACCAACCCTACGGAATACGGGCGCAGCGGGGATGAACCCAAAGATTTTCGCTTCGGAAGCGTCCCAGGTTTCACGCACGGTCACGGTGCCGTCGTGGTTATCTGCGATTTCCCAGGTCCAGTAGTGGTCGGTGGGCATACGCCACGAGAGGGCCCGATTCTTTTCGGCGCGCACGACCTTGGGAGACATGCGGTATGGCAGGCCCAGGAACATTTTTTCGGTGAAGGTATCGCCTTCGCGCAGTTCGGGGGTGTCGCCGGATACCAGCCCACGCACCGAACCGCCGCCGTCAAGCTCGGCGTGGCGGGCGGGGTCGGCAATTAGGGCGTACACATCGCTCGCAGCCGCCCGCAGAACCGTTTCAGCGGAGATCATGGCGGGATCCGTCTCAAGAAACTTTATCTGTGCATTAGTCATACCTTTAACCCTACCCCGTGAATACCCCACGACTAGCCGCGAGCAGGTGGTTTTTGGCCCGAGGAGGTTGGAAAATCCTACCTTGTCGGCGGAATCCGACCTGCTCGCGCGTTAGAGCTCTGCCCGCGCGAGTGCATCCTGTGAAAGAATAGGAGTGTTCCGTATCTTGCGTATTAGGAGTCGTCATGATTTTTATTGTTGTGAAATTTCCCGTCAAGCCCGAATACACCGAAAAATGGCTGGATTTAACCCGCGACTTCACCGAGGCAACCCGTGCCGAACCCGGCAACAAGTGGTTTGAGTGGTCGCGCAGCGTTGAGGATCCGAATGAGTTCGTGCTGGTAGAGGCGTTCGAGGACGATGCCGCGGCGGCTCATGTAAACTCCGCGCATTTCGCCCAAGCTATGACCGATATGCGCCCGGCTCTGCGAGAGACTCCAAAGATTATCTCCCGCCAGATTGACGGCGACAGTTGGGGTGCTATGGGCGAGCTGAACATCGAGAATTAGCCGCTTTACTTCAAGAGTCCAACCATGCAGCGCGCGTATCCGCCGGATGCGCGCGCCGTAAGTCGTGTAACGCCGTTTTTACCCTTAAAATGGTTATAGTGCACACAAAAATAAGTACAGGAGTCATGGATGAACTCATCACCACATTACGCAGCTGAGGTCCCCGAAGAGCACGAGGCCGACCACAGTTCGGTTTCATTAGCGGTTTCTACCGTGATTCTTGCATTACGCCACAAAAAGAATAGTGCGCGCCCAAGTCTTTGGCTGCCGCTGGTGCGCCGCTTGCGCGAACCTTATAAGGGTCAGTGGGCGCTTCCCGGCGGTCCCTTGCAGTCCCAGCAGTCTCTAGAGCAGGCGGCGGGGTACACGCTCAAGCGCGCGACCGGTCTTGAGCCTGGGTACCTTGAGCAGCTGTATGCGTTCGGTGATGTTTTGCGTGCCCCGGAGGCACGTGCGGCGCGCATTAATGGCACGCCGGTTCCGGCACCTGGGGCGGATCATGAGCGTGTGGTTTCGGTGGTTTATTGGGCCTCGATCCCGGCGACTGAGGTTTCGCAGACTCGCGTGCACGAAAATATTCGCTGGTTCCCGGTAGATGAGCTTCCCGAGCTGGCTTTCGACCACAACGAGATTGTGGAGTACGCCCTGTACCGCCTGCAGAATAAGGTCGAATATTCGCGTATTGCGCACTCATTCTTGGGCGATGAGTTTACGTTGGCACAGCTGCGTGAGGTGTACGAGGCAATTCTCGGCCGCCCGCTGGATCCCGCGAATTTCCGCCGCCAGATTGCAGCCTCGAAATCAATTATTGATACCGGCCGGCGCATTGAGGGCACCCGCCACCGCCCGCCGCGCCTGTACCGTTACAATACGACGCAGGCTTATGCGGATGCGGGCCCGCTGGGCATGTACCGCGAGCGCCGCGAGTCTTAGACGAGTTCCGGGAGCGGCAATTTTGTGCCGCTCAGGGGTCGGATCGTGTGGAGTACTAATAGTCAGGCATTCTAAATCCGGGGGTGTTTTCTTCATACGGGAGCACTAAAGTGCTCCCGTATGAAGAAAACGCTCCCGTTTTTGTACTCTCCACATCATGACGTCTTGGTCAGCAGAAAATCCTGCATTAAGAATCCTTGTTACTGTGGCAAATCTGCGGTGATTGACAGAGAAGAGCCCTCAGACATTAAGTTTTGATATCTACACATAAATAACAAAGCCAGACATGAAAAATTTTCTGTGAGCTTCTTACTAAAGCACAGTGTCAAGACAAGTTCAGCGGTATATCGGCTTTTTCAGACATAGAATCCTCACATCAGACATGAAAAGTTTTTTCTGATGAATAATTTTCGTAGATGGAGTATTATATTTTTTGTTCTCTGCGTAGAACAGGAATACACCATGGAAGGCACCCCTTACAATAACCAACCTTCACTCGCTAAACCCAATGAAAATAAAGCAGGAACCTACACACTCATAGGTTGCCTGGGCTGTGCTGGGCTGTTGGCTCTTGGCCTGGTATTTGTTGGAGTGATAGCCCTCATTGGCGCATCGTCTCCCAGCAGGCCAGCATCGGCAAGCCCCTCTGCTGTTGCTTCTTCTCACATGCCCGAAGAAGCAACCCCAGAAAGCACTGCCGCGCAACCTCCCGCCGAAGAAAAGAAAGAAGAACCGCCACAAAACACTCACACAACCACAAAGAAAAATACGCGTACTGTGACCATTGAAGCTACTGCGTCAGGCTCTGGAAATGCATCCTACGGAGGTTCAGGGTCGCATAACACCGCAAAATTTGAAAATTCATGGTCATATACCGAAGAAATCAGTAAGAGCGACTATTACGCTGTTTCTGTCAGCGGAGACATTTTCAACTCTGATGATTCACAGGTCGTCACCTGCAAACTCATAATTGACGGCAAAGTTAAATCAGAGAAAAGTGCCACCGGTAAATATGGCAGCGCTTATTGCTCTACGTTATAACCATCGAATAGACAAACTCATCACGCAGAGATCTATAATTACTGCGGTACCAATGGCCGGTACCGTTATCACACAAATTACTTACAACTATTTCTAAGGAAACACTGATGTCTCAACCTTCCGCACCTCAATACCCCATGCCCGAACCCAAGAAAAAACCTAAATGGCCTTGGTTTCTTGGTGGCGGCTGCCTGGTCATTCTCCTCATTTTTGCAGGATGCTCAGCGCTAGTTTTTGCTGGCGCAAAATCTGCGTCAGATTCCATTAGTTCTGCGTCAGCCCATGCAGACGAGGATATCAAAGTTGAGCTAGTAGCGACCTCCACCGGCGAAGGACACGTGACATATGGCACACTAGGGTCTACAAGCAGCGCAGATTTTAACGGCGAATGGAAGCAAGAAGATCAGACTAAGCGCAAAGACGGTTATAACCTCCACGTCAGTTCCACCGAAGACGGCGTAGAAGTAACGTGCAAGATCATCGTTAACGGCGAAGTTAAAGATGAGCAGAAGGCTACAGGAGACGGATACTCCAGCGCCGATTGCCACCTTTCCGCAGATTTCGGGTACTAAGATAATTAATTTCTCAGGCTCGCCACAATAAAGCTGTCCCAGCTACCGGGACTTATTAGTAAGTAACAGTAGCTCATGGCAAATCAGAGCTCCGGCATCTTTGAAGGTGCCGGAGCTCGATTTTTATGAGAGTGCAAGCAGAACTTACGAGGCAGTTTGCCCAAAGTCAGCCTCGCGCCAGCAGGCACAAATATGTAAATATAAAGCTACCTGCGTATATACGCGTTCTGCAGCCTCAACGTGGAAAGGGATCGCCTAGTGACAGTCAGCAGCAGGTATGGGGCGCGGGCGGCGGAATATTGTGAAGCACTGGGGTCGCTCGATCAGATGGAACCGACTGATATTGCCCTGATCACCTCGTGGGGCGCATCCGTGCCAGGCAGTATTCTTGATGCCGGATGCGGCCCCGGGCATTGGGCGCGCCTGCTCGCCTCCGCAGACCGGCTCGTCACAGGCATAGATGTAACCCCCGAATTTATTGCCCATGCCCGCGCCGCCTCTAGCGCCCCAAACCTTAGCTTCGAGGTCATGGATATGGCACACACGCCCTATACTGACGGGTCTTTTGCGGGAATTCTCGCCTGGTATTCGCTCATTCACACGCCGCCAGCTCACCTTACCGGCACACTCACCGAGTTCTATCGGCTGTTGATTCCGGGAGGAAGCCTTCTTCTGGGGATGTTTCTGGGCGAACACGGATTGCCCTTCACACACGCCGTGACAACCGCCTATTATGTGAGCGTTCCAGAGTTTTCCGCACTGTGCGAGAAGGCTGGGTTTACGGTGGAAGAAGTTCACACCCGCAGCACCGGGAGGCACCGCGACCACCTGGCGATTGTGGCGCGCAAGCCAAAAGATTAATGCGCCCTATGATTGACAGGCGCTATCGCCACTCCCTACACTAGAGGTTATCCGGGTCACATTCCGGATTGTTCCTGTCTATTCCACCGAGGCGCACGGAAGCGCGTCGGCACACGAGGAGGCACCAGCACATGAACGGCTCCCGAGCATAGCCCGGATCAAAACACCAGGTCAGAGCGCTTTTATGCGCCCACCCCACTACCCGGGCTTACGTGTATCTACACACCGTGCTCGGGTTTTTCATGCCCTCACGCCTAACGCGCGCTGCGCTGGCGGGGATCCGAGCACCGACTCGAAGGAACTCGGCCCATGCCACACCACATTACACTCGACCATATTTCGTATGCGCATCCGGGTGAACCCCCGCTTTTCACCGACCTCTCCGCCGTATTTTCCGCGCCACTCACCGGGCTTATCGGCGATAACGGCACCGGAAAAACTACCCTCTTCAGGCTTATCCTTGGCGAAATAAAGCCTAGTCACGGCACAATCAGCACCCCGCCACGCATAGCGTATCTTCCGCAAGATTTGGGGTTGAGCGAGCATCAGCATCTTGCCGATATTTTTGGAATTACAAAAATTCTGCGAGCGCTTGATGCGCTGGAATCGGGCAACTACTCCCCCAGCCTTTATGACACCATCGGCGACGCCTGGGATATTGAAGAGCGCACTCTAGCGACCCTTGCCGAGTACGGTTTTAGTCCTGCGCTCACCACGGATGCTGGCGACCCGCATGCCATTCGCGACCTTTTGATGCGCCCCCTTAGCACCTTTTCGGGTGGTCAGACGGTCACTGCCGCCCTCGCCGCGCTTCTGCACTCGAACCCCGAGTTTATTCTGCTGGATGAGCCCACGAATAACCTGGATTCCGCCGCGAAGAGTCGGCTTTTCGCGACTCTTGAAACCCTCACCTGCCCGGCGCTGATCATCAGCCATGATCGCGATCTGCTCGCGCATATGAAAGCAATCGCCGAGCTGCACGCCGACCGTGAGGGACGGGCGCATCTGCACACATATGAGGGCAACTACGATACCTACCGGGCGGCGCGAAAGGCCGAGCAGAGCGCCGCGCATCGCCGCGTGAGTGAGGCGAAAAATGAGGCGCGTAAGGCTGAACGCGAGCGCGTCGAGAACCAGATTAAGCTCGATCGCAACGTTCGGCGAGGCCGCGATTTTGAGCGGTCGAAGCGGAAACCTGGGCTGGCGATGGGTCTGGATAAGAACAGTTCAGAGCGCTCTGCCGGGAAACTTCGCGCGGCACACGAAAGCATGGTGGCGGATGCGCGTGCGGCAGTTAGTGAAGCCCAAGAGAACCTGCGCGTGCAGGAGCGTATCTATCTGGAACTCGCGCAGGATGCGCTCCCGGTGGGGCGGAAGGTACTGGAATTACAGCGGGTGGGGAAGGACTCTTGCGTGTCTGCGCAACAGAGTGCCGAAATTAAGAACGCATACACCCAAAATATTGTTTCACATGAAACACAACCTTATGAAGTTGATTATTCGTCCCGCGGCCAAGACTTTCCCGAGGCTCTTATCCTGACCGGGCCCGAACATTTACGCATTACGGGAGCAAACGGCAGCGGCAAGACCATGCTTCTCAACGCGATAGCACACGCGAATGACCCCGACTACCGCTCCCCCGTGCCGCCCGCTTACCGGGTGCTCTACCGCCTGGGCAACGCCGCGTATCTGCCGCAGCGCATCACGCTTGATCCTGAACGCACCCTCCTTGAAACCGTGCAGCGGGCGAACCCGGGGGCAAGCGAACAGCATCTTCGCGACCAACTGGCGCGGCTGCTGTTCAGGCGCGAGAGCGTGCATCAGCGTATTGGGGAGCTTTCCGGGGGCGAACGTTTTCGCGCTGCGCTGGCGACGGTTCTGCTCACCGACCCGGTGCCGCAGCTTCTTCTGTTGGACGAGCCCACGAATAACCTGGATATTTCGTCAGTGGATTGGCTGGTACAGGCGCTCGATGCCTATACCGGCGCGCTCATCGTCGTCAGCCACGATGAGGATTTTTGTGAGCGTATCCGCATCGACCGCACACTCAACCTTTCGGTGAAAACCCTTGGGGAAATGTCATGATAAACATTCTTCGTTCCATCCCGTGGGCATTCCGTATAACCCTTCGCTTCACAGACAGGGTGACTAATCGGCCACTTCAGCCAACCCCACCAATCCGGGAGAAGTTTCTTATTCCGGAGCGATGAGAATATTCCCGTTTCTACGCCTCCCGCGCACAAGGTCAAGAATCGGGTCGTTTTCCGCCCGGAACATCCGTATTCTCTAGTGTTAAGACCTTGAACTAGGAGAATCTTTGAGCATCACAGACCGTCCCGCAGCGAGCACAGACCCGATCGAGCAGACCGTCCAGTTCGGGCGCATAGCCGCCGCTATCGAGTACCTGTATGACCACGCCGCAGATCAGCCCACGCTCGCGCAGGTATCCCAGGCGGTTCATGTGAGCCCCGAATACCTGCAGCGGCAGTTCCAGCAGTGGGCGGGAGTGAGCCCCAAGAAAATGCTGCAGCATATCAGCCTTGAACGGGCGAAGGCGGCGCTCGCTGGGCAGCAGAGCACGCTCGATGCGGCCTGGTCGAGCGGATTCAGCGGCACGGGACGCCTGCACGATGCGTTCGTCACCGTTGAGGGCATGACCCCCGGCGAGTATAAGAACGGCGGGGCGAACCTGCGCATCGTCTGGCGTTACGCCGCGTCCCCTTTTGGCACTGTGTTGATCGCCGCAACGGATAAAGGCGTATGTCATATGGCCTTCGCCGATAACCCGGATGCGGCTCTCACGAACCTGCGCGCCGAATACCCGAACGCGCAGTTGCATGAGGGCGAGCATCCTTTTCACGGGCAGGCGTTGAGTATTTTCGGTGGCGGCGGGGAGCGCATCGCCCTGCATTTGAAGGGTACGCCGTTTCAGGTGCAGGTGTGGCGTGCGCTTTTGAATATTCCGCAGGGTGCCGTACAAAGTTACGGGTCTGTGGCTGAGAGTATTGGACGCCCCCGTGCCGCCCGTGCCGTGGGAACCGCTGTGGGACACAATCCGGTGGCGCTGATTATTCCCTGCCATCGGGTGATTCGCGAGAGCGGCGTGATCGGGGATTACCGTTGGGGTCGCGGCCGCAAAATGGCGCTTCTCGCCCAAGAACTCGGCGCGGCTTAGCGAACATCGGCCCATTCCAGTTTTACCCGCTTTTACGCTTTCGAGAGCATCCCGCGAGTATGTGTACTCTTCGGAAGTCCGCAAAGTTCAAAGGGAACCCGTTTGACTCCTCGGTGAAAGTTACACAATTGCCATCGAGAGTTACATTTTTGTCACTTTCATTCCGTTTTTTATGCCAAAGTGACAAAAACCCGTCTGAAAGTTACATTTTGTCACCCAAAATCACCAGATTTGTAACTTTCACCCCGATCAGACGCTCATATTGTCACTCTCAGAGTTACAATATTTACATGTATACGCCTGAAGAAGTGACACAGACTCTGAATGAGCTACGCCTCCTTGGTCGGGATAGCCTGACCGTTGAGGTGAAGTCGGCGCATAACGGTTACCCGTCTTCTATTGCTGAAACTATCTGCAGTTTCGCCAATCTTCCTGACGGTGGCATCATCATATGCGGCGTGGACGAATCCCAAGATTTTGCACCCGTGGGCGTTTACGATCTTGAAGATTTACGAGCAAAAATTATTGACGCCGCGCAGAATCTCAAACCAAAAATCGCGGTAGAAACCATCGATATGGTTCTGGGCGATCATCAGGTGCTCATCGTATCTGTTCCAGGGTTACCGGTACAGGAACGCCCCTGCTTTAAAGGTAATGTGGCGTATCAACGCCTCGGAGACGGTGACTACCCGATGGATAGTTACGCGCTAAGCCTTATGTATGCCCAACGCCATAAACCACAGAATGACCTACGAAATATTCCTGGCACGTCCATCAAAGATTTAGATGAGCCGTACACTGAGGACTTTCTGCGTCAGGTTCGCCTCTCCTCAGCACGTTTGCGGCATGACTCTGATCAGGAAATTCTGCACAAACGCAATGTTCTCACCGCCGCGCAGAACGATTTAACCTTGGCCGGATTATGTGCTCTGGGGGATTATCCGCAGCAGTTTTATTCTGGGGCAAGTATTATCGGCGTAGTGTCTATGAGCGGTACAGCCCGTAATGATGACCGTTTTCGGGGCGAAGGCCCTATTCCTGCCATGCTTGAAGACGCACTTGCCTGGCTTGTGCGTAATCTCAAAAACCGCACCGTAACAACCCCTGATGGGGCGGGTCTGGTGGATGAACCCGAAATTCCTCTGGTGGCTCTGCGCGAATTCGTGGCGAATGCCCTTGTGCACCGCAGTTATGAGCGGGATGCTTCGGGAAAGTTCGTGCAGATTTTTATTAAGCGTGGCCGTGTTGAGATCATCAGCCCCGGTGGTTTTTGGGGTATTTTACCTAGTCAGGTTGGTCTTGTGCACCGCCCTGCGGCTGTGAATGAGGCACTGTACGCTATCTGTCAGAATATTCGTCTCAGCGACGGTCGTCGGCTCATTGAGGGAGAAGGCGGCGGTATTTTGGCGGCACAGCAGGCCTTACGCAATGCTGGTTTGCGCGAGGCGCGCATCCTTGATGAAGGCATTCAGGTACGCGTTATCATTTACCGCTCCACGGACGATGCACAGTCCACACGGGATCGACGGGCGGCACAGTCTTCCCAGCATGTTGACGTACCGCAGGAACTATCCGCCACAGAATCACAGGTGTATTCTGCCTTAGCGCAGAAGCCCGCTACGGTCGCCGATCTCGTAGAAGATACCCAGTTAACCGCACGGCAGGTTCGGTATGCACTGCCCAAATTGGTCAAACGAGGTATAGCGGAACAGCAAGCACACTCAGGGCATCGCGGTTCTGTATACCATCTCATCACCGTGTAGCCACTAACCCGTGAGTTCTATAGCGCAAAGCGGGTGCCCGGCGCCTTTGTTAGAAGAGGCACCGGGCACCCGCCCGTATACGATACGCCCTGAGTGCGAGCGCGTCGTTAATCCTTGAGGACTACTCGGGAAGCACCAAACCCTTGGTCTGCGAAACTGCGCGTGCGAAGCGCTCAGCGACGTCTGCCCAGTTCACGATGTTCCAGAATGCCTTGACGTAGTCGCCCTTCACGTTCTGGTAGTCCAGGTAGAAGGCGTGCTCCCACATATCGAGCTGCAGAACGGGAATCAGTGCAACCGAGATGTTGCCCTGCTGGTCGTACAGCTGCTCAATGATGAGGCGCTTGCCCACGGTGTCCCAGGCGAGAATTGCCCAGCCGGAGCCCTGAATGGTGAGGGCAACGTTGGTGAAGTGCTCACGGAACTTGTCGAAGGAACCGAAGAACTCGTCGATAGCCGCTGCGAGCTCGCCGGTGGGCTTGTCGCCGCCCTCGGGGGAAAGGTTCTTCCAGAAGATGGAGTGGTTGGTGTGACCGCCCAGGTTGAAGGCAAGATCCTTGGACAGCTTGGAAACGTTGCCGTAGGAGCCGTTTGCGCGTGCTTCCTCAAGCTGCTCTAGGGCTGCGTTTGCGCCTGCAACATAGGCTGCATGGTGCTTATCGTGGTGTAGCTCCATGATCTTTGCGGAGATGTGGGGTTCGAGCGCCGCGTAGTCGTAGGGGAGCTCGGGAAGAGTGTACTTTTCAGCCATAGTGTATGCCCTTTCATTCAGAAGATGGCGTCGTTACAAGGGTACCAGCGTTTGCCTGCGAGTTCAGTGGGTTCTGGGCGTTGTGCGGGGATGCTGTGCATAGGGTGGAGAAAGTTTTCCACAGGGGTGGATAAACCCGTGGATTTTATTTCAAATTCATCACGATTTCGGAGTATTTACCGGATTTTTGCGGGGTTCAGACCCGCAAATAACAGGTATGTAAGTTATCCACGCTGTGGATAAACTTTGTGGATAACCCATAATGATATTCTCTGTCGCGCATAGATAGGGACGATTTATGACGCCAAAAGCCGAAAATTAGTGTCGTTATGTTACGCGCAATTTTTACCGTGTTCGCTGTGTTTTAGCGTCTTTTCGCCCATAAAAACTCACACGCTAGTACCGCATATAGTTTTCACAAGCAGAATTTAGTGTGTGCATAATGCACAACCTATTCTGTGGATAATGACCGGTGGAAATTGTTCACAAAGTTTTCCACAGGTGTGGATAGTATCTGTTTAAAACTTGTCTCGACAGCCTCAAAATTCTGGATGCGTCCACCGAAGATTTTCATAGCAGAGTTATTTTCGCGTATTTGCACGGATTAACGGGCGCGTTCTAAGACACAGTGGGCTTAATGCGTGTGTGATCCAGATTCCCTAATAACAGTCGTGTAAGTTCTCCACAGTGTGGAAAAGTACTGTGGATAAAGCCCTGGGAAGAGTTCATTTGGGGTCATATCAGCCGCATCTCCCAGAGCACGCTTACACTGCTTGCCCCTGTCGTTCCACGTATCGAGAGAGGTCATGCACGCCTGTGAATGTCAGAATGCGCAGGAACGCGACACGCCGGGCGCATCCTGCTCTGCCGGGGTAGTTAAGGTATGGATCTGGCGTACTGCGTGCGATCCCGCACGGCCCACCATGCACCACGCCGTGCAGAAAGGCATGAAAGACCGTGACCATTGGGGAAAAAATTAATAGAAAACCCCCGAAATACCGGGGAAGTAGCGAGCATAGACGCCGCGCAACCGTTTTGATGTGCGCTTGCCCACCTATAAGGCATTCTTGCTAGTGTTGACGGGGTACGTAGGGTATTCTTAAAAAGAACGGCGCGGGAACCGCCCAACCACGAACAGTACCCGCACCGCACAACCGCCGGTAGAAATGCAGGTTACCTGCACACCGACGACAATCACCGATAAATAGAGAGTCGAACCCTGTCGGTTTGAGCTTCCGGTCTCGCCCCGCGGGCTTCTTTTTCGACCCCGTTATGCATACCAGTGTACACGCTTATTTATCATGTGCAAACCCAAATGGTATTTTTTCCCAAATTTTTTTAATCATTTTGTAATATTCCTGGCGAGTACTACCTAAGTAGCCTCAAAATTTTACCTTCTTTACGTGTAAAACCTTGAATTATCAAGTATTTTTTACAGGTAATCATTACAATGATTTCATTCGGGAAGCGCTATTTCCCGAGCAAATTGTCGAAGACACGCCGACAATGGTGTGACGTATTTCGGACAAATTTGTGCCGTCAGTGTGTACTTTAAGGAAAGACATACCAAGTTTTGAGCAATATCTGAGGGTTTGCTGTCTTAACAAGTACAATGAACTTTACACACCTTATATATGCGCTCAGTTTAAAAGCTGGAGGTGCGAGGAGGAACACTCATGCCCAAACAAGCAACCACCGTCTCTGGCAATCTTCCAGAGAAGGCGGAGCCCAAATGGCTAAATGAAGAAGAACGTGAGGGATGGCTGTTTATCAGCTCGATCATCTTCAACCTCACACGGCAGCTCGATAATCAGCTTCAGCAGGATGCCGATTTGAGCTATGTCGAGTACATGGTACTTGTTGGACTCTCAGAGTCAGAGGATCACGAGTTAACAATGACGCAGCTGGCGCTGGTCACAAACACTCTGCCGGCGCGTCTTTCGCGCGTGGTCGCCAGACTGGAGAAAGACGGGTACGTGTCCCGGTCACTCAGCGCCGAAGACCGCCGCGTCAGCATTTGCCATCTGCTTCCTCAGGGTTTGCAGAAGCTTCAGGATGCGGCACCCGGTCACGTAGCACAGGTACGTCACGAGATTTTCGACCACCTCACGGAAGATCAGGTGCGTGCTTTAGCTAATATCGGCGAAAGCATCTTGGGCGATACGCCTTCTAAACTTATTTCATCGTCGAGTTTGCGGCGCGGAAGTTACCCCGCCTGAGCCTGCGCGAACGAATACATCCGGATTTTCCGAGGCTTGCGAGCACATCATAACGGTTCTGTTGTGGTGTGATAGACCGAGATCAGGAACCCCTAAATACGCCTCCAGATTAGCCTTTTCTCTCTATACAGTGCTGATTCGGCCCTCTATGATGGGTTCGACAGCGTTGCACTGTACCCTACGCAAATAGAACACACACCCTAATTTCAAGGAGAGAAAAGTTATGTCTAAGTCCTTCTATGATCTGCTCAACGAACAGATCGGTCACGAGTTTGCCGCATCCCACCAATACCTTTCAATGGCGATTTGGCTTGATGGTGAGGACCTTCCCCAGTTGGCGCGTTACTTCTACCGCCAGTCTTTGGAGGAGCGTGGGCACGCCCTCATGATGGTTCAGTACAAGCTGGATCGCGGCCACAAGGTTGAGATTCCCGCAGTTCCGAGCGTCAAGAATGACTTTAAAGATGTTCAGGAGATCGTGGATCTTTCCCTGGCGCAGGAAAAGGAAGTCACCGGTCAGATCGAGGCTCTTTTCTCCGCAGCACGCAACGAAAACTATGCTCTGGGTGAGCAGTTCATCCTCTGGTTCCTGAAGGAACAGGTTGAGGAAGTTGCATCGATGGAAACCCTCGTCACCATCGTGAAGCGTGCAAACGGAAACCTCTTCGACATCGAAAACTATGTGGCTCGTGAGCTCGATGAGTCGCATGGCGAAGACAGCTCCGCTCCTGCCGTTGCAGGGTCCTAAGGTATCTCACACCTCATAATTGCATAATTTTTATATTCTCGCTCCGAGCCAATATTACGGCAGGGGCGAGAATATTTATATTGACCCTGAAATTTCGCTTACGTTATAGAATGTATGCCCAAAATGGCATATATTGGTTAAGTATATTTATACCTTTAGAAGCAAAAAATACCATCTCCTAGGTAGGAGCGTTAGAATAGTAAGAATTATTCCTATCCGGAGGATAACTACAGAGAATATGACCCAATCACAGACACCGAACTCAGAAAATACAGTTTTCAGCCGTGGATCCTACAGCAACTCTAAGCGAGTTGCAGATATTTTGCGCACGGAGTCCGTGGGCGGCAGCATCCTGTTGGTGGCGACCGTCCTCGCGGTAGTTCTTGCCAATACCCCACTGGCAGATATTTATTTTGGGGTGCGCGATACCGTTATAGGTCCCGAAGTTCCAGGGTTTCACCACCTTCACATGAAGATAGGCACCTGGGCGGCAGACGGTCTCTTGGCAGTATTCTTCTTCCTGACCGGTCTTGAACTCAAAAAAGAGTTCGCTATCGGTGACCTCAAATCACCGGCAACCGCGATCGTTCCCATCGCAGCAGCCTTCGGCGGCGTGATTACCCCCGCCATCATCTACACCGCTATCAACTTCAGCAGCCCCACCGCTATACATGGCTGGGCCATTCCCACGGCAACCGACATTGCCTTCGCGGTCGCCGTATTGGCGGGCGTGGGAACGTTCCTGCCCTCGGCAATGCGCATCTTCCTTCTTACCCTGGCGGTGGTTGATGATCTGATCGCTATCTGTATTATTGCGATCTTCTACACCGGCACATTCCACGGCGAATACCTGCTCCTTGCGATCATTCCTATCTCGCTATTCGCCTTTATCGCCTATCGCGGCGAAAAAATGCTGCACCTCAAGCCCGCCGCAGCGTGGATTCTGCTTCTGCCCCTGGGCTTTATCACGTGGGCTCTTTTCCTTGAATCCGGTATTCACGCAACCATTGCCGGCGTGGTGCTTGGTTTCTGCGTTCCGGTTAAATTCAATAAACGTACCGAAGCTGCGGGTGCAGATGCGGGTCTCGCCGAGGTTTTCGAGCATCGTTTCCGCCCGCTTTCCACGGGTATCTGCGTGCCGGTCTTCGCCTTCTTTAGCGCCGGTGTTGCTATGGGCGGTTTTGACGGTCTTAAGCGGGCCCTCACCGACTCAGTCTCCCTGGGTATTATGTTCGCCCTAGTTTTCGGCAAGACCATCGGTATTACGGGAACCACCTGGCTGGTTACCAGGTTCAGGCACGCCAACCTAGACCCGGATGTGCAGTGGATTGACGTCATAGGTCTTGCGGTTACCGGCGGTATCGGCTTTACCGTATCGCTTCTGGTGGCAGAACTGTCATTCACCGGTGGATCGCCGCACGGTGAAGACGCCAAAATCGCTATTCTCTTCGGTTCAGTGACCGCCGCAATTCTGGGTGCTCTGATTCTCTCCCGCCGCAATAAGCACTACCGTTTACTGGCGGAAAAGGAGAGCGTGGATGCCGATATGGATGGCGTTCCGGACGTGTTCCAGCAGCGTAAATCACAATCCTAGACGGTCTGTCTTCGGTGGGGAGAGATCGGTGAATACCCTGCTCTACTATTAAGAATCCGGTGGTGACACCCCTAAGAATCACCACCGGATTTTTCTATTCTCGTTCTGGAATATAGCTGATATTTCTCAGGTTTGAGAGCTTTTTTCTAAACATCCAACCCAACGCCTCTAACCATGCTGCACCCTTTCAGATATATTCTATTTTTGGAATATATCGATGGCGGGGAGTCTACCGCATATGCCATATGGCATTCAAAGCACTCCCTGCATGGCAACCCCTGGCAGCGCTTTCGACCTCCACCCCAATGGTGCGCTGTCTTACGCCCTCAGATTCTACGCATACACACGGCATGTCCGTAGAATGAAATGTACCGAGTGATTGGTGGAGAACGGTTTATGGCACATCAGAAGCGGGGCACAGACGCCCATCACACGACATCACGCTATGCGGAAATCATCGCCCGCTGGGTTATCGGTATCTACTCAATCGCGACAATTCTGACACTTTTCACCTGGATTATTTCCCCGCTTCGCAGGGGTCACGGGTTCACCTGGTGGGAAATCACCGCGAGCCTGCTCAACATCCCATCAAGTCATACGCTGGTGAGCGCGGTCATCATGGTGGTCATGACATCCGCTCTGATTACCCGTAAACGAGCCGCCCTCTACGCCGTCATCTTCTTTCAAGTCATCGGCATCCTCATCGGAACACGAAGTGCGCTTCTGCTCTTCTTCCCCGATAACGTGATGCCGAGCGAAGAATTTTTCTCCTCCACACTCGACACCGTAGCTATTATTGTGGCGGCTATCTTTATTCCGCTTCTCATCCTGGCACGCTCTGCCTTCCCGGCGCATATAGGCCGAATTTCATGGGTATTGGCAACCGTGGTCTTCCTCGGCGGGCTAACGGTGACAACCCTGCTGGCCTGGTATTTTGGGCATCACGTGCCGGGGGTTACGGTTCCCCACCTGCTCAAACAGGGGTTAGGGCTCGATAGTTTTCCCGAACTCAAGGGTGCAAACCCGGGTGCCACGGTGGTGGGGGCAGCATCCGTGTTCTACGGAATTTTTGCACTGATCGCGGTGTATGTGGTGGTGCGGGGGTACCGTGTCCCTAATACCTGGACCGCCGATCGGGAATTGCGCCTGCGCGAACTTTTACAGGAGTATGGCGGGAACGATTCACTCTCGTACTTTGCAACACGCCGCGATAAGCAGGTGATTTTCTCGGCGGATATGCGCGCCGCCGTCACCTACAGGCAAGTGGGCTCTGTATGTTTGGCGTCCAGCGACCCGGTGGGCGATCCGGCGTCCTGGGGTTCCGCAATCGACCGGTGGATGCACCAGGTGCGCCGCTACGGGTGGATTCCCGCCGCCATCAGCGTGAGCGAAGACGGCGCCAGAGCTTTCGCACGCCGGGGACTGGGCGTAATCCGCATGGGGGACGAAGCCATTCTAGAGGTCTCACGTTTTAGCCTGAACAATACCTCGCTTACGGGGGTACGCCACGCCCACCAGCGGGTTCGTAAGGCCGGGTACACGCTGAAAATCTGCAGGCATCGTGAGCTTTCACCCGAGCAGCTGCACGAGGTGGAAAATAACGTAAACGCTTGGCGTCACGGCAAGGTTGAACGCGGGTTCTCGATGGCACTCAACAGGCTCTCAGACCCCGCAGACGGTCGCAATCTGCTTGTTTCAGCGCATGATTCTGCTGGCACAATGGTTGCGCTCCTCTCATTCGTGCCGTGGGGCCGCACCGGCATATCGCTGGATGTGATGCGCCGCTCCCCTGACAGCCCCAACGGCATCGTGGAATATATGGTTGCCCAGCTTATGGAGGATGCCCCCGACTACGGCATCACGCGTGTTTCACTGAACTTTGCTATGTTCCGCCATGTGTATGAGAACGCAGATCAGTTCGGTGCTAATGCCTGGAGCAGGTTCGCTTCTCGGTCGCTGGGGGTTTTAGACAGGTTCCTTCAGTTGGAGAGACTGTACCGCTTCAACCTCAAGTTCGCCCCGGAGTGGATGCCGCGCTATATGGTTGCGGAACCGACGCTGGCCTTTCTGAACGTTGCGGCAGCGGCTGGGGTTGCCGAGGGCTTCCTGCCCGATTTTTCAGCACGTAAACAGCGCCATGAAGTGCACCGCCTGACTGAAGACCAGATCGCGCGAGTGCACGAGATCGAGCGTATGCATCCGGGCGAGGCGCAGGCCCCCGAACACCGCTTCAGCGATCAGACCAAGCACCGTATTCGTCACCTGCAGATGCTTCGGGATGCCGGTATGAACCCGTACCCGTTGGGAGTCACATGCGAGTATTCGACGGTGCAGGTGCACGATGGGCTGAGCGGCCATACGCTTCCAAGCGGGGAGTTTACCATGTCGGGCAGGGTGCGGTTTATTCGCAACCACGGCGGGGTTATCTTCCTGACCCTGTCTGAGGAAGGCAAACAGGTACAGATTATTGCCGAGCGCAGCCTTGTGAGTGAGCGCGAGTTTCGGCTTCTCAAGTCCGCCGTCGATACGGGCGATATTCTGCTCGTGACCGGCACGGCGGGGGCTAGCCGCACCGGGACCGCATCCGTCATTGTGCACGGCTGGCAGATGGCGGCGAAGTGTCTACACCCCATTCCGTACGGGGCGTTGAATGATCCGGAGGCGCGCATCCGCAAACGCTCGACCGACCTGTTGGTGCATCCGCAGCAGCTTGAAAACCTTCGGATGCGCTCCTCACTGATCACTGCCATTCGCCGCACGCTTGATGATGCAGGGTTTACCGAGGTTGAGACCCCGATTCTGAATACTATTCATGGCGGTGCGAGCGCGCGCCCCTTCAAAACTTTTATTAACGCCTATGGCGCGGATTTGACGCTTCGCATAGCACCCGAGCTGTATCTTAAGCGCCTGGTGGTTGGCGGTTTGGGCGCTGTTTATGAGTTAGGGCGGGATTTTCGCAACGAAGGCGCGGATGCCACCCATAACCCGGAGTTCACGGTGTTAGAGGCTTATAAGCCTTACGCAGATTACACGGTCATGCGCAAGCTTACCGAAACGCTCATCAAGAACGCTGCCCGGGCCGTCTATGGTTCTGAGGTACTTCCGCTGGGCGAGAAGGGCAGTACCGAGCGTACTCTCACGGATGTTTCGGGTGAGTGGCGGGCAGTTTCGGTATGCGAGGCCCTTTCGCGTGCGCTGGGGCGCGATATTTCGAGTGAAACAGATTTTGAGACTTTGCTTGAGCTGGCGCATGAGCATCAGATTCATGTGCGTGATGACATGGGCGCGGGTGCCATTCTTGAGGAGCTTTATGGTGAGCTGGTAGAGTCAAAAACTGTGTTCCCCACGTTTTATACGGATTTTCCGGTGGAGACCTCTCCCCTGGCGGGTGCGCATCGCACCAAGCCGCACTTGGTGGAACGCTGGGATTTGGTGATTAACGGTATGGAGATGGGAACCGCCTATTCCGAGATGACGGATGCTTTAGAACAGCGCCGCCGCCTGACCGAGCAGTCTCTCAAGGCTGCAGCGGGAGACCCGGAAGCCATGCAGATTGATGAGGATTTTCTGTACGCCCTTGAGACCGGGCTTGTCCCGACGGGCGGGTTGGGCATCGGCATTGATCGCTTGGCGATGCTCATGGCGCAGACCCAGATTCGCGGGGTGCTTTCTTTCCCGTTTGTTAAACCCGTGAAGTAGCATGTAGTCAAAGATTCATTTTCTCCACTAGAGAGTGTTTTTATGTCCATTAAACGATGTTTGATATGAGTTGTGGTTCAGCCATAACTTTTTGATGTTTTTGCTTGTCAAACGGAGTATCACCCGTGTTCCGGCTATATTAATTATTCGTTACAAATGTGGACAAGACCCCCAATGAGATTGCCGTACACCCTTCATCAACGGAACAATAAGTACCTGTAATTTCTAAAGGGAATTTCTTTCCCTGGCGTGCGGTCTACCCGGTTTGCACCTTCGCGCCTTCATGCCCGCATAGTTGCTACCCCTATGACGCTTCTATGCCGTGACGAAAGAGAAAACCTGTGGACTCACTTGTGAATTATATTCAGGACATCAACGCCTCCACCGCTGGTGCGACCAGCGTGGTTGACAGCATTCAAAGCTGGATATGGGAAAACTTTCTGTTCGTTGCCTTGATTGTCGTGGGCTTGTTCTTGACGATCCGCACCCGTGCCGTGCAGTGGCGTTCCCTGCCCGAGATGCTGCGCGTCCTCACCGACCCGTCCGGCCACGAGGCCGATGGGCGCAAGAGCATTTCCTCATTCCGCGCGTTCACCGTTTCGGCGGCATCCCGCGTGGGCACCGGCAATATTGCTGGCGTGGCGATCGCTATTGCAATGGGTGGTCCCGGCGCGGTGTTCTGGATGTGGGTCATTGCTGCCGTGGGCGGCGCATCCGCTTTTGCCGAATCCCTGCTGGGTCAGCTGTATAAAGAACGCGGCAAGGATTCCTATATTGGCGGTCCTGCCTACTATATGCAGCGTGGCCTGAATGCACGCTGGCTGGGCCTGATTTTCGTGGGCTTTATCGTGCTCACCTATAGTTTTGTGTTCTGCGCGGTACAAACCAATGCGATCGTGGAAGCTAGCGCGAATTCCTTGGATATCGGTATTTCCGGTACCGAGGGTATGGGTTTCCGTATCGTAGTAGGCCTTTTCATTGCCGCACTGACGGCTGCGATTATCTTCGGCGGTATTCGTGCGATCTCGTCGGTAACCGAGTTTCTGGTGCCGTTCATGGCGGTGCTGTACATGCTGCTGGGGCTGTTCGTGGTTGTGCTCAATGTGGGCGAAATCCCGAACGTTCTGCTCATGATTTTCCAGGGTGCTTTCGGTCTGCGCGAGTTCGTGGTGGGCGGCACGATGGGCGCCGTTATTTGGGGCATGAAGCGCGGTCTGCTCTCGAACGAGGCCGGCATGGGTACCGCCCCGAACGCGGGCGCAACCGCAACTATTTCGCACCCGGCAAAGCAGGGTTACGTACAGGCTTTGGGCGTGTATTTCGATACGATGCTGGTCTGCTCGGTCACCGCGTTCATTGTGCTTCTGTCGAATCCTGTCTATGGCGATAAGACCCGCGGTGCGGGCCTGACTCAGGATGCGCTTGCCCACCAGCTCGGCACCTGGGCCACCCACTTCCTAACCATCGCGATTTTCCTCTTCGCCTTCTCCTCGGTCATCGGCAACTACTATTACGGCGAGTCAAATATCCGCTTTGTGACCGAAAAGCGTTGGGCGCTGACTGTGTTCCGCCTGGTGGTGCTGGGGTTTGTGTTCTTTGGCGCGATCGCATCGCTGAGCCTGCTGTGGACCACGGCAGATATGCTCAACGCGGGCATGGTGATCGTGAACCTGATTGCGGTGGTGTGGCTTTCGCCGAAGGTCGTTGCGGTGCTCAAGAACTACGAGCGGCAGCGCAAATCCGGTGTGGAGCCTATTTTCAAGGCATCCGATATGCCTGAGATTAAGAATCTTGCGGCTTGGGACGGCACCGACGAGGTGACCACCCGCGAGTTCTGGGCTGAGCGTGATGCGGCAGCTGCGGCCAAACGCGCCAAAAAGGCTGCGAATGTATAACGTTTCACCTAGATAACTCTCCCCGCAGCGCCCGAGGACATAAATTTTATGTTCTCGGGCGCTTGGCGTATCCTCTGGCATACTAAAGACGTGCTGACTTTAGGTTTTTCGGTATTTCCTCTTGTGCTTTTTCAGAATCCGACGGCGCAGGCAATCTACCAGTACACGGTGCTTGCCCTGATTTTTATCTGGATTGCTTCGGTGCTGTACTGCATTTTGACGGTGCATCGCAGCCCCTACTTCAACGAGATTCAGAAGCTCAAATGGCTTCTGTTCATTCTGGTACTCCCGTACTTTGGTGCGCTGGCGTGGTTTTTGCGCGTGCATCGCGAGAAAAAGGATGCGGCCGCCGCGAACCAGACCGATACCGCCTCGAACCCTCACGACGAAGGAAAATAACATATCCTATGACAATTTCAACCTTCGGTGAGTAAGTTCACGAATACCGAAGTGGACGGTCTGTTACGGAGCCTGTATAGTTCTATATGTTGCCTGCGGCTCTTTGGGTCGTATGACACTTGCGCGAGTGGCGGAATAGGCAGACGCGCACGGTTCAGGTCCGTGTGCCCGTGAGGGCGTGGGGGTTCAACTCCCCCCTCGCGCACCAGCAATCCCCGGTTCTGATGAGCCGGGGATTTTTGTTGTGTCGGCAACATTTGGGGTTTTCGAGTCTATATTTTACGAGTAAAAAGTATATTATCGGCATGGTGGTCACACTATCCCCTAGAATAGAGTTGGGTGTGTGCACTCACACCTAACACAGCAAATGCACAGCTACAAAAGCTAGACTGAACCCTTCGGGTTCCCAACCACGGGATGCCAGGGGTGACATCCGGCCCGAGCCATAAAGGAGGAGGCAATGAAGTTATTTGACAAGTTGGAACGACTGGAGCAAGGCATCGGTCGTACCGTTGGCTTTTCTAAAGGCTTTGGCACCTTCGCAAAGGCTGATGTAGCTAACCGTATTCGCACGTCGATGGATGATGCCTCATATGTGGACCAGGGCGGTCACACGATGGCACCAAATATCTTCAACGTTCGCTTTTCGAGCGCCGATTTTTCGCGCGTGCGGGAGTGGGGCAACCCATTCGCGGTTGAGCTGTGCAATCTTGCTATTTCACATGCGCGTGCGCAGGGGTATTCGCTGATTGGGGCTGTACGTATTACCTTCAGTCCTATTGCCGATCTCGAAGCCGACGAGTTCGAGGTTGTGCCCAGTTTTGAGGCGTTCCAGGCTCCGCCCTCGGGTGCGACGAACTATGTTCCTCCCGCCGGTGCCGCCCACGGCGCCTCCGACTACGCCCCTGTTGCCCCGGCTCGTGATACCGGTCTGCCGACCAGAATTACAAAACCGCGGGCTACTCCGCCGCGCCGCACGGAACAGCCTCAGCAGCAACAGCAGGCACCTGCCGCGTCCGCGCCGAAACCGCGTTCCCCGCAGAACCCCCCGCAGCAGCAACGTGCTGCGGCGCATCATGCCTTTGTGGATATTAACGGGCAGCGCTATGAGCTTTCTGGGGCACCTCTCGTCATCGGTCGCGGTTCCGATGCGTCCGTGCGGCTGGCTGACAAGGGTATTTCGCGCCGCCACCTACAGATTTCCCGCCAGGGAGGCAACTATGTTGCCACCGACTTGGGCTCAACCAATGGAACCCGGCTGAATGGTTTTCCGCTGAAAACCCCTACCGTTCTCCAAGATGGAGCGGTGCTACAGTTGGGCGGAGCCCGAGTTCTCTTCCGCTCAATTGCCTCTGGAGGTATACGTTAATGGCATCCGAGCTAACTGTAACCATACTGCGCTTTGCGTTTTTGGGGTTGCTCTGGTTCTTTGTGTTTTTCGTGGTGGCAGCCGCCCGCCGCGATTTGGGGCTGGGTAAGAACTTCCGCTCCGTACCCGTAGAATCTGCCGCAGACTCGCAGCCGCAACCGCAGCATATTGCAGCTCCTCCTGCACGTCCTTCCCGCTTGGTGATCACCAAGGGAGTGCAGGCGGGAGCTATGATGCAGTTGGGTGACTCCCCGGTTACTATCGGTCGCGCCAATGATATTGAGGTTTCGTTGCAGGACGATTACGCCTCCGGTCGCCATGCCCGTCTGTTCCCACAGGGTTCTCGCTGGTTCTTGGAGGATTTGGGCTCAACCAACGGCACATTCGTAAACAACCAAAAGCTGACCCGCGCTACTGCTATTGAGCCGGGTGTCGATTTCCGTGTGGGCGGAACGACTATGCAGCTGAGGGGGTAATCGTTGAAGATAGCCTTTCGCTTTGAAGCCCGTTCCGATACGGGCGTGAAACGCAGCAAGAATGACGACTCCGGGTACGGTGGGCGTTATCTTGCTGTTGTTGCTGACGGCATGGGCGGGCACGTCGGTGGTGACGTCGCTTCCGCTACCGCCGTTTTGAACCTGACCCCTTTGGACCACCCCGACTTTGACGGTACCGGCGGCATATACCTCGCCGACGAAATCCAAAGTGCCAACGCCATTATCAATGATCTGGCAACCAGTGATCAGCGCCTTGCGGGCATGGGTACCACCTGCACCGCTCTGCTGGTGGACGGCGAAAAGATCGAGATGGCCCATATTGGCGACTCGCGAGCCTATCGTTTACGCGCCGATGAAGACGGCGGTTTCGAGCAGATTTCGACCGATCACACCTTCGTGCAGCGTCTTCTCAACGAGGGCCGCATCACTCCCGAAGAGGCAGAGAATCACCCGCACCGCAACGTGATTATGCGCGTGCTTGGCGACGTCGATGCCTCCCCCGAACTTGAGCTGCAGACTTTAGAAGCCATTCCTGGTGAGCGCTGGGTGCTTGCTTCCGATGGTTTAGAGGCGGTGGTCTCTGATGAAGAGATCGAAGCCGTCATGCGTTCCACAGATGATCTGGGTGAGATCGCGGACGTTCTTATCCAG
Source organism: Rothia sp. HMSC065G12 (assembly GCF_001811455.1). NCBI lineage: Bacteria > Bacillati > Actinomycetota > Actinomycetes > Micrococcales > Micrococcaceae > Rothia > Rothia sp. HMSC065G12. The sequence goes on from NZ_KV804808.1 coordinate 28,333, forward strand.
ATGACTCTCGACGGCGGCGCACCCGATAACGTGACGGTCGTGGTTGTACAGGTTATTGACCGCGAAGAACTTCCCGCCGACGAACCTGTAGGTCCTTCTGCCCTGCCAGAGACCGGCGAGATCGATACCTCACTGACAACCTCTGAGCTTGAGGAAATCACCGAGGAAGTAAACGCCGAAGAGGGTCTGTCCGATCACGACCGCGCGCTCAAGAAGTTCCGCCGCGCCCGTGACCTCACAGATTCCTTCCCCCACGATGGCGACGCAAGCGATCAGGATGCGGTGTACTTTGCCCGCACAAATGCCGCCATTTTGCGCCACGAGCTTGGTTCTCGCCCGCATCAGCTGGTGGGCAGCGCTGCCGTGGCAACAGAGACCGGGCGTATTCCGGCAGTGACGAGCCGCACCCTGGAGCATCGGGCCTCTTTGGCGCAGCGCGTGCCGATGAGTACCGAGGAACCCGCAAAGCTGCCAGACGAGCTTGAAGAGCTTCTGGCGGACCCGATTCGACGCCGTCGGCGCCCGATTCTGCTGGTGAGTGCAGCAGTAATCCTTGTGCTGGCGCTCATTGCGGGTTGGAGCGGGCTGAAATGGGTTGAGGGCCGCTACTACGTTGGTGAAAATAACGGTAAGGTCGCCGTCTATAACGGTGTTCCGCAGTCGTTGGGGCCAATCCATCTCTCCCATGTGGTCGAGGAAAGCGAAGTGGAAACTTCACAGCTGCCCGAACATACACGCACGCTTTTGAAGAATACGATTCACGCGGATAATCTTGACGATGCACGGGTTATCGTAAACCGCATGCAGGCTCAGGTGAATCTGCAGGATGACCGGAATACACAGCCTTCCGGTGCGGCTTCGTCCGGCGCGCAGACAGGTCAAAAAACTTCAGCAACGGAAGGTGGTAATCGTGGCTAGGCTATTACGTGATGCACACATACCCCGTTCGCGTCGCCTGATTGAGCTTGTTCTGCTCGTGGTTGCGGTCGGCATCGGCTCATTTTCCATGTACCTGATTGACCCCGAAACGGCGTGGGATATGGGGAAGAACCCGTGGATTCAAGGTACCGTGGTGCTGGGCGTGTGCGCGCTCATCGCGCATCTGGTGCTTCAGTTCCGGGCGCGTTACGCCGATCCGTTTATTCTGCCGCTTGTTGTGGCGCTCAACGGAATCGGGCTGGCGATGATTTTCCGCATCGATAAGGATCCCGCCATGCAGAAGGCCCCAGTGGGCGAGTCCCAGCTGTTCTGGACGGGCTTCTCAATGATCCTCTGCTCCGTTGTGCTGTACTTCCTGCGGGATCACCGAGTGCTGCGTAAGATTACCTATATTTCGCTGGTGCTCTCCTTCATCCTGCTTATCATGCCGCTTATCCCCGGCCTTGGTACCGAAATCAACGGCGCACGGATTTGGATCAGGCTCGGCGGGCGTACCTTCCAGCCCGGCGAAATTGCAAAGATTACCCTGGCAATCTTCTTTGCGGGCTACCTGTCCACACACCGCGATTTGATTCTCACCGCGGGTAAGCGTCTGGGGCCCATCAATCTGCCGCGTCTGCGCGATTTGACCCCAATTTTCTTGGCCTGGATGGTCAGCATCGGTGTGTTGGTTTTCCAGAAGGATCTGGGTTCTGCAATCCTGTTCTTTGGGCTGTTCATGGCGATGCTGTACCTCTCGACCGGCAAGATTTCCTGGCTTGTAGTCGGCGGTGTCGGCGTGGTGGTTGGCGGATACTTCGCCTATAACTCCATTTCTCACGTGCACGCCCGTATCTATGGCTGGATGCACGCCTTTGATCCCGAGGTCTATATGTCCTCCAGCGGTGGTTCCGGTCAGATCCTTCAGGGTATTTTCGGTCTGTCCTACGGCGGTCTCTTTGGCCGTGGATGGGGTCAGGGCCTTACCTCTTTGGTGCCGTTCGCTAACTCGGACATGATTATTACTTCTCTCGGTGAGGAACTCGGTCTGATCGGCCTGGGCGCTATTTTGATGATGTTCCTCATCCTCATCTCGCGTGGCTACCGCGCGGCGTTGGGCACTCGTGACGGTTTCGGCAAGCTCTTGGCGGCGGGCCTTTCCACGGTTATGGTGCTTCAGCTCTTCGTGGTGGTTGGCGGTGTAACCCGGTTAATTCCGCTGACCGGTTTGACCACACCGTTTATGTCTGCCGGTGGTTCATCCCTGGTGGCAAACTGGATTATCGTGGCGTTGTGGCTTTCGATTTCGCATACCGCGCGAGCGCCTCACGTCGTGGTCGGGTTCGACGTTCCCGAAAGTATCGACCACGAAGACTACAGCTATGAATCTGAGGGCGCAACCAGCGTTCTCGCCCGTATTTCAACTCAACAAGCAGGAGGTGACCGCAATGGATAGGGCAATTCGCCGCATGTGGATGGCCGCAGGTTGCGTTTTTATCCTGCTCATGGGTACGTTGAGCTATATCCAATTCTTCGACACCGAATCTCTCAAAGATAACCCGTGGAACTCGCGTTCTCTGTACGATAACTACGGTGCCAACCGTGGCTCTATCGTGGTCGATGGAACCGAAATCGCCTCGTCGGTGAAATCGGATGATGAGTATAACTATCAGCGCGTGTACTCTGAGCCGGAAAAGTATGCGGCGCTGACGGGTTATTTCTCGTCAGTGTATGGTTCTACCGGTGTCGAGTCCGCTATGGACAAGGAGCTTTCGGGTACTTCCGACAGCCAGTTCTACGATCGTGTTGCTCAGCTCTTCTCGGGTTCTTCGGCACGCGGTGCGAGCGTCGAGCTCACCGTGGATTCCAAGCTTCAGGAGCTTGCTAACAACCTGCTGCAGGGTCGTAAGGGTTCTATTGTGGCGATCAACCCCAAGACTGGCGAAATCTTGGCGATGGCCTCGTCTCCCTCATATGACCCGAATACGCTCGCATCCCACGATGGGTCTACGGTAGTCAGCAACTATGAGGAACTGAACTCGAATCCGAATAACCCGCTTTACAACCGTGCTATTGCGGGTAACACCTATTCGCCCGGCTCAACCTTCAAAATTATTGATGCCGTCGCAGCTTTGGAGTCCGGCAAATATGATGCGAACTCCACAATCGATAACCCCGCACAGCTTCCCCTTCCGGGAACCAATGTGTCGCTTCCGAACTTTGCGGGCGGTCAGTGTGGAGGACGCACCAAGGCTACGATTGAATGGGCTATGGCGCAGTCCTGCAACACTCCTTTTGCGCAGATCGCAATGGATTTGGGTGAAGATAGGATCTCTAGGACTGCCGAAAACTTTGGTTATGGTCAGGATTTGAAGATTCCGCTGGCGGTGGCTAAGTCGAGCTTCCCGAAGGGTATGTCGCAGAGCCAGCTGGCGCAGGCATCCGTGGGTCAGTACGATGTACGCACCACCCCGCTGCAGGTGGCGATGACTTCTGCTGCGATCGCTAACGGCGGTGTGCAGATGAAGCCCAATATGATTCGTTCTGTCAAAACCAGTAACTTGAGCGTGCTCTACGAGTTCTCACCCGAGAAGTTGCGCACCTCAACTTCTACTAAAGTCGCCGATCAGGTGAAACAATGGATGGTGAACTCTGTGGATAACGGTATTGCCCGTAACGCAGGCGTGCCCGGGTATAAGGTTGCTGGTAAGACCGGTACCGCAGAAACTACGGGTGGTTTGAATAACTCTTGGTTTACCGGGTTTGCACCCGCCGATGATCCTCAGATCGCCATTGCGGTGGTCTATGAGGATATGGATGCAACAACCGGTTCCCAGCTTTCGACAAATGCAGGTAAACAACTTTTTGAGGCGGTGTTGAACAAGTGAGGCCTTCGGCTGATATCACCTTGGGCGGGCGCTACACCCTAACCGAACGTATCGCTATCGGCGGTATGGGTGAGGTCTGGAAAGCTCGCGACAAGGTTCTCGGACGCACCGTCGCCGTTAAAATCCTGAAAGAGGAGTATACGGGTGACCCCGGGTTCTTGGAGCGTTTCCGTGCGGAGGCGCGCCATACTGCGCTCCTGAACCACCCCGGTGTTGCCAATATGTTCGATTACGGTGAAGAGGATAACTCTGCATACTTGGTGATGGAGCTGGTTCCGGGTGAGCCGCTGTCGAGCATCATCGAGCGCGACGGCACGCTGCCGCCGGATCGTATCCTGAACTTTATTGCGCAGACGGCTCGCGCGTTGGCTGCTGCACATGCTCAGGGCCTCGTGCACCGCGATGTGAAGCCCGGTAACCTAATGATCACCCCGGATGACCGGGTGAAGGTTACCGACTTCGGTATTGCTAGGCTTGCGAACCAGGTTCCGCTGACCGCTACTGGTCAGGTGATGGGTACAGCCCAGTATTTGGCGCCCGAACAGGCAACCGGTCAACCTGCAACCCCGTCCTCCGATATGTACTCGCTGGGTATTATCGGGTACGAGTGCCTGGTCGGTCACCGCCCGTTCACGGGTGAATCACAGATCGCGATTGCTCTAGCTCAGGTGAACGATCCGCCACCGCCGCTGCCGGAGAGCATCCCGGCGCCCGCCCGCGCCTTGATTATGTGCCTGCTTGCTAAGGATCCTGCGGAGCGTCCTAAGGATGCTACCGCGCTGGCATCCGCTATTGATGCTATTCGCCGTCGCGATATTCCTGCGGCGATTAAGGCCGTGCCCACGCTGGAGGCGTTCTTGCCGGAGAATCTGGATACCGCCCAGACCTCCCTGATCGCCGAGCCTATTTCGGCATCCGCCGCTCCGAAGTTCGGATCTGGGTCGCACTTCACGCCCGGTCCTTCGACCGCTCCGATTCCTGAGCCCGGGTCAAAGGCTGCGGCCGCACGTACGGCACAACAGGGTCCGAAGAAACGCAACTGGGTATGGATCGTCGCTATTGTGGCGGCACTTGTGCTTATTCTCGGTATCCTCTGGGCTGTCTGGGCGGCCAACAGCCGTGCAACCCCCACTCCGAATACCACCAGCTCGGCAGCACCCAGCTCTGCGGCAGGGACTGTCACGGTAGCCACCCCGAGCGAGGAGTCCTCGGCTGCAAGCAGTACTCAGAAGCAGAAAATTAACCTGCAGGCACGCAGCTACGAGGGTCGTCCCCTTCAGGATGTTGTCAATGACCTGAAGAACCTGGGTCTTTCGCCCAGGACTGAAAGTGTTGAGTCTGAAGAGCCCGCCAACACCGTTCTGTCGATTTCACCGGCTGGTTCGGTAGACGAGGGCAGCACCATTACCGTGCGTTATTCAAGCGGTTCTAAGTCAGTGTCTCTTCCGAACGTTGAAGGAAAGAACTACGAAGAAGCTGCGCCTTCGATTACTTCACTTGGCGTTAATGTTCGTATTCACCTCGAATACTCTGAGACTGCACAGCCCGGTACGGTGCTGCGTACCAGCCCCTCTCCTGGCACTAAAGTGTCAGTTCCTAGTATGGTAGAGATGTATGTAGCTAACGAGAAATCAGGTACGAGGACGGATTCTGACTCGTCGCCATCCGCAGCTACGCCTTCAAGCGCGTCGACTTCTTCTAGTCCTCGTACTGGGCGTTAGTGTCTGAGTCCACTCACATCAAAAACTATTTTTACCCCAGGAGAACGTATGGACCTGTTGGTTCCTGAAACGGTAGATGGCCGTTATAAGGTACTCGATGTTATCGGTACCGGTGCGATGGCTACCGTATACGCGGCGGAGGATACTCGTCTCGGTCGTAAGGTCGCGATGAAGATCCTGCGCCCGGAGCAGGCCCAAGACAAAACCTTCCGTTCACGGTTTAAACGTGAGGCGGAGGCTGTCGCATCCCTGAACAACCCCGGTATCGTTGCGGTGTACGACACGGGCGCTTATTCCCCGTCAGATCCCAACAGCGGATATGGCGTTGATGATGCCGCCGACGATGACGAGGCTAAGATCCCGTACATCGTTATGGAATACGTTGATGGCAGGACGCTGCGCAGTGTGCTTTCGTCGGGCGGGTACATTCCCGTGCGTGATGCGGTGGGCTACGCAGAGCAGCTTTTGAGCGCTCTGAAATACAGTCATTCGATGGGTATTATCCACCGCGATATTAAGCCCGCGAATATTATGGTGCTTCCCCGAACCGAGGACGACGCCGCGAAGGGGCAGCCGGGTCAGATTAAGGTGATGGACTTCGGCATCGCCCGAGCTATTGAAGAGGCTGGCGAGGCTCTGACAAAGGCCAATGTGGTGATGGGTAGCGCACGCTACATGTCTCCCGAGCAGGTCAGTGGTAAAGAAGTCGACGCGAGAAGCGACCTTTATTCGGCAGCATGTGTGCTGTATGAAATGGTTGCTGGACGTTCCCCCTTCGATGCGGAAACTAACGTTGACTTGGCGGCAAAGCATCTTACCGAGACTCCCGCCGCACCGAGTACCTTTAGCCCGCTGAGCGTACCCCCTGAGCTTGATGAAGTTATTCTTCGAGGTCTTGCCAAGAACCCGGATGATCGTTACCAGACCGCCGATGAGTTTTCGCAGGCGATCCGTCAGGGAGCGGGTCTGCAGATTGGCGGCGGTATGCCGCAACAGGTTCCTGATGACTCCATGACCACCGCTTTTGCGCCTCTTGAGGCTCCCGCAGCGGGTGCGGCAGGAACCGGTACGGGTGAGGTTGATTTCGATGCCTACACCACGACCATGCCGCAGGTTTCGACTCCTGTTGAAGACGCGAACCTCAACGGTTTCTTCGATGACGATGAGTACGGCGGGGAAGAATTTGTTGAAGAGGAAGAGTTCCTTCCCGCCGAGCAACCCCGTAAGCGAACCTGGGTTCGTTTCCTCGTTGGTCTTGCTATTGCAGCATCGCTTCTGCTGGGTATCGGCTCGTTCCTGTACTACCAGGGCAAGCTCAATGAAGTTCCGCAGGTCGCTATTCCTACCGTGATGAACCAGTCGAAGGACGATGCCGAGAACCAGCTGCGCAATGCTGGTTTTGCCGTGGAGAGCCGCGGGGCATACTCCGAGAACGTGAAGAAGGGCGATGTTATTAGCGTCAGCCCTGGCGAGGGTACGAAGGCGGCTAAGGGTTCTACCGTATCGCTAACTTACTCGAATGGTCCCGAGCGCGTAACCCTGCCCGATAACCTGCAGGGTCAGAGCGAAGCCTATGTGCGCAACGCTCTGAAGGAGCTCGGCCTTAAGGATGGTCGCGTCAGCACCGTTGAGAGCGCATCTGTTCCCGCCGGTATGGTAGTTTCTCTAGAGCCTGAGAAGGCTGAAACCGATGCCAACGGTAAGACCACGATCGAGGCTGGCAGCAACGTAAACCTGGTGCTGTCCTCCGGTAAGGTCAAGGTTCCTTCGCTCGTGGGTCTGACGAAGGATCAGGCTATTGAAGCTCTGACTGCGTCCGATGTTCTGCTCAACACCAATATTGAGACCGTTCAGACAAGCTCTGCGGCACCGAATACGGTGATTTCTCAGAGCTCCGCTGCGGGTACTCTGGTGGCCCAGAACAGCACTGTTACTATTCGTGTAGCGGCTGCCCCGGCGGCGACCGCATCTGCCTCACCGCGTGCGACTACCCCGTCGACGAATAATAACAACAACACCCAGCGCCAGCAGGGCAATCAGCAGCAGAATCAACAACAGCAAGGTCAACAGGGCCAGCAGGGCAACGCTCCTGTACCTTCTGCAACGCCAAGTGCCGCTGCTCCTTCATCCAAGGCCGTACAAAACGGCAAGGAGAATGAAGAGAAAGAAGAAAGGTAAGGCTGGTTTGCTCAGGTAAATCCTGGTCATATATGTGGGGCGTGCTTTAGAATTTGAATCTAAAGCACGCCCCACATATATTTCTTCGGCTGTACCGCACACATAGAGAAGGCGCCTGACAGACCTACTTGGGTCTGTCAGGCGCCTTTACCGCTGCCCGCTAGGCAATTAGTGGGGACAACGATTTGGCACGCTCAGCGGCCCCCTCAAACCCCGTTTCTTCCAGCCAATTACCCAGCATCAGATAACCGCTCTCGGTAAGCACGGATTCCGGGTGGAACTGCACGCCATGCATGGGCGCATCCCGGTGCCGCAGCCCCATAATAATGCCGCTCTCAGTCGTCGAGGTGGTTTCCAAGACCTCAGGCATAGTCTCTGGGACGACCGCCAGCGAATGGTAGCGAGTCGCAGTGAAGGGGTTCGGTACGCCTTTGAACACCGAGTCATTCTCGTGAACCAAGGTTGAAGTCTTGCCGTGCATCAGCTCGGGGGCGTGCGTGACGGTACCGCCAAACGCCTCCGCGATAGCTTGATGCCCCAGACACACGCCGAGCAGGGGTTTATGAGTCTGCGCAGCCCAGCGAATGGTATCGATAATGACCCCGGCCTCTGCAGGCGCACCCGGCCCCGGAGAGATGAGCAGACCGTCATACTCGGCAGCCATTGTGAGCACGGTATCAAGGTCATACTCGTCATTACGGATTACGGTTGTTTCAGCTCCGAGCTGCTGCAGATATCCGACGAGAGTGAACACAAAACTATCGTAATTATCGATAACCAGGATGCGGGTCATGGCTTCTCCTTTGGCAAGCGCCGCTAATGGTTGATGGTAACGTCAAAGTTGAACGGACCGTACTCGGCAAAATTCGGAAACACAAATTCCATGAGGGCGTATACGATCACGGCGATAAGCAGAATAGCAATGATAATGCGAACCCATAGAGGTCCGGGAAGATGACGAAAAATCCAACCGTACATGTTATATCCTCTCGGGTTAGGCGGGGTTCTGGGCTGCTTGGGCAATTTCCGCAGGCGCGCCAGCAGAGTTAGGCTGCCAGGATTCAAAACGGGCGTGCACAATATAACGTTCTGTGTCACCGTAACGCGGGTGACAGGTCGTGAGCGTCATAATGCGCTCCGTGGGCTCTTGTCCGGGTTTGCTCGGAACCGGCTCGATCACCTCAATATTGTCAGGCTGCACAATCACATGCTCGTACACGGTGTAGGTGTAGTAGCCGTCTTTGGTGCGCACATAAATGTGATCGCCCACCTGCAGCTTATCGATATAGTCGAGCACTGCCCCGCGTGTCTGCCGGTGCCCTGCGAGCGCGAAGTTGCCCACGCCGCCCGGCATGGCGGTTCCGTCGTAGTGTCCCAAACCGAGGGTATCGATCACGTCTGCGCTGGTACCCTGCGCGGCGGGGCGCTGGTAGTCTGCACCAAACCGGGGAATGTAGACAACCCCGAATCCTTTTCCGTGTTCGGGTTCGGCTTCAGGCTCCGGGGGATTTTGGGGATCCCACTGTTCGACTGGCGCGGCGGAGCTGAACTCGTGCGTCAGGGAATCGACGGCTTGGGACTGTGAACGGTTTGCGTCTATATTGGTCCACCAGAGCTGCCACACGACAAAGAGCAGCAGCACAAGACCAACGGTGATCAGAAGCTCACCCGTGATTTGGATGGTCCACCGCAGAATAGATTTATGAGGCTGAACTGCCTGATGCGCTTTCGCGGATGCATGCGCCATAGTTTTGGGTGTCCTCCATAGCGGGATGTTACCGTCCCAGTCATTACACTTTCTTTAATGACAACGCCGGTGAAAGGTGAAATCATCCCGCGAGTCTGCAAAGATAGTTTTTAACGTACTACATAAGGTTACCCATACATCTGAGGCGGAGGAAAATATGTCCCCTAAGTCGACTGCGAAAAAGTCGAAAAAGACTGCCAATACTAAGTCAAAGAAGTCACAAGACAAGAAATCGGCTAAGGTCGTTGAAGAAGATGCGAGCGAGCTCCGTCTGTTGGAGGTCGCTCGCGAGATGGAAACGAGCGGGACACAGAGAGAGGGTACTCCCCTGTGGTATCGAGTAGTGATGTTTTCGCTCGTTGCGCTGGGTATTCTCTGGATTATTGCGTATTACATTTTTGAGGGTCGGCTTCCTGTGCCCGGTATTGGCATGTGGAATGTGACTATTGGCGTGGGTGCCATGATGGTGGGTATGGTCATGATGACTCGGTGGCGTTAGGTTTAGGGCTATGTCCGAATCGGATGGGTCTCCTTCGCCTCAAGAATCTCAGGATGCCCCGCATGGCTCTACCTCCGATCCCATGCGGAGTACCGAGGATATTTCAAAACGTGCGGATATTCGTGCCGCCCGTGTGGAGGCAAGGCTGCGCCGCTGGGCGTTGATCGGGTTTATCGTCGCTGCGGCGTTATTCTGGTTGGCGTCTCTTTTCTTCCGTTAGATCACGTATAAGCGAGGCGGTGCTGTATCCTTGGGGTGCGCCCGCCGCGTTCTTCTTGCTTTTAATCGTGCTGAGGCTCTGCGACTGGTTCTTCGCGCAGGGGCTGCAGAATCCGCACGAATACGATCATGACGATCAGCTCCACCATCGTCTGGGTCAGCGCTGTGTGCTGCATGAGGTCGGCCTGTGGCACGCACTTTCTTTGAGTCGTTCCACATGCTGTGTCATATACGGGGGTATACACCCGAGAATCCCTGTGCAGAGCGCAAAGATGACGTAGAACAGTACCCGTGTGAACAAGATTCTAGGGCGCTTCATCGATGCGACGTGCAGTAGAAAATACTGCCAAGATCTTTATATGCGAATATTCCAATATAAGCATATATACTAGTCAATTGAAGTTTTAAGGGGCTAGTAAAAACAATGGTTTGTGTAGCAGCAAGCGTAGCAAATAAAGGCCGCAACATAATCTGCAACAGCGCCAACACCACCAGGAATGCTGCCAAGGCGATCGTGGAAGTAAAGTCATAACCAGTAGAATACCGCCACGAAGTTGAGCGTTATCAGCCACAGGGTGAATCCGTGCGATGCAGAATTGGGTGCGGTGCGTTTGATGTCGTTCGCCCCTAGCTGTCCGTCATGAGTTCAAGAGCCCCTGATGAGCCGCATCAGCAACCCGACGACTAACTTTTTCCAGAACGGGCGAGTTGATATTCCAGTGCTGCCAGTAAAGTGGGAACTCCACAGGGTTCTGAGCGAGTTTCACAAGTGTTTGGGCGGCGAAATATTCGCTACACTGTGCCTCCGGCAGCAATCCCCACGCAATGCCCTCGTAGACCGCCTGCGCGTAATCTGGTGATGAAGGAATATAGAGCGTTGGGCTCTGCTCGAATTCGGCTCTGGGCAGTTTTAGGTCTTCCTCAATCAGAGCGCGGGCAGCATCCTGCACAAAGTCTTTACGATCATATTCCACCACTGGTGCCCGGTTCAGATCATCACGGGTAGTCTTCGCAGGGAACCCCGGAAGGTAACGATCCACATACGCTGGCGATGCCACACACCAGTAACGCGCCACGCCCAGGTAATCTACCGAGCATCCGGGGATTTTCCCGGGCTGTGAGGTTATGGCAGCCATAACTTCCCCGGTACGCAGAAGGGCTGAGGAATGAAATTCACCTTCACGCCGCAGGTCACAGAAAATTTCGTCCTCCTGAGCGAGCGTGCGTATGGCCTCCAAAAACCACGTTGCTAAAGAATCGGCGTTCAGGGCTATAGAGACTGTCTGGAATCCACCCTCGCCCATGAGTTCTCGTTCCAGTTCAAGCTGTAGGAATTCACTTTGCCGGGCAATACGTAACACGCTCTGCCCGGAGGCTGTTGGGGTAACCGGGTTGGTGCGCTGCAGCAGAACTTTACCGGCCAGCTGTTCCATTGTTTTTACACGCTGTGATATTGCGGAGGGGCTAACCCCAAGAATGTCGGCAGCAGCGTCGAAAGTACCGTACTCGATGACCGTAACGAATGTTTTGAGATGGTCGGTCGTAAAACGTGTCATAAGAACATCTTACGTACGTTGAAATAACTTAGCTAGGTTTACGGGGTTTTCAGACCTTTGCGCCCTGCCTATGTTCTATTTGACGTACACCATTTTCACCTTGGATGCACACCTCTAAGATAAAAGCAATGGGACTATCCCCATCCAACGTGTCTACATTGTCATCTAACCACCCGAAGGATATCCTCCATGGTCAAGCCACCATTCATGGAAATTGCATGCCCCGTTTGTTCCAAGCCCGTGAAGACTTTAGAACGTTATCCTCGCTCGCTCTGTCCCGAATGTTCTGCACGGGTGACTGACCGGTCTGGCCGCCCGGTTGTTTTCTACGATATACAGGTGCTGCCGACTCCCAACAGCTCAGGTGTAACACTGCTTGGCGGATTTTACGGATATTACGCCAATACCGGGCTGCAAGAAACCTACTCCAGTTCAACCTGCTACGTTGATGGAATAACCTGCGAGGCAAAGAATGCCCGTTTTGGCGGCATTGTGATCGAGGCGCTATGAGCCCACCTTCACCTCTGGCTATGAGTCTGTACTCCCGGATTCAGTGGCTTCTTCGAGACCATTATCCTTCACCGTCTCCTTATCGGTAGATGCAACGGGCTCTGTACTATCTTCTTGCGCCGATGCGGACCACAGTTCATAGCCCTCCAGTGTCTCTTCGGCGCCCGTACCTGAAAATGGAGAGTATATATCTCGAATTATCAGGATTTTTCGCAGACGCAGCACCATCGGTTCTAAGAAGTCAAGCGCGTGCCGACCGTCGCTGCTGGTCGTCGCCACAAAGCTCAGCCCAGAGGATACCGCAACGATCATCGTCACCTTAAGCATGACCGCGTTGTAGTTGACTTCAAGGTCTAAAATTTTCAGATGTTCGGGCTTGGTTCCTACTCACAGCTCGATGGTTTGGTCGGTAACCGCCACAGAAGCAAACCATGAGAAGAAACCGAACACCAGCAGCGAAGAAAACAGTTTGAATCAGCTGCCCCAAGATCGGGATTGCCAGCAGGTTCAGCCACTGCCCAATCGACAAAGAGCGATGAACGGTAATGTCGTGCTCGGCCTCTTCTCTTGTACTGTACTGTCTGCGATACCTCGTTCCGATACGGCATGCCTAGCGCTCATAGCTGTCAAGCATACCCGATACAAGAGACTCTGCTCGAAGTTCAGCCCCAAAGAATCGGGCGCACGCCTTCAAAATAAGTTCTGCGCCATAACGTTGGATCGTATAAACACCCAGCTCGTCGTACTCAGCCGCAAGTTCACGGGGTTTCGCTAAACCAGAGGTGATTTCCATAAGCGAAGATTCTGCGCCGTCTTCGTCGAAAAGTAGGCTAAACCCGCTGTCATCACGTAGAAGCTGATGCAGTTTAGTATCGGGCAGAGGCAAAAAGCCCAACACGTCCTCGGGCTCATAGTAGATTACCTCAGCAAGAGTTGTTACATACCCCTGCGGGTCTTCTTCGGTAAGAACTGTATCCGTAAGCTCCAGATAGCTTTCTTCGTCCCGCAGAAGCTCCCGCGGCCACCACAGATGGATATACTCGGTGCACGCCAGCCATAGTTCCGCTAAAGGCAGCTTAACCTCGGCGGTGAGCGCCACCGTCCGGTATTTTGAGGTGTCCTCTCCCGTATACGGTTCCTGCTGTCGGTCTGAAAAAAGCGGATACTCCATACATTCACTCTAACGCGAGAACAGGTATTCGTCGGTACTTGATACAGTAAACGTTCCAGAAACTCGTTCAGAAGAATGTGCAACGATTGGTATTAGTATTCCCGTGATGAAGCCTCAGGCACGCTATCACAGACCGGTAAAAAGGACTTCTCTGGCTTTCGAAATTCTACGTGTGGGTATACGCTGCTTAGCGCGCAAAAACATAGCTGAAAAATCGAGCAGGAATATGTGACCGTTGCCATTCGAGCTCTTCGGTCAAAGGTTCTCCCGAAAGCACTTTGCGAGTATATCGCTCAATATTGCGTGCATGGGCACCCATATGGGCTATGGCAATCGCGTGTCCGCAGGCTCTAGCTACGGCTTGCGCAGACGGGGTCTTACAGTCCCGGGTCGTAGCATGGCAGAGCAAAGCGTGCTGACGCATAGTTCCAACTGATAATGCACCGCGGTTGAACTCAGCGATCGCAGCAAGCCCCTGCTGAAGCCTAGGATCAGCAGGATACTGCTTCTCGAAAATAGGCAGTATCCGATACATACAGTCTGCCGCCCAGACGATAAGTTCACGCCTCTCATCTATCGATAGCGTCAAATCCTTCGGGTCTGGGGCAGATTGTAAAGTCTCCATGCCCCTAAGATAACAAGAAAGCATACGCGCTCTCACAGATTTTCAACGCCCTGATGCGCCGATTATATTTCATGAGGTCTTCTTAGCCTTTAGAGTATTCACCAACGCACGCTATGAGAACACAGCAGAGCCGATAGCTCTCAAGGAGAATGCAAATCAGCGGTTAAAACAAAAGAGACCCCTCACGGGGTCTCTTCCATACATATGTAATTAACTAACAAACCCTCAGGTTTGTTGTTTCAAAACTATACAGCGAACGCAAACA
>NZ_KV804809.1:0-429 GCF_001811455.1 Rothia sp. HMSC065G12
CTAGTTGAGTTTTGGTTCTATGTTTCCTGTGGCCATGCCGGTGATGCGGGGGTTTGCGGTGAGGAAGTCGATGACGCGGGGGTAGTGTTCGATAGCCCAGGTGATTTCTTGCATGTCGTGGGGGTTGTTGGGGTCTGCCCAGCGGTCTTGGGTGCAGCGGAAGTATAGGTGTGCGGGGATGGTGTATTCTTTCATGCCGCGTGGGGAATAGGCGGCGATGGTGTAGCCTTTGTCGTTCCAGAGCCAGATGCTGTCGGGGTCGGTGCCGTCGTTGTCGGGACGGTTGGATTCTGGGGTGTATTGGTATTCGTTGATGGCGGTGATGGGGGTGGTGCGGAGTTTTCCGGTGAGTCCTCGGTAGGTGATGGTGTTGTCGGGGTTGAACCTGAGGTATTTGGTTTCGTAGTAGTACATACCAATCAAACCGAA
>NZ_KV804810.1:0-400 GCF_001811455.1 Rothia sp. HMSC065G12
GGCCACAGGAAACATAGAACCAAAACTCAACTAGACCAAGTTGATAATATTAGAAATAGTTTTATTGATATTAGCGCTACAAAATTCTACCGATAAAAAGAAAAGACTACAGAAAGAAGGAACATGTCTGCATTCCTGATATATTTCATCTGCTCCTTCCTCTTTATCATCTTCTACATCACCCGGGACGAGATACGTCGCGCCCGGGACAAACGCAGCGGGGCCCTCGTCAAAAGGCTCCCCCGCTCCGAGCCCTGGGTCTGGAGCATCTACATCCCAGTGTTCACCGGAATGAGTATATACATGCTCACCCATCTTGCAGAATTCCAAACAATCCTTGTGGTTTTTTCTGTTGGGGCCGTCCTTTTCGGTTTGATTGGTATGTACTACTACGAAACCA
>NZ_KV804811.1:0-61231 GCF_001811455.1 Rothia sp. HMSC065G12
CCACAACACCTACACCCTCAAATGCGAAGAGCCAGTTATCTTTTGAGAAGACCTTAGAGTAGATTCAGATTCAGTTTCTACACCAACAGAAGCGCTTTCAGTCGGTTCTTCTGACTCTTGATTTTCTAAATTTGGACTATTATCCCATCCTATATTTAGCCCGTAGTTCCAAGAACCCCAGTCAGGGTGTTCATCATTATTCTTTTTCCATTCTTTATACAATCGAGACTTCTCAAATTTGTCACGTATTTTTATTTGTTTTTCATTTTCAATAAGTCCAGAAATATAAGGAGCAAGATAAATATCTTTTAAAATTTTATACCCATTCATAAAGCACACACTCTTCGCATAGCACTCATCATCTTTTTTCGTTAAGAAAATATCACATACAACCTTAATTAGGATATATGCCATCAACACAGCTACAACTAATAAAGTAATTGCGACTATTGGTGTAGCAATCCGCAGAAATAACAACGAGTAAAGACTACCGTCATCAAAAATATTTAAGAAATCATAAACAGACACTATTAACACTATTAATAAATAAATGTAACAAGATAAAAGTATTACCATAATTATAAGCATTAATAAATACTTATAGTTCTCCTTAGAAATTTTCCATGTGGGATCAGGATAATACTTACTTCCACTACCTGGTCTGATTTGCAAAAGTTTTTGCCTAACTTCCTCAGACAAGATCCCAAGATTTTGTATTCGATTCTCAAGGGTAGCCCGCTTAAGAATATCATCATAGGTAGACTGAATAGTTTCTATATCCAAACCATTCTTAATATTCTCTGGGTAATCATTAGAGTCCTTAAGAATTGATGACCATTTCTCAAGACGCAACAGTTCTGGCGGAGTAGCTTCTTTAGAATTCTCTAAAGCTTCTTGAGTAACCTTAGCAGTCCGGCGAATTCCATACCATGCAATAAGAGCCGCCAATATCGACCCAAGAGCAGGTATAGATACTTTAAGGACTTCTACAAATGCCTCATCATGCGTCCAATGAAACCACCACTCCAAATTAAAAGGTGTCATTATTCCTCCTCAGATTTATTATCTGTGGTTGATTCTTGAAGATTTAAAACAGCAACTATGCGTGATGATATTTTGTAATTCTTGAGTTCTTCTGGGCTTTTCCTATACTCATCTTCTAAGCCTCTTATATATCCATAATTCGTTGCACGGACTATAGCACCCCGCACAATAGGAAGAGTTGGTATGACTTCCCCCAGCCCTAAGAGTCTTCTTTCCATTTTAGGTATGTATATATAATCTTTTATTGTCTCATCAGCAATAATTGCACGTATCCTGCTTGACCGAACTGCATTATTGGAACTTTCTACATTCTTGCCGTTTCTGTGAGCTATTCTTCTATAGAATACATCTGCTAAAGCAGATCCTGAAATTTTCAAAGAAATCGCATCAAGAATAGTAAATGACATTATTGCGGGTATAATATAAAGGAAACTAACAAATAATATAATCATAGAACCAACGAAATCTTGACGTGAAATTATTATATATACAGAGTAAATAATAAGTACTAGGGTATAGAAAACAAAAAATAAACTCAGCAAGAACCCACCAAGAGATATTAAAACCTCTGACGGTTTAACGAACTTAGGCACCGTCAAGGAGTTCCCTTCGCTACAATTTGAGAACATCTCATTCGCAGTCGTATACGGATTCAGTTGCAAAAGAGAGCTTTGTGCTCTACCTGATGGTGTATTTTTAACGACTTCTTGCTGCCATTTTTCAGCATTACTATACAAATTAATAGAACTATAGTCATCAGATAAATTCATTTCTTTACTGGCTTTTAAGATCTCTAGTTGTTCCTTATGAGCAATTCGTACGGTACTCAGAATATTATCTATATTTTGCTTTTCGCGCATCTTCGGAATATGCTCTAAAATCCACCTACCAAACAGGCTTATAATTGTGATAACTATTGGAAGTACGATCTTTAAAAACCAGTCTTCCCTTAATAAATCCATATTCTTCCCATCTCTTTAAGAGTTTATAGGTGATATTTACACATATGCACCTGCCAAGCTTTTATATCGCCTCTTCTAGTCCCCAAAGCATCATTCAGGCATAAGGCTACCGTTAAGTTTCTCTCAAGTGGTGGATTTTTGGGTAGGAACTTCCAAAAATTTCGTTTGTGACAGACTATGACACGAAACCCACGGTGGCACACCGTCTCCGCGTGCCGCCGCATCTACAAAACACTACTCCGCACCCCTCCCCTAACTCCGCGAGAAACAGGGTTTTGCAGCACCAGAACCTCACATCCGCTCACTTCCCCGCACCCTCGGCGACATCAAGTCCGCTCAGGGGTTCCACCCGGCAAAAACCTGCCCACTGCATCCGTCCGACCTGCCCGCATACCAGCTCCTCCCCTCACCAAACCGCACCCAATGAGCCCTCTTGCCCGTGATAGAATCCACAGTATTATGAGACGCACCACAGATTCTTCGCCTGAACCGCCTAACTCGCCCCACCATCCCGCACCGCACCAGCGCTCCAACCCATCACAAACACCCCAAACACCTAAGCCTCAAGACCCGGCGCACCAGCCAACCCCCGCAGAAGCGCCCCACCCCCAGCAACACACCCCGCCCGCCGTCGACGAAAAACCCACAGTCGCAGCTCCAAAACCCACATCAGCAACGCCGCTGAACGCACGCGGGCAGCTCACGCTCCTGACCGCGCAGGTTTCTGATGCTCTGGCCTCCAGCATCCAAGCTATCGCCATGCCTCTGCTCACCTACGGCGCCACCGGCGACCTCGCCCACTCCGCTATCGTCATGGTCGTCGAGGCAGTCCCCGTCATCCTCTTCGCACCCTTCGCAGGCACAATCGCCGACAGATTCAACCGCAAAACCCTCACCGTCAGCTTCAGACTCGCCAGCGCCGCCCTACTCATCGCATCCCCAGCCCTCTACGCCGCCGCAGGACTACCCGCTTTCCTCACCATCGCATTCCTCGTCTCAACCTTCGGCACCTTCTCATCCCCCGCAGCCTCCGCCGCCATGCCCTCCCTGCTCGGCGACGACTACCAAAAATACATGGCACGCCGCGGCAGCCTCATCTTCCTCGCCCAAACCCTTGGCCCCACCATCGCAGCCGCCGTCGCATCCTTCACCACCCCAGCCCTCGCAGTCGGATTCGCAGGAACCCTCAACCTGCTCGCCGCCCTCACCGTCGCCACCATACGCAACTACGACCTCACCCACGCTGAACGCACCGCCACCGTGCAGGAACACCACACCGGCAGACTCCTGCGCGAAGGCGCCGCCTACACCGCACACAACCCTGTCGTGCGCGGCATGCTCACCTTCTGGTTCCTCTCCATCGCCGCCGTACCCATCACCACCCTGCCCATGCTCGAATACCTCACCCGCGGCCTCGGGCACGACTACACCGCCTTCGGAATCGCAACTTCCGTCTACGCCGCCGGATGCGTGATCAGCTCCTGGCTTTCAGCCAAACTCGGCGTCGGTACAGGCACCGGGCGGGTACGCATAACCAAACGCGGGTGGATGTGCATCTCAGGACTGGGCTACGGCGCCGTCTGCCTGAGCATGGGACTACACCCGGCACTGTGGGCGGTACTCGTGCTCTGGTTCATCTGGGGCATGTTCTACGGACCCGAAGAAGTGCTCGGGCAAGTCCTCTTCGCAGACGCTATCGACGAACACATGCGCGGGCGCGTCTACAGCTTCATGGGTGTGGTTTTCTCCCTAGCGGGTATGGTCGGGTACCTCATCACCGGATGGGCGGTACCAGCGTTCGGCGCGATCAACACCATTGTTGCCGGAGGGGCACTCTTCATCATCGCCACCGTATTCACGTTCATTCTCGGCCCGACCGCGCGAGCGATACGGGCGCAGGAATCGCGGAATGAGGCAAAGAGCCGTGCGGGTGCATGACTTGCTCTGCGCATCGCTTTGGCGCATCATCGCCTCGCACCCGCCACGCTGCGGGCAACCCCGATAACACCGCGGGCAGATAATATTTCGGTGAGAAGATGACGAATTACTATCTGCTCGCACCCTAGTGTTATGTATCTGCTCGCGGAATTGGGAATGAGCGCTCGACCCGAGAAGCCTACCCGCGCTGCAACAGCACCATAACCTCATAGTGGTTCGTATGCGGGAACATATCGAGCACGCGCGCGGCGATCGGCTTGTAGGAGGGCATGTGCGCTAGGTCAGCGGCAAGGGTTTTTGCGTTGCAGCTCGAATAAATCACGTGCTCAATCCCGGAGCCCTCAACCCAGGCGCACAGCCTCTCACCAACACCTCGCCTGGGCGGATTCACCACCAGCATCTCAGGGATTTCGCGGGCGTTCACGGCGAACTCGGTCGCGTCCCCCGCCGCAAATTTCACGCCCTCAAGCCCCTGCTCGGCGACGGTACGCTGGGCGCTGCGAATCGCCTCCGCGCTGATCTCGATCCCGGTGACCTCACCGTGCATCACCTGCGCCGCGTGCAGGGCAAAACCGCCCACGCCGCAATACAAATCCCAGAGCGTGCGCGGCTGCACCTGCGCCACCCACTCGCGACCCTGCGCATACATCGCCTGCGCAATCTGCGTGTTCGTCTGAAAGAAACTCTGCGGGCGCAGGTGCAAACTCATGCCGTTCACGCGCATCGGCAGGGTTTGCCGCTCAGTCAGAATAATCTCTTCATCGCCCTCAATCAGCGCCACATGCTCGCGCAGCAGATTCACCGACAGCACCGCCAACTTCGGCAGACGCTCCTGCAACCACCCCAGTTGGCGGCGAATAGGCACCAGCAGCTTCTTCGAGCGGAGCACAAACCGCACCATCAGCTCGCCCGTATCGGATGCGGTCACCAGAATATTCTTGAGCTCGCCGCGCCGGGCCGGAATGTCATACGGGGTCAAATCGGCACGCTGAATGAGCTCGTGCAGCACCGGAATAGCGCGCTCAATCGGCTCAATATAGAGCGGGCATTCGCTTAAATCAGTGGCGCGCCCCGAACGATAATCCACGATACCCAGGGACGGGTTCTGCGCCGAACCGCCCACCACCAGCTTCGCCTTATTCCGAAAATGCGCCTCGGTGCTGGCGACGGGTTCCAGCCAGGTCAGGTGAGGGTACGCCGCAAGAAGCCTGCGCGCATCAGCCTGTTTCGCCGCGAGCTGGGCGGGGTACGGGGTTTCGATGTTGGTGCAGGAGCGGCAAAGACTCTCACGGTAATAGGCGCATTCCATAGCCCCACTATTCTACCCTGTGGATGCGCGGGCACGGTCAACCCACCAGGTGGCACTGCCGGCGTGCCGCCAGGTGTGCTCCTTTGCCCCTGCCCCATCGAAAAAAGAGCCTTTATGTGAATAAAGCGGCGAAAACTACGCTTTATTCACATAAAGGCTCTTTTTAGCAGGCAGGCAGGGCTGGATCGGGCGGAAAGGCTACGGTTTCTTTGCCTTTTTCTGCTGGCCCGCTTTAAGCACAGACCTGTACGACCGTGCCGAGAGCACAGATGCTTCCGATAAAACCGATAACACGCTCATGAAGCTCAGGCACGAGGCAATGGACAGCGAAGAAAAAGCCGAGCCGACAGATCCGAACGAGAAAGCCGAGCCGATCGAAAACGCCGAATTTACAGAGCCAATGCTGCAGAATGAGTTCACCGACCCGATGCTCAGAAATGAATTTCGCGAGCCGATACTCTTTGCATTTTGGTCGGAACGGGCGGGGGTATCGGGGGCGTTGTTTTCGGAAGATTTGGAGGTGGTGTTAGGCATCATAAATCCAGCATACCGCGCGGCTCGCCCATCCCGAACGAATCACGGCGCACGTCGCGAGCAATCACGCATACGCGCGAGCAGGTAGTATTTTGCCGAAAAGGTAGGATTTTCCTACCTGCGCGGGCCAAAAACCACCTGCTCGCGGTCCTGAGAGGGGAAGAGCATAGACAAAAGCTCTCCGGGGGTGGATTCCGTACCCGGCATTGTGCCGGGTCAGGAACCCACCCCGGAGAGCTTCAACATACTCCCTCAGTTGGGAAACGTTACATCATGCCGCCCATCGGGTCAGCAGCCGGTGCCGCAGCGGATGCGGGCTCAGGCTTGTTCGCCACCACAGCCTCGGTGGTCAGGAACAGACCGGCGATCGATGCGGCATTCTGCAGAGCGGAACGGGTCACCTTCACGGGGTCGTTAATACCCGCAGCCATGAGGTCTTCGTACTCGCCGGTTGCAGCGTTTAGACCGGTGCCCTCAGGTAGGGAACGAACCTTATCGACAACCACGCCGGGCTCAAGGCCAGCGTTCGTTGCGATCTGCTTCAGCGGCGCATCGATAGCCACACGCACGATGTTCGCGCCGGTTGCCTCGTCACCCTTCAGGTCGAGCTTGTCGAAGACCTTCGCGCCCGCCTGAATCAGTGCCACGCCGCCGCCGGGGACAATACCCTCTTCAACGGCTGCCTTTGCGTTGCGCACAGCATCCTCAATGCGGTGCTTGCGTTCCTTCAGCTCAACCTCGGTTGCCGCGCCAGCCTTGAGCACAGCCACACCACCGGCGAGCTTTGCCAGGCGCTCCTGCAGCTTCTCGCGGTCGTAGTCGGAATCGGAGTTTGCGATCTCGGCGCGAATCTGTGCCACGCGGCCCTCAAGTGCGGCGGCGTCGCCAGCGCCCTCAATAATGGTGGTCTCGTCCTTGGTGACAACAACCTTGCGTGCCTTACCCAGCATCTCAAGGGTTGCGGTATCCAGGGACAGGCCAACCTCTTCGGTAATAACCTGGCCGCCAGTGAGGATCGCAATATCAGCCATCATAGCCTTGCGACGGTCACCGAAACCGGGCGCCTTCACGGCAACGGACTTGATGGAGCCGCGCATCTTGTTCAGCACGAGCAGCGCCAGAGCCTCGCCCTCAACATCCTCGGCGATAATCAGCAGCGGTTTGCCGGACTGCATGACCTTCTCAAGAACGGGAACCAGATCCTTCACGTTCGAGATCTTCTGGTTGACCACCAGGATGTAGGGGTCTTCCAGCACGGCTTCCTGACGCTCGGGGTCGGTCACGAAGTAGCCGGAGAGGAAGCCCTTATCGAAGCGCATACCCTCGGTGAGTTCCAGGTGCAGGCCGAAGGTGTTGGATTCCTCAACGGTGATCACGCCTTCCTTGCCGACCTTCTCCATAGCCTGAGCGATCAGCTTACCGATCTCCTGATCGCCCGCAGAGATGGATGCGGTTGCCGCGATCTCTTCCTCAGTCTCAACTTCTTTCGCGGAGTCGAGCAGGGTCTTGGTGACCTCCTCAACAGCCTTCTCAATACCGCGCTTGAGGCTCAGCGGGTCAGCACCGGCAGCCACGTTGCGCAGGCCCTCACGCACGAGCGCCTGAGCGAGCACGGTTGCGGTGGTGGTACCGTCACCTGCGATATCGTCGGTCTTCTTGGCTACCTCTTTGACGAGTTCGGCGCCAATCTTTTCATAGGGGTCTTCAAGCTCGATCTCTTTGGCGATGGAAACACCGTCGTTGGTGATCGTGGGTGCGCCCCACGACTTCTCAAGCACGACGTTGCGGCCACGGGGGCCAAGAGTTACCTTAACGGCATCGGCTAGAGTGTTCAGTCCGCGCTCTAGACCGCGGCGAGCTTCTTCATCAAAAGCAATAAGTTTTGCCATGTGGCGATATCCCTCCTGGACGTTTCGAATGGAGCGCTCAGGTTTTCCGGTCTGCCGAAGCAGATTTTGATACCGGTTTTAGCACCTGAAGGCGCCGAGTGCTAAAAACAATTTTGGCACTTGGTGCGCCCGAGGGCAAACATTTTGAGCACCGAATTTAGCTTAATCGCCCTCAGCGCATTCTTGAGGCGCACGGAAAGCCGCAATGGGGTGAACGGGTACGGCTTCGCGTGCGAATGCACGGAGCGGAAGAACCAGGTACGAGCGCCGGGGTGATGTTATATGCGAGCGCATAGGGCTCATAGAACGTTCCCGAAACTAGCGGGGATGATAAACGGTACCGCACACCGCGGTATCAAGCCGGATGATGCCGTTTAGCTGTAGTCGGCGGCAAGCACCACCACAATATCGTTCTCGCCCAGAATCGAGGTGTCTGAGCTCTCCTGAACCGTCGTGATATTCAGAGTTTTCGCAATAGCTTCGGCCTGCGACTTCTTGGCCTCGTCCTTGTAGTAGACCGTGCTGGACTGAGGCGGGGTGCCCGACCAGTTCGCGGTTTCGGTAATCGTGTAACCTTCAAGCGCGGCGCTTGCCTTGGCCGCAGACCCGCCGGGCGCGGATGCGTTATAGACCGCCACGTTCGCATCCTTAGCCTGCTCGGATGCCGAGACAGAGGGCGACGATGATTCCGAAGGCGAGGCGGGGGCACTGTAGCTCTTGGCGCGCGCGGCGGCCTCGGGCGAGCTGCTGCGCGGGTGGTTAATGTACATGGCGCCGCCGAGCACGAGCGCTAAAATACCGGCGACGACAACGGGAATAATGCCTTTGGGGCTCTTGGAAGGGTCGTCAATAACACCGCGGTATGTTCCACGGCGGGCGGTATTCTCGTCGATGTCGTCGAATTCATCGTGCGGGTATTGGCTCATGACTTCCCTAGGTTGAGTAATAGATGTACCGCTCTGCGCGGTGGAGCCCTGCCAAAGCTCTCTCTTACAGGGTACCGTATGGGGCTTTATCCGTCCTGTTCAGATTGGCGTGCGCTCATGCACACATCGGTGCGGGTGCCTTTAGCTGCGGTCGCGAACCTCGCGCAGGCGGTGCATCAGGATGGGTTCGGCGGCGATCACACGCTGGCTATCGATCATCGTATTGAGCTTCTGGTAGTAGGCGATCGGGGTGAGCCCGAGCGCGGTAATCGCCTTCTCTTTGGTGCCCTGGTACTTCCAGTGCCGTTTTTCCAGGGCAATCATGGCACGCTCTAAATCGGTGAGAGCGGATTTTCGCGTGTTCTCAGTTTTTCCGCCGATTTCGCGGGTCTCGGAAGTACCGGGGGCGGAAGGCGCTGTCTGTGTTGTGGGGCTGGGTTCGGGGCTATCGGCGGGGACTGCCGCTGCGGGTTCGGCGGCTTCGGAGCCGCCAGCAGGCGAAGGTTCGGGGGTTTCCGAAGAAGGTATCGGCATCTGGATTCCTGACGAACATAGGTGGTCTACATGAACACTTTAGAGTATGTTGGTTGAAGTCACCGTGTTATTAGAGTCAAATTTTCTCAGGGAGTATTTTCATGACGAACCCGCCGCTGACCGACATTATGAGCGAAGACTGGGCGCAGGCCCTCGCGCCCGTCGAAGATAAAATCCACGCCATGGGCGAGTTTTTACGCACCGAACACGCGGCGGGACACCGAACTTTTCCCACAGGTCAGAATATTTTCCGCGCATTCTCACGCCCCATGAACGAGGTCAAGGTGCTGATCGTGGGGCAAGACCCCTACCCCACCCCCGGGAACGCGATGGGGCTTTCGTTCTCGGTGCAGCGGGATATGCCCCTGCCGAAATCGCTCATCAATATTTACCGGGAATTGTCCGACGATTTGGGGATTGAGCCCGCACAGCACGGCGATCTGAGCTCGTGGTCCGATGAAGGCATCATGCTCATGAACCGTGTGCTCAGCGTGCGTGAAGGGGCGCCGGGGTCGCATCGTAATAAGGGGTGGGAAGAGGTGACCGAGTGCGCTATTCGGGCGCTGGCGGCTCGCAATAAACCCCTGGTCGGGTTGCTGTGGGGTGCGGATGCGCGGCGTACCGCCCCGATGCTGGAACCGTATCCGTGTGTGGAGTCGGCGCATCCCTCGCCGCTGTCGGCGCACCGCGGGTTCTTCGGTTCGCGCCCGTTCTCGCGGGTGAATACGCTGCTGGTGCGGCAGGGTGCGGAACCGGTGGACTGGACGGTCAAGTAGCGCGCATCCGCCCACTCATACCTACATACAAAGGCTCTTTATTCCACTGTGGAATAAAGAGCCTTTGTGCATCCCGCATCAGGGGAACGTGATAGCCACGGATGCGCTACTCAGAAGTCTCCGCGGGTACATTGCGCGGAACCGCGAAACGCTGCAGCAGGTACTGCATCAGGTAGTTTCCCAACGTCACGCCCGCCGCCATCGCAATCACAATCGAAACCGCCGAAATCATGCTCTGAATGCCCCAAACCACGTTCGTCTCAACCGTCAGCAGATACATACCACGGAAGAACGACAGGCCCGGCAGCAGGAAGGTCAGCGCAGGAATCGAAAAAACCGCCTGCGGGGCATGCAGCCGGTACGCCACATAGGTGCTCAGCATGCCAATTACGAGGGCAGCAAGCGCCGTATTCGCACGCCCCGAATCTACCCCCACCAGGTAGGTATACAGGTGGTAAGTCACCAGGGCACTACAGGTAATGAGCACCAGCCACCCCAGCTTCACAAGCTTCGTATGCAGGGTAATCGCAAACGTAACCGTCGCCGCCAGCATGAACACCGAGAACGTGAGCGGTGAAGGAAGCTCAAACCGGGTCTGCTCAATATCCAGAATCGGACCGCCAAACAGGCTAATCGCATTCACCGCCGAGGCAATGCCGATCACCAGGCCCAAAAAGCTCATGCCCGTCGAAACGAATCTTCCCGCCGCCGTCACCGGGAAACCGTTAATCGCATCCTGAACCGCGCCCACCAGACGCGAGGTCGGCAGGAACATGATCAGCCCGGCGGCAACCACCAGAGGCGCAGAAATCGACTCCCCCGGACGGCGAATCATGGAATGATCCCCACCCAGCCAAATCGCCAGGAAGGTCAGCAGACCCGCACTCGCCGCCATGCGGAAGAACGTGGGCATACCAATCTTATTGAGCCACTGAATCAGCAGGTACACGGGAATGAACACGATCGCCGCAGCGGTTGCGGTAGACCAGCTAGCCCCCAACGCAGCCGTCAGCGTGGTTGCGCAGCCAATATTCGCCAGCCAGGTAATCAGCGGAGGATACGGTTTAGGATGGTTCGTAATCTCGCTCAGGCGAAGGTCGGCATCCTCCAAGGTCATGCCGCCCTCGGTAATATCGTGAATCAGCCCGTAGGTAGAAGCGAGCGCCTCATAATTCTCGGTAGAGGTACGCACCACGCGCACGAGCGTATGGGTGAACCGGGAATCGGCACTCATGCTGCGCGAGCTGATGCGCGACTCCATGTAAATATCGGGGTCGGAGGTGTAGTTGATGGTCACCGACTGGTTGGTGATATTGACATCCACCGAATCGAGCCCATACGCCGAAGACACCGCAATAATCGCCGAGTCTACGTCCATCGCGTCCGCGCCATAGTAGAACATGGCCTCCGCCAGGCGCAGCGTGAAATTGAGGGTGTCGCGGGCGTACTCTTTCTCGCGGTACAGGGCCTCACGTTGAGCACGTTCTTCACGTTTGGCGCGCGGGGTAAACTGCCGCTGGGCGATGCGCGCCGCACCGCGCGGCGCCACATGTGCCACCGCTTGGCCGTCAGCACGCACGAAGGAACGCAGGGTGGTTCGCACGCCCCACCGCCCGCCCGTGCCATGCCCGGCGGGCATCGTCGTAGTGGGTACGGATACTGGGGGCGCGCTCGCCGTGGGCTCTACACCGCCGAACCGCTGTGCCGCATGGGAATTGGGAACCTGCGGGATCATGCCCGTCATGGGGACGGGCTGGGACTGGCGGTATTTAGCGACCTCCGTGACGATATTGCTGGAGGTCTGCGCGGGCGGCTCCTGCGGATGCGGTATCTCGGGCGGCACGCTCTGCACCGCCTGGATTACGGGTTCTTCGGGGATTTCCTCGTAGGGTATCTCCGGTTCGTAGGGCATCTGTGGAGCCTCGTCGAGAGGCATACCGGATTCGTCGACGGGAAGAAGCTGGGTGTCGTCCGTATCGGTTTCCACGCCGTGCGCCGCCGCAACCTCGTATAGCGCCTCACGCGCCTGCTCAGCCTGCTCGGCCTCCTTGCCGCTGTGGGCAAGAGCCTCACGCAGCTTGGAGTCGTGCACTTCGGAGAGAGGAACGGCGAAGAAATATCCCGGGCGGCGAATACTCCTCGCGTTCTCATCGGCTGGGTTGTAGCTGTGCTCCTCGGGGTTCTTCGCCATAGTATCCCTTGATCGTGTTGCGTGCTGGTGCGCTGTGTGTATCGGTGAGTGGCGTGGCGGTGCGGCGTTTCCTAGTAGAAGGAATAGTGGTGTTTCTTCACCCACAGGCGAAGCATCAGCCGCTCCACACCGGCGTTCCAGAGCTTATATTTGAGCTCTGAAATAGGCTGATCGTAAACGCCCACGAAGTCGGTCACGTTCTTCGTGAACGAGGTTTTGAACAGGCCCAGACCGTAGTAAGGGTGTTCCTTATTCTTGAGTTCGGCGGCGGGCGGGGTGCCGCAGAAGTCATAGGTGCTGATCCCGTGCTCCTTCATGAGGTCGGTGATCGCAGTCCACTGTACCAGATGAGAGTCGCCGTACTGTTTACGGCGCGGCTTAGAACCGCCGTCTTTATAGGTGCCCTTCGTGCCGTAGTTAATCACGTAGGCGCCCACGGAAGGTTTGCCGTCTTCGTAGGTGAAGTAGAGCCTGCCCTGACCGGCGTTCTCGAAGGCCCTCCAGAAGTCGCGGTAATACTCGTAGGGGCGCAGCAGAAGCGAAACTTTGCCCTGCCCCACGGTATCCATAAGGGCATACATGGCGCGCATATTTTCGTCGGTGAGCTCAACCCGTTTGACCTCGCAGCCTTCACGGGTGGCGCGGCGTACAGCGTTACGTCCGCGTGAAGACAACGACTTGAGCACCTCTTCCTCAGTGCCCTCGGTGGAGAGGATGGCGGTGTAGTCATTCGGCTGAATATCGGCGGTACGAACCAGCTCGGTGCCCGCAATAACCTGCTGAGCGTGCTCATCCGCCACGATTTCAGGCTCAATCTTGACGGCAAAAACACCCAATTTCTGCTCGGTAATCAGGCGGCGGTTCGCCTGCAGCAGGGCGGGCAGCTCATCGGCATCATGCACCGCCGGGCCTTTGATGAAGTACCAGAGTTTGCCTAGCAACGGAATATTCTTCTCGAACGCCAGGCTGTAGCTGGCGAAAGGCTGCTGCTCGCCGTCACGATCGACGGTGCCTTCGTACACGATATAGCGGGGTTTCCACCCGTAGTCGGCTTTGACTTTTGCGAATGATGCGGACTGCAGCAGATTTCCGCCGTCCGGGTTGGCGATCACGTGGGTATCCCACTCCTGAATTTCTGCTGGGGTTGCAAAACGTGCCGTAATTTCGTGCAAGGGTCTCTATCTCTCGTGGGGTGGTGGGTGTTCCGAACGTCTATCGCCCGCGAACCTTGTGCGGTCTTTTTGATGCGCTCGCGGCGCACGCACGCCTTAAGTCTAACAAGAGGCGCGGCGATTGGTGCATCGGCGGGGTTCGCCTCGTCTAAAAAGAGCCTTGATGCGAATAAAGAGTTAAAAACGCCGCTTTATTCAAATAAAGAGCCTTTTTATGCCCCTTCCGACCTAATCGGGCGGACCGGGGCAGAGGTAAGGAAACGGACCGGATGCGCGCCCGAGCCTTAAAGCAGGTATCCCGCCGCACGTGAAGCGACGGGATACCGGTAAAGCTGGCGAGAGTCGCCGGAAAGATTACTCTGCGTCGTGGTCGGTTTCGAGAATCTTCTTCAGGGTCTCTAGAGCTTCGTCTGCGCCTTCACCTTCTGCTCGGAGCACCACACGGTCACCGTGCTTAGCGCCCAAGGACATCAGGGATAGGATCGAAGCTGCATCCATAGCCTCGTCTGCGGGCTCGCCTTCGGCTGCAATGGTGACCTCAACGGGGAGGTCGCCAGCTGCCTCAGCAAAAATTGCTGCGGGACGTGCGTGCAGACCAACGCGGCTTGCAATGGTGGCAATAACCTCTGCCATGGTTTTTCTCCTTTGTGAAGGAATCGTCTGTTATCGACTCCATGTTTATCAAACGGGAGGATGCACCCCCTGTTTTCTTGCCTCAATTGTACAGTTTTACTCACCGCTTGGGGACCAATGCCTCACCCGATCTTGAAATAAACTTTCAACACCGGGTTAGCCTTTTCTCCACCGGGTTTGAGGCGTCTTCTAGAGGCCGAGCTCGTCCAGAATCGGCAGCTCAGCGCGAGCGGCAGCCTTCGCCTCGGCAGAGGAAATCTGTTCCAAAGCCTTGTTGGCAATATGGCGTGCCTGCTCCAGGGTCACCGACTTGAGCACCGCCGCAACCGCGGGGATAGCACCGGCATTCATCGAGAGGGTATCAACCCCCAGGCCGACCAGCACCACGGCCAGCGCCGGATCGGCGGCGGCCTCACCGCAGACGCTCACATACTTCTTCTCGCCAGCATTCACCGAAGCTCGCTTAGCGCCCTTGACGGTCAGCTTAATCATCTTCAGCACCGCAGGCTGCCACGGGTTGTTCAAGTGCGCCAGATCGCCCAGCAGGCGGTCTGCAGCCATCGTGTACTGGGTCAGGTCGTTGGTG
This sequence comes from Rothia sp. HMSC065G12, assembly GCF_001811455.1. Classification (NCBI taxonomy): domain Bacteria; kingdom Bacillati; phylum Actinomycetota; class Actinomycetes; order Micrococcales; family Micrococcaceae; genus Rothia; species Rothia sp. HMSC065G12. Next base: position 14,495 of record NZ_KV804811.1, read on the forward strand.
CCGATCGACACGAAATCAACCTCACCCAAAATCGCTTCGGCGTTCACAGCGGCGGCGGGTGTCTCAACCATCACGCCGTGTACCGGCAGGCCGACCTCCTTGAGCATTTTCGCAAAGTTGCGAGCCTCGGAGGTGGTCGAAATCATCGGGGCCATCACCCAAATATCGGCGTCGGAATCCTCGGAGGCCTGCTTGATAGCCTCCAGCTGGCGGGTCAGCACGCCCGGTACAGTCCAGTCGGTACGGAAACCACGCACGCCCAGCGCCGGGTTTTCCTCGGGATTCACGTTCAGGAAGGGCAGGGGCTTGTCGGCGCCCGCATCCAAGGTACGAACCACGATGTGCTTGCCGGGGAAGGCGTCAAACACAGACTTGTAGGTGCTTGCCTGGGCCTCAATAGACGGCTCGGAATCGTGCCCCAAGAAGCCAAATTCGGTGCGCAGCAGACCCACGCCTTCAGCGTTCAGGCTAGCAGCCTTCTCGGCGGATTTGCCGTCGCCCACGTTCGCGTAGAGTGGCACGCGGGTGCCGTCGGCGAGCACGCCTTTACCGTCGAAGTCGGCGATAGGTTTGCGGTTAGCGTATTTTTCGGCGGCTTCGCGGTCTTCATCGGTCGGCTCGGTATTGACGATACCCGCGTTCGAGTCCACATAGACCTCGGTGCCGTCTGGAATATCGGTGACCCCCTTTGCCGCCACGATCGCGGGAAGACCCAGGCCGCGCGCCAAAATCGCGGTATGCGCCTGCGGACCGCCGTCCGAAGTGATCAGGGCGATCACGTTCTTCGGGTCAAGGGTCGCGGTATCTGCGGGGGCAAGATCAACTGCGGCGAGCACGAAAGGCTCCTCCGCGAAGGGGATGCCCGGCGCCTGCTGACCGGTCAGTTCCGCCACAATACGGGCGCGCACATCGTGAATATCGGTGACGCGCTCAGCCATGTAACCGCCAAGGGCCGCCATCTGGTCGGCGAACGAGGTTGCTGCCTCCCAAATCGCGCGCTCAGGTGCCATCTGCTGGGTCTCAACCAGCTTCACGGCGCTCTTAATCAGGGCGCGGTCGGTCGCCATCTGCGAGGTCGATTTGAGCACGGCCTTGCCGTCACGACCCGCATTTTCGGCGCGTGCGAGCAGGTCCTCTTTCACGCGAACCGACGCATCTTGAATACGTTGACCGGCCTCTTCGGCGCTTTCACCGTCTAGGCGCAGACCGGCTTTAGGCTCTTGAATAGGCTCGGGCATCTGTAGCACGGGACCAATAACGCGTCCGGCATAAACACCGACGCCTTTATATGTAGTCATGAAGATATATCCTTCGTGTTGGGTTCTCTACAGTGTAACGCTTATGCGGCGGTCTTCGCTGGGGTCTCGGTCGCAGTCTGCCGCGACTTCGCGCCAATCGACTTCAGCAGCACATAGGTGATAGCGGATACGACGGTACCGGCGACAACGGCGAGCAGGAACATCGGAATATTGTTGCTCAAACCAATAATCCAGATACCGCCGTGCGGTGCCGGGGATGCCACATGCGCATTCATCGAAATAGCACCGGCAATCGCGCCGCCTACGATGGAGGACGGGATCACGCGCGCCGGGTCTGCAGAGGCAAACGGAATAGCACCCTCAGAGATAAAGGATGCGCCCAGCAGCCACGCAGCCTTGCCGTTTTCACGCTCGGGCTCGGTGAAGAGCTTGGGGCGTAGGGTGGTGGCAAGCGCCATAGCCAGCGGCGGAACCATGCCGGAGATAATAACGGCTGCCATGATTTCCTTGTTCACATCGGCACCCGAAGAAAGCCCAGCGGTTGCGAATAGATACGCCGCCTTGTTGATGGGACCACCCAGATCGGATGCCATCATGGCACCCAGAATCAGACCGAGGACAAGAGCGGATGCGCCAGACATGGAGGTTAGCCAGTTCTGCAGGGATTCGAGAACCCACGCCAGCGGCGCGCCCAACAGCAGGTACATGATACCGCCCGCAACGAGTGAGGTTATGAGCGGGGTAATGACCACGGGCATCATCGAGCCAAGCCAGCGCGGCAGTTTGAGGGTGCCTAAACCGTAGGCGATCAGACCGGCGAGCAGACCGCCGACAATGCCGCCGAGGAAGCCAGCCTTCACGGCAACCGCGACGGAACCGGCAATAAAGCCGGGCGCAATACCGGGGCGCTGCGCCAGCCCGTAGGCGATAAAGGCGGCGAGCGCGGGAACCATTAGGTCAAGACCGAACTTACCGATGGTTTGCAGCACCGCGCCCAGGTAGAGGGTCCAGTGGGTGTCTCCCAGGTTGTAGATTGTGGCGTTGGCGAGGATTTTTTCGGTATCGACATCGCCCAGGTTCGGCATGGTAATTGCTTCGAGGATGAAGCCCAGAGCCACGATAATGCCACCGGCGGCGACGAACGGGATCATGTATGAAACACCGGTCATCACGGCCTTGTAGATGCGTGAGCCCCACGAACCTTCGGCAGCCGAGGAGGTGTCCTCCCCGGTGGATGCGGCGGCGCTCACGCGCTTGCCGTTGGGGTTTTCCGCCTCTGCCAGGGCCTCCTCAATCATGGCCTGCGGTTCGTCAATGCCGCGCTTCACGGGGGATTCCACATAGGGCTTACCGGCGAAGCGGTTGCGGTCGCGCACGTTCACGGAGACCGCGAAAATGACGGCGTCGGCTTCATCAATATCGGCCTGGGTGAGGGTTTCGTTCCCGGAGGACCCCTGAGTCTCCACCTTGAAGTCGTAGCCGAGGTCTTCCGCAGCGTATTTGAGGGCATCCGCCGCCATATAGGTGTGCGCGATGCCGGTGGGGCAGGCGGTGACCGCCACGATTTTCTTGGTGGCTGGCTTCTCGGATGCAGTCGCTTCTGCGGAGTCGGTCTGTGCCGCTGCAGCTTGAGCGGATGCGCCCGCACCCGCCTTTTGCGCATCAGATGCTGCCGAGTCGGCGGAGGCGGGAGCCTTCTTCGGGGCGCCGGTACCGAGTGCATCGTTCACAAGGTCTACGATTTCTTCGGGGGTTTGTGCCTCACGCAGGGATGCAGTGAAGCTCTTCTTCATGAGCGAACGCGCCAGCGTGGAGAGCAGTTTCAGGTGTTCCTGGTCGGCACCATCGGGGGCGGCGATGAAGAAGATCAGATCGGCCGGACCGTCTTTCGCACCGAAGCTCACACCGGGCTTGGGTCGTGCCATCGCGAGGGTGGGTTCGGTAACCGCCGCGCTTCGGCAGTGCGGAATGGCGATACCGCCCGGGATGCCGGTGTCGGTTTTGGACTCGCGGGCTTCAGCAGCGGCGTACAGCTGATCGTAGTCGGTGGCACGTGAGGCATCGACGACGGCGTGCGCGAGCTTGCTGATGACGTCGAATTTAGTCTCTCCCAGATTCTGGTCTAGGAGCACCAGCTCTGGGGTGATGAGCTCAGACATAATACCCTCCTCGGGCGTATGATGCGGTGCGCCATGATGCCTATGCGGGCGTTTTCAGTACGCACTCAAGTGTCCGTAAATATGTTGTTTTTAGTGGTTGACCAGGCTATATGCTATATGCCTGATATGGAATATAAGCTAAATGGAAAGTTGCCTTAGGGTTACTTTCTCGGGGGTTGTCATGGCTGCCGAAGGCATTTGTGTTCCGGGTAAGGATGCTGCCGCCGAGCCATGCGCAACCGCCTGCACGAGGCATTGCTGCGGCGACTCTCCTCGCTCATAAGCATAGAGGAAACCGGAGAGCGACGAATCCCCGGCGCCCACCGTGCTGCGCACCTTCACGGGTTCATGCTGTGCATGCCAGGCACCTTCGGCGGTCACGAGAACCGCGCCGGACCCGCCAAGGGTTGCCAGCACATAGGGAATGCCGTCATTCACCAAGGTTCGCGCGGTACGTGCAGTCAGCTCGGGGCTCGATTCCAGCTCTTCCCAATTCTCGGCGCCGGTCAGCTGTGCCAACTCCTCAGAATTCGGCTTGATCAGCGTAGGCTTTATCTGCCCCGCAACGGTAGCGATCAGCGGTGCCTCAGAGGTATCAACGGCGATCTTGCCCTCATATCCGCTGGCGCGCAGCTTTGCACACAGCTCAGCATAGTACGTTGCTTCCAGTCCGCCAGGCAACGAACCGGCGAGTACCACCCAATCTGCGTTTTCTGATTGGGCGATCACGAGCGCATCCAGGGCGTCGCGTAGCTTAGGGGTGAACTCGATGCCGGGGGCATTAAGTTTAGTGGTCGTGCCGTCCGGATCAACCACGGTGATATTCGAGCGGATAGGCTCGCCCGTGGGCAGATTCGCAAACTGCACGCCGCTCGCCGCAAGAGCGGTCAGCACGGGGTCGGTAGCTTCTCCCGGAACCACCGCAACAGTAGGCACCTGAGAAGTATGTAAGGCACGCGAAATATTGACCCCTTTACCGCCGGGGTCTTGAACCGCGCCTACGGCACGCTGAACGGCACCGTGCGCTAGAGGCGAGCCCAGTTCGATCGTGCGATCCAAACTAGGGTTAGCGGTGAGAGTCAGAATCATGCGATGAGTACCTCCACATGAGCGGCTTCAAGAGCCTGAGCAAGCGCACCATCGGGGGCGCGGTCGGTGATCATGGTATCGATATTCTCGAAGTCAGCGAAGCGCACGAGTGATTCCTGCCCAAACTTCGCAGAATCGCACAGAAGCACCACGCGCCGCGCCGATTTGCAGATCGCGGTCTTCACGATGGCCTCATTCATGCCGGGGGTGGAAACACCAAATTCGGCATCTATGCCGTTGGCGCCAAGAAACGCAATATCGGGGCGTACCGTAGCGAAATATTCGGCGGCACGAGCACCAATCGCCGCCCAGGTCATCTTGCGCAGCTGACCGCCCACAAGTTCGAGGGTGACCCCCTCTGCCTCAGCGAGTTTGACTGCAATGTGCAGGGCATGGGTAATAATGATGCGGTCGCTGCCGGTCTTGAGGCTAAAGTTTTCTGACCCAATATAGTCCGCCAAAATCTCAATGGTCGAGCCGGCGTCAAGAACAATCGAACCCACATCAGAGTCACGCAGATACTCATAAGCCTTCGCAGCGATGCGGCGCTTCTCGGGAGTATTCATGCCCTGACGTGAGGCAATAGAGGACTCTAGGGAGGTAGACTGCTCAACGGTAACGGCGCCGCCATGCACGCGGCGCAGCTTACCCGCTTCTTCGAGGGCGGCAAGGTCTCGTCGCACAGTCTCCATGGTGACGTCATAGCGTCGAGCGAGATCAGCACCGTTAACGCGGCGTGCAGAAGATACCAGCTTCGCAATTTCGGCACGACGTTCTTCAGCAAACATATGCGCACATCACTTTCAAGGTATGGGTGTGGAGCGAACGAACCGTTCCACGCGAATTCTTAGGTCTGTGTATCATGGCGGAACGGCGAATGCGTATCACCACTCAAGACAACAGTCTTGCCCTTGATTTTATGTGGGTTTATGTGGGTGCGTCAAGATAACCCACGGATAAATCATCGATTTTTTGTGAATTTACCCTCGAAACCACACTTAAGGTCAAATAATCCACAACAGACACACACTGTTCACCCCACAACGCATCTAAACCCACACTGGATGCGCGGATTTTGAAAGTTTGGGCGCGAGTAGTTTTGATCTGCCTTGAATCACAAAGGTTTTCTAGTGCGTGGCGCGTTCAGGATGCGGATGCTTACAGCGAGGGCCTAGGGCTGTCGCCATCGCCGGAGCGAAGCGAAGGCGTGGTGACTGGGTGCCTTGTCAAGCGAGTGTAAGCATCCATATCCGTGAATTACCTCTTAACCCAGCGCATCCAGAGACTATGCACACCCCAGGCGGTCAGGGAACCAATAAACGCACCCGTCCCGTTCATGAGCACGTCTATGGGGTCGCCGGTGCGTTCGGGCATGGCCGTTTGAATGAGTTCGATTCCGGCACTGACCGCTACCGCGCCCAGGGTGATTACCCCTACCCTTCGCCACGGGCGGGCATGGCAGATCAGCAACAGCATGAGCAGAAACCCACCGGGGGCAAACATGATGACATTCGAGAGTTGTTCGATGCTCGCATAGGTGATAAACCCGGGAAGCCAACCCTGGGCGTGGCCGGCATCGAGAAGCGAAGCCAGACGAGAGCCCGCCTCGTTATCGTCCACATGCTGCGGGGCAAACACGATCGTTGCAACGACGGCGCAATATAGGGCAAAAAGCGCCCATCCGATTACCCGGAACACTCTGCCAGATCTACCAGACAAGACGACCCCGCTCATCGAACACCGTGCTCTCATCAAAGGCAAAAAGCCCTTTAAGATCGACCTCTAAAGGCTCAGCGTTCGGCACAGTCTGCGTATGCTCGTACCCCTGCGCCGCCGAAATAGCGCGGCGAATCAGGCTCCCGTGGCTCACCGCAATGATGCGCTCCCCAGGATACTGGCGCACAATCTCACGCAGAACACGCACGGCACGCACATACACATCGCGTTCGGTCTCTACCTGCGGATAGTAGCGGTCGGGGGCGCGCCGCTCGGGAACGGGAATATTCACGCCCTCGGCGGCACCATAATTACGTTCCACCAAGTCGGGGTAGGTTTCGCTGACCGGAAGCCCGAAATCCTCGCCCACCAGCTGCGCGGTTTCATAGGCTCGCGAGAGTGGTGAAGAAATTACACGGTCATAGCTCAAACCCAGGCTGCGCAGCTTCGCCCCGGTTTCACGTGCCTGTGCGCGACCGGTGTCGTTCAGCGGAATATCGCTGATACCTTGCATGAGCTGGTTCTTATTCCATTCGGTCTGTCCGTGGCGAATCAGCGTGAGCGAACCGCCCGCCAGATTCTTAGGGAAAGGTTCGGCGTGCAGCTTAGGCTGGCGGCTCACCAGCACGTGGGCATCAATCGCATCGTCAAGATAATCGGTGGGAAGCTCGGTGAGCGAAGCATTCGGAGGAATAGGGAACATGCCGTCGATCGTCTCGTAGCCCTCATGCTCGCGGCCTTCCAGAAGCACGGTCATCGTCACCGCAATCAGCATGCCGTGAGTAGCCACCACAATGTTCTTGCCCTCATGCTCGCGGCGCACCCGGTTCAGGGCGGTCAGGGCGCGGCTCACCAGGGCCTCGCGCTCCTCAACCCCGTATTTATGCCCATCCGTGCGGGATGCCGCCACCAGCTCAGGGGTTGCAGCCTCACCCTCCAAATCACCGAATGAGCGTTCTTCTAGCCCCGCGTATGCACCCAGATACGGCACCCCTAGTGCCTGAGCAACAATCTGCCCGCTCTCCGCCGCGCGCTCAAGCGGGGACGAAACCACACCGTCAATCTGCACGCCGCGCTGAGCCATCTCACGCAGCTGCGGCACGGCGCCCCGAATCTGTTCACGCCCCGTATCGTTCAACGGAATATCGGTTCTGCCCTGAAACCGGTGATTTATATTCCAGTCGGTCTGCCCGTGCCGAAGCAGAAAAATCTTACCGGGCGTTTCAGCGTGTTCATGGTGGGTCTGTGCGTCAGTCATGGTCTTAAGTATGGCATCATCCTCACGATTTAGAGCCGTATCCCAGAACACGCCCCACTCATCCTTAGGGATGAAAACCCGCGAAAAACCCGGCATTATCGCCGTATTTTTTCACTCCGTAGACGGATAAAAACGCCCCGTCACCCTTGGAAAAATGGATGCTATGAATACTTCTTACACCTCATACGCACCCGTTATCTCGGTGCGCAACCTTACCAAATCCTACGGACAGCACACAGTACTGCGCGATATTTCGCTCGATATTTACCCCGGCGAATCCGTGGCCGTTATGGGACCCTCCGGTTCCGGAAAAACCACACTTCTGCACGCGCTCTCCGGCATTATTCGTATAGACTCGGGCACCATTCAGGTGCTCGGCGGCGGACCCGAGATACCGGGCGGGCGCGTTGAACTCGGCGCCCTGAGCGAAAAACAGCGCACAAGCCTGCGCGCAAACTCCTTCGGATTCATCTTTCAGCAGGGACTTCTCATCCCTGAGCTCACCGCAGAAGAAAACGTCTCGCTCGGCGCCATGATCTCCGGGATGTCGCGCGAGCAGGCGCGCGGCGCATCCGCAAACCTGCTCGCCCGGCTGGGGCTAGGCGACATGTGCGAGAAACGCATCGGCGAACTTTCCGGTGGGCAGGCACAGCGCGTGGCGATTGCGCGCTCGCAGATTACCGGTGCGCCGATTACCTTTGCGGATGAACCCACCGGCGCGCTCGACAGCGTGACCGCCCAAGAGGTCATGGATCTTCTGCTCACACTCGTTCCGCAGCAGGGTAAAACCCTTGTGATCGTCACCCACGACCCGCAGGTTGCGGCGCAATGCTCCCGCACCATCCACCTGCACGACGGGCAGATTGTGCAGGATAACCGGCAGGACTCTGCCGCGCCCGGTCAGCAGGGCGGGGATTCGGTACAGTATCGAGTGCCCGCACCGCCGAGCCAGCCGGTACCGCCTCAGGATGCGGCACCCGCTCCTTCCGCACAGCCGGGTGTCTTCCAGCCGGGTAACCCCGCGGGGAACCCGCGTCAAACGTACAACCGAGTTTCCGTGCAAACCCAGCCACCCGCGAACGTTCGCTACTCTCCCGCCCATACTCCGGGCACGGCGCACACCGCGGTCCCACTCAACCACACACCCGCGCCGCATAAACCCGCCCGACGTCCTTTCTGGATGCGCGGCCTCCTGGGGAAAGGCGCCTAAGAATGCAGACCTTCAAACTTCTCGCGCGCCGCACCCTGCCCACCTCACAGGCGGTTCTTCCGGTGCTTGCGTTTGCCGCATCCGCGGCGCTCTTTCTGCTGATCGCCGGAGGTATTCACGCCTTCTACACCTGGCTGGGCGGAGACGCCAGCACGGCCACCTCGGTCGAGGCGGGCTCCGGCACCAAAAACACGGCGCACACGCTGCAGCCGCTATACCTGATGCTCGCCTGGATCAGCGGGTTCCTGCTGCTCACCCCGCTCTTCACGCTCGGCGCATCCGCAGCACGGCTCAGCGCACGCCGCCGCGACGACCGCCTGGCAACCCTGCGGCTGCTGGGCGCATCCACCCGGCGACTTACCCTCTACACCATGCTCGATTCCGTGATCTACGCTGCGGTTGGGTTCGTGCTCGGGTTTATCGTGTACCTGATTCTGGTGCTGCCCTTCGGAATGCTGCGCTTCCAGAACATCCCGCTGGGCCCCGAAAATATGCTGCTGCCCCTGCCCATCGTGCTGGTCTGCGGGTTTGTGAGCCTGATCATCGCCGCAACCAGTTCGCTCTTTGGGCTCTCAAAAGTTACCATTAGCCCGCTGGGAGTACGCACCCGTTCGGATAAGCCGTCCCTGGGTAAACGCGCCCTCATTCTGGGCTGCGTGCTTCTAGTGGTGGGTTTCGTCGGGGCGATTGCCTCCCACATTATGAATCTCGCAGCCGATTCGATGGACTCGAACGGATTCGTGCTGGTGCTAGTAACCACCATCATGTTTGGGCTGCCGATCCTGCTCACGATGCTCGCCGTAGACCTGATTGGCGGGTTCGTGGTGGGCCTGTACGCCCGCATTCGGGTTCGCACCGCCCGCACCCCCGCAACCCTGCTGGCATATCGCTCTATTATGGAATCGCCGCGCGCCGCCTGGCGGCAGGTCTCCGGGGTTGCCATGACCACGTTTATTGCCGCTTTCGTGGGGCCGATTCTGGGCATGGTCAATTCCGCGCCGGGTGTGGAAGAAGGCTCGGCGGAGTCCTATCTTATTGGGGATATGCTTCAGGGCTTGGTGCTGGTGCTGTTCCTCTCCTACCTGCTGGTGGCGCTTTCGGCGCTGCTGAACCAGTCCGCCGCTATATATGAGCGCGGTTCGTTATATTCTTCTCTGCGGATGATGGGTACCGAAGCTGCGGTTTTGACGCGTTCGAGGCGCATCGTAGTGTTTGGTCCGCTGCTGTTGGTGAGCTGTATGTCTGCGGTGGTGGCACTGCCGCTATTCGTGCTGCTGCTTGGTTCGGCACTCACCGAGACGGGGCTGCTGTACACCGCAGCACTGGTATTCGGCTCGATCGCGATGGGGCTGGGACTGGTATTCGCAGCGTTGGCGGCAACCGGGCCCGTTATGGAGCAGGTCAGCCGCAAACCGGTCTCGGCGGTGTAGGATTTTCTTTTCCCTTGTCCGCGAGCAGGTAGGAAAATCCTACCTGCTCGCGGCATACACTAAGCGTCAAGACTAAAACTCGAACGGGTTGAGAATATCGAGGTCCATGCCCTGAAAATCTGCAACGTTACGAGTCACCAACATCAGGTGGTGTTCTCTGGCAGTGGCGCCGATCAGCGCATCGTATTCTGATTTCTTATGCGGCACGTGGAGTTCAGCGCAGGTGAGAGCAACCTCTAAAGAAACCGGCAGGATGCGCCCCGCAAACTCCGGCGCAAGCTCATGAGAAAACCATTGCTGCAGAATCTGAGCCTGAGCCGCATCTTTACGGGCACGCCGCAGGATTCCTGTGCGAATCTCCATCATGCTAATCACGCTGATATACACGTCGTTCACGTCTACATGTTCTACCCAACGGCGCACCGAAGGATGCATTCTGCCCGAGCGGTATTTACGCAGTTCGGAGATCACATTTGTATCGGCAAGGTACACGGATTAGTTCTCCTCGCTGCCGAAAAAGTCGCCGTCTTCTGCGAAGTCTACCTCGCGGTGAGGATTTGGGATGCTCGGTTCGCGATCAATATCAAAATCAATCTCGCCCGCCTCTGCCGACATGGTGGAAAGCGCATCCGCCAAGGAACGCCGAGGTTGCGGTTGGGCCAGTCGTTGATAGTCTTCAATACTCAAAATAACGTTGGTCGGTGTGCCGCGTTTGGTAATAAAGACGGGTTCTTCCGCGGCAAGGCGCAGAGCGGCACTGGCATTCTGATTAAATTCGCGTGCTGATACTGTAGTCGTCATAGTTTTCTCTCCCCAAAGTCCGATTGTAGTAATGTTACTATATTTCAGAATACCGCGAGCAGGTAGGATTTTGCCGAAAAGGTAGGATTTTCCTACCTGCTCGCACCAAAAACCACCTGCTCGCGGAATAGGAGTAATAGGAGGGCGGGTGTGAGAAGATGGAGTCATGTTTGAACACACCGTGCCCGCTTCCTGGTTCCCCCGCTGCGCAATCTTCGACTGCGACGGGGTTCTTCTCGACTCCGAGACCGCCTGGAACCGCGTGCAGCGCGAACTCTTCAACCGCTGGAACATCCCCTTCAGCGACGACCTCGAAGAGCAGTTAACCGGGCTTTCCGCGCATCAGGTTGCAGAAACGCTCGCGCGTCTCTCATACACCGGCGACCCTAACAACACCCAGGAATACGCCCAGCATCAGCACAATACGCTCACTGAACTTGCGCGCATCGAAGCAGATATTATCAACGCCGGTGTAGACCTCGTACCTGGTGCCCAAGAATTCCTCAGCTACCTGGGCGAGCATATGCCCGTGGCCGTCGCATCCAACTCCACGGCAGGCATTCTCAACACCAAAATGCACACCTACGGGTACGCCCCGCTCGTGCGCACCTGGGTCAGCTGCGACGACGTTCCCCACGGCAAACCCGCACCCGATATCTACCGGGAGGCGGCACGTCGACTAGGCTTCGCCGGGCCGGATGCGCTCACGATCGAAGACTCACCGGCAGGCGCGCAGGCGGCACGAGACGCCGGAACTAAGGTTCTTATTTACGTGCCCCACGGTGATTTTGCGGGGGCACCGCGCGGGTTTGGGCATTTCGACACGTTTACCGACCCGCAGCTTTGGCGCACGGCGCGCGACTGGGTGGCACGCCTGGAGGATTCGGCGGTGAAAGCATCCACAACCCTGATGATGGAGAGCTAAAATGACACCTCAGAACCCGGGTAAAGATGCCCGCAACGAGCAGAATTTTGGTGACCAACCTGAGAAGAACTCAGCGCGAAATCGGGCTGAACAGGCTCGCCCGAATCAGCATGAACAAACCTCGCGCGGGCAGTATCAGAGCGGGCAGGGGCGCTACGGTTTGCGCTTTGAGAACATGAGCGCCGAAGAACTCGAATACTACCGCCCGTTCTGGGAAGAAAAACCTGACCCGGATGCGGTTCCTCCCGAACTTATCGACCACCTGAAGGTGCGGGCGCGCCGCCGCCTGGTGAACGCCCTCAGCCTGATTGCCGTGGCGGTCGGGGTAACCCTCACGCTCTCGGGCATGCTCTCAAGTGCCCTGTACCTTTCACTCCCCGGAGCTCTCGCCTTCGGGGCAGGCATCTTCGGCTGGGTCGCGGTGCGCCGTCGCCTCTTCGCCTGGCTGCGCCTGCCCGGGGAGAGCGCGCTCAAACGCGGCGAACGAAGCCGCTGGTGGATACTGCCGCACGTGCTGGCGGCGGCGGGAACCGCATCCATTCTGGGGTGTTTCTCGGTGGTACCGATGATTTACGCGCATGTGGACGATACGCTCAGGCGCAATCACATCGTCATGTGGGGGGAGATCGGCACAACCCTGCTGATTTTCGCGGCGCTCATCTACGGCATGATGGCGCTCGGCGAATACACGCAGCAGGATGACGACGAACGGGTGCTGCGCCCCACCGACTACTCCCAGCAGAAGGGTACAACCGGCGATGCACCGCAGATTCCGCGGTACCGTCCGGGGATGCTCAACCCGCGTCATAAAGACGATTCCTCGTCGTAGCGGATGCGGTTACGGATGTTGTGATGGGCACAGGCGGCTGGTTTCCCGCCTCAGCCAGTGAGCGACCGGATGCTCGCGTGATTGGACGCCCGCATCACCACCATGCTCCAGCTCAAACATTGCGCGTTCGCTGACGCTCACGACGCAAAACTCGCAACTCGCATGGGATGATGCGGGCTGCGCCAACAACATTCCACGGGCCGACAGTTCCCCGTTACCTCTGTGGCATTTTCGAGAAAAACCCGCTCACCCGGCACACGCGAGAAACACAAATAGGAACTAGGCTCGGGCTGCACTATACATTCACAAGCCCAAATATAACTCAAGGGGTTTCCCACGAAGCGCGATTGCTTCACAGGAAACCCCTTGAGTGTGCCTGATCCGGCGAATCCTAGCGGCGCAGAGCCTTCTTCGCCAGCATATTGCCGATGAGCTGCACGAGCTGCACCAGCACGATAATGACCGCAACCACGGCCCAGGTGATCTGGTCCTGGAACCTCTGGTAGCCGTCAACGATAGCGACCTTACCCAGGCCGCCGCCGCCCACATACCCGGCCATGGCCGACATATCGACCACACCGATCACGATGAAGGTGTAGCCCAGGATCAGCGGTCCGAGCGATTCGGGAATCATCACGGTGAAGAGAATCCGCAACTTAGAGGCACCCATCGCGCGGGCAGCCTCAATCACGCCCGGATCAATCGAGACCATGTTCTGCTCCACGATGCGCGCGATAGCGAAGGATGCGCCGAAGGTCATCGCGAAGATCGCCGCGTTTATGCCTAAACGGGTCTGTACTACCGCACTGGTGAGCGGGCCTAAAGCCGCGATCAGAATAATGAACGGGATAGGCCGCACGATATTCACCAGAACGTTCAGCACCGTGTAAGCAAACCGGTTCTGGAAGATATTTCCGGTGCGCGTGGTGTACAGCAAGGCACCCATGATCAGACCGAGAAGACCGGCAATCACCATCGTTACAGAGACCATGTAGAGGGTATCGAAGATGGCGGGAACCAGCTTATCGGGAATGAAGGTATCCCAATTCACCGACCGGGTTGATGCCGCTAACGGCAGAGTAGTCACAAGTGCAGACATTAGCGCACCTCCTGTACGCGGGTTACGGTCTTCAGCTCGGCAACCGCGGCATCAATACTCGTCACATCGCCAAGAAGTTCGAGGGTGAGGGTTCCGTAGGCTTTCCCCTGCAAGGTCTCAATACCGCCGTGCACAATATTGAAGCGCACGTTCCGCGAGCCCAGGTACGCCAGGATTTTGCCGAGTTCCTGGTTGCCTTCCACGATCTCGACGTTCACCAGGTAGCCCTTGTGGTTCTTGCGCAGCGCGGCAGCCGCATCGCCGGTGGGGCTCTGCTTGACGGTGGTCGCCACGAATCGTTGCGCAACCTCGGTCTGCGGATTCGAGAAAACCTCGTAAACGCTTCCGGTTTCGACCACGCGGCCTTCTTCCATGACCGCCACACGATCGGCGATCGAGGAAACAACATCCATTTCGTGGGTAATCACGATGACCGTAATCCCAAGCTCACGATTGACCTCTTTGAGCAGCTCAAGCACTTCATGCGTGGTTTCCGGGTCAAGGGCGCTGGTTGCCTCATCCGCCAACAGCAGGGAAGGCTTCGTAGCGAGCGCACGGGCAATACCCACACGCTGTTTCTGCCCGCCGGAAAGCTGGCTCGGGTAGTATTTCGCGCGGTCTGCCAAGCCCACGAATTCGAGCATCTCCTGCACGCGTTTGGTGCGTTCTCCTTTGCTCCATCCGGCGACCTTGAGCGGGAACTCCACGTTTTGGGCTACGGTGCGCGAGTTCATGAGGTTGAACTGCTGGAAGATCATGCCGATATTGGTACGGACTTTTTGCAGCTCAAGGTCACGTTTACCGGAAATCTCGAAGCCGTCCACGGTCAGGGTACCGCTGGTGGTGCTCTCCAGCCCGTTGATCAGGCGCACCAGGGTAGATTTACCTGCGCCCGAGTAGCCGATAATCGCGAAGATCTCGCCCTTCTTAACGGTGAGGGAAACGTTTTTGACGGCGGCGACTTCTTTCTTGCCCTTGCCGAAAATTTTGGAGACGTTATCGATCGTGACCATGGGCTCGGCGCCGGTGTCCGCTGCGCCGGTGCTGATGAGGGTGTTGGTGCCCTTCGGTGTGGTGGCGCCGGGCTCTGGGTTCTTCGCCCACGGGGCTGCCTGTTCGCTCACTGTACGCTCTCTTTGCTCTCGTGTGTTTTAGGGCTGGGGCAAAATACGCCGGATGCGCTCGTGCTCGGCGGCGCGCATCCGCATGTATTCACCCCGGGGACGGCAAAGGCGGTAAGCCGGTTTTCGCCTGGTTTTCAGGGAAATTCCGGGTTACCGCATTTACCGTGTGCACTCATGCACGTGTCTGTTTTACTTGCGAAGCGCCGATTCTTCTTTCTGCAGCGCCTGCTTCAGTTCGTCCTGGGAGAGGTTCACCTCAACCGCAGTGTTCTTGGAGTCTTCCTTCACGGCGTCCTGCACGGGCTGGGTGTGGAAGATTTCGACGACCTTCTTGTAGGTTTCGTCGTCTACCTTATCCTTCTGTGCCACGAACAGGTTCACGTAGCGGCGGGCGTCGGGGGTGTTGGGGTCATCCTGCGCGAGGGCGTCCGAGGGGTTCAGGCCCGCATCCGCCAAGAAGGTGTTATTGATGACGGATGCGTCCACGGAGTCCAAGGAGACCACGGTCTGCGATGCGTCCACGGGGGTAACCTTGACCTTGGACTTCTCGGTGTCAATATCGTCGTGGGTGGGGCTGTGTACGTCAGACTTGAGGGTTACCAGGTTCTGAGCCTTCAGCAGCAGAATGGCGCGTGCCTCGTTCACGGGGTCGTTCGGGACGGCAATGGTACCGTCCTGGGGAATTTCGTCTACCTTCTTGTGCTTCTGTGAGAAGAGAGCCATGGGGTAAATATTGGTTGAACCGACGATCTGCAGGTCTTTACCCGAGTTCACGTTGTAGCTCGCCAGGTATGCGATGTGCTGGAAGCGGTTCAGGTCGGTATCGCCCGATTCCACGGAGGGGTTGGGCTGGTTGTAGTCGGTAAATTCCTGGTATTCGATGTCGATACCCTGCTTGGCGGCTTCTTCCTTGAGCACGTCGTTAGCTTTCTCGGTGCCGACCACGCCGATGGTGACCTTCTTGTTGTTACCGTTACCGTTCGAGGAGGAACCGCAGGCGGCGAGGCTGAAGACGAGAGGTACAACTGCCAGTGCAGCAACAAATTTTTTCACGGCTATGAAACTTTCTGTTGTTTGGGTTTACGATGCGCCACCACGTGCACGGTTTAACTCCTGTGCGGGTGGTTCCCGGGTTTCCGGGGGTGTTTACCCATTAGAGCATGCCCCCGGCTGTGGGTGGTAGTTATTTGACCCCACCGTGACACACTCCTTCAAGCTCGTCATATTTCTTAACATTTCGGAGAGCTGGGACGCTGCCGGGACGTTAACGTTTCCGCGAGCAGGTGGTTTTTGGTACGAGCAGGTAGGAAAATCCTACCTTGTCGGCAAAATCCTACCTGTTCGCGGGTAGGTTTGATGCCGACAGGGATGCGGCAGTCGCCACAAACCCACCCCCGATAGCCCAGCCGCCGGGTAGAACCGGAGCATCCGGCATAGTCGGGATGCGCGCCATGAAGGTGCCGCGCGCATCCTCTCCCCCGCGACCCGCCCCAGATTCGACATCGCAGGCTACGGAAATATCGCTCACGTCAAACCCGCGAAAGCCCAGGGGGTACCAGGTTTTGAGCGCCGCCTCTTTTGCAGAAAACAGCACCTTCGAGTAGACCCCGAAGGCAAACCGCCGTTCTTCGTCGCGCACAATAAGCTCGTGCACGGCGGCAGAGAGCGGTATCGCGGGTTCAACATCGATCCCGATGCCCGCATAGCGGTGTGCCGAGCCAACCGCCGCCGCACGATACCCGGCGCAGTGGGTCATGCTCCCCACAACCCCGGCAGGCCAGGCGGGCGAACCATCGGCGCGCGGCACGAAGATGTGCTCAGCCGGCGGTTCGGTGAGCTCAGGTTCCCGCAGGTACAGCCGTTGTAACGCCAGTCGGGCGCAGGAGCGTGCCGTAGTCGCCTCGCGCACGCGCTTGGTGACGGCGCTGGCGAAATACTCCCGTTCAGCATCGTAAAGGTGCCCGAAATCGCCGCGGGTCTCTGCCACGCATATATCCGGCGGGAGCAGGCTTCGCATCAGCGATTCGCCCGTGTTCTCGGCGGTGCTCATATGCTCAAATTCCCGCGAATTTTCGGTGCCGCCCGTGTTGTCGGTGCCCTTCATATCGTCAAACGCTGCATTCACGCGGTTCACCATAGCATCACCGCCGCATCCGCTGAGGTATTGTACCTAGTCAAAGGACGGAATTTCGCCCCGCTGCATGGCGTGCACCGCATTGCGGAAATCCTCGGTGAGCACGCCGCGGGCGAAGAATTCGTGCTCGGCGTGCATATGTTCCTCAAGTTCCACAACATAGCGCGCGGCCAGCATAGACTTAGCGGCGCGCACCGTATGAGAGGCAGAACCGGCAATCTGCTCCGCGAGCTGTTCGGCGCATGCGTTCAACTCACCCGGCTCCGACACCCGATGCACCAGCGAAAGCTCCTGCGCACGCGCGGCACGCAGAACAGGCTGGGTGTATAACAGCTCGGTGGCGGCGCTGAACCCGGCGTAGCGCGGTAAGAACCAGCTCATCCCGCCGTCCGTGGAGGCCCCGATCATGCCGTAGGCGATATTGAGTTTGGTGCGCGGCTCGGCAACACGCAGATCGCATGCGAGCGCTAAGGACATGCCCGCCCCCGCCGCCTGCCCGTTAATGGCGGCGATAAAGGGGATGGGTGCGGCAACGATCCCTAGAATAATATCTTCGAGCAGACGCGCGAGTTCGCGGCTGTACGCTAAGGATTCTTCTTTTTCGCGCGACATACCTTCGGCGAAGTCGTCGTAGCTGCCGCCTAGACTAAAATCCTGCCCGGCCCCGGTGAGCACGGCAGCTTTGAGCGTATCGTCCTCATGCAGCCGGTTGAGCACCTCGCGCAGCTCGGTCGCCAGGTGGCGGCTGAGGGTGTTGCGGTTTTCGGGCTGATTCAGGGTCACATACGCGATGCCGCCGCGGCGTTCGAGGAGTACGGCGGGGTTATCTGCGGTGGTGTTAGTCATGAAGTACCATCCGAACTGTGGCTGTTGTGGCGGGTTTGCTCTGGCCTTTAACATGCACGGAAACACGAATTTCGGCGAGGGTGGCATCCCCAAAATCTTCAGCGCTCACGATTGATGCGCTGCCGCATACCTGCGAGTCCACCGGCACGGCGCTGCGGAACCTGGCGGCACTCACCCCGGCGTTTACGAGCATGGAGGTGCCCTCTGCGGGGAGCAGCTGCCCGGCGAACGTGATGGCGAGGCTCAGCAGATACGCCCCGTGTACGATGGTGCCGCCGAAGGGGGTGTGCGCCGCGCGGTACGGGTCTGTGTGAATCCACTGGGTGTCGCCGGTGAGCTCGCCGAAGCGGTTGATGTTCTGCTGGCTGATGCGCATCCAGGGGGTCTCGCCCAGGGGTTCGCCGATGCGCGCGCTCAGGTCGGCGGTGCGTTCCGCAGTCATGATGCGCCTCCGGCGGCGTGATCGGCGGCGGTTTGTACGTCTTCGGGGGTGATAGCGCCGCCTGCGCCGGTTCCGGTGACGGTTTTCAGATCGACCCCGAGGGAGCGGGCGAGCCTGCGCACGGCGGGCGAAACTTTGGCACCCGAACGAGCCTTGCCGCCTTGAGTTTTGGCGGATTTTGGCGGCAGCGCGGTACCGGTGCCGCCGGGTTTGATGGGCATTTTGCCCCTGCCCACCAGGTGTTTGCTCTCTCCCGCGCCGGGTTTGGCGGGGAGCTTATCGGCTGAATCCTTCGCGGGGGCGTCTGCACCAGCCGTGGGCGCCTGGGCCTGCGGGGTGGGGGTGCGCAGCTCGATGAGGGGCGCATCCACATCGACAACCTGACCGACCGGTTCGAGCAGACGCACCACGACGCCCGCGACCGGCGAGGGGATTTCGACCGTGGATTTGGCGGTTTCAACCACCACGAGCACCTGATCCAGCTCAACCTGCTGCCCTTCGCTGATGAGCCACTCGATAATCTCACCCGAGCGAAGCCCCTCCCCCAAATCCGGCAGATAAAAGGTGAAGGGGTAGCCGGAAGCGTCGGAACCCTCGGGCGGTAAGGGTTCGGGGCTTGGGGCGGATGAAGCGTGCGGTGTATCAGTCATGCCTGTTTCTCCTAGTCGTTCTCGGCGTAGAGGGTTGCGATAGTACCCAGAATCTTCTCTTCGTTCGGCAAATACAGGTGTTCCAGCCCGGGCGGCGGATAGGGCACGTCCAGGCCGGTCACACGCTCTACGGGGCGTTCTAAGTAGTCGAAACAGCGTGAGGTAATGCGCGCCACCACCTCGGCACCAAATCCGCCGGTCTGCGGGGCCTCGTGTACCATGACGGCGCGGCCGGTGCGCATCACGCTTTCGCATACGGTGTGTTCGTCGAACGGGGTGAGGGTGCGCAGATCGATCACTTCAACGCTGTACCCGTATTCGGCGGCGGTTTCGGCGGCGGCAAGCGCCATCGGTACCGTCGGCCCGTAGCTGATAAGGGTTACGTCCTCGCCGGGGCGGCAAATTCGTGCCTGCCCAATCGGCAGAGGGTTCGCCGAGGTATCAAGGTCACCCTCTTCCCAGTACAGACGCTTGGGTTCGTAGAAAATCACCGGGTCGTCGCTGCGAATCGCCTGGCGCAGCATATGGTAGGCATCCGAAGGGTTGGAGGGGGTGTACACGTGCAGCCCGGGAGTATGCGCGGCGTACCCCTCCGAGCTGTCGCTGTGATGCTCCACGGCACCCACCCCGCCGCCGTAGGGCATGCGCACCACCACGGGCATGGAGAGGTCGCCGCGCGTGCGGTTGCGCATTTTCGCCAGATTGCTCACCATCTGTTCAAAGGCGGGGTAGCCGAAAGCGTCAAACTGCATTTCGATCACGGGGCGGAACCCGTACATCGCCATGCCGATCGCGGCTCCCATAATTCCCGCCTCAGAAATGGGGGTGTCGAAGCAGCGTTCCTCACCGAACCGTTCGGTCAGCCCGTTGGTCACACGGAAAACACCGCCGAGGGTGCCTACGTCCACGCCGAACATCACCACGCGGTCGTTATGCTGCATTTCGTGGCCCAAGGCCAGGTTGAGGGCGCCCACCATTGAGGTTCGCTGCACCGCATCCGAGCGGGATTGGGTCGATTCCGGTGCCTGAGGTGCGGTGTCGGATGCGGTCTTCGCGCCGCGTACCTGAGTATCTGCTGCCTGCTGGCTCATGCGTTTTCTCCATTCTGCGCGGCGTGCTGTTGTGCGTACTCTTCGGCGACAGCGCTCAGGGTTGCCGGCGGGTTCGCATACACGTGGGCGAAAAGGTCCTGTGGGTCGGGCATCTGCAGCTGCATCATGCTGGTGCGGGCCTCGGAGGCGATCTTTTCTGCGGCTAAGATCGCGTTTTCGATATGGGTCTTCGCGTTCGGCAGGCGCTGGTACATCTGATGCTGAATGCGGGTGAGCGGGTCACGCCCGCGCCACTGCTCGACTTCTTCGCGGCTGCGGTACCGATCGGGGTTGTCGGAGGTCGTATGCGGCCCCATGCGGTAGGTCATCGCCTCAATCAGGGTGGGTCCGCCACCGGCACGGGCGCGCTCGACGGCTTCGTGCAGGCGGGGGTACACCTGCTCAAAGTCATTGCCGTCAACCCGATATGCGGGCATGCCGTACCCTTCACCCTTCGCGGCGATACTTGCCGCGCGCATCTGCCGGGATACGGGGGTTGAGATAGCGTACCCGTTATTCTGCACGAGGAAAACGACGGGCGCCTCGAAGACAGCGGCGAGGTTAAGCGCCTCATGAAAGTCGCCTTCGCTTGTGGAACCGTCGCCGCACATCGCGAGAGCTACCGTGGAATCACCGGCGAACTTTGCCGCCATTGCCAGACCGACCGCGTGGGCGGTATGCGTGGCGAGCGGTGTTGCCTCCGGGGCGGTATGCGTTTTCGTGGGGGCATACCCGCAGTGTGAAGACCCGTGGAAGGGTGAGAGAACTTCGGTGAGGTCGATACCCCGGCTCATGACGGCGACCGAATCGCGGTAGGTAGGAAAAAGCCAGTCGGCGGGTTCTAAGGCGAGGGCGGCGGCAACCTGGCACGCCTCCTGCCCCAGGGATGAGGGGTACGCCCCCATATATCCCTGTTTGGCGAGGTTGCTCGCCTGCTGATTAAAGTGCCTGCCCGCGAGTATGGCGGCGTGGGCGGTGATGAGCAGGTCATCGCTCACACCGTTCTGCACCTGCTGCGGCGGGGATTGTAGTGTGTTGGGCATGTTAACGCCTATCTGTCGGTCCCCTCATAAAAGCTCTTTTGATGAGGGGTGTGGGTGGCATAAGAGTGAAATACGGTGGCGGATTCTAGCTGCGCGCAACCGGGATGCGCCCTGGCCGCCAGCGCTCAGGCGGTGGTTTTGAATCCGATCACGCCCGCGCCCCAGGTGAATCCCGCCCCGAAGGCGGTCAGCGCCAGCAAGTCTCCCGGTTTCACGTGCCCCTCCTGCTGCCCGACGGCTAGGGTAATCGGGATGGAGGCGGCAGAGGTGTTCCCGTACCGGTCGATATATGAGAGCACTTTGGAGGAATCCCAGCGCAGCCGCCGTGCGACCGCCGCCATAATCCTTCCGTTGGCCTGGTGGCAGACCAGCTGGTCGATCCTCTCCGGGTCGATACCGCACGAGTCGAGCACGTAGGTGATTTCCTCGGACATCGCATCCACCGCCGCCATATAGACCTCGGCGCCGTCCATCACCACCTGCTGCGTGGAGTCAGAAATATACAGTGCCTGCGCCTGGCTGCCGTCGGAACCGAACGAACACATATAGGGGTATTCGTCCTCGCTCACCTCGGGGGCCGCCTGCACAATGGCGGCACCGGCACCGTCGGCGAAGAGTACCGCCGTGCCCGCATCCTCGGGGTTAGTCAGGCGTGACATCGCATCGGCACCAATGACGAGCGCCCGGTCGATACTGCCCTGCTCGATTTTTGAGGCGGCGTAGTCGAGGGCGTACAGGAACCCGGAACATGCGGCGTTCAGATCGACCGCGCCCACCTGCGGGGCGCCTAAACCTGCGGCGACGACGGGCGCGAGCCCCGGCGAAACCTGGTCAGCGGTTGTGGTTGCGGCAAGCACAAAGTCGATTTCTTCGGCGCTTATACCGGCATCCGCAAGTGCCTTCTCGCTCGCTTCAAGCGCCAGCTCGGCGAGAGTCTGCTCCTGGCGCAGGTGGTGGCGCTGGCGCACTCCGGTGCGACTGGCAATCCATTCGTCGTCCACGCCGAGCGCGGCGAATTCGCTGTTTGGAATGGGGTCATTGGGCACGGCGGCGCCAACGCCCGAAATTGTCACACTCATGGTGCCTTTCTTGAATTTCTAGATAAAGGTGAATCGGCTGCGTGCCTTAACGGCACCGCCCTGATTCACGGTGATCTCTGTCTGATAGGTGTCGCGGTGTTTCTCGCACCGCAGCAGATTGAGGGTTGGAATCTCGGTGAGTTCCACGAACTCGAAAAATTCGTGGGTTTCTTCCGCCACGCGCAGGTTCGCGGGGTCTTCCCCGGTACGATGCGCGAGCGCCGCCACCGCGAACTGCCGGGCTGCGCTTGCCATCATGAGCCCCGGATAGTGGTCCAGCGGGCGATCGAAATGCCGTGGCGGTGCTGTGGGCACGATGCGGCATTGGGCTAGTGCGGGGGTTCCCGGCGGGTTCTGAGAGAGCCGTTCCGAGGTTTTCTCCCGCGGCTCTTCCACCTGTTCCTGGGCGGTTTCGGTACCGTGAGCCGTATCGTCATGACGCACGTCTCCGATCAAAACCTGGGATGCGTCGCTCACCCCGCACAGGCGCGCGGGGGCAGCCTGCACGTGCCCGTACGGCGTTCCCCACACACGCACAGCCTTCGGGAGTCCGGCGGATGCGCCACCGGCGGAAGCCGCATCCTGGATTTCTGCGGTGTTCCCGAGTTCACCGCGCAGTTCCTCGAAGGTATCGGCGGTGAGGAAGAGCGCCGCGCCGTCGCTTTTAGCCAGGCAGGTATCGCCCACCCAGAGGGTGATCGCCCCGCTGATCGCATAGCACGGCTGCCCGCGCCTGCGGCGGATGGTGCTCACGGGAACGTGCAGGCTCAGCTCGATCGGCTCGTCTGCGCCGGTTGTGTCGGGGCCGCGAACGTCGCCGCCCAGAACATGCGGGGTGAAGGTGAGCCCTGCGCCGCAAAGCACGAAATGGTCGGCGGATTTCACGCCGAGCGCTTCGCGCCCGAGCGCCTCGATCCCCTGGCGGTGCAGGTCTTGCAGGTATTCCACATCGGTCACGCTCAGCTTGAGTGGCCCGCTCACATCGGGGGCGATGCGCGTATCGTACCGCAGGAACACGCGGTATTCCCCGCCATTCGCCGGGTCTTCAGCGGAGGGTTTTTCCGCGTGCGTGAGGTCCGCATCGGGTGCTGTGCTGGGGGCAGGATGGTAGGCGCATCCGAGATACGCCGCATATCGCGGGTCTGCGGATGCACGTCCCGCCGCCAGTGGCGCATCCTCGGGAGGCTGCCGAGTACTCATGCGCGTATCGCCAGGGTCACGTTGTGCCCGCCGAAGCCCAGGGAGTTTGAGAGTCCCAGCCTTTTGGGTGTGCCGTCGGCCGCGCTGAACGTGCCGGGTGCTAAATCCTGCGGTTCGCCGCTGATGCGCACCTGCCCCAGTCGCTTATCCAGGTTTTTCAGCCCCAGGGTGGGCGGTGCCTGCCCGTGCCGAAGCGCCTGAAGCGTGGCGATGGTCTCGACGGCGCCCGCAGCCCCGAAGAGGTGCCCAATCGCCGATTTCGTGGAGGAAACCGGGATGTCCTCAAGGGCATCCCCGAGCGCCTGCCGCAGCACGTTCACTTCGGTCGTATCGTTCAGCTCGGTTCCGGTGCCGTGGGCGTTCACGTACGATACCTGTTCGGGGGTTACCCCCGCGGTTTCAAGCGCGCGGTTGAGCGCATAGGCCGCATACATGCCGTCCGGGTTCGGCGCCGTAATGTGGTGAGCGTCTGAGGAGAGCCCGTACCCTGCGATTTCGCCCAGTATCTCGGCGCCTCGGGCGCGGGCGTTCTCGGCTGATTCGAGCACGAGAATACCGGCACCCTCCCCCAGGTTGAAGCCGTTGCGCTCCTCATCGAAGGGGGTCGAGTTCCCGTCGGGCGAGATCGCCCCGGCGGCGTTGAAGATAGCGCGGGTGAACCGGGTGGTTCCCGCCTCTGCGCCGCCTACGACGGCCGCATCCGCCTCGCCCAGCAGAATACTGCGCACCCCGGCGATGATCGCCTGCGCCCCCGAGGAGCACGCCGTGACGATTGCGGTTGTTTCGCCGTGCAGCCCGTGGCGCATCGAAATATGCGCGGGCGCGGCGTTCGCCATCATCATGGGCACGGTCAGCGGCGAGACTTCCTCGGCGCCCTCGGCGTGCATCACCAAATGCTGCGTTTCGAGGGTGTCCAGCCCGCCGATAGCGGTACCAATATAGCAGGTGATGCGCCGCGCATCGCACGGCAGCCCGCCGCCCCAGCCCGCCTGCGCGATAGCCTCATCAGCCGCCGCCACGGCAAGCTGGGTGTACCGGTCCATGCGGCGCATCTCGCGGCGACTGAGCGGGTTCTTCACGTCAAAGTCGAGGCATCGCCCAACCTTGCCGCCCAGCCCGTTCTCGTTTTCGTCGTTCAGCCCGCTCAGGCCCGCCACGGCACGCTCATGCAGCGTCTCGGCGCCAACACCCAGCGGGGTGACGGCACCGATTCCCGTGATGACTACTCTCGTACTCACTTCTCCTGTGCCTTTTCACGAATAATATCTACGGCATCCTGCAGGGTGGAGGCGTTTTCAAAATCCTTGGGCTTGACGGGAATCATCAGCTGCTTCTTGACCGCCTGGGTGAGCTCAACAACATCCAGGGAGTCGAGTCCCATCGAATCGATTTTGGCGTCGAGCTTGACGGTGCTGGCGGGCACGCCCATGTCGATCACCTGCTGGGTCACGAACTCTTCCAGGGATGCGGTGTTAACGGGGGTCTCAGTCATGGTTCTCTCCTCATGGATTATCTGGTGTTTTCTGTGGTTGGTTATCTTGTGTTCACGGCGGGTACCCGTGAACTCATCCGGCAAACGGCGGGCTTACTCGTAGCGAGCGCGAACCTAGTTCAGTGAAAACGCCTGAGCGCTCAGCCCACCATCTACCGCAATGCTCTGCCCGGTAATGTAGTCGGCGCGGTCGCTGGCAAGGAACGCCACGCACTCGGCAATATCGCGTGCCTGCGCGGGGCGAGCCATCGGCACGGCGCGCTGCACCGACTGGGTGAAGGTTTCAACCTCTTCGGTCATGGAGGTTTCAACGAGTCCGGGGCATACCGCGTTCACGGTCACCCCGCGTCGCGCCACCTCGATAGCCATCGCGCGGGTTATCCCCAAAATTCCGCTTTTCGCGGCGGAATAGCTGCCGGTTCCGGCGATTGTCCTCCCGGCGAGAATCGAGGAAATATTGATGATTCGCCCAAAACGTGCGCGAATCATCGGCCCCAACGCCCGCCGAGAGGTACGAAAAACCGAGCTTAAGTTTGTCGAAATCGCCGCATCCCATTCGTCGTCGCTGAGCCCCGCAACCAGCCCGTCGGAACGAATTCCGGCGTTATTGACTAGCACGGTGACCTGCCCTAACGAGTCTTCTAGTGCATCAAAGGCGTCATCAACTGAGGTGGTGCTGGTGACGTCAATTTTGATGGGCATCGCTGACACGCCGCACTCGCGGATGCGCCCGGCAACCTCTTCGGCGCGCTCGATTCCGGTGGCGTAGCCGACGGCTATATTCCATCCGTCCTGCGCCAGTCTGAGCGCGATTTGTGCGCCAATATCTCCCGACGCTCCGGTGACGAGGGCGCATCCTGGGCGCTTCTGGTGTGTCATCTGACTCCTTAGGTTTGGTTCTTATGCGGCGGCGGGTTCACGGCGTATCATATGCCGTGGTAGTTCGCCGCGCGGTGCTCAATAGCGTTACGTGGGATGCGTGAATGCGTGTTTCGCCCGTGTTTTAGGCGAAGGCGGCCTGCCCGGCGTCTGCGGGGGTGGGGTGCTCGGAGTTGAGAACACCGATCTGGCGCAGCAGGCCGAGCTCATCGCGCCCGCCCCAGTGCTCGATTGCCTTGCCGTCTTCAACACGGAAAAGGTGCAGGTGGTGAATCTCGAAGGGCTTGCCGGTGGCGGGAACCCCCATGAACTCGCCGGTATGAACGCCGCTGAACTTGATCACCATGGTGTAGTGCTGACCGTCCGCGCTTGCCACAATTTTCTGGGGCTTCCACGAGGCATCGGAGAACGCCTGGTTCATGTATTTCGCGGTTGCCAGGTACCCTTCGGGGCCGCCGCCAACGCCTTCGCTCGCCTCATGATCGACGAAGTCGGGGTGAATGTACTTGCGGGCGGTTTCGATATCCATGTTCGTGAAAATCTCAGCCACGCCGAGGGCAACGGTGCGCAGGTCTTCGGGCATCTGCGCCATCATGTCTTCGATAATATTTCCCCACTTACCCATGGGTTTTCCTTTCGTTGGGTGACCTTCCGGTCACGGGGTTTAAACTGTTTCCTCTGCCGGTGAGAGCAGGGGGTGCAGCTGCTTCACGCACTCTTCGGTTGTGGTGAATTCGATGGCATCCCACCCGGCTGCACGGGCGCCTTCGCAGTTACGCGCAAGGTCGTCAATGAGGATGCACTGCGCCGGGTTCACTCCGGCAAGTTCTGCGGCGTAGTCGTAGATACCGCGCTGCGGTTTGCGGTATCCGACCTCGAAGGAGAGCACAATATCGTCGAAAAGACCGGGTTCGTTGAGCATGGCGCGCCAGTGGTTATCCCAGGTGGGCACCATATTTGAGATCAGCCCTACCTTCACACCGTGCGCCTTGATCTCGTGCAGGTACGCCACCCAGGATGCGTTGGGCTCGCGGTCGCGGAACCAGTCGTCGGCGAGGGTGTCGAGCTGAAATGCCCCGCCGACCTGCTCGGAAATTTCGCTCAGCCACTCTTTTTCGCTCATCAGGGGCGTATCGACGAGTTCCAGCGGGTCGGTGAGGTTGTGGTTGCGGGCGACCGCCTCAAACCCCGCGCGCAGCTGAGACTCGGTGAGCCCGTATTTCTGGCAGAAGACGCGCATCGTGTGGCTGACCGGCGGGGTGAGTACTCCGCCGAAGTCCGTCCACACATATTTCGTGGTGTTGTATTCGGGCGACATAAAGGTCCTTGTCATCTAGCTTTTGAGCGCGAAATCCGCAATCTGCCGGTTATCTTGTTCAACCACGAATTCCCCGGGTGCCGTTGCACGGATCTGCACGGGTGAATCGAGTTCTGCAAACGCCAGGAAGTTCCCGCGTATTGAGGAAATTTCGGGGGCGCGCTCGCTATCCGGGCGGGTTGCCAGATAGAGCTGCCGTGCCGCCTCGGTCAAAATTTGCATGGTGATGTGGTCGTAGGCGTGGTCGAAAAGCGCCTTATTCGCCACGTTCGGGGTCACCTGCGCACTCGGGGCTTCGGCAGTGTTCAGCTGCGAGATCACCACGTTGAGGGGATTGCGCCTGCCCACACGCTCGGGGGCGATGGGATCCTGCACGTCTGTGAAGGTCAGCTCGTGCAGGTTCGCGGTCGTGGGCGGTGGGGTGCCGCGGTATTCGCTGCGCAGAATCTGCAGCTGGTTTTTGGTGAGGATGCGCCCGCCGCTGAAGTGCTCGGCGATCACCCGGTTGCCCATGATGAGCTGCTGGTAGCACCGACCGGAACGCGGGGCACCGCGCCGAATGGAGGTCCAGTCGAAGTAGTTGCGAATCAGCAGGTTGGTGTCTTCGGGGTTTAGCGCGGCGATTTCGTGCGGATAAATCGTGAGCCCAAACTCGTTGGAGATCAGGGTGTTTCCGACGTCTACACCGACTTCGTGGGCGCTGGCGATTGTCGCCTGCCGCGCAATTTCGAGCAGCAGGAGCGCATCGGGGGTTCCTTCGGCATCGTTGTAGATGCTGTCGTGAAAGAAGCTGTGCGATGAGGGCAGCTGCGCCGCCACAAGCACATGCTGCGTGCTCTGCCGGCGAATATCCGTGAGGAAAACTTCGGAAACCGCTGCACGGTGTACCTTATGACGATCGACGGTACGGTCATAGTGCAGATTTTCTATATCCGGGTCTATCGTGATAGTTTCGTCGAGCTCTGGTGCCGACTCGTATACGAGGGTCATTGCCCTCCTCCTTTGGCTGTGGTTGGTGTATGTTGCACGTGGTTATGGGGTCCCGCGGGGCTTACTGCGTGCGGGTAAGTAAGCTCCTTGGGTGTGCGTTATCGGTGTTGTTATGCCCTGCCGCTGGATACGGGCAATATGGTGAAGATTCTCAATATCAAAAAGACATAAGTATGGTCACTCTGGTGTGAAGGTGTGATGATCCCTTGATATTCCTGCGGATTCACGATGGATGCGGGTTGCGAAAGACCGAAAGCGCAGCGGCTTGTCTATCCCGGCGTATACCTGGGAGTACGCCGCTGCCCGTGAGGTTGGGTCAGCGAGGATCTGAATGTCGGAAGGCTTCGAGTGCTCAGGCAGCGCACCGTATCGTGCGTTATCTGGCGTCTGTTATGAATTCTGCTGATTTCGTCGGTGTTCATAGCGTTCATTCCTTTTTCATCCCTACCGTGTGGGTAGGAGATACCATCGGAACGTTTCGGAAGTTTGAGTTAGGTTCTGATGGTTGTCTGTGGTTGGTTGAAAAATATGTGCAGCTGGCCTAGGGCAACTTAGCTGCGGGTTCTGGCGCGACCGCTCGTTCAACGGCGGGTGCGCCAGTTTTGGGAAGCACGGTGAAGACGGTAACAGCACCCAAAAGCCCGACTGCCGCACCTACCCAGCACGCAGCGGCTACGCCTCGGGGCGATTGTGCCGTTGCGGTGGCGATTCCGATACTTCCCATCAGCGCGATACCCAGGGCGCCGCCGAGCTGCATAGCAACATCGGCAACCGCCGAGCCCGCGCCGGTTTGTTTCTTGGGGGTCGATTCCATGATCGAGTTCACGGAGGCCGGGGCGCCAAAACCCACACCCAGACCGAACGTGAAGAGCGCTACCACAACCTGCCCGCTCTTGGGCGAGGGGCTGATAGCCAGAAGCACCATGCCGAGGGCGACCATGAGAGGGCCGGTAGCTGAGACGGGACCCAGCCCAAACTTTTCGACGAGTTTGGGCGAGATCGGTGCCACGAGAACCGCCGAACACATGGCGAGCATATGCAGACCGGATGTAAAAGGGTCAAGCCCTAGGACGAACTGCAAATGCTGAGTCATGATGAACAGCCCGCCGAAGACCCCGAAAAATACCGAAGAGATCGTCAGCAGCGGCCCGCCGAACCGGCGGTTACGGAAGACCTCATGGCTGAGCATGGGCGATGCGCTGCGGCGCTCCCACACGATGAAGATGAGGCTCAGCACCACACCCGCAATCAGCAGGGTCAGCGTCATGCTTGAGGTCCAGCCTGCTTCCGGGGCGGCGATAATGCCGTACACCAGCAGGGCGGGCCCGAAAATCGAGAGGATCAGCCCGAAGAAGTCCAGGCGGGAAGAGTGTTTTTTTGAGGATTCCGGGGCGAGCATCAGGCATGCTAAGAATGCCACGGCAATAATAGGCACGTTGATCAGGAAAATGGATCCCCACGAAAAACTTTTGAGCAGCAATCCGCCCACAATGGGACCGAGCGGAATACCCAGCGAGGACATTCCCACCCAAATTCCGAGAGCTTTAGCACGTTCATGGTCTGGAAAAATATCACGAATAAGTGCTAGGGTCGAAGGCATAATAAATGCTGATCCGAGACCCATAATTACTCGTGAAAAAATAAGTACTTCTGCATTAATAGAGAAAGCCGCAAGTATTGAACCAAGCAGCAAAATAAACATACCGGCTAGAAAACTTAGTTTATGTCCGATTCTGTCGGCAAGACCGCCAAAGAAAAGTAGTGGTGCGGCAAATGCAAGTGAATAGGCTGCAACAACCCATTGCAATTGTTCGCCCGTTGCCTGTAGTCCAGTCTCCATAGACGGTATAGCGACCGCGACAATGAGCGAGTCCAGCCCGGTCACAACCAGCGCTAGGCACATAAACCCGAGGATAGCCCAGCGCTTGGGGTGGGGTGTGGTCACACTCATTTTTTAGTCCTTGAAGTGGTTGGAAGACATAGCTATATGTAACAGTGATGTCTCAAGTATACAGTTCAAATTAGGTCTGTCAATCGTTTATTTTCTCTATTTACACGTCAATTATTCACACATATTTATTGCCGCCCAAGAAATAAATTTAGTGTCGTTGTAAATTATTAAAAGAATTGAGAGAGTGAAGGTTTAGTTTTCATATTTTCCCTGTAAATACTTTCATCAAAATTCCCCGGCAATTATCGCATAAACCTCTCGTGCTGTGTTGAGCGTATAGCATAATCCCACCCCATTCACCATGGCACGATCACCATCTACAGCGAAGGCGAGCACACGATGAGAGCCCCTTGTGTGTGATGCGTTACGCCCCAAAATTTTCGGCGTGTCCGTCTGCTATGCACCACGAAACGAGGGAGAAACAGACCGAAATCTGTTCCTCCCTCGCTCGAATCTATGGGCTCATAGTGAGTGTTTCTGGAACCTCGTAGTCTTGTAGAGCGTATCCGTTAGACCAGATTACGCACTACCTATTCTGCTGAGTAGCCAGTCAGGGTCTCCACCGATTCGGAAGCTTTAGAGCCTTTCCTGAAGAACCTGTCAAGGTAGGCAACCCCGACATCGTACCGCACTGAACTTTATTCTTGGGGAAGCGAAGAAAGATACATAGCCCTTTCCTCTTCCCTGCGCTTGCGCAGCCCATCTATGAGTCGTCCGCCAGCATACACGTATTGCAGCAGTTCATCTGCGGCAGCCTGATAATTTCCCGCGTTCGTGTAGCTGAGAACATCACTCGACTTAAAGGCACCCGTACCCACGTTAAAGGTGAATGACACGAGCGCATCGTATTGCTTCTGAGTAATTTCACGAGTAACAGCAGAATTCACAGCAGCTTCGGTAGGCTTCAAATCTGCGCGAAGGATCTCCTCCCCTTCCTCTTCGGTGATATGCTGCCCCTCATAAACGGGGTATTGCTCAATACTGGGCGCACGGGTCGAATGCCCGTAACCGATTGTGAGAACACCCGCCACATCGTAGTAGGCGTCACTCCTGAACCCTTCTTTCTCTTTCAAGAAGGCAATTCCTTCAGGTGATATCTGATGCATTGGTATCAACTCCTCTGAAGAATAATTACGATTTCATTAAGAGGTTCCGGTCCCCACCGTAACTAAGGATTCAGACTCATACAAGAGGTATAACAGACAGTCTTCTGCCTTGACGCTCGAACTCGCAGTTGTGCCAGAGTGTGTTTTTAATCAAACTCCCCGCTGGCGATTAACTGTTCACGTACCTTACGGCGCAGAATCTTGCCGAGCATCGACCGGGGCAGATCGTCCACCGCCACAATCTTGCGCGGCACCTTATAACGGGTCACGCGCGCATAGCAGTGCTCGCGCAGCACATGTTCATCAACCGCGTGCCCTTCGGCGGGAATCACGGCGGCGACCACCATCTCTCCCCCGCTGGCCTGCGGGATGCCCACGACCGCCGCATCCGCCACGGAATCGTGCTGTTTCAGGGCGGTTTCCACTTCGGTGGGCGAAACGTTGAACCCGCCGGTAATGATGACTTCCTTAATACGGTCCACGATTTGAATGAAGTAGTCTTCGTCCAGGCGCACAATATCGCCGGTGCGCAGCCAGCCGTCAGCCGTAATGGTTTTCTGCGTGTCTTCTTCGCGTTTCCAGTACCCGGCGAAACATTGCGGGCCGTGAACCCACAGCTCGCCCTCTTCGCCGAGCGGCACATCCTGAAGAGTTTCGGGGTCTACCACGCGGATATCGGTCGAGGGGAAGGGGATACCGATTGACCCGGCGCGGCGCGTATCGTTGAGCGGGTTGCATGAGACGAGCGGCGCACATTCGGTCAGCCCGTACCCCTCAACCATGTACCCGCCGGATGCATCCTCCCACTCTGCCACCAGCTCGGGCGGCAGGTTCATGGCACCCGAAACCGCATAGCGAACTCCCTGCAGCGAGATGCCCTGCTCTTTGGCGACATCCATCAGGCGGCGGTAGACAGGCGGTACCGCGGGCAGAATCGTGGGGCGGGTCTTCTTCATCGCCTTAGTAATCAGGCCCATATCGACGGTTGGGAAGAGCACCAGCCGGGCGCGGCACAGCGCCGCAATCGTTACGCCCAGGGTCATGCCATAGGCGTGGAAGAGCGGCAGCACCGAGTAGATGCATTCGTCGTCGCTGGGTTTAATCCAGGCTTCGCCCATGCGCCCGTTCGATTCGAGGTTGCGGTGGGTGAGCATCACGCCCTTGGGCAGCCCGGTGGTGCCGGAGGTGTACTGCAAGAGCGCTACGTCGTGGGCGGTGGGCCGTTTAAAGTCGGGGTCGATCGGCGGCCTCTTGAGCAGCTGCGCCCAGCTTGTGGTTCCAGGGGCGGCGCCTTCAAGTTTTTCGCGGGATTCGCGCGCCTTTTTGACCGGCAGTTTGAGCGCCGCGCGGGTGAAGACTGGCATCGCTTTAATAAGGTTCACGGCGTAAATATGCGCTGGTTTGATGTCTGCGGGCAGGCTCGTAATATGCCCGGAAATTTTATCCCACACGATGGCGGCCTTCGCGCCGTGGTCCTCAAACATGTGCCGCAGCTCGGCGCCGGTGTAGAGGGGGTTGTGTTCCACGACGATCGCGCCCAGGCGCAGAACCGCGTAGAAGGCAATAATATGCTGCGGGCAGTTGGGCAGAATCAGGGCGACCCGATCCCCCGCCTGCACCCCGGCCAGGCGCAGCCCTTCGGCGGCGCGGTCGATCTGACTGCCGAGTTCAGCATAGGTGGTGGTTGCGCCGAAGAATTCGAGGGCGACCTTGTGGGGAACCTCGCGGACAGCATCGTCAATCAGGTGGCTCAGCGAGGTTTCGGGCAGGTGAACGTCTACGGCGACGCCGGGTGAATAATTTTTGAGCCAGGGGCGATGCGCCAGCGGGTTCTGCCCGGAGGCGGTATCAGGTGTAGTTTGAGCGGGTGCGGGTCTTTGAGATTCCTGCGCGGGGGCTTGGGCATCGTGCGGATGCGAGTCGTGATATTGCGGGTCAGTCATGCTTCGATTGTGCCTGTTGAGACCTGTTTCGCTCAACCCGCGACGCGCTGTGTGCACCCATTCGGCGAGCATCCCGCCCCATTCCGCGAGCAGTATTCGAGGTTTCTTCGACCATACACTCGCTCCCACTTGCGACGTCTCTATATACAACGACGTACACCCCGTGCATCAGCGCACATCGCAATGTTACGGTGGAAAATATGAGTGAGAAGTCTTTCGGCAATAATCCCACGCAGCAGAATTCGAGCTCGCAGATCTCAGTAGCGGGCACCGCACGCCCGGCTCTTCCTCTCCGGAAGCTCTACGGTATGCGTTTGGGATTAGCAGGTATAACGCTTGCGCTCATGGCTCAGACTTTTCTTGCCATCTTTTATCCGAGTTCTCTCAATTATTTCCCGGTATATACATCCTCACCTATCCTCGTTACTGTGCTCTACTGGGCTCTGCAGATCACCGCGACAGTATTTTATCTGCGGTCACGGTATTTAGGGTTTATCCTCGGAGCCAATATCGTGGGTGCGCTGCATCATGGGCTTGACCTCTTCATGCTTATCTTCTTGAGGCTTCTGTATCGGTCGGACGCTATCGGTCATTATCTCGAAGGGGCAAACGCTGTATATATAGTTGCTTACTGGCTCGGACAGGCTGTCACCCTCATCGACTTTACGCTCTGCATTGTCTTTATCATCGTGCTCGTGCGTGTGTTTTCTCGCCGCCGTCAGAGCACAGTTCAGTTCTAGCGCCTAGCCAGTTCCCTGCGGTAAAGCCGCTATTTAGTAGGTAACCCCCAAGGTTGCTTGAAAGTATCCAAAAAGTTCTTAAGGTATTTATTTACCTGAACGATAATCCCTGTTTTCAAGATATGCCCTCTTCGACTAACGTTCTGAATTCCACGCCGCCTCTCACCCCAGTTACCTACACAATCCGGGAGCGTTTTCTTCAGTCGGGAGCATTTTAAATGCTCCCGACTGAAGAAAACGCTCCCGCTTGCGGCATCTCGCACACGACATAAGGACTTACTAGACAGCAAAAGGACTGGATGCACATCTGACAGTGTGCACCCAGCCCTTTTCGTTTTATGTGGCTATAGAATCCTCTGAGTATAAGGCACTCGGGACGTAATCACCTCGAAATACTCCGGCGGCACCTGTGAACTCTCGCGCAAAAGCTCAGGGATAATTCCGTTCTCAGTAACCATTTCAAGGGCCCGCGGAAAGAGTGAAGGCTGTTCCAGCGTTGAAATAGCACCAGGTTCTTTCACCCTCCACTTATTCTTAGATACCGTGATCATTGCGTTACGGTACGACGTATCAGACAGGCGCCCCAGCGACTTGGCACGGTAGAGCAAGGCCTGCATGCTAACGCCCCAATATTCTTTCAGTTCCTTGAGCTTCATCCAACCGGCACCAGTCATCCGAGTAGGCAGCTCCTCCC
The DNA here is from genome assembly GCF_001811455.1 of Rothia sp. HMSC065G12. Classification (NCBI taxonomy): domain Bacteria; kingdom Bacillati; phylum Actinomycetota; class Actinomycetes; order Micrococcales; family Micrococcaceae; genus Rothia; species Rothia sp. HMSC065G12. The sequence continues at coordinate 48,992 of NZ_KV804811.1, forward strand.
GAAGAGAATCAGCGGGCATCAGGAACTCAGCCGCAAACTCGTGCGCCTGCGCTTCAATAGTTTTATTGCCGGGCTCCGCATCTGCATGCATAATCAGATGCCCCAACTCATGCGCGGCATCAAAGCGCTGACGGTAATAGTCGTTCTTCAAGGGATGAAGTACAACGATAGGTAGGAAGCCGGTATCCACAGAATAAGCATCAACGGCGTCGCTCTGCTGAGGGGCGAATACAACCGCCGCACCGTGTTTCTCAAGCTCACGGATAACATGGCGAATCGGACCGGTTCCAAGACCCCAATCAGCACGAACCTGCTGCGCGGCAAGCTCAGGGATAGGGCTGTTCTTCACCTCAGGATCAGCAGGCAAATCCGGTATCTGCCGTTCGGGGAAATCTATATGCCGTGAAAGTGCCCCTGCCACATCATGCACAAGGTGCGTATAGGCTTCTGCCTGGTCGCGCTGAAGCTGCGTAGTTGCCCGAAGCGACCGAAAATGCGGTGCGCTACTGGCAACAAGACCATTAATAGTTTCAACGTCTTGGGATTTTGTGTGCTGATACTCTGCGTTCACCTCAAAAAAAGAAGGCGGAAGCGAAAAAGCATCTGCGAGCGCTTCAATATTCTCCGTCGTGGGTTTCCGAGCACCGGATTCCCAGGTGGTGATAGCAGAAGCGCTCACGCCCGCCTTTGCTGCGAGTTCGTTCTTCCGGATTCCTGCAAGCTGACGTGCTAGGACCAGCCGGTTCTTGTCAAAGATGGCATTGAAGGAAGACATAGTTCTTTCTGCGTGGTTATTGTATTACTCATGAGTGGCCTCGCGCTTGAGCTGAAGCTCGATATCTGGAATCTGCTCTTGAGGCACGGGGCTGGTTTGAGTAGCCGTAGGTGCAACCTGTACTTTGCGGTCGAGGCGAGCCAGGATGTCGTATGTCCAGAGCCACGGAGTGTCAGACGTGTTGCGAGCCGGAGTAGGTACCCCAATCACACCCTCTAGCAACTCTCCCTCTGGAGAGATATTATATGCGACCACGAGCGCTGGCAGGTGCATAGGTACAGAGGCTTCGAAACCATCCAGGTCAAAGTCTTCAGGGGAGAATAGGGCATCTTCCCCTACATAATGTTGCGTCTCTGCGACTATGGTCTGCTTGGTGCTTCGCTCCCAGCGGACACCTTGAACACCACCTTCAAATCGGTTCGCACTCTGAACGATGAGAGAGCAGAAATCATCTACTTCCCAATATGGAACATTTTTAAACGTATTCCACGTGTAGATGCCGTGAGTCGGTTCAAGCGGGAGAAAATTACGAGCTTCAGGCGGAAGACCCTCCATGAGTGTATCTATCTCGGTATGAGGCTCTACACCGTCATCAAGCTGGTATTCTCCGGTGAGCGTCACACGCGACATGACGGAACGAACAAGGTCATAGTGAAAAGAGCCTTTAGTCGTGTTCCTAGTGTAGGGGATGAACTCGTTACGATCGGCAGCTACCCTCAGGATACGAAACATAGCTTCAAGGCGATCTAGAACTCCAAGTTCTTGAAGCTTCTCAATGGTGGCACCTTGATTCGAAAAATCGAGGTCTTTCATAGATATGATTTACCCTTTCATTATTTTTATGCGCAAAAATTTACATAATACCTAAACTCTAGCATATAATTTACATGAAGGTTCGTTCGTACTGAATCCTTAATACAATGCCCACATCCTATAGATAGAAGTCCGGAAGTAGTATCTAACCCGGAATAACGCCCCTCTTGCGAGAACTATGCAGTAAGCCTGCAGCCTGCATCCGATGGGGCCTTTCTGAGATACTAGGTGTATGAGCAACAGGCATGACATTACCGATGAGCAGTTTAAAAAGCTGCTCCGAGAAATCTCGAAACGCTTCGCCATTCTGGGCGGCATCGTGATTCTCATCGGCTTAGCGATTATCCTCATCATGTACTTCTGGATGGGAGGGACTCACTCATGAGCAAGCCCAACCGCCAGAACCTCAGCGAGGCTTTTGAACGTATGACGGCGGGCAAAGCCTACCGCTTTACCGAAGAGAATAAGCAAGTCGGCGATTCCATCTACCAAGCGGTCAAGTTTTTCGAGCAGTACTATGCGCGTGGCGAGCACGCCCACGGCATGCATGTGCTCCGCGACTACTTGGGCAGCCTGGGTGAGCATACCCAGATGCGCCCGCCGGTTGCTTTCGATTTTGGAGTCAATACCCATATCGGCAAGTATTGTTTCTTCAATTTCAACACCACGTTCCTAGACGTAGCCCCCATTACCATCGGCGACTACGTGTTCGTCGGCCCCGGCTGCCAGTTCCTCACCCCCACCCACCCGATTAATGTTCAGGATCGCATCAATTTTTGGGAGGGCGCCCTGCCAATCACGGTAGGCAATAACGTGTGGATAGGCGGCGGAGCCATTATTCTTGGAGGCGTCACGATCGGCGAAAACGCGGTGATCGGGGCGGGGTCTGTGGTCACGAAAGACGTTCCCGAGAACACGATCGTCGCCGGTAATCCGGCGCGCACTATCCGCACGATTGACCCGCAGCAGCGACCGGCACATCCGCACCAATACAGTGAACAGGAAATAACGCAGGCGCAGGAATTTTATGCGCGCCTTAAAGCTGATAACTTTTAATATCGCTCAACTTCCGACCCTTAAACTGAGCGCCACAAGCGCTACGGTTTTTATGAGCATATATAGATAAAAATTCTCAGATGCCAACCACCGATATGGAGGAGACCATGACATCTACCCCAAAGAATACCTCAGGTCCCCATCGCAATACCCCTGCTGAAGAAAATACCGCTCACGCGAAGAATAAAACGAACCAGAGTGAGCTTCGGGAGAGCTCTCATGACGCATGGGACGCCGCTTTTGAAAGCGACGACCCGACCGTCGTGCTCTCCCCCAAGGATGTACCGGTCGATGATATAGCCGAAGAGAAAACCCGTCCTCTCTCTGCAGCCGACCAGCAGAAATATCTTGAGGAAAGCTCTTCATCCGCCAATGCGCAGATGAAGACTGATGCGGGTACCGCCAAGGATCGTTCACGCGACGGCGATTCTTCCTTCGGCTGGCTAGAGGATTCCGACGAGTCTACCAGTAGTAGCGACTCCGTGGATCAGTTACGCCCCGCCGTGCCTAGCAGCATGGTTACTTACAGTACGGAGGCGCTTCCCCCGCTCCCCGAGCATCCAACGACGCCTAGGGAAGGCGGCGATAGTGATGCCATTGTGGCTGTGTCCGCTCCTTCCCCCGCGCAAAATTACTTCATAGAAGACGGTGAGGATACCGACGAGCACGCCCCCATTCTCACGGCGGCAACTGCGTTCGAGCTTCAGAAAGCACGCTATGGGCGACTTCAGGTTATTCCCGGGCTGATGGGTTGGTTCGCCGCAATGGGTGTTTTGCAGTTTTTGCTCTGGGTTACGGCAACCGTGGTCGAGGCCAATCACGGCACCCCCTACGATTCCATGGCTCCTATTGTGCGCGGGTTATTCTCGGGGAACGATGCGCTCGCTCTCTGGCAGGGTATCGGAACCGGTGCCGCATACCTGGTGGCGTACTGCATCGGCGGTTATGTGGCTGGCCGCATGGCACGGTTCTCCAGCGCAAAGCAGGGCATTTCGGTGTGGCTGTGGCAGGTCATGATCATGTTTGCGGCAAGTCTGCTCACCTATTTCACGCCCCAGGTTTTCCAGGGAGGCTCCGCAAACCTTTCCGTGCAGTGGTATATGCAGCACGGTACGGCAAGCGCTATTCTCACGATTGCGTTGGTTCTCTGCATCACCTTCATCGCCTCAGTTCTGGGCGGCCTGATGGGCGGCATCTATCACCGTCGTGTGGAGCGCTACGCACAAAACTATGTGGACCAGGAGTTATAACGCTTCAGGCATATAACCCATAGGGAATATAGCGATTGGGGTAGGGTTTCGTGACAGTATGAAAACCCTGCCCCATTTTTGTCTGCACGATATGGCTATATGCCAACTCGGGAATATTCCAGAAACAGAATATGTGTGGTTTCAAGACCCAAAAAATACACCAGGGCGCCGAAAGAAGAGAATCCTTCGGCGCCCTTGAGCGTTACTGCACTTGTAAGCGCTACATATCCAAAAGCATAGCGGGCTCTTCGAGAATCGCGGCAACATCCGCCATGAAACGCGCCGAGAGGTCGCCGTCTACCACGCGATGATCGAAAGAACCGCCCAGCGTGGTTACCCAGCGCGGAATAACCTCACCATCAACCACCCAGGGCTTTTGCTTAATCGTGCCGAAGGCAACGATCGCCACCTCGCCGGGGTTGATAATCGGGGTTCCCGTATCGATGCCAAGCGAACCGATATTCGTAATCGTCAGGGTTCCGTTTGCCATCTCGGCGGGCTGGGTCTTCCCCTCACGGGCGCGAGTCGTCAGGTTATTCAAGGCGATCGCGAGCTCGCGCAGAGAGAGCTCTTGCGCATCCTTGATATTCGGCACCATCAGCCCGCGCGGGGTCGCCGCCGCAATGCCCAAGTTCATAAAGCGCTTGATCTGAATCTCGCTGTCCGTCCACGTAGCGTTCACCTGGGGGTTCCGTTCAGCCGCCCAAATCACGGCGGCGGCAAGCACCAGCAGCGGAGTTACCTTCACGCCCTCGAAGTGGCGTGACTTTTTCAAACGCTTGATAAATTCCATGGTGCGCGAAGCATCGACGTCCACGAAAATCGACACATGCGGGGCGCTAAACGCCGAAGAAACCATAGCCTTCGCGGTTGCCTTGCGCACCCCGCGCACCGGAATGTGCTGCATGCGGTCGCCCTGTGCGGACGGGGACTGCCAGAAACGCTGGCTCGTGGACTCCTGCACATCGTTAAGATGCGCCACATAGTTCAACAGGTCTTGTTTCGTCACCTGCCCGCGCGAGCCGGTCGCGGTCACATTCGCCAGATCGACACCCAGCTCTTTTGCCGCCAAACGCACGGGTGGCGCCGCCAGCGATGGGCGATGCGGCACCGACTCCTGCGTCGGCTGTGCGGTTACGACGGGTACCTCAGCCCCGCCCTGGAAACGCTGCACCACCGTATTGAACGGGCTGTTCTCTACGAATTTGGAGGCGCGCTCGGCAAGCTCGCTGAAAAGACCCTGATTGCGTGGCTCGGGTGACGAGGGGGTATGCGCCACCGGCATCTCCTGAGCGAGCGATGCCGGGGTCTGCGGCGCGGCGTTCTGGGCCCTTGCGGATGCGGGGCGCTTGCGGGCGCGGCGCTTCACCGAATCGGCCTTGGGGCCCGAACCCACGAGTGCCTGGTTACCGCTCTCGCCCTCATCGGCAGATGCGGTGGGCGCATCCTGCGGTTCGTCTGCGGTGGATGCGGCACTGCCGGAGATCGCGATAATAGGCGTCCCGACTTCGATCGTCTCGCCCTCGCTCGCCAGAATCTTCTCCACGGTGCCGGTGTAGGGCGAGGGCAGTTCCACAACGGATTTAGCGGTCTCGATTTCGACGAGAACATCATTGATGCTGACCTCGCTGCCAACACTGACTTTCCAGGTGAGGATCTCAGCCTCGGTAAGACCCTCACCCACATCGGGGAGATTAAAAATCTGGGACATTTTATGCCTTTCGCTAGGGAATATAGCCTATCGGGAATATTCTTCGCGGGTTATATAAGGAATATGGAATATACGGTTTAGTATTCAAATGAGCGATCGACGGCTTCAAGAATACGGTCAATATCGGGCACGTATTCGTCCTCCGTGCGCGGTACCGGGTACGGAATATAGTAACCGCCCACACGCAGCACCGGGGCCTGCAGACTGTAGAAGCAGCGCTCGGTGATCACGGCGGCAAGTTCGCCGCCCATGCCCCCGAAGGTCGGCGCTTCGTGGGCAACAATCAGGCGCCCGGTCTTCACCACGGATGCGGCGACGGTGGGCACATCCATCGGAGAGATCGACCGCAGGTCAATGACTTCGATCGAGCGTCCGTCTTCGACGGCGGCCTCTGCGGCGGCGAGCGCTACCGGCACCAGCGGACCGTATGCCACGATGGTCGCGTCTGTGCCTTCGCGCACCACCTGCGCCTGGAACGGATCAAAGTCGGTATCCGCAAAATTCACCTCGCCCTTGAGCCAGTAGCGGCGTTTGGGCTCGAAAATAATCACCGGGTCATCGCATTCAATGGATTTGCGGGTCATCCAATAGGCGTCATGCGGTGAGGACGGCGTTACGATGCGCAGCCCGGCGGTATGCGCGAACAGTGCCTCGGGCGATTCTGAGTGATGCTCGACCGCCCCGATTACACCGCCGTAGGGAATACGGATCGTAACCGGAACAACGTATTTTTTGTCGCTGCGGTTGTGGATTTTGGCGAGCTGGGTGGTGATCTGGTTGTAGGCGGGGAAGACGAACCCGTCGAACTGAATCTCGGCTACGGGCCGATAGCCGCGCATCGCCATGCCGATGGAGGTGCCCACGATACCGGCTTCTCCGAGGGGAGAATCCATCACACGCTTCTGCCCGTGCTTCGCCAGAAGCCCTTCGGTTACGCGGTATACGCCGCCGAGTTTGCCGATATCTTCGCCGATCAGCACGACTTTGCGGTTATCTGCCATTGCGTCGTCGAGGCCGCGAGTGATCGCTTTCGCCAGGGTCAGGCGCTCAACCTGTGCATTCTGCTCGCTCATTCTTAGTCCTCCTCGAAACCTGCGACGTAGTTGCGGTAGAACTCGCGTTCTTCTTCTACCTGAAGGTGTTCTTCGGCGTAGGCGCGGTCGAAGAACCGGTCGAATTCATAGGGTTCGGAGGCAATCGCCGCCTCGCGCACCCCGTTGGCAAGTTCTTGTGCTTCTTCGGCGAGTTTTTCGAAGAAGGCATCATCTGCGTGCCCGTTCTCGCGCAGATATTTTTCCAGGCGAATCAGCGGGTCTGCGTTCAGACGCTGCTGGAGTTCTTCGTCGTCACGGTATTTGGTGGGGTCGTCGGCGGTGGTATGCGGGCCCAGGCGGTATGTTTCCGCCTCGATCAGTACGGGGCCTTCGCCGCGGCGGATTTTATCGAGCGCGTAGCGGGTGACGGCGAGGGTGCCGAGCGCATCGTTGCCGTCAACACGCAGCCCTTCAAAGCCGTAGCCTTGGGCGCGGGTTGAGATGGGCACACGCGACTGCACGTCGAAGGGTACCGAAATAGCCCAGCGGTTGTTTTGTACGAAGAAGAGTACGGGGGCATCGTAGGATGCGGCAAAGGCCATGGCCTCGTGGGCTTCGCCTTCGGTGGAGGAACCGTCGCCGAAGTAGACGCCAACGGCGGGTTTCACGGTGTCGTTATCGGGGTTGGTGGCCTGCCCTTGGCCTGTCTGCAGCTGCCCGGTTTCCGCCGCAATATCGGCATCAAAGTTCAGCCCCATAGCGTAGCCGACTGCGTGCGGAATCTGTGCGGCAAGCACTTTGGTGTAGACATGGAAGTTATGTTTTTTAGGGTCCCACCCGTGGGTGTGTGAGCCGCGGAAAACCGTGATGAGTTCGCGGAAATCTACGCCGCGGGCAAAAGCGACCGCGTGTTCACGGTAGGAGGGAAAAATATAGTCGTTGGGGGCGAATGCCAGTGCAGAGCCGACCTGTGCCGCTTCCTGCCCGCGGCTGGGCACCCACAGAGCCATTTGCCCTTGCCTCTGAAGCGCCGTTCCTTCGTCGTCGATGCGGCGGGTGATGTACATCAGGCGGTAGGCCTCGCGAAGCTGTTCTGCGTCTACGTCCTGCACATAAGAGCTGAAGGTGGGGTTCTCGTGTACCTTGCCGTTCTCATCCATCAGCTGGATGCGTTCGGGTACTCCCGGATATTTTTCGTTCTCGTGCATCAATCCTCCACGCAGATACGAGCTGTCCTTCACGCCGGGCGCACACAGAGAGTTTCGGCACGCGGGGCGGAAGGCTTGGGCATATTTCCTCTTATTTTACTCGCTTAAGAACGAAGTGAAGGTTTATTGTGCGGTTTTCTATGCTTTCCTTCTGGCGTAATGCACCGTTCTGTGTGCATGTTGATTCGCGGAATACTTACGTGAGCGAGGAGCATTCTAAGTGTTGTCACCGAGAGCCCACACGGTCTCTTCCCGAGCCCTCGGCGACATAGCTCAACCCGAGAGTTGAGGGAGTTTAGACTCTGTGCGGGAACTGCTCGCAGATGCTGATGAAGCGGTCATTTGCCTCATCTTCGCCAATGCTCACCCGCACGCCCTCGGAGTCGAAAGCGCGCACCGCCAGAGCGTTAGCGCGCGCCAGTTCGGTAAATTCCGCGGTGTGTTCTCCCAGAGGAAGCCACACGAAGTTGGCGTAGGTTTGCGGAATGTTGTACCCCAGCTCGTGCAGCCGGGCGGCCACGCGCTCACGCTCAGTCACCAGGTGTTGTACACGTTCCATCACCTGATCTTCATGTTCTATGGAGGCGACAGCGGCGGCCTCTGCCACGGCGGTAACGGCAAAGGTTGTGGCGCTCACCCGCAAATACTGGGTCAGCTGCGGATGCGATACCGAGTACCCCACGCGAAGCCCTGCAAGTCCCTGTGCTTTCGAGAAGGTTCTGAGCACGATCACGTTCGGGTATTCACGGTACAGGCGCAGACCGTCCAGCGGCGCATCTTCCCCGTCGGGTACGGGTGATACCGTGCAGAACTCGAAATATGCTTCGTCGAGCACCACCACAATATGAGGCGGCACCTGCGCTAGGAACTCGCGGATTTGTTTTTCGGTGACGGCGGGCCCGGTGGGGGTGTTAGGGGGGCACACCAAGATCACGCGGGTGCGGTCGGTGATCGCATCGAGCATTCCCTGCAGATCGTGGGCACCGTTGGGCAGGTTTGGAATCTGCACGCTTTTTGCGCCCAGCAGCCCCACCAGAATGGGGTATGCCTCAAAGGAACGCCAGGCGTATATGACTTCGTCCTGCACACCGTCCGCATCGACTCCAGCAAACGCTTTGAGAATCTGATTGAGTGCACCCAGGCTTCCGGCGCCTGTCACGATATTCTCGGCATCCAGGTTGAACCGCTTGGCGAGCGCTTCACGCAACTTCGTTGAGAGCGGGTCTGGGTAGCGGTGTACCGCATCGAAGGTACTGAGAATTTCGGCGACCTTGGGTACGGGCCCGAGAGGGTTCTCGTTGGAGGATAGTTTGTACTGGGTTAGCCCGGCAACCTGCGGTGCGGGTTTTCCTGCCACATAGGCCGGAAGGTTCGCAAAAATATGGCGCGGGGGAATCGGTGATGTCTGCGGTTGGTGTGATTCACTCATATCCACAGTATAGTGCTCGCTCTCCTCCCCGCCCCGGATTTTTGCGCTAGGTCACGCGGGTTTCTGCCGATCGGGCGCGGTTGCGTTTACGCTGGTGCGCCTAGGAGCCTGGGGTCGTGTGAGGTGCGCATCTCGGGGTCTGGGGTGATGGTGGGCATACGGCTGCCGGTATCGGCGGGGGTTACGGTCTCACCATCGGGCTGCAGCTGATTCTGCGGTATGTGCAGGTGCGGTGCCTCGGTGGGGTTGCCCAGCAGGTGCTCCCCCAGCGGCGGCAGGTATCCTTCCTGTGTTTTCAGGTCAAGGTTCGGCAACAGGTTTTCACCTCCGCCCGTGCCGTGGGGTATGTCAAGCTTGGGCAGATGCAGGTCATCCAGCAGCCGCGGCGCATAATACGGTTCGGCGTGGGAGCCTGCCCCGGAAGGTATGATCCCTTCCCCGTGATGGCTGTACGGCATGGGTTTTGGCCCCGATATGTTCTCCAGCGACTCGGGCGCATGCCATGCTGCGGGTGAGTGTTGGGTATCTGTGGTGCCGGGGTTCTGCACCGGTGCGGGTAGTCCCGAAATCTTCGGGTCTGTGTAATCGACGGGCTTTCGTGGATCAAGCGCATCCATACTGGGTTTCAAAAAATCGGGTGTCCATGACCGTGCCTTATCTTGAGCCAAGTCAATCCCCATATTTCCAGCTACTTGAGGATTTACACCACGCTCATTTGATAATGTTGCGGCTCCGCTCTCCCATAACGAAGGTCCTCCCTCAGAGGTAGCGTTATAGACATTTCCGCCTTCGTAGGTGTAGTTACCTTGAGGGACAGCCGCCATAGGTTTCTGCGCATTAGCATTCCGTTCTAATGATTCACGATAAAACCTCATATCATGAGTCATTTCATGTGGTTTAGGATCTCCACCTTGGCGAAAACTTCTACGGTCAGTAATCACGGTCGAGTCACCTGGGCGTTCCTTCCACGTCTGGCCGCTGATGATTGCGGGGATAGGATCGCCTTTGTCTTTGGTTTGATGCACGCGGAAGGTCTTATTTCCTCGGTCTGGTAATGCTTGTACGGGGCCGCCAAAAGTGTACACATCGCTCACGTGGTAGCGTGAGGCAAATTCGTTGTTATTGGCGGCGTTATAGGCGATAGCCGCACCCTGGGAATGTCCTACGAGAATCACATCATCGGCTGAGGTCACGCCTTGATCTCTTAGCGCACGGTCTAGGGCGCGCATCATGATATGGCTGTCTTGGATAGAGGCGTTCGGGGTATCGGCGCCTATTTGCAGGGTGCCTTGGATACCGTCGGGCTCGCCAGGTTTATTGGAAAAGTCCGTCCCTGGGATATAGGCGTATACGATTTTGCGGCCGGTTTGGGGGTCTCGGTATACCTGTACCTCAATCCCCGAATAACCCTTCCCGTCTTTATCTTCGCCTTCGTATTTTTTCGAGAGGTCTCCCTTGCTCACGCGCTCCATATTCTGGGCGATCTCGGCGCGGGTGCGGGGCATTTTATCCGTCGGTTCTGCCTTATCACGATGCCAGTTCTTGAGTTCACCGCGGTTCTTGTTGTCCTGTTCTTTCTTCCCGAGCCACGGCATTTTTCCATTCGCAATTCGTTCGGCTATCTCACGGGGAATACCCATTTTTTCGAGTCTTCGCGCTATACGCCTGCGCGCCATCTCCGGGTTGGCGCGCATATCCTGGTAGGCGGTCGCCCCGAAGAGAGTGATCGCCGTCAGTGCGGAAAAGCCCATAATATAGGGGTTGCCGCTACGCATACCCCACCCGAAAATGCTCTCTGCGGCGCTATATCCAAGCTCGTACTTTTCCCAGGACCACATGTCGTTGAAGGCGCCTTGCGGATGCATGAGCGCGTTGCGCATCCACTCTTCCTGCGACATGCCGTTAGGCATCTTCCCGTCCTGAGTGAGCCCGATGCGGTTGAACAGTCCCTTCGCGGCTTCTTCTGCCTGATGGTAGCCTTTCGAGCAGGCGTCTATTGCACTGGCGGTTGCCTCCAGCTTAACGGCCCGCTCCCCCAACGTCGCTGCGGCAGAGGTGGTCATGACCGAGGCTTGCCGCCCATGTTCGTTGGTGCCGAGAAAAAGCATGAGCTGCGCCGCGATACCGCTCATCGGCAGGGGTAATGACCCGCAATCGCCGCCTAGCTGGTGTACATTCTGTGCGAGCTGCGGCAGCTCTTCCAGCAGAACGCTAATGGTTTTATCGTCCCCACCGGCTGCTATCTGTTGTCCCGGAGTGTTCATCGTGAGTCCTTCCCTGTTGTCTAGCGATTAGTGAATGCCCGAGCTCTGTAAGAGCCCGGTGGGAACCTGCGAATAATTGAGTAACTGATCTAAGGCATGCTGAGCGTTCAGTGCGCCGGAGGATTTGATGATGTCTGCGGGGTTCAGGTTTTCGAGGGTATCGGCGGTGGTGTTCAGCAGGCCTTTGAGCATTCCGTCTAATCCGGCGGCGGTACCCAAAATAGTGTTTGCTTGGGATTCCAAGGCTGCGGCAACTTCTTCGCCAGCGCGGCGCGCATCCTCGGCTGCGTGCTGTACTTGCTGGTGAGTTTCGGTCAGGCTTTTTTCGTGCTGTTCTAATGCGTTTCGATAGGCTCTCCCTGCCGAGGATTTCCAGTGTTCGGCACGCATACCGTGGGCTTTGTGAAGCATCGTCTGAATGCTCGCGGCATGTTGTTCTAAGCTGGCGGCGAGTTCCTGACCCTTACTGCGCGCCTGCCCCGCTAACCCTTGCAAAGACGCCGCAAAACTGGTTGCAGCGCTGGTACCGATCCCCATGTCACCGGCGGCACGCAGAATATCTGCGGACGTGGGCGGATGCGCTCCCGGGGGAATATCGCCGGTATGCGGCTGGGGCGTTGGTGCGGGTGCGATGGCTGTCATGTCTTCCTCGTTAGCTCTTTGTGTACGGCGGGCGGCTCCCGGTGTGCGGCCGCACGGG